>JBGFRU010000030.1:0-24194 GCA_041694945.1 Pseudomonadota bacterium
CCAAGTACGAACCGACCTCTGTGCCGGACGCCGCCCCTCAATTACACACCGGTTTCATGCGTCGCGGGTGCCGCGTTCGCGGAATGGATAACTGAGAAAGGCCGGGTAACTGGCGCCAAAGCTGCGCGGCTCGGTGCCAAAGATGCGATAGACCTCGTCCGACCATTCCAGCTCAAAGCTGTGTAAGTCCAAGCGCCAGGAGCCGATGTGCGCGATCTGCTGCGAGCGCGCCAGCAGCGTTTCGCTGGCGCGCAGCGCCGCTTCGGCTTGCTTGCGCGCCTGGATGTCGATCCAGCCGCCGCACATGAGCAGGGGCGCAGCGTTCTGGTCGCGCTGCACCACCTGGCCGTAATCCTGAATCCAGAACCAATGCCCGGCCTGGTGGCGCAGGCGCAGCTCGCAGGTGTAACGCTGGCTTTCCCCGCGCAGGTGCGCATCGAGGGCGGACTGCGCACGCGGCAAATCGTCGGGGTGCACGCGGCTGCTCCAGCTTTGAAGCGAGCAAGGTTGCGGCTCCTGCGGGTTCAGCACCAGCAGGGCCGCCCAATGTTCATTGACGCGCAAGCGCCCGGACGGAATGTGCCACTCCCAGGTGGCCAAGTGGGCGGCCTGAATGAAGGCGTTCAAGCCCTGGTTGCTGATTTGCATTCCCTATCCCCTTCCCTCTAAGAAATGGGGGATATGCTGCAATCAGTGCCCGCAGCGTGGTTGTCGCTGGTTTCAAAGCTCGCAAATACATGCAGGTTGGGGTTCATGTTGCCAGTCTAGCACGGCTAGCAATTGGAAGGCGTAGGCCATGGGCAAACTCTCCCCATAATCGTAACAGAATGTCAGTTGCGGTTCATATTGTGCGGTGCAAGGCTCGCGCTGGCCCAAGGCGCATCGGGGGCGGTCAAGCGCCGGTGCCCGATCCGGCCTGCGCCAGCTCGGCCAGCACGCGGGCGTAAATTGCCGTCAGCGGCTCCAGCTCGGCCAGGGCGATGCACTCGTTGACCTGGTGGATGGTGGCATTCGGCGGCCCCAGCTCCACGACTTGCGGGCAGACCTGGGCGATGAAGCGCCCGTCGCTGGTGCCGCCGCTGGTGGAAAGCTCCGCCTCCAGCCCGGTGACGGCGTGCACGGCGCGGCGCAGCGCCTGCAGCAGCGTGCCCTCGGGGGTGAGGAAGGGCAGGCCGCTCAGGCTCCACGCCAGCGTGTAGTCGCGCTCGGGCTGCAGGCCGTGGCGCGCCAGCACTTGCTCGAAGCGCGCTTGCAGGTGCTCGGGCGTGCTTGCGGTGCCAAAGCGCCAGTTGAAGTCCAGCACCGCCGTGCCCGGTATCACGTTGCTGGCCCCGGTGCCGGCGTGCAGGTTGCTGCACTGCCAGGTGGTGGGCGGAAAGTGCGCGTTGCCTTCGTCCCATTGCGTGGCGGCCAGTTCGGCCAAGGCCGGCGCCAGCATGTGAATGGGGTTGCGTGCCCACTGCGGGTAGGCAATGTGGCCCTGCTTGCCGTGTACGCTCAAGCGGCCGCTCAGGCTGCCGCGGCGGCCGTTCTTGATTGTGTCGCCGGTGCGCGCCTGCGCCGTGGGTTCGCCGACGATGCACCAGTCCAGGCGCTGGCCGCGCCGCTGCAGCTCGCGGCAGACGACCACGGTGCCGTCGCGCGCCGGGCCTTCTTCGTCGCTGGTGAGCAAGAAGCCGATGTTGATCGGCGCTTGCGGCTGCGCGGCCAGAAAACGCTCGCACGCCACCACCATCGCCGCCAGCGAGGCCTTCATGTCGCTGGCGCCGCGGCCGTAGAGCCGGCCGTCGCGCACGCTGGGGGCAAAGGGCGGGCTGTGCCAGCGCTCCGGCGGCCCAGGCGGCACCACGTCGGTGTGGCCGGCAAAGACCAGCACCGGCGCGTCGCCCGCCACCTGGCGCAGCGCCCACAGGTTGTGCACGCGCGCATCGGGCGGGCCGCTGTCCAGGCGCTCGCAGGCAAAACCGAGCGCGGCCAGGCGCGTGCCGATCAGCTCCAGGCAACCGGCGTCGGCCGGGGTGACGGAGGCGCGCGCGATCAGCGCCTCGGCCAAGGCTAGTGTGGGGTGGGGCGTGGCCTGGGCGCTGGAATCAGGGGCGGGCAGGGGGCTGGAAGGCAAGGGGTTGACGCGGTTCAAGGCGGGGCTTTCGGGTGGCGATCGATCGGGCCGATATTTTCGCCCAGGCGCCAGAACGCGGTGCGGGGTGCGGGTTTGCGCAGGTTTCGTGCCCCGTGCCCGAGGCGTTGCACTAGCCGTCGAGCGTGAAGTCGGCAAACGAGGGGCCGCTGGGCGAGGGCGTTTGGGGCGAGGCGGCGGGCGGGTCGCTGGGGTTTGGCGTGCGCGATTGAATCGACTGGTTTTGCAGCCGCCACATCAGGTTGGTGGGCGAGTCGGCGTATGCCAAGCCTTCCTGGCGTTCGATTTTGCCGCTCAGGATCAGGCGCGCGATGTCGGATTCGAAGGTTTGCGATTCTTCGGCCATGGATTTTTCCAGTGCCTCGCGCACGCCAAAAAAATCGCCTTTTTCGATCATTTCACTCATCAGGCGCGAGTTGATCATCACTTCCACCGCCGGCACGCGGGTGCCATCGACCGTGCGCAGCAAGCGCTGCGACACGATCGCCTTGAGCGCCGAGGCCAGGTCGTTGAGCATGGTCGGGCGCACTTCGACCGGGAAGAAGTTGAGGATGCGGTTGAGCGCCTGGTAGCTGTTGTTGGCGTGCAGCGTGGCCAGCACCAGGTGCCCGGACTGCGCGTAGGCGATGGCCAGCGACATGGTGTCGCGGTCGCGGATTTCGCCGATCAGGATCACGTCCGGGGCCTGGCGCAGGGCGTTCTTGAGCGCGACGTAGAGCGAGGCGGTGTCGGTGCCGACTTCGCGCTGGTTGACGATCGATTGCTGGTTGCGAAACAGGTACTCGACCGGGTCTTCGATGGTCAGGATGTGGCCGCTGCTGTGGGCGTTGCGGTGGTCCAGCAGGGCGGCCAGGGTGGTGCTCTTGCCCGAGCCGGTGGCGCCGACCACCAGCATCAGGCCGCGCTTGGCCATGATCATTTTTGCCAGCACCGGCGGCAGCTGCAGCGACTCGAAGGCCGGGATTTCGCTGCTGATGAAGCGCACCACCATGGCGCAGTTGCCGCGCTGCTTCATGGCGCTGAGGCGAAAACGCCCAACCCCCACCAGCGGAATGGCGATGTTGAGCTCGCCGCTGGCGTGAAATTCACGCAGTTGCTCGGCACTCACCACTTCGGCCAGTAGCTGCAGCGGCCCATCGACCGGCAGCGGCTGCGGCGTGACCGGGGCGCAGACGCCGTTGACCTTCATCAGCACCGGCGAGGCCGCCGACAAATAGACGTCGGAGGCACGCTTTTCGCTCATCAGGCGCAGGATTTTTTCCATCGGGCCCATCGGTGTGCCTCCTGTTGTGTGTTCGTTGCCCTAGTGCAGTGTCTCGCAAATGGCTTGACAGGATGAAGCCGATGGATTCTTGCGCCAGGCAAGGCGCAAGCCCGCAGCCATATTGTGCATATGGCAAGGGCTTGCAACGCGGCATGGCGCAAGAAGACGCGGTTTCATGTCGAGGTATTTGCGAGACACTGCACTATGCCTGGAGCTGCGGCGCGCGCGCTTCAGTCGCGCAGCAGCTCGTTGATGCTGGTCTTGGAGCGCGTCTGCGCATCCACCTGCTTGACGATCACCGCCGCGTACAGGCTGTAGGGGGCGCCGTTGGCGGCGGTCTTGGGCAGGTTGCCGCTCACCACCACCGAGCCCGCCGGCACCCGGCCGTAGCTGACCTCGCCCGTGGCGCGGTTGAAGATCGGCGTGCTCTGGCCGATGTAGACGCCCATGCCGAGCACGGCGTTTTCTTCCACGATCACGCCCTCGACCACCTCGGAGCGCGCGCCGATGAAGCAGTTGTCCTCGATGATGGTCGGGTTGGCCTGCAGCGGCTCGAGCACGCCGCCGATGCCCACGCCACCCGAGAGGTGCACGTGCTTGCCGATCTGGGCGCACGAGCCCACCGTGGCCCAGGTGTCCACCATGCTGCCCTCATCGACGTAGGCGCCGATGTTGACGTAGCTGGGCATGAGCACGGCGCCGCGGGCGACGAAGCTGCCGCGCCGCGCCACCGCCGGCGGCACCACGCGCACGCCCGTGGCGGCCAGTTCCTGCGGGCTCAAGTTGGCGAATTTGGTCGGTACCTTGTCGTAAAAAGCCAGCTCGCCGGCGCGGATGATGGCGTTGTCGTTGAGCCTGAAGCTCAGCAGCACGGCTTTTTTGAGCCACTGGTGCACCGTCCACTGGCCCACACCCGAGCGGGTGGCGACGCGCAGCTGGCCGCTGTTGAGCTGCTCGAGCACCTGCTCGACGGCGTCTTGCACCTCGCGCGGGGCGTTGCTGGGGTTGAGCTGGGCGCGCTGTTCCCAGGCTTGGTCGATCAGGGTTTGCAAGGATGGGCTCATGGTCGGGCGGTGGGTTGCGAAAGCGGGGGCCGGGTTGGACGGTAGGGGCCGGATGCAAGCTCGCATTGTATGTTTGGCCCCGGTTCGGTGCGCGCGCCTTAAACTAGCGCCTCCCCTCTTTCATGGCCTTGCATGGCGGCGCATGGCCGTGCAAGGTCGTGCCCAGTATCCAGCGAAGCAGCAAGCGTGCGCCTACAGACCATCAAGTTGTCGGGCTTCAAGTC
The DNA here is from genome assembly GCA_041694945.1 of Pseudomonadota bacterium. Taxonomy (GTDB): domain Bacteria; phylum Pseudomonadota; class Gammaproteobacteria; order Burkholderiales; family Burkholderiaceae_C; genus Serpentinimonas. Next base: position 4,690 of record JBGFRU010000030.1, read on the forward strand.
CTTTGCCGAAGCCACCACCTTTGGCCTGCCGGGCCAACTGGTGGGGGTGGTCGGCCCCAACGGTTGCGGCAAATCCAACATCATGGACGCCGTGCGCTGGGTGCTGGGCGAGAGCAAGGCCAGCGAGCTGCGCGGCGAGACGATGCAGGACGTGATTTTCAACGGCAGCGCGTTGCGCAAACCCGCCAGCCGCGCCAGCGTGGAGCTGGTGTTCGACAACGCCAGCCAGCGCGTGCCCGGTGCGTGGGGCCGCTACGCCGAGATTTCGGTGCGCCGCGTGCTCACGCGCGACGGCGCCAGCAGCTACCACATCAACCAGCAGCCGGTGCGGCGGCGCGATGTGCACGACCTGTTTCTGGGCACCGGGCTGGGGCCGCGCGCCTACGCCATCATCGGGCAAGGCACCATCGGGCGCATCATCGAGAGCCGACCCGAAGAGCTGCGGCTGTTTCTGGAGGAGGCGGCCGGGGTTTCCAAATACAAGGAGCGCCGCCGCGAAACCGCCGCCCGGCTGCTCGATGCGCGCGCCAACCTGAGCCGGGTGCAAGACATTTTGACCGAGTTGCAGACCCACAGCGCCAAGCTGGAGCAGCAGGCGGCGCAAGCGCAGCGCTACCGCGCTCTGCAAGCCCGGCTGCAGCGGCGCCAGCAGCAACTGGCTTGGCTCAGGCTCAGCCAAGCCGAGGTCGAAGGGGCGCAGGCGCAGACCTTGGAGCAGCAAGTGCAGCTGGAACTGGACGCGCAAACCGCGGCCTTGCGGCGCCTCGAGGCCGACACCGAGACCGCCCGCCAGGCGCACTACGCCGCCGGCGAGGCGCTCAACCAGGCGCAGGGGGATCTGTACGCGGCGGCGGCCGAGGTGGCGCGGCTCGAGAGCGAGATTCGGCATCTGCGCGACAACCGGCAGCGGGTGCAGCAGCGCTTGCAGCAGCTGCAGCAGCAGCGCGCGCAGTGGGAGGGGCGCGCCAGCGCCGCCGCCGAGGAGCGGGCGCGCTTGGGGCCGCAAGAGCAGGCGGCGGCCGCGCAGGCCGCTGCGCTGGCCACTCAGTGCCAGCAGCACAGCGCCGCACTGCCCGCCGTGCAGGCCGCCTTGCAGGCCGCGCAGCAGCAGCTGGTGCGCGCCCGCCGTGCCCTGACCGAGCGCCAGCAGGCGCTGGGGCTGCTGGGGGCGCAGCAGCGCGCCCACGAGCAACAGCGCGAGCAGTGGCAGCAGCGGGCGCAGCGCCTGCACAGCGAAGCCCAGGCGCTGGCGACGCAGGCCGCCGACGAGGCCCGCTTGGCCCCTTTGCAAGCCGAGTGGGAGCAGGCGCAGCAGCGCCAGCAGCAAGCCCAAGATTTGCTGCTGCAACTGCAGCTGGAGCAGGCCGATGGGGAGCGCCAGCGCCGCCAGTGCCAGCAGCAGGCGCAGGCCCAAGGGCAGACGCTGGCCCAGTGCCAGGCCCGGCTCGATGCCTTGCAGGCGCTGCAAACCCAGCTGCAGCAAGCGGGCCAACTGCCGCAGTGGCTGGCCCGGCAGGGCTTGCAAGGGCACGCGGCGCTGTGGCAGCGGCTGCGGCCGGCAGCGGGCTGGGCCACGGCGATCGAGGCCGCCTTGCGCGAGCGGGTGCAGGCGCTGGAGCTGCCCAGCCTGGAGGCAGCGCTGGCGCTCGCCGATGCGCCCCCGCCAGGGGCGCTGGTGCTGTTTGCGCTGCCAGATCGGGCCGAACAGGCCGATGCGCTGGACCAGGCGGCACACGTTCCAGTCGCCGCCGCTGAGGCAATCAACGCCGCCAAAGCCGCCCAGTATTCCGATGCCGCGCCCGCGCTGCAGCCGCTGGCGCAGCACCTGCACTGCCCCGAGCCGGCCTTGCAGGCGCTGCTGGCAAGCTGGCTGCGCCCCTGCTACGCGGCAGCCAACCTGCCCGAGGCGCTGGCCGCCCGCGCCACGCTCGGCCGCTCCGAGCTGATCTACACCCCGCAAGGGCATAGTGTGGGCGCGCAGCACCTGGGTTTTTATGCCGCCGCACCCGAGCAATCGGGTTGGCTGGAGCGGGCGCAAGAGATCGAGCAGTTGCAGCAGCAGCGTCTGCGCTTGCACGAGCAGGCCGAGCAAGCGCGCCATGCCCACGCGGCGGCAGAGGCCACTTGCAGCCAAACCAGCCAGCGTTTGCAACAGGATCGCGCCTTGGCCAGTGCCGCCCAAGCCCAGGCCCATGCGCTGCAAGTCGAGCTGCTGCGCCTGAGCCAGCAAGCCGAGCACCGGCAGCAGCGCGCCGCCCAATTGGCGCGAGAGCGTGCCGAAGCCGAGCAGCACTTGCAGCAGTTGCAGGGGCAGCAGCAGCACGTGCAGGCGCAGCAGCAGGCGCTGCAAGACGAGCTGCAGGGGCAGCAGCAGGCCCTGCAGCAGGCCGAAGCCGAGCAGGCGCGGGCCGAGCACGCCCTGCAGCAGGCCAGCGCCCAGGCGCGCGCGCTGGAGCGCCAGGCGCAAGAGGCCGAATTTGCCCGACGCAGCCTGCAGGCCCGGGCAGATGAACTGCAACGCAACCACGCAGCGGCTGCGCAGCAAGGGGCCGAATTGGCCGGGCAAGCGCAGCAGGCGCTGGCCGAACTCGAAACCCTTGCCGACGCCGCCGCGCAGGCAGCCTTGCAGGTGGCGCTGGCGGCCAGGCACCGCTGCGAGCAAGAACTGGGAGCGCGGCGCAGCGCCCACGACGGCCTGAGCGCCGACTTGCGCGCCAGCGATGCGCGCCGCATGCAGCTCGAACACGGGCTGGCGCCACTGCGCGCGCGCCTGAGCGAGCTGCAGTTGCGGCTGCAGGCGGCGCAACTGAGCCAGCAGCAGCAACGCCAGAGCCTGGAGGAGGCTGGGGTCGATGCCCACGATGGGCCCGGCTTGCAGGCCTTGGCGCGCAGCGTCGAAGCCGATGGGGTGCAACTGGCCAGTCTGCCGGCGCAGGTGCAGCGCAGCCAGCGCGAACTCGAGGCCTTGGGCGATGTGAACCTGGCCGCGCTGCAGGAGCTGGCCGTCGCGCAGCAGCGTTTGCAATTTTTGAGCGAGCAAAGCCTCGACTTGCAGCAAGCCATCGACACCCTCGAGGGGGCGATCCGCACCATCGACACCGAGACGCGCAGCCTGCTGGGCCAGACCTTCGAGGCCGTGAATGGGCAATTTGGGCGTATATTCCCCGAATTGTTTGGCGGTGGGCGCGCGCAGCTGCAGTGGAGCGAGGGCGAAATCCTCGAGGCCGGGGTGCAGGTGCTGGCGCAGCCGCCGGGCAAGAAAAACCAGACCATCCACTTGCTCTCGGGCGGCGAAAAGGCGCTGACCGCGATTGCGCTGGTGTTCGCCATTTTTCACCTCAACCCGGCGCCGTTTTGCCTGCTCGACGAGGTCGATGCGCCGCTGGACGACGCCAACACCGAACGTTATGCCAAACTGGTGACTCGTATGAGCTTCGAGACTCAGTTTCTTTTCATCAGCCACAACAAAATCACCATGGAAATGGCGCAACAACTCATTGGCGTCACGATGCAAGAGCAAGGCGTCTCGCGCATCGTGGCAGTGGACCTGCAATCGGCCCAAGACATGCTGGAGGTGCAAGCGTGATCACGCCCTTGCAAGCCGGTCTGCTGCTGCTGGGGCTGGCGCTGCTGGTGGCGCTGCTGCTCTACAACCTCTGGAACGCCCGGCGTCAGCGCCCGCGCCGCCCCGAAGCCGCTGCGTCGGCGCAGTTGCCGCCGGGGGCGCAGGCCGAATCCGAACGGCGCATCGACCCGGTGTTGGGGTCGCTGGCGCAGCAGCCGACCGCCGCTGGACAGGACGCCACGGCCGTGCCCGACCTGCCCAAGGTGGTGCAGCCGCAACAGGTGCTCGATGCCCGGCTCGACGCCATCGCCCTGCTGCTGAGCGATCAGGTGGTGTCGGGTGACGCCATCTTGGCCGCTTTGCCGGCAAGCCGGCGCATCGACGGCAAGCCGTTTTATGTGGAGGCGCAAAACACCCAATCGCAGCAGTGGGAACTGCCGCGCCCGGGGGAGCGCTACCAGAATGTGCGGGCCGGCATCCAACTGGTGAATCGGGCCGGCGCGCTCAATGAGATCGGCTTTTCCCAGTTCATCCAGCGCCTCGATGAACTGGCCGACACCCTGCAGCTGCGCCCCGAGTACCCCGACATGATGCAAGAAGTGGCGCGTGCCCGCACGCTCGACCAGTTTGCGCTGGCTCACGACGCGCAGTTGTCGTTTTATGTGCGCGCCCGGCGTGCCGCCTGGAGCCCGGGTTACCTGACGCAGCACGCGGCGCGGGTGGGGTTTGTGGCGGGCTTGTTGCCGGGCCGTCTGGTGCTGCCCGCCAGCACAGCGGGCGCGGCGGCGGTGCTGGTGCTGCAGTACGAGACCCAAGCCGCCTTGGCCGACGACCCCGAGCAAGCGGTGCTGAATCAGTTTTCGGTGGCGCTTGATGTGCCGCACGTGGCGCGCAGCGAGCGCCCCTACGTGCGGCTGCGCGAGTCGGTGCAGCAGCTGGCGCACAGCATGGAAGGGCTGGTCTGCGACGGCGCCGGTACCCCCTTGCAGAGCGATGCCATGGACCAGATCGGGGCCGAGCTGGAGGCCCTGTGCGAGGCCCTACAAGCGCGCGAATTGGCGCCCGGTTCGGTGCTGGCGCGGCGCTTGTTTAGCTAAACGATCTCGCCGTTGTGCACCTCGAACTGGCCCCGGCGCCGGTCTTCGAAGTAGTGCTCCAGCGTCACCTTGACGGTGCGAAAAGCCAGTTCGTCCCACGGGATTTGATCTTCGCTGAACAGCCGCGCCTCGATGGTCTCGTAACCGGGCGCGAACTGGTCGCTCAGCAGCCGGGCCCGGTAGTACAGATGAACCTGGCCGACGCGGGCCACGCTGAGCACGGTGAACAGCCCTTGCAGCTCGATCTGCGCCCCGGCTTCTTCGATGGTTTCGCGCACCGCCCCGGCGGCGGTGCTTTCGTCCAGTTCCATGAAGCCGGCCGGCAGCGTCCACTTGCCGCGCCGCGGCTCGATGTTGCGCAGGCACAGCAGCACCTGCTCGCCGTCGGGGCCCCAGACCGGCACCGTGCCCACCACGTTGAGCGGGTTTTGGTAGTGGACGGTGCCACAGGCCGGGCAGATGGCGCGCACCCGGGTGTCGCCGTCGTCGGGCAGCCGGTGCTGCACCGCCGCGCCGCACTGGCGGCAGTGTTTGATGGGCGAATGCGTCATGGGTGATAAGTGTAGTGGCTGCGCGGCCGCGCTTCAGGTCTGCACCATTCCATCCTCGGTCGGCCAGACTAGGGTCGCGGCCAGCCCGCCCAAGGCCGAGCGCTGCAACTGCACCTGCCCGCCGTGCAGTTGCATGATGTCGCGCACGATGTCCAGCCCCAAGCCGGTGCCGGGCTGGCGCTCATCCAAGCGCACGCCGCGTTCGAGGGCGCGTTGCTGCTGCGCGCTGCTCAGACCCGGGCCGTCGTCTTCTACGCTGAGCTGCACGGTGCCATCGGGTGCGAGTTGCACGCGGATGCGCACCGCAGAGGTGGCCCATTTGCCGGCGTTGTCGAGTAGGTTGCCGATGGCTTGTTGCAGGTCTTCTTCGGCACCGGGGAAGTGGGGCTCGCTGCCGTCGTGCAACAGTTCCCAGCGCAAGGCTTGGCCTGCGGCGGTGGGTGTGGCGTAGATCTTGCGCATCACGCGCAGCAGGCCTTCGAGCACCGGCAACACCGGCGTGCGCTGTCCCGGCAAGGCAGCGCTGCCCAAGCGGGCGCGGTGCAGGTGCCAGTCGAGCTGGTGTCCGATGCTGCTCAGTTGTGCACGCATCGGTTCCTGCAAGGCCTCGGGCACGGCGTGGGTGGGGTCGTGCAAAATTTGTTCAAGCACGGCCAGCGGGGTTTTGATGGCATGGGCCAAATCGCCCGCGCTGCGTTTGGCGCGCGCAGCGGCTTGCTGGTTTTGCTCCAGCACGCGGTTGAAGTCGTGTACCAAGGGCAGCACTTCAGCCGGAAACTGCCCCTGCAGCCGCTGCGCGTTGCCGCTGTGCAGCGCTTGCAGCGCCTGTTGCAACTGGCGCAAGGGGCGCAGCCCCAAGGTGGCTTGCGCCCAAGCCACCAGCAGCAGCGCCAGCCCCAGAATCAGCAAATAAATCCCCAACTGGCGCGCAAAACCCTGCACCGCCCGCTCCAGCGTGTCGGTCTGGCTGGCCACCAGCAAGCGCCAGACTTCGGCCGGCTGGCCGGCCACTGGGCTGAGGTAAACGCTGCGCTCGAGCGCCAGCAGGGTTTGGCCACTCGGGCCGCTGATCTGGTGCCGGTGCAGGCGGCCGTCGGTGGGTGCGGTGGTGGGCAGTTGCAAGGCGCTGTCCCACAGCGAGCGCGAGCGCAGCTTGGTGCCCGCACTCGCTGGGCCTGCGCCGATGCGCTCGATCTGCCAGTACAGGCCGGAGTAGGGCGTGCGCCAGCGCGGGTCGTTCAAATCGCCTTGTACGCTCGGGCCGTTGGGGGCGGCGGGGTCGAAACGCACCGTCAGATCGTCGAGGTGGTGGCGCAGTTGCTGTTCAAACTGGGCTGTGGCGTGCTGGCGAAACAAACCCGCCAGCAGCAGCGCGGCCAGCAGCAGCGCCAGCACCACGGCCGCCCACGTCACGCCCAGCAGTTGCCAGCGCAGGGAGCGCGCAGCCCCGGTTTTCATGGCGGCGCTGCAGCCTTGCCCTGGGCGCTGCAGAGCCGGTAGCCAATTCCGCGCACGGTTTCGATGGTCGCTTCGGGCAGTTTTTTGCGCAGCCGGGCGATGAACACCTCGATGGTGTTGGAGTCGCGCTCACTGCTGTCGTCGTACAGGTGTTCGGTCAGTTCGGTGCGCGAAACGGTTTGGTCGGGGCGGTGCATCAGGTAGGCCAGCAGACGGAATTCGAGCGCCGTCAGCGCCAGCGGCTGGCCGTCGAGCGTGGCGCGGGCGCTGCGCGTATCCAGCATCAGCGCGCCGTATTGCAACAGCGCCGACGCGATACCTTGGGCGCGACGGATCAGGGCGCGCAGGCGCGCCAGCAGCTCTTCGCTGTGAAAGGGTTTGCTGAGGTAGTCGTCGGCACCGGCGTCTATGCCGGCGACTTTTTCATGCCACTGGTCGCGCGCCGTCAGCAGCAGCACCGGGGACTTGACGCCTTCGCTGCGCCAGTGTTTGAGCACGCTCAGGCCGTCGAGCAAGGGCAAGCCGAGGTCGAGCACGATCACGTCGTAGTCCTGCACGCCGCCCATGAACCAAGCCTGGCGGCCATCGGCCGCGTGATCGACTGCGTAGCCGGCTGCGGCCAGCGTCTGGCGCAGTTGGGCACTGAGGGCCGGATCGTCTTCGACCAGCAGGATGCGCATCAGCGTCGCTCCCGGCTGCGCCGCAACACGCTGCCATTGCGCGCATCGACTTCGAGTTCGAGCAAGCCGCCGCTGGCCTGCAGCAGCTTGATTTCGTAAATCCAGCGCCCGTCTTCGCGCTCGAGTTCGACTTCGAGCATGTGGCCGGGGTGCAGGCGCTGCACCCGCTCCAAAATTTGCCCCAACGGCAGCACCTCGCCCGCCAGCAAGGCGGCGCGGGCGCGGTCGTGGTCGCGCTCGCGGCCTGCGTCGCCACTGGCCAAGGCCGGCAGCGCGGCCAGCGCCAGCAGGCTCAGGGCCAGCGCCAAGGCGAGCAAGGGGCGGTGGATCATGGGGCGTGCCTGGTGAGCGGCGGCGAGGTGCAAGCCCGTTTAGTTGGCTTGGGCTGGTGTAGCCGGGGCTGTCGGCTGAACAGCTGGGGTCGGCGTGCCCGAACGGCGCTTTTCGCGCCGCTGCAGCACGCTGGCGTCGCGGGCATCGACTTCGAGCCGCAGCACGCCGCTTTGGGGGGACAGCAGTTTGATGTCATAGACCCAGCGATTTTGCTCCAAGTCGAGTTCGGCTTCCAGCACATGGCCGGGGTATTGGGCGCTCAGGCGTTGCAGCACCGTGGACAGGGGCAGGATTTCGCCGGCGGCCAAAGCGCTGCGGGCGCGCTCGGCGTCGCGCCCATAGTCCGATGCCATGGCAGGGCTGGCGCTCAGGGCGGTGACGGTGCAGAAGGCGAGGATGGAGAGGGTTTTCATGGTGAGGGTTTTCATGGTGATCTCGTTTGATGGGTTGCGAAGTTTGCGAGCCCCAAGTGCTGGAACCCGCGATTGCATTGTGCAAACCGCTTGCTGAACGCAGCATGAACGCGTGCTTCAGCTTGCGCTCAGGTGTGGCCAGCCAAGCTGCCGGGGCAGCACTTTTATAGGGATTCACGCCATGCACACCGAGCACCACACACCTTTCAGTCCAGTCACAGCGCGACCAGCCAGCCGGCGCGTGACCGATGCGCCCACGCGCATGTTTCACTGGCTGCTTGCCCTTTGCTTTATGGGGGCCTACGTGAGCGCGGGCCAAGAGCCATGGCAAGCGCTGCACGAGGCGCTGGGCTACAGCGTGCCGGGCTTGCTGCTGTTTCGTCTGCTCTATGGTTTTTGGGGGCCGCCGCAGTCGCGCTGGACGGCCTTGTGGGGAAAAGTGCGGCCATTGCCGGGCTGGATGCGTGCGGTCTGGGGAGCATGGCGCGGCCGGTTGGGGCAACCGCCCAACTGGGTACAGGGGCAAAACATGGCGGGCGCGCTCATCACCGTGCTGATGCTGGCCGTGGCGGTATCGGTGCTGATCAGCGGCATCAGCCAGGTGCAGAGCCTGGAGTCTGAGTGGCTGGAGTCGGTGCACGAACTGCTGGGCCAAGTCTGGCTCGGCTTGGTGTTGCTGCACTTGGTCTGGTTGCTTGGCATCAGCCTGTTGCGGCGCAAAAACGCTGCGCGCCCGATGCTGAGCGGCCGCCAAAGCGGGCCCGGCCCGGATCTGGTTAAAAACAAGCGCGTCGGGCTGGCGCTGCTGTTGCTGGTGGCGCTGCTGGCTTATTGGGGGTGGGAATGGTCCCACGGCACCGGCTTGCATCTGCAGCAGGCGACCGTGGCTGAACAGGATGAAGCAGATCAAGACGAGATCGAGCCGTGAGGCCACTGCCTGCGCTGAGAGTGTGCCGCCTACTGCGCTGCCTGCGCTGCCCGGATGGATAATGCGAACTGCCCTCTCCCGTTAAACACAGGATTTCTGCCATGAACCCGCAACCCCAACGCGCCCTGCTCACGATTTTGGTCCATGCCGCCATGGCCGATGGCCAAAAGGCCGATAGCGAGCGCCAGTTCATCCGCGAGCTGGCGCAGCAGCTCGACGCCGAGGCCGGTGCCGCGCAACTGTCGCAGGCGCTGCAGGATGCGCTGCTCAAGCGTGTCACGCTGGCGCAGGCGGTGGCGCAGCTCGAAGACGCCGAGCAGCGCCAACTGGCTTATGAGTGGGCGCTGGCGGTGTGCGATGCCGACGGCGTGGCCAGCACCGCCGAGCAGGCATTTTTGTCGCAACTGCGGGCGCAGCTTGGGCTCACGGGAACGGCGGTGGCGCAAGAACTCGAGCAACTGGAGCGGCAAACGCACTCGGTAGCCGCAGCCGCCTATGCCGACGATTTTCTGGACGCCGACGAGCGCACCCCAGAGGTGGCCCCGGCCGCGCAGGGATGGGCGGCTGCGCCCAAGGCTGCCATGGCCATGGCGGGAGTGGGGGCCTTGGCGGCCGGGGTGGCGGGTGCGGCGGCGCTGTCGGGGCGCAACCCGGCGCAACAGCCGGCCCAGAGCCTGGCCCAAAATCAACCACAGAGCGTGGCGGGCAACCCGGCGCTGGATTCGATGATCCTGCGCTACGCCATTCTGAACGGCGCGCTGGAGCTGCTGCCGCAATCGTGGGCCACGGTGGCCATCATCCCCTTGCAGGTCAAGATGGTGTACCGCATCGGCAAGGCGCACGGGGTGGCGCTGGACCAAGGGCATATCCGAGAATTCATCGCCGCTGCCGGGGTCGGGATGGGTTCGCAGTACCTGGAGCAGTTTGGGCGCCGCCTGCTCGGTGGCCTGGTCGGCAAGATGGCTGGGCGCACGGTGGGCGGCTTGGCCGGGCGCGCCACCGGGGTGGCGTTTTCCTTTGCCACCACCTACGCGCTGGGCCAGTTGGCCAAGCGCTACTACGCCGGTGGGCGCGTGATGTCCACCGATGTGTTGCGCCAGACTTTCCAGGGTTTGCTGGGGCCGGCCAAAAACCTGCAACAGCAGCACCTGCCCGAGATTCAGGCGCGCGCGCGCACCCTGAACGCAGGCGAGGTGCTGCGTCTGGTCAAGGGCGGTATTTGAGTGGCCCCATGTTGCTGTTGGTCACCGCCCTCAAACTGATTGCCGAACTGGCCTTGTTGGCCTTGCTCGGGCGCTGGCTGCTGGGGGCTGGGTTGCGCCGCCTGGCGCCGCAGGCGCTCGAATCGAACGTGTTTCTGTGGTTGCTCGACACCCTGTGCCGCCCGTTCGTGACCGTAGCGGGCTGGCTGACGCCACGCTGGGTGCTGCGCCAGCACCTGCCGCTGGTGGCTTTTTGCCTGCTGACAGGGCTGTGGTTGGCGGCCACCGTGCTCAAGCTCCAGTTGTGCCTTGAAGTGGGGTTGGAGCAATGCCGCTAATGGCTGCGCGCGTGGCGGCCCTTGGGTGGCAAGGGCTGGGGCCGGCCTTGGCGGGCGCGGCCACCTTGCTGGGTGGGCAGGGCTTGGGGGCGCGGGTGTGGCTGTGGTGTTGGCGGCGCAACCGCCTCGACGCCGCCGCGCTCGCCGCGCTGGCTTACTGGCGCGCCCGCAGCGGGCGCCCGCGCGCTGCCTTGCGCTGGCAAGGGCGCTGTGTGCAACTGCGGCCCCAGAGCGGCCAAGCCCATTTCAACCTTGGCTTCTTGCTGGAGCAGTTGCAGCAAGACGAGGCCGCCCGGTTGGCTTTCGAGCGCGCCACCGAACTGGCGCCGCAGCTCGATCTGGCCTGGTTTGGGCTGGCGCGCTGCCTCGAGCGCCAAGGTCGGCTCGACGAAGCCTTGCAGGCCTACCAACGCAACGCCACGCTGCAACCCTGGAGCCCGCACGCGCACGCGGCGATGGCGCGGCTGCAGCAGCGGCTGGGGCGGCCCGAGCAGGCGCAAGCCCTGATCGCGCACCTGCGCGGCTTCGAGCCCCGGGTGGCGGCCGCTTTGCAACAGGAGTTGCAGCCTAGCGGGCCCGCGCCGGGCCGGGCGGCAGCGCATCCCTTGGTGGGCACCCGCACGCAGCAGGAGGCGGCCTGATGCGCGACCGGGCCTTGTACTGGCGCCGCATCAAGGCGTTGACGCTTTTGCTGCTGCTGGTCTGGTTTGGCGTCACTTTCGGAGTGAGTTTTTACGCCCGTGAGTGGGATTTCTATTTTTTCGGCTGGCCCTTTGGTTTTTGGGTCGCGGCTCAGGGGGCGATCGTGGTCTATGGCCTGCTGATCGCGTTCTATGCCTGGGCGGCCAACCGGCTCGACGAGCACCACGGGGTGGTCGAGCCGCCCGATATCCACGAGCCCCGGCGCCACTGAGATGAATAAGCCCCCACGCTCGCTGCCCGCCAAGCCGGCCGCTCAGCGCAGCTTTGAGCGCCAACTGCACAAGGTTTTTTTGCTCTACACCGGGGCGTTTTTGCTGTTTGTGGGGTGTCTGGCGTTGCTGGAGCAGATGGGGCTGCCGCGGCATTGGATCGGCATGAGTTTTTTGCTGGGCAACATCGTGGTCTATGCGGCGATCGGCATCCTGAGCCGCACCGTCGATCCGGTCGAGTATTACGTGGCCGGGCGGCGGGTGCCGGCGTTTTACAACGGCATGGCCACCAGCGCCGACTGGATGTCGGCCGCCTCCTTCATCGGTCTGGCCGGCACGCTCTACATGCATGGCTACAGCGGGCTGGCGTTCGTGCTGGGCTGGACCGGTGGCTATTGCCTCGTGGCCTTTTTCATGGCGCCCTATCTGCGCCGTTTTGGGCAGTTCACCATCCCCGATTTTCTGGCCGAGCGCTACGGAGGACTGTGGCCGCGCCTGCTGGGCATCGCAGCCGCCATCCTGTGCTCCTTCGTCTACATCGTGGCGCAAATCTATGGCGTCGGGCTGATCACCTCGCGCCTGACCGGGGTGGCGTTCGAGGTCGGCGTGTTTCTGGGTTTGGGCGGGATCTTGGTTTGCACCTTTTTGGGTGGCATGCGCGCCGTCACCTGGACCCAGGTGGCGCAGTACATCGTGCTGATCATCGCCTACCTGGTGCCGGTGGTGTGGCTGTCGGTGCAGCAGACCGGTTCGCCGTTGCCGCAACTGGTCTATGGGCAGCAGTTGCAACTGGTCACCGAGCGCGAGCAGGAGCTGATGCGCGACCCGGCCGAGTTGCAGGTGCGCGCCATCTACCAGCAGCAGGCCCTGTTGCTGCAAGAGCGGCTGCAAGACCCAGAGCTGGCGCTGGAGCGCTTGCGCGTGCTGGCGCGCGAGCGGGTGCAGGCGCTGCGCGATTTCAATGCCTCGCCATCGGTGATTGCCCAAGCGGAGCAGGATTTGGCAGCGCTGCCGCGCGACCCCCGCAGCGCCCGCCTGCTGTGGGAGCGCCAGTTGCAGGAGGCGCAGCAAAAATCGCTGCCGCTGGGCGGCATGCAGCCGCACGCGCAGGCTTTTGCGGGCGACCCCGACGGCAGCCCGGCCGAGCAGCAGGCGTTTCACGAGTCGCGCCTGAACTTTTTGGCGCTGGTGTTTTGCCTGGTGGTCGGTACCGCCGCCTTGCCGCACATCCTGATGCGCTACTACACCGTGCCCGACGCCCGGGCGGCGCGCAAATCGGTGGCGTGGTCGCTGCTGTTCATCGGGCTGCTTTACTTAAGCGCACCGGCGCTGGCGGTAATGGTCAAGTTTGAGGTCTTTCACGTGCTGGTCGGCACGCCGTTCGACCAGCTGCCCGATTGGGTGGCGGACTGGAGCCGCATCGACGCCGAGCTGCTGCGCGTGAGCGACGTGAACCTCGACGGCCTGCTGCAGCTCAATGAAATCACCATCGGCTCCGACATCATCGTGCTGGCCGCGCCCGAGATCGCTGGCTTGCCCTACGTGATCGCGGCGCTGGTGGCCGCTGGCGGGCTGGCGGCGGCGCTGTCCACCGCCGACGGGCTGCTGCTGACCATGGCCAACGCCCTTAGCCACGACCTGTACTACAAGATGATCGACCCCCACGCCGCCACCGCGCGCCGGGTCACGGTGTCCAAGGTGGTGCTGCTGGTGGTGGCGCTGGCCGCGGCCTACGTGGCGGCGCAAAAACCGGCCGACATCCTGTTCATGGTGTCGGCGGCGTTTTCGATTGCCGGGGCCGCGTTTTTTCCGGCGCTGGTGCTGGGCATCTTCTGGAAGCGCACCACCGGCAGCGCGGCCGTGCTGGGCATGCTCAGCGGTTTGGGCGTGACGCTGTACTACATGATCACCACCCAGCCGTGGCTGCGCTCGGTCTTTGGCGTCGATTCCCCGGTGGTCTTGTGGTGGGGGATCGAGCCGATTTCGGCCGGGGTGTTTGGGGTGCCGGTGGGCTTTGCGGTCATGATCGCCGTGAGCTTGGTGACGCGGCGGCCACCGCAGCGCGTGCAGGACCTTGTGGAGCAGGTGCGAAGCGGGCTATAATCCCACGCTTACCTTGCCGCACCCTAGACTGACGCTTCGGGGCGGCTTCATCCTGGCAGCAGGAAAACCCACAAGGAGTGTGTATGCGTCATTTTGAAATCGTCATGCTGATCCACCCGGATCAGAGTGAGCAAGTGCCCGCCATGCTGGAGCGCTACAAGGGCATGATCGCCGCTGGCGGCGGTGTGATCCACCGCATCGAAGACTGGGGCCGGCGCCAAATGGCTTACCAGATCAACAAGTTGTCCAAGGTGCATTACCTGTGCCTGAACATCGAAGCCAGCCAAGCCGTGATGGCCGAACTGGACCACGCCTTTCGCTTCAACGACGCCGTGTTGCGCCACCTCGTGGTGCAGCGCAAGAAGGCCGACACTGGCCCTTCGCCCATGATGCGCTCGGTTGAGCGCGAAGAGGCGCGCAAGTCCAGCCAGCAAGAAGCGGCTTAAGGGGCGCTGCCCCAGCCCTTGCCCGTGGCCAACCCGCCGACGACCGAAGCCCAACAGCCTTCAATCCCCCCGCACAACCCCTCGCACAACCGCCTGCACCTCACAGCCACCTTGGTGGGTACCCAGCCGCTGCGCTACACGCCGGCAGCGGTTCCCGTCCTCGATGTGCTGCTCGAGCACCAGTCGGTGCAGATCGAGTCGGGGCAGCAGCGTCAGGTGGCGCTGCAGTTGAAGGCGGTGGGGTTTGGGCTCATGGCCGAGGCGCTGGCTAGGCTCCCGCTGGGGACGCTGCTCGACGCACACGGCTTCATGGCCCACGCTCGCAACGGCAAGGGTTTTGTGCTGCACATTCAAGAATTCAAGCTCATTTAAGGAAGCAATACCATGCCTGCTCCGAAACGTTTCAATAAAGACAAGCGCCCCAAGCGCAACACCCAGTCGCTTTTGTTCAAGCGCAAAAAGTTCTGCCGCTTCACCGTCGCCGGTGTGGTCGAGGTGGACTACAAAGACGTGGACGTGCTGCGCGACTTCATTGCCGAAAACGGCAAGATCATCCCGGCCCGCCTCACCGGCACCCGCGCCATTTACCAGCGTCAGGTGACCACGGCGATCAAGCGCGCGCGCTTTCTTGCCCTGCTGCCGTACTCCGACCAGCACCGCGTCTAATCGCCAGGAGCCCCAAATCATGCAAATCATCCTGCTCGACAAAGTCATCAACCTCGGCAACTTGGGCGATGTGGTCAAGGTCAAAGACGGGTACGCCCGCAACTTTCTCATCCCCACCGGCCGCGCCCGCCGCGCCACCCAGGCCGCTGTGGCCGAGTTCCAGGCGCGCCGCGTCGAGCTCGAAAAAGCCGCCGAGGCCAAACTCGCTGCCGCCCAAGAGCTGGCAGCCAAGCTGGGCGGTGTGGGCCTGAAGCTGTCGCAAAAAGCCGGTGTCGATGGCCGCCTGTTTGGCTCCGTCACCCACCACGACATCTCCGACGAGCTCAACCGCCAGGGCTTCGCCGTGCACAAGGCCCAAGTGCGCATGCCCAACGGCCTGCTCAAGAACGTGGGCGACTACACGGTGCAGGTGGCCTTGCACACCGACGTGGTGGTCGATGTCAACGTCAGCGTGCTGGGCGAGACCGCTTGAGGCCGATCGGCACGGCCACGGCGTGATACAAACCGGCTGCGGCCGGTTTTTTTGTACCCGAGGCGCAGCGGCTTGCCATGCGCCACGGTGCGTTGGCCGCCGTTTGTGCCTCGACCCTTGCCTCGTCTGCCCGCCTTGGAACACCTGCTCGCCATCGACAACGGCACGCAAAGCGTGCGTGCCCTGCTCTTTGATCTGCAGGGCCGCTTGGTTGCCAAGGCGCAAGAACCCTTGCCGGCCGGGTTTTCGGCGCAGCCGGGCTGGGCAGAGTATCCGGTCGACGATTATTGGCGCGCGCTGTGCAGCGCCTGCCAGCGGCTGTGGCTGCACTGCCCGGTGCCCAAAGACTCGATCAAGGGGGTGGCGGTCACCACCCAGCGCGGCACCGTCATCAACCTCGATCGGCACGGCCAGCCGCTGCGCGCCGCCATGCTCTGGCTGGACCAGCGCCGCACCGAGCAGGTGCCCAGCCTGAGCTGGTGGTGGCGCGCCGGTTTTGGCTTGCTCGGGGTCAACGACACCATCGATTATTTTCTGGGCCAGGCCGAGGCCAACTGGATCGCCGCCCACGAACCCGAGGTCTGGCAGCGCACGCACAAGTATCTGCTGCTCTCGGGCTACCTGAACTACCGCCTGTGTGGCGATTTCGTCGACTCCAGCGGCTCCCAGGTCGGCTATCTGCCCTTTGACTACAGGCGCCAGCGCTGGGCTGGGGCGCTGGACTGGAAGTGGCAGGCGCTGGCCCCGATCCGCCAGCGCATGCTGCCCAGGCTGCTGCCGCCGGGCGCGGTGCTGGGGTCGATCAGCGCCGCCGCCGCACACGACACCGGCATCCCGGTCGGCCTGCCGCTGCTGGCCGCCGCCGCCGACAAGGCCTGCGAGGTGCTCGGCGCCGGCTGTCTGGAGCCAGACATCGGCTGCCTGTCGTATGGCACCACCGCCACCATCAACGCCACCAGCCGGCGCTACGTCGAGGTCACTGCGTTCATCCCCCCGTACCCGGCGGCCTTGCCCGGCTACTACAGCACCGAGGTGCAGATCTTCCGCGGCTACTGGATGGTGAACTGGTTCAAGGAAGAGTTCGGCTTGGCCGAGCAGTTGCGCGCCGCTGAGCAGGGGGTGTTGCCCGAGGCTTTGTTTGACCAGCTGGTGGAGGCGGTGCCCCCCGGCTCCATGGGGCTGCTGCTGCAGCCCTACTGGTCGCCGGGCCTCAAGCACCCAGGGCCCGAAGCCAAGGGCGCCGTGATCGGTTTTGGCGACGTGCACAACCGCGCCCATTTTTACCGCGCCATCCTGGAGGGCCTGGCCTATGCCTTGCGCCAGGGCAAGGAGCGCATCGAGCAGCGCAGCGGCGTGCCGATCACGGCCCTGCGGGTCGCGGGCGGGGGCTCGCAGAGCGACGCCGCCATGCAGCTCACCGCCGACGTGTTTGGGCTGCAGACCGCGCGCCCGCACGTCTATGAGGCCTCGGGCCTGGGCGCAGCGATCGACGCCGCCGTGGGCCTGGGGCTGCACCGCGATTTCCCCACGGCCGTGGCCAGCATGACGCGCCTTGGCCGCACCTTCGAGCCCAACGCCCAAAACCGGCAGATCTACGACGAACTCTACGCCAGCGTGTACTGCCAGATGTACGAACGCCTGCTGCCGCTGTACCGCGAGATACAGCGCATCACCCGGCCGAAGCCGGCGGGGCGGGGGTGAGCTGGTTGGGCGGCGCTGGGGCAGGGGCTGGTGGCGCGGTCGATGCACCGCAGGGCGCGTGTGCCGCCCTGTGTCTCACCAGAAGCGCCACCAGGACGCAGCGCGTGCGGGTGCCGGGCCTTGGCCCAGGAAGGCGCTCTGGGGAAAGTTGAGCGTGAGCACGCGGCGCGCGTCGGCGGCCAGGTCGGTCATGCCCAGGGCCTGGTAGGCGCGGTATTTGATGAACAGCGCCTCTTCGGCGGCGGGCACGCCCTGGAAGTCGGTCACTGCCACCTGGGCGCGGTTGATGGCTGCCACGTAAGCGCCGCGGCTCAGGTAGAAGCGGGCCACGTTGACTTCTGCCTGAGCCAACGAGTTGACGATGTGCGCCAAGCGCAGCTGGGCATCGGGGGTGTAGCGCGACTCGGGGAAGCGATCGACCAGTTCGCGAAAGGCCTCGAACGATTGGCGCGCGGCGCGCTGGTCGCGTTCCGACAGATCCACGCTGGCCAACGCACCCAGAAAGCCGAGGTTGTCTTGGAAGTTGACCAGCCCTTTGAGGTAGAGCGCGTAGTCCAGCGCTGGGCTGGCCGGGTGCAGGCGCATGAAGCGGTCTAGGGTGGCGATGGCTTGCGCCTGCTCGCCGGCGCGGTAGTGGGCGAAGGCTTTCTCGAGCTGGGCCTGTTGCGCCAGAATGGTGCCGGCGGCGCGGCCTTCGAGCCGCTCAAACAGCGTGATCGCGCGCTCGAAGTTGCCGCGGTCGCGCTCGGCCATGGCCTCGGCGTGCAGGCGGTTGGGGCTCCAGTCGGCGGTCGGGTCGGCGGTGGGGCCGCTGGCGCACGCGCTCAGCAGGGTAACCGCAACGGCCAGCGCCGCCAGGGATCGGCCTGCACGGAAGCGCGCCGGAGCGAAAGCGGATAATCGGCTCGAAAACATCGTGTGCATACCTTCGCGTGGCGGAACCAAAGATTGACGAAACCCATTATATCGACGCCGCTCCCCAACGACGAGGCCTACGAGGCCGATGAGGTCCCTGAGGCGCTCGCGCCCGAGTGCCGCCACTGGCTGGCCGAAGCCGGCGAACATGGCCAGCGCATCGACCGGGTGCTGGTGGCGAGCCTGCCCGCGTTTTCACGTGCGTGGCTGCAAAACCTGATCGGGCAGGGGGCCTTGCAGCTCAACGGCAGCCTGTGCACCAAGCCGGCGCACAAGGTGCGCGTGGGCGACCGCATCGAGATCGAGCTGCGCCCCACCGCCCAAGCCAGCGCCTTTGTGCCCGAGCCCATGGCGCTGCAGCCGGTCTATGAGGACGCGCACCTGCTGGTGCTCAACAAGCCGGTGGGTTTGGTGGTGCATCCGGCGGCCGGTCACTGGAGCGGCACCTTGCTCAATGGCTTGCTGGCGCACCACGCGGGCGCGGCCACTTTGCCGCGTGCAGGCATCGTGCACCGGCTCGACAAAGACACCAGCGGCCTGATGGTGGTGGCCAAAACGCAGCCCTGCTTTGATGCCTTGGTGCGCCAGATCGCGCTGCGCCAGGTGCACCGGGTCTATCTGGCGCTGGTGCACGGGGCTTGGCGGCATGGGCCGCAGCACACGATCGAGCAGCCCATCGGGCGCGACCCGCGCCAGCGCTTGCGCATGGCGGTGCTCGGGCCCGAGCACTCGGGCGCCAAACCGGCCTTGACCCATGTGCGGCCGCTGGCCCTGGGCAGCCAGTGCAGCTTGCTGGGCTGCAAGCTGCACACCGGTCGCACGCACCAGATCCGGGTGCATTTGGCGTGGGCCGGGCACGCGCTGGTGGCCGATACCCTGTATGGCGGCCCGCCGGCGCTGGGTTTGCAGCGCCAGGCCTTGCACGCGCATCAGCTGGCCTTGCGCCACCCGGCGAGCGGGCAGTGGATGTGCTGGCGCAGCGAAGCCCCGCCCGACCTGATGCAGGCGCTGGCGGCGGCGCAGCTCCAATACAATGACGAATCCTTGTGGTCGCTCGACAGCGAGCCCGCCACCCCATGAACCCCGCCGACCTGCCGCTGTACCTAGAAGCCGTGCTGTTGTGCGCCCTAGAGCCGCTTTCAGAGCCCGAGCTCTGCGCCGCTTTTGAGGGCGAGGTGCAGCCGGCGCAGCTGCAAGCGGCGCTGGCTGATGTGCAGCAGCAGTGGGCGCCGCGTGGTCTCGAGCTGGTGCAGGTGGCCGCCGGCTGGTGTTTCCGCAGTCGCGCCCAAGTGCGGCCCTACCTCGAGCGCCTGCGCCCCGAAAAGCCCCCCAGGTACAGCCGCGCCGTGCTCGAAACGCTGGCGATCGTGGCCTACCGGCAACCGGTTACGCGCGGCGAAATGGAAGACCTGCGCGGCGTGAGCATCCACAGCGGGATCTTGAAGCAGCTCGAAGCGCGCGGCTGGATCGAGGTCGTGGGGCAGCGCCCGAGCGCCGGCCGGCCGGCCTTGTACGCCACCACGCGCCAGTTCTTGCGCGACCTCGCGCTGCCCTCGCTGGCCGCTCTGCCCACGGTGCCAGCGGCCGCCGAGCCGCCGCCCGCTGCCGCGCCCCTACACTTGACCTCACAACCCCAATGAACCCAGCACCCAAACGCCAAGCCCCCTCCGCCCGCCCAGCAGGCCCCAGGGCGCCCGCAGGGCCGCCGCGCCAGCGCGCGGCCGCC
>JBGFRU010000012.1:0-23189 GCA_041694945.1 Pseudomonadota bacterium
GCCTGACGACCATAGCCAGTCGGTCCCACCCCTTCCCATCCCGAACAGGACCGTGAAACGACTGCGCGCCAATGATAGTGCGGATCCCCGTGTGAAAGTAGGTCATCGTCAGGCTGTTATGATGAAACCCCGAGTCAGGCCCAAGCCCGATTCGGGGTTTGCTTTTTTGCGTCTTGCCTCATCATGCCAAGCTACACCCGCGCCGCCCAACTGCCCGATTTGCTGCGTCAACGGATCCTGATCCTCGACGGTGCCATGGGCACCATGATTCAGCGCTTTCGCTTGAACGAATCGCAATATCGCGGCCACGGTGGGCCAGCACTCTCGCCCGAGCTGCGTGCACGCCTCGAGGCCCTACCGCAGGAAGTCAAGGGCAATAACGAGTTGCTCAGTCTGACCCGTCCCGATGTGATCGCTCAAATCCACGCCGGCTATCTGGCGGCGGGTGCCGATATCATCGAAACCAATACCTTCGGCGCGACCTCTGTCGCCCAAGACGATTACGGCATGGCCGATTGGGCGCGCGAGATGAACCTGGCCTCTGCGCGGCTGGCGCGGCAAGCCTGCGATCGCTATTCCAGCCCGGCACAGCCGCGGTTTGTCGCGGGTGCGCTCGGGCCCACGCCCAAGACCGCAAGCATCAGCCCGGATGTGAACGACCCCGGGGCGCGCAACGTGAATTTCGATGAACTGGTGCAGGCCTATGCCGAGCAGACGCTGGCGCTGATGGAGGGTGGGGTCGATCTGCTGCTGGTCGAGACGATTTTCGACACCCTCAACGCCAAGGCGGCGCTGTTTGCAATCGAAGGGTGTTTCGAGCAATCCGGTGAGCGTGTGCCGATCGTCATCAGCGGCACCGTCACCGATGCCTCGGGGCGCTTGCTCAGCGGGCAGACGGTGGGCGCATTCTGGGCCAGTGTGCGCCATGTGCAGCCGTTGGCGGTTGGGCTCAATTGCGCGCTGGGGGCGGCCTTGATGAAACCCTACATTCAGGAATTGGCGCGCCTGGCCAGCGAAACCTTTATCTGCTGCTATCCGAATGCGGGTTTGCCCAACCCCATGAGCGAGACCGGCTTTGACGAAAGCCCTGAGGTGACGTCGCGCCTGCTGCACGAATTTGCCGCCGAAGGGCTGGTCAATATCGTCGGCGGATGCTGTGGCACCACGGCCGAGCACATCGAGGCCATCGCCGCGGCGGTGCGTTACCAGCCGCCGCGACCGGGTTGGTTGCGGTTATGATCCCCGCATGGACATGGCAGTTTTGCGCTTGGAAAAGGTCGACGCCTTGCTGCGCCAAGCGGGTGTGGCGCTGGCACCGCCCGCGCAAGTGGGGGAGACCCATTACCTCCAATCGGTGCTCGATGCGCTCTGCGAACTGTCCTCGACCGACCCCCTGACCGGGGTGATGAATCGGCGCGCATTCCTGACTGCGCTGGAGCAGGAACTGGACCGGGTGACGCGCGGCGGTGAGTATGCGCTGTTGCTGGCCGTGGACATCGACCATTTCAAGCGCATCAATGACAGTTACGGGCACCCGGCAGGCGACCTGGTGTTGCGCGAGGTGACACAGCGCCTGCGCGACGCAGTGCGCCCAATGGACGACGTGGCACGCCTCGGTGGCGAGGAGTTTGCCGTGTTGTGCCCAAGCTGTCCACCCTCCTTCGCCATGGCTGTGGCGCAGAGGGCGCGAGCGGCCATTGAAGCGACACCGATTGCCTTGCCGGGGTTGGTGCCGATCCCGGTGACGGTCAGCGTGGGCGGTGCCTTTGCTTTGCCCTGGGTCAAGGGGGCGTTGGTGGACTGGATGGCGCGCGCCGACCGGCAGCTGTACCGCGCCAAGCAGGAGGGCCGCAATTGTGTGCGCCTGGAGCCGGTGCTGAGCGCCGACGTGAGCGCAGAAGAAAAAGGGCTGCTGTTTGGTTGGTCAGGTGCCGAAGGCCAGCTGGCCGGTCACGGCCAGAGCGCCCAATGAATCAGGAACATTCGAACATGACCGACCACAAATCCCAGCACGCAACCGGCACAGAGGCATCGGGCGTGCTGCTGCATCCGGTCAAGGGCAAGGTGATCGCCGTCACGAGCGGCAAGGGCGGTGTGGGCAAGACCTTTATTTCGGCCAATCTGGCCGCTGCGCTGACGCGGCGGGGGCTCAAGGTGCTGGTGCTCGACGCCGACTTGGGGCTGGCCAACCTGGACGTGGTGCTCAATCTGTACCCGAAACTGACCTTGCACGACGTGTTCACCGGCAAGTGTGCGCTCGAGGATGCGATCATCAAGGCGCCGGGGGGCTTTGCGGTGTTGTTGGCCGGCTCGGGGCTGGTGGAGTACTCGCGCCTGACGCCCGAAGTGCGCGACGATTTTCTGCGTCTGATGGCCGAGGTGGTGCCGCGCTACGACGTGGTGCTGCTCGACACCGGTGCCGGCATTTCGGATGTGGTGTTGTTTGCCCTGTCCTTGGCCTCCGAGGTGCTGCTGGTGGCCACGCCCGAGCCGACTTCGCTCACCGACGCCTACGCCACCATCAAGGTGCTGAGCACGCAGCAGCGGCGCCAGCGCATCCGCTTGCTGGTCAACCAGTCGGCGCGCACGGGCGACGGCAAGGCGATCACGGCGCAGTTGCAAGCGGTGCTCAACCGCTTTGTCGGTACCGTGCCTGGGGCCAGCGCCGCTGCCAAGGGTTTGCCGGTGGTGCGCTTGCACCATGTGGGAGACATTCCGATCGATCAGGCAGTCAAGGACGCGGTCATGCGCCGGCAATTGCTGCTGCTGCACACGCCGGGAGCGCCGGCCAGCGTGGCGATTGGGCAGATCGCGGCCCGGCTTGAAGAGACCGTGATCCGCGCCGAAGAGGCGCTTTGAGGGGTGCCGGGTGGGGCTGAAGAATCTGCCTGGCTTGTCATGCGCAGCGGCCTTTTGAATGCCAAAATAGAGGCTGCCGCATCCCTTCAATCGCATTCAGGAGCAAATCATGGCTTTCAGATTCAAATCCCGATCCACTGGCGACGTGGTGATGCTGGAGCACAATGCCAAGCAGTTGCTGCAAATCCTGGGCAAGGAGCCCACCGGCCCCGGCATTTTGCTGGTCGAGCAGATGCCCGCCGCGATCGAGGCCCTCAAGGCTGCCGTGGTGCACGAAGAAGCCGAATACGAGCGCAAGAAACAGGAGGCGATCGAAAAGGGTGAGTATGTGCCCGACCCGGATCGCGTGAGCCTGCGCACCCGTGTTGCGCCTTTCTTGGAGATGCTGAAACACTGCATGGCCGAAAAGACCGAGGTGGTCTGGGGCGTTTGAGGCCCAAGGCCCAAGGCCACCCGCCCCGGCCGCTCATGGGCCGGAGTGCGGTGGCCTCGACTGCCCTTGGGTCAATCAGCGAACTGCCCTGCGGCCTCGATCACGGTGCGCAGCTGGTTGATTTGGTTGGTCACGAAAGCGCGGTGCCCTTCGGGGGTGACGCGGTTGTCGGTGGCCACCAGGGCGCCCAAGGCGTTCTGGCGCTGGATGAAGGTCGGATCGCGCAGGGCGGCGCGCATGGCGGCGTTGAGGCGCTGTGTGATGGCCGGCGGGGTGCCGCGTGGCGCGTAGAGCCCGTGCCAGATGGTGAGGTTGAAGTTGCGCAAGCCCATCTCTTGCAGCGTCGGGTAGTGGCGCAGGCTGGGGTGGTCGTTGAGGCGCTGCGCAGTGGTCACGGCAAAGGCCTTGATGCGCCCGGCCTCGATCTGGCTCACGGTGTTGGTGGTTTGGTCGCACATGACATCGACTTGGCCACCCATGAGGGCGGTCATGGCCGGCGCCGTGCCGCCAAAGGGGATGGTGGTCATGGCCTGCTGCAAGCCCATGGCGTGCTGCCACATCAGGCCGCAGAGGTGCGAAGCCGAACCCAGGCCGGCGTGGGCCAGGTTCAGGCGACCGGCGTTGGCGCGGATGTGGTTTTCAAGGTCGCGGTAGGTGTTGGCGGGCAGTTGCGGCTTGCCCACCAGCGTCATGGGCACGTCGTTGATGATGCCCAGGTATTCGAAGTCCTGCAGCGCGTTGAAGGGCAGGCGGCGGTACAGGCTGGCGGTGCTGGCCATGCCGATGTGCCAGACCAGCAGGGTGTGGCCGTCGGGCGCAGCGCGTGCCACCCGCCCGGCACCGATGGTGCCACCGGCCCCGGCGGCGTTTTCCACCACGATGCTGGCGTTGCCCAAGTGCGGCCGCATGGCTTCGGCCAGTTGACGCGCCACCGTGTCGGTCGGGCCACCGGCGGCAAAGGGCACGACGATGGTGATCGGGCGGCTGGGGAAATCCTGCGCCACGGCGCCGGCCATGGCGGTGGCCGCCAGGGCGAAAGTCAGCAGTTTTTTCATGAAGGTGTCTCCGAAAAATAAGGACAGCGCATGGTAGCTCAGACGCTGGGCATTGGCATGCGCAGAACTACGTAATCGCTGGGATTCAAGCCGCAGCAAGCCCGCACCGAGGCAGCGCGCTGCGCCCTCAGGGGTTCCCGTCGCCATTCACGGGCAGGCCAAAGCGCACCGTGACGCGCAACCCGCGCCGCAGCGCGCGCGCAGGAAAGCTGTCTTCGAGCTGCAGCGTGGCCTGGTGCTGGGTGGCGATTTCCTGCACGATGGCCAAGCCCAGACCGGAGCCATCGACGTTGGTGCCCAGGGCGCGGTAAAAGGGCTCCAGCACCAGGGCACGCTCGGCTTGCGGGATGCCGGGCCCGTCGTCCTCGACTTGCAGCAGCTGCACGCCGCTGTAACGATCGAACAGCACGCGCACCGTGACCACGCCACCAGCCGGGGTGTAGCGCAGGGCGTTGTCGATCAGGTTGCGCACCAGTTCGCTGATCAGGGTGGGGTTGCCTTGCAGCAGGCAGCCGACGGGCATCTGGCTTGGGCCTTCGTAACCCAGATCGATCGCTCGCTCGAGGGCGCGTGGCACGGCGTCTTCGAGCGCCTCGGTGACGGTTGCGGCCAGGTCGAAGGGGACTTTGGGCAGGCTGCGGCCGCTGGTTTCGGCCCGCGCCAGGGCCAGCAACTGGTTCACGGTGTGGGTGGCGCGCATGCTGGATTGGGCGATTTGCTGCAGCGAGCGCTGGATGTCGCCGTCGTCGTGGTGGCGCGCTTGTTGCGCCATTTCGGCCTGCATGCGCAGCCCCGCCAACGGCGTTTTGAGCTGGTGCGCGGCATCGGCCAGGAAGCGCTTCTGGTTGCTGACCGAGGCCTTGAGGCGCAGCAGCAGGTCGTTGATCGACGACACCAGCGGCGCCACCTCTTGCGGCACCTGCTCTTCGTCGAGCGGGCTGAGGTCGTCGGGGCGGCGCGCCCGGATGCGCCGCTCCAGGTCGTTGAGCGGGCGGATGCCGCGCACCAGCGCCAGCCACACCAGCAGCACCGCCAGCGGCAGAATGACGAACTGCGGCACCATCACGCCCTTGATGATTTCGGTGGCGAGCATGGCGCGCTTGCCGCGCGTTTCGGCCACTTGCAGCAGCACCTGCTGCGGCATTTCGTGCCCGCGCATCACCCAGGTGTAGGCCACGCGCACCGGTTCGCCGCGCAGCACGTCGTCGCGCAAATGCAGGGTGCCGCTGGGTGCCGAACGGTCCGCTGCGCGCTCAAAGTCGGGCAGCGGAAAATTGGGCTCGCCGCTGACCAGCTGCCCTTCGGCATCGAGCACCTGATAGTAGATGCGGTCGGTGTCGTCGGCGCGCAGCAGATCGCGGGCCTGGGCGCCGAGTTCGAAGCGCACCACGGCGTCATCGACGGTGACGAACTGCGCCAGCGCCTGCAAGTTGAACTCCAGCGCCCGGTCGTAGGGCTTGCTGGCAATGCCTTGGGCCACGAGCCAAGTGAGCGCCAGCGACAGCGGCCACAGCAGCAGCAGCGGGGTCAGCATCCAGTCCAGGATTTCACCAAACAGGCTGCGCTGCTCGCGCGGGAACAGACCAAAGGGCGTGCTGGAGGCGGTCTCGGGCGCCGTGTCCACCGGCGCCAGCGCGGGGGCTTCAGCCAGGGATTTTTTCAAGGCAGTACCCCAGACCGCGCACGGTGGCGATGCGGATCGGGCCCTTTTCGATCTTTTTGCGCAGCCGGTGGATGTAGACCTCGATGGCGTTGTTGCTCACCTCCTCGCCCCACTCGCACAGGCGATCGACCAGTTGGTCCTTGCTGACCAGGCGGCCGGCGCGCTGCAGCAACACCTCGAGCAGCCCAAGCTCGCGCGCCGACAGTTCCACCATCTTGCCGTCGATGCAGGCCACGCGGCCGGCTTGGTCGTAGGTCAGCGGGCCGTGACGAATCAGGCTCGAGGCCACGCCGCTGCCGCGGCGCACCAGGGCGCGCACGCGCGCCTCGAGCTCTTGCAGGGCAAAGGGTTTGGCCATGTAGTCGTCGGCGCCGAGGTCGAGGCCGCGCACGCGCTCTTCCACGCTGTCGGCGGCGGTGAGGATCAGCACCGGCAGTGCCGATCCACGCCCGCGCAGGCGCTTGAGCACCTCGATGCCATGCAGGCGCGGCAGCCCCAGATCGAGGATCAGCAGATCGAACTCGGAATTGGCCATGAGGGCGGCGTCGGCTTCGCTGCCACTGGTGACGTGGTCCACCGCGGCGCCGGTGCCGCGCAGGGTGCGCAACAATCCGTCGGCCAGTACCTGGTCGTCTTCGGCGATGAGGATGCGCATGGTTTGGGTCTCGGGCCGGGTGGGGAGGATGAAATGGCGCGGCAGGGCGATGGCGATCGGCTGCAATGGATTTTAGGCTGCGCCGCCGTGGCGGGCAAGATATTTGCGGCACCAGCCCCGACTGGGCGCTGCGGCGTGGTTAAACTGGCAGGCAGTAGGGGGGCCTGTGGGCCTGCCGGTTCTGCGCGCGCGCGCCCATTCTTTTTTTTGGAGATTCGTCTATGAGTTCGAGCACCAAGGCAGCAGACAACGACAAAGCCAAGGCCCTGCAAGCGGCGCTGGCGCAAATCGACAAGCAGTTCGGCAAGGGCACGATCATGCGCCTGGGGGAGGGCGAGGTCGTGGCCGACATCCAGGTCTGCTCGACCGGTTCGCTGGGGCTCGATCTGGCGCTGGGCGTGGGCGGTCTGCCGCGCGGGCGGGTGATCGAAATCTACGGCCCCGAGAGCTCGGGCAAGACCACGCTGACGCTGCAGGTGATCGCCGAGATGCAAAAAATCGGTGGCACCTGCGCCTTCATCGACGCCGAGCACGCGCTGGATGCGCAGTATGCGCAAAAACTGGGCGTCAACCTGCAAGAGCTGCTCATCAGCCAGCCCGACACCGGCGAGCAGGCGCTGGAGATCGTCGATGCGCTGGTGCGCTCGGGTGCGGTCGATCTGATCGTGGTCGATTCGGTGGCCGCGCTCACGCCCAAGGCCGAGATCGAGGGCGACATGGGCGACAGCCTGCCCGGGCTGCAGGCGCGGCTGATGAGCCAGGCCTTGCGCAAGCTCACCGCGACCATCAAGAAAACCAACTGCATGGTGATTTTCATCAACCAGATCCGGATGAAGATCGGCGTCATGTTTGGCAGCCCCGAGACCACCACCGGCGGCAACGCGCTCAAGTTTTATGCCTCGGTGCGGCTCGACATCCGGCGCACCGGCTCGATCAAGAAGGGCGAAGACGTGATCGGCTCCGAGACCAAGGTCAAGGTGGTGAAGAACAAGGTGGCGCCACCCTTCAAAACGGCCGAGTTCGACATCCTGTACGGCGAAGGCATCAGCCGCCTGGGCGAGATCGTGGACCTCGGGGTGCTGCACAAGGTGGTGGACAAGTCCGGTGCCTGGTACGCGTACGGCGGCGAAAAGATCGGCCAGGGGCGCGAGAACGCGCGCGAGTTTTTGCGCGAGAACCCGGCGCTGGCGCGCGAGATCGAAAACAAGATTCGCGCGCTGCTGGCGGTGCCGGAGCGCGAGTCGGTTCCGACCGGCGAGGTGCCGTTCGAGGCCGACTGAGCGGTGGGCCTGAAGCAGGCGTTGCAAGGCCGGCCCCGTGGTGGCGATGTCCCTGAAGGCGCGGGCGCTGCGTGCGCTGGCGCAGCGCGAGCACAGCCGCCTCGAGCTGGCGCGCAAGCTGCAACCCCACGCCGACGCGACGCAGCCGCCGGCCGCACTGGAGGCCCTGCTCGACGAGCTGCAGGCGCAAGGGTGGCTCAGCGATGCGCGCTTTGCCGAGGCCTGGAGCCGCAACCGCGCCCAGCGCCAAGGGGTGGCGCGCATCCGCGCCGAGCTGCGCCAACGTGGGGTGGAGGCGGGGCAGGTGGAGCAAGCCACCGCCGCGCTGGCTGATACCGAGGCCGAGCGGGCGCAGCAGGTGTGGCAAAAAAAGTTTGGCCAGCCTGCGCGCGACGCCACCGAGCGCGCGCGCCAGATCCGTTTCCTGCTCGGGCGCGGATTTGACACCGGTTTGGCCTGCCGCGTGGTGCCCAAGCCGCAGCCACGCGCAGCAGGGCCCGAAGCAAGCCCTGAAGCGGGCTTTGATGAAGGCCTGTGATCAGCCGCCGTTGCGTGAGCGGCGCTGGCGCACGGCCGCCGCCAGTTCGTGCAGCAGCGGCACGGTGTGCTCAAACCCCAGGCAGGCGTCGGTGAGCGAGACGCCGTGGCGCAGCGGCTGGCCGGGCACGATGTCCTGGCGCCCCTCGTGCAGGTGGCTTTCGATCATCAGGCCCATGATGCGCTGTTCGCCGGCGGCCACTTGCGCCGCCACGTCGGCGCCGACCTCGAGTTGGCGCTGCGGCTGTTTGCGGCTGTTGGCGTGCGAGCAGTCGATCATCACCCGCTCGCGCAGGCCGGCGGCGCGCAGGCGCGCGCAGGCGGCCTCGACGTCGGCTGCGCTGTAGTTGGGTTGCGCTCCGCCGCGCAGAATCACGTGGCAGTCGGCGTTGCCACGGGTCTCGAAGATCGCCGCCTGTCCCATCTTGGTCATGCCCATGAAGGCGTGCGGCGCGGCCGCGGCCTGCAGCGCGTCCACGGCGATCTGCACCGAGCCGTCGGTGCCGTTCTTGAAGCCCACCGGGCAGCTCAGGCCGCTGGCCAGTTGCCGGTGGCTCTGGCTTTCGGTGGTGCGCGCGCCGATGGCGGCCCAGCTCACCAAGTCGCTGATGTATTGCGGCGAGAGCAGATCGAGGAACTCGGTGCCCACCGGCAGCCCGAGCGCCAGGATGTCGAGCAGCAACAGGCGCGCACGCTCCAGCCCCTCGTTGATGGCAAAACTGCCGTCGAGGTGCGGGTCGTTGATGTAGCCCTTCCAGCCCACGGTGGTGCGCGGTTTCTCGAAATACACCCGCATCACCAGCAGCAGCTCGCCCGCCAGCGCCGCCGCCTGGGCCTGCAGCAGGCGCGCGTATTCGAGCGCTTGGTCGTGGTCGTGGATCGAGCACGGGCCCACGATCAGCAGCAGCCGGTCGTCGCGCCCATGCAGCAGGCGCGCAATGGCGGCGCGGCTGCGCTCGACCAGGGTCGCGCTGGCCTCGGGCAGCGGCAGCCACTCTTGCAGCAGCGCCGGCGTGATCAGCGGGCGCACGGCGGCGATGCGCAGGTCGTCGATGCGGGTGTGGTCCAGGGTGGCGGGCCGGGCGTGGGGGGGGACGTGGGTCATGGGCGGTGCATGGATATCAGTCAGAACGCAAGGAAAGCGTAGAAAATGCTCGTGGCAGCTGGCTATACTGCGCTGGTTTTGGCTGGATTTAGCCGCATTTCGTTCAAAACAAGGCCTTTGGGAAACGTATGCACAACATCGAACTGTACGACAAACACGACCACCGCTTCATTTTGCTCAACGAGAGCGATCCGGGCCAAGAAGACGGCGTGCGCTCGAACCAATACCTGGTGCAGCACGGCAACGTTGGCGCGTTGCTGGACCCGGGTGGCTTTGGCGTCATGCCGCGCGTGCTCACCGAGCTGCTGCGCTATGGCGCGCCGGACCAGATCAAGGCCATCATCCTGTCGCACCAAGACCCGGACATCGTCGGCGGCATTGCGACCTGGCTCGAACTGACCACGGCCCCAGTGTACATCTCGCGCATCTGGACCCGCTTTGTGCCGCATTACGGCATCGAGGAGATGGGGCGCTTCATCGGCGTGCCCGACTCGGGCATGTCGCTGACGCTGGCGCCGGGCTTCGAGCTCGAGCTGGTGCCGGCGCATTTTCTGCACTCCGAAGGCCAGATCAACGTCTACGACCCGCTGGCCAAGGTCTTGTTCAGCGGTGACATCGGCGCGGCCATGATGCCCAACGACGACGACTCCCCTTTTGTCGACGACTTCGCCGCCCATCTGCCGCACATCGTCGGTTTTCACCG
Source organism: Pseudomonadota bacterium (assembly GCA_041694945.1). Lineage (GTDB taxonomy): Bacteria > Pseudomonadota > Gammaproteobacteria > Burkholderiales > Burkholderiaceae_C > Serpentinimonas. Next base: position 10,291 of record JBGFRU010000012.1, read on the forward strand.
CCGCTACATGTGCGGCAACCGGGCCGCCCGCAACTGGGTGCAGCGCGTGCGCCAGCTCGACATCGACATGCTGGCGCCCCAGCACGGCCCGATCTATCGCGGTGCCGCCGTGCCGGCCTTTCTCGACTGGTTCGAGCAACTGCAATGCGGCATGGATCTGTTGCCCGAAATCCTGGCCGAGGTCGAGCTGTGAACGCGGCCGCGCCGCCACCTCAGCCGGCCAGCATTGCGGAGTTGCGGCTGTATGTGTTGCAGCGCTTTGCCGCTTTGCTCGAAGGCCAGATGCGCACCCAGGGCCTGAGCAACGCGATCTCGCACATGGTTGCTGGGGTGCAGAGCGAAGTGATGCGCAATCTGCGCCAGACCCTGGCAGCGCTGGAGCCGATCGACCTGCCCGAGGCGAGCCGGCGCCCGTTGCTGGCCGGGCTCGAGCAGGCCTTGCAGCGCTGCCGCAACCTCGAGGCCGCGCTGCCGCTGCTGGTGCAGGCGCGGCAAAAGCGCGGTGCCGACAACCGCACCGACTTGCGCAGCATCCTGCTGCGCTTTGACGACACGGCGCAAAAACTGTCCGGGACCCTGGTGCAAAAAGACCTGCTCGAGCGCCAGAGCGCGGTGCTGGAGCAGATCATCCTCTCGCACGAAAACGTGACCCAGTGGAAGCTGTTCGTGCAGAACATCCTGTCCAGCTTCCAGCGCATCTTTCCGTTTCAGTTTTTCTTCATCGCCTTCAGCGAGGGGCGCGGGCTGTCGCTCAACCTCTACTACGTGGGCCACCCGAGCGCCGAGAACAAGCAGTTGGCGCGTGAGCACCTGACCCAGCAGATGCTGCACGAGTTGCGCTTGCCATCCGACAGTGCCGTCGATATCGAGGAGTTCGAGATCGAGCCCTTGGAGCCACAGCAACCGATCGACCATGTCGAGATGATCACGGTGGCGGTGCCCGATATCCACAACGTCAACCTCGCCGGCCTGCTCGGGGTGGCCTATGCCAGCGCCCACCACCCCGAGCCGCAGGAGATCGCCATCATCCGCTCGATTCTGGCGGTGATGGTGATGGTGGTGGGTTCGAGCAAGGCGCTCGGGCGCACCCTGTCGGAGCTGGAGTATTACTCGACCCACGACCCGCTGACCGGCTTGCACAACCGGCGCTATTTCAGCGAAATGCTCGATTACGAGGTCGGGCGCTCGACCCGGCACCGGCACGAGTTCGCGCTCCTGATGCTGGACTTGGACGACTTCAAGGACGTCAACGACACCTGGGGCCATCCGTGTGGCGATCAGGTGCTGCGCCGCATCGCCGAATGCCTCAAGAGCGAGACGCGCAAGGGCGACCTGACGGCGCGGCTGGGCGGCGACGAGTTCATCCTGATGCTGACCGAAACCGGCAGCACGGGCGCCCAAGTGGCGGCCGACAAACTGCGCCAGCGGCTCAAGGAGCTTGAATACCTGGCGCCCGACGGCACGGCCTTCCACATCACGACTTCGGTCGGCGTGGTCACCTTTCCGCAAGATGCCGATACCGTCTCGGACTTGATGGCCGGTGTCGACATGGGCCTGTACCGCGCCAAGGCCCAGGGCAAGGACGGCGTCGGCACCATGCAGGCCGTGGGCGCGCAGGTGCGCCACAACCGGCTCACGCGCGACCTGGTGGAAAAGCTGCGGCTGGCCTTGAAAGAAGACCGGGTGCGGCCGTTTTTCCAGCCGATCTATTCCGGCCGCGGCGAGTTGTACGCCTACGAAACGCTGGCGCGCCTGCACGAGCCCGACGGGCAGACCGTCTCGGCCGGCGCCTTTATCGAAACCATCGAAAAATACGGCATGGGGCGCGAGCTCGACCGCGCCGTGGTCGGCCACGCGCTGCACGCCTTGAAGCAGCGCATGCTGATGGGCAAAGCGCCGGTCAAGCTGTTCATCAACCTGTCGGTGCAGGAGCTGCAGGGGCGGGGCGTCATTGGCTACGCCGAACAGTTGTGCGCCGAGCTGCAGATTCCACCCAGCACCCTGGTGTTCGAGTTGCTCGAGCGCGACGCCATTGGCGACATGACGCACACCCGCAGCTTCCTGACGACGCTGCGTGAAAAGGGGTTTTTGTTTGCGCTCGACGATTTTGGCAGCGGCTACAACTCGTTTCACTATCTGCGTGAGCTGAGCTTTGATTTCGTCAAGATCGATGGCACCTTCGTGCGCAACATCCTCCACTCGCGCATCGACCACTCGCTGGTGCGCAACCTCACCCACCTGTGCCAAGACATAGGCATTCAGATGGTGGCCGAGTTCGTCGAGTCCGAGCCCTTGTGGCAGGCCCTGCGCACCATGGGTGTGGACTATGCCCAGGGCTACCACTTGGGTGTGCCTGGCCCGCACATGCCTTGAGAGGCGGCAGCCCGCCGTCCGCCATTCAGGCCAAGGCGGCCCTACTTGCCGATGCAAAACGAGCCAAAAATCTGACCCAGCAGGTCGTCGGCGCTGAACTGGCCGGTGATCTGATTCAGGGCGTTCTGCGCCAGCCGCAGCTCTTCGGCCAGCAAATCGAGGCGGGGGCTGGGTGTGTGCAGATGCGGATCGGCCGCGTCCAGGTGCCACCCCACTTGCGCCAGGGCCTGCACGTGGCGCGCGCGCGCGCTGTAAAGGCCCTCGGCCCCGCTTTGGCCGCCGGCGCATTCGAGCAGGCGCTGGCGCAGGGCGTCGAGCCCGGCCCCGGTTTTGGCCGATAGGTGCAGACCTGGCGCTGCGCCTGTGGTGCTGGCGCTCGGCAAGGGGCGGCAGGCTGCGGGGGCTGTGCTGGACGGTGCAGAGGGCCGGGCAGCGAGCAGATCGGCCTTGTTCCAGACTTGCAGCAGCGTCACCTGCGCTTGCCGCCGCTCGGCCAGTGCGGCGGCGAGTGCGGCGTCGGCCAAGTCGTAGTCGCGCTGGCCGGCGCGGCTGGCGTCGCGCAGCCACAGCAGCACGTCGGCGCTTGCAATCTGCGCCCAGGCGCGCTCGATGCCGATGCGCTCGACCTCGTCGCTGCTGGCGCGCAGGCCGGCGGTGTCGATGACGTGCAGCGGCACGCCCTCGATCTGGAGGCTTTGCTGCAGCACGTCGCGCGTGGTGCCGGCGATGGGGGTGACGATCGCCAGCTCGGCCCCGGCCAAGGCGTTGAGCAGCGAGCTTTTGCCCACATTGGGCTGGCCGGCGATCACCACCCGAATGCCTTCGCGCAGCAGCGCGCCCTGGCGCGTCTGGCGCTGCACCTGGGCGAGCTGCTGGCGCAGGCGCTGCAGCTGCCCGGTGGCATCGGCTTGCTGCAGGAAGTCGATTTCTTCTTCGGGGAAGTCGAGCGTGGCCTCGACCAGCGTGCGCAGCCCGATCAGGCGCTCGCGCAGCTCCTGCAGCGCCTCCGAGAAGGCCCCCGACAGAGAGCGCGCGGCGCCGCGTGCGGCGCTTTCGGTGGCGGCGTCGATCAGGTCGGCGACGGCCTCGGCTTGCGCCAAGTCCAGCTTGCCGTTCAAAAAAGCGCGCTCGGTGAACTCGCCCGGCCGCGCCAGGCGCAGGCCCGCCAGGCGCGGCTGGCCGGTGGCGGGGTCGGGCTCGGCGGCGGCGCCCAGGCAACGCGCCAGCAGCAGTTGCAGCAGCACCGCTCCGCCATGGGCTTGCAGCTCGAGCACGTCTTCGCCGCTGTAGGAGTGCGGCGCCGGAAAATACAGCGCCAGCCCGTGGTCGATGGCGCTGCCGTCGTGCTCGAGGAACGGGCCGTAGCAGGCCTGGCGCGCGGGCAGGGTGCGGCCGCACAGGGCACGCACCAGCGGCTCCAGCCCCAACCCCGAGACGCGCACGATGCCCACCGCCCCACGCCCAGGCGCGGTGGCGATGGCCACGATCGGGTCGCGCCGCGTGGTCAGCATGGCCAAGTGCCTTTCAGCCCCTCAGCTCTTGAAGTTGGGCAGGGTGAACTTGAGCGGCACGCCCATCTTGGCGTTGATGTAGGCCTGCTGCGCGATCGTCAGCACGTTGTTGACGAACCAGTACAGCACCAGCCCGGCCGGGAAGAAGAAGAACATGATGCTGAAGACGAAGGGCAGGATCCACATCAGCTTGGCCTGCAGCGGATCGGGCGGCAGCGGGTTGAGGGCGGTCTGGATCACGGTCGTGATCATCATCAGCAGCGGCAGGATGAACCAGGGGTCGGGCGTGGAGAGGTCGCCGATCCACAAGATCCAGGGTGCGTTGCGCATCTCGACGCTGGCCAGCAGCACCCAGTAGAGCGCGATGAAGACCGGAATCTGGATCAGGATCGGGAAGCAGCCGCCGAGCGGATTGACCTTTTCCTCGCGGTACAGCTTCATCATCTCTTGCTGCATGAGCTGCGGGTTGTCCTTGAGGCGCTCGCGCATTTCCATGATGCGCGGGTTGACCGCCTTCATCTTGGCCATGGAGCGGTAGGCCTTGGCGTTGAGCCAGTAAAAGGCGGCGCGGATCAGCACCACCAGCAGCACGATCGCCCAGCCCCAGTTGCCGACCAAAGCGTGGATTTGGTAGAGCAGCCAGTACATGGGCTTGGCGAGCACGGTCAGCCAGCCGTAGTCCTTGAGCAGGTCCAGCCCCGGGGCGATGAGCTCGAGCTCGGTTTCGTACTGCGGCCCGACGAACAGGCGGGTGTCGAGGGTTTGGGTTTGGCCCGGCGCGATGCTGCCCAGGGCCATGATGCTGCCGACCGAATACAGTGGCCCGACCACGCGCGCGAAGTTTTCGCGTGCCACGCCGGTCTCGGGCAGCCAGGCGCTGGCAAAGTAGTGCTGCACCATGGCCACGTAGCCGTCGCTGGCGCTGCGCTGGAACGCGGCCTCGTTGGCCCGAATGTGGGCGAACTCGATCTGCTGGAACTTGGCCGCTTCGCTATAGACCACCGGGCCGGTGAAGGTGTAGTAGAACGGCACGTCGCTGCCGGCTTGCAGGCCGTCGCGCACCAGCTGCACATAGACCTGCGGCGACGCGGCTGCGGCGCCGACGTTGCGCACCTCGTGGCGCACGCCGATCACGTGGCTGTCGCGCGCGATGGTGTAGATTTTGGCCAGCACCACACCGCCCACGGGCTCGGATTCGAAGCGCAGTGTGAGCTCGGTTTGGCCTTCGGCAAAAACCGGCGCGCCCGAAACCAGGCGCATCGGGGTGGTGTGGTTGGGGAAGTCGCCGCCGATCAGGCCGCTTTGCGCCACGTAGGTGCGCTCGGGCGTTTGCTTGAGCAGGCGCAGCGGGGTTTGGCTGTGGCGCAGCTCGCGCCCCACCTCTTCGTAGTGGCGCAGCAGCGTGGCGCCGATGAGCGCGCCGCCTTGGGAGTCGAAGGTCAGCTCCATGGCGTCGCTGCGCACGGTCACGGTTGCGCGCGGGGCGGCTGGGGCGGGGGCCGGTGGCACTGCGGCGTCGGGTTGGGCGCCGAGCAAGGTGGCGGTGGGCAAGGCGGCATTGGCCGGCGCCGTGGCCATGGCGGGTGGGGTTGCGGCCGCATCTGCCGCCGCCGCCGGGGCGGCCTCGGTGGCCGGGGGCTGGCCGGTGGGGAAGAAGGTTGCCTCGCGGCCGTTGTGGATTTGCCACTGGTCCCACAGCAGGATCAGCGAGAACACCAAGATCACCCAGAGGATGGAGCGGCGAATGTCGGTCATGAGGGCTTCTTGCGCGAGCGGCGGGGGCTCAGGAGAGAGGAAAAGGGAGGCGCCCATTGCGCGGGCACTGGGTCGCAGCCGCCCTCGCACCAAGGGTGGCAGCGCGCTATGCGCCGCAGCGTCAGGTAGCTGCCGCCCAGTGCGCCGTGCTGACGCAGGGCTTGCAGACTGTAGCCGGAGCAGGTGGGCTCGAAGCGGCAGTTCGCGCCCAGCAGCGGGCTGAGCAGGTAGCGGTAGCCCTGCACCAAGGCGATGAGCAGCTGTTGCGGCCAGTTACGCACGGCGCGGCCCCTGCAGCAGTTGCAGCAGTTCGGCGCGCACGCTCTGGCGCAGGGCGTCAGAGGCGGCGCTGGGAAACGCCTGGCGTGCGTAGGGGCTGCGCAAGCGCACTACCCAGGCTTGGGGTGGCAAGGGCGCCAGCAGATCGGCCGCCAGCGCATAGATCTGGCGCCGCACCAAGTTGCGTGTGACGGCTCGACGCGCCCAGCGCTTGGGCACCAGCGCGCCCAGCCAGTGCGGGACAACGGGGAACAAAGCGGGCGCGGCCCCCAGCGGTGGCGGCACCGGGTCGAACTCGAGCGCATGCAAGGCAAAGTGTGGCGTTTTGGCAACCGGGGCGCGGCGCAGCAACGCGTCAAACTGTTTGCCGTGGCGAATGCGCCCCAAACCGGTGTGAACCGAGGCATGGGCGCCGGCGGGCGCGAGCGGGGTGGCGCTGGCTGCAAGCATACACAGACCGTCTGGGGCGCTGCGAGGGCGGATCAGCCCTTGGGGCCTTCAGGCGTGAGAGCGGGCGGGTGCAAGACTCAAAGGCCGAGGCGCTTGCGGCCCTTGGCGCGGCGTGCATTGATCACGGCGCGGCCACCACGGGTTTTCATGCGAACCAGGAAGCCGTGGGTGCGGGCGCGGCGGATTTTGGAGGGTTGGTAGGTGCGTTTCATGATGTTGGACGGCTCGTGGCAAGCCTGAGGCAGGCTTGGGGTTTGGGTGATTTTGAGACTAAACCTTGGATTATTGCAAATTTTGCCCGTTATGCCAAGAGTTTTGGCTGGCTGGCTGGCCGGCTGGCCAAGGCTGTCCAAGGCTGGCTGGGGCTGGCTGGGGCTGGCTGGGGCTGGCTGGGGCTGGGGTAGGGCGGGGTTCGTCAGTCGCAGGCTCTGATTCCTCACCCCGCCCTACCCCAGCCCCAGCCAGCCTTGGGTGGTGCGCAGAAACCCGCATGTGGATAACTTGAGGGCGCGGCTACAATGCACCTTCACAGTTTGGCCGCCAGGCGCGCTGGCCAGCGTTTCGAATTCACTGCCCCTCCATGTCCCTTGTTTTGATTCCGCCCGAAGTCTCGGAGCCTGCGGAGGCTTTGTGGTCAGCCTGTGTGCAGCGGTTGGCGCATGAGTTGCCGGCGCAGCAGTTCAACACCTGGATCCGCCCCTTGGCGGCGCAGGTGTCGCAGACCGCCGACGCGGTCACCTTGGTGCTGCCGAGCCGCTTCAAGCTCGACTGCATCCGCAACCAGTACGCCGCCCGCATCGCCGCCGCGCTGCAGGCGGTGGCGGGGCAGCCGGTCGCGCTCGAGCTGGTGCTGGCCAGCCGTGCGGGGGTGCGCAAGGCCGCCGCGCCCGATGCGCAGCCGTCCGAGCCGCTTTGGCGTCCGGCCGAGGCGCCAGCAGCGGCACAGGCCAGCGCCGCCCCCGTCGCTGCGGCCAAGGCCAAGCTGGCCGAGCCCGCGCATCGGCTCAACCACGGCCTGACTTTTGCCACCCTGGTCGAGGGCACGGCCAACCGCATGGCGCGCGCGGCGGCCATGCACGTGGCGCACCACCCAGGCCAGCTCTACAACCCCCTGTTCATTTACGGCGGCGTGGGCCTGGGCAAAACGCACTTGATGCACGCCATCGGCAACCAGTTGCTGGCTGGGCGTTCGGCCGCCAAGGTGCTCTACATCCACGCCGAACAGTTCGTGACCGACGTGGTCAAGTCGTACCAGCGCAAGACCTTCGACGAGTTCAAGGCGCGCTACCACTCGCTGGATCTGTTGCTGATCGACGATGTGCAGTTTTTTGCCAACAAAGAGCGCACCCAGGAGGAGTTTTTCAACGCCTTCGAAGCGCTGCTGGCCAAGAAAAGCCACATCGTCATGACCAGCGACACCTACCCCAAGGGCCTGACCGACATCCACGAGCGGCTGGTGTCGCGCTTCGACGCCGGCCTGACGGTGGCCATCGAACCGCCCGAGCTGGAAATGCGCGTGGCCATCTTGCTCAGCAAGGCCGAGGCCGAAGCGGCGGCGCTGCCCGAAGACGTGGCCTTTTTCGTGGCCAAGAATGTGCGCTCCAACGTGCGCGAGCTCGAGGGCGCGCTGCGCAAGATTCTGGCCTACTCGCGCTTCAACCACAAAGAGGTGTCGATCGCGCTGGCGCGCGAGGCGCTGCGCGACCTGCTCAGCATCCAGAACCGCCAGATCTCGGTCGAGAACATCCAGAAAACCGTGGCCGACTTCTACAAGATCAAGGTCGCCGACATGTACTCGCGCAAGCGCCCGGCCAATATCGCCCGCCCGCGCCAGATCGCCATGTTTCTGGCCAAGGAGCTGACGCAAAAGAGCCTGCCCGAAATCGGCGAACTGTTTGGCGGCCGCGACCACACCACGGTGTTGCACGCGGTGCGCAAGATCGCCGCCGAGCGCCAGACCCTGAGCGAGCTCAACCAGCAGTTGCACGTGCTCGAGCAGACCCTCAAGGGTTGAGCGGCGCGGACGCAATCTTCAACGCCCATGCCCGCCCGCGCCGCCCCAGACCCGGTTTGCAAACCTGCAACAATTCGCGTTGCGCCGCCGCCCGCAGCGCGCTAGCCCCCAGCGCCTTCGCCCCTTACCGAACCGAACCGAAAGCCCGCCCATGATCGTTGTGCAATCGACCCAAGACAAGCTGTTGGCCGCCCTGCAAGCGGTGTCTGGCATCGTGGAGCGCCGCCACACCATGCCGGTGCTGGCCAATGTGCTGCTGCGCAAGGAGGGTGGCTTGGTGCAGCTGACCACCAGCGACCTCGAAATCCAGATCCGCACCCAAGCCGAGCTCGGCGGCGACGCCGGCACCTACGCCACCACGGTGGGCGCGCGCAAGCTGATCGACATTTTGCGCACCCTGCCGCCCGAGCAAAAAGTGACGATCGAGGCGCAGCAGAGCAAGCTGGTGCTCAGGGGCGGCAAGTCGCGCTTCACTCTGCAAACCCTGCCGGCCGAAGATTTTCCGCTGGTGCAGCAGGCGCCCAGCTTTGGCCCGGCTTTCAGCGTGCCGCAAAAGGTGTTCAAGAGCCTGTTGGGCCAGGTTTCCTTTGCCATGGCGGTGCAAGACATCCGCTACTACCTCAACGGCATCTTGTTCGTGGCCGAAGGCAAAACCCTGAGCCTGGTGGCGACCGACGGCCACCGGCTGGCTTTTTCCAGCGCCGCGCTCGAGGTCGAGGTGCCCAAGCAAGAGGTGATCCTGCCACGCAAGACGGTGCTCGAGCTGCAGCGCCTGCTCTCGCAAGCCGAGGGCGATGTGGAACTGCAATTTGCTTCCAACCAGGCGCGCTTCAGCTTTGGCGCGCTCGAGTTCATCAGCAAACTGGTCGAAGGCAAGTTCCCCGATTACCAGCGCGTCATCCCGCAGCAGCACCCGCACGTGCTGCTGCTGGGGCGCCAGCCGCTGCTGGCGGCGTTGCAGCGCGCCGCCCTCATGACCAGCGACAAGTTCAAGGGCGTGCGCCTGAGCCTCGAGCCCGGTGTGCTGCGGCTGGTGGCACACAATGCCGAACAGGAAGAGGCGTTGGACGAGCTCGACATCGAGTACCAAGGCCCGATGATGGAAATGGGCTTCAACGTCAGCTACCTAATCGAGGGCCTGTCGAGCATGGCGCAAGAGATGGTGCGCCTCGAGCTGGCCGACAGCAACGCCTCGGCGCTGCTCACCATCCCCGAGCACGAAAGCTACAAATACGTGGTGATGCCGATGCGCATCTGATGCCGCTGCCAGCGCTGCCACGGCCTGGCCGTTTTTGCCTGATCTGCCCGCCAGCGTGCGGGCTGCGCCTTTGATGAGAGTTGATCGATGAATCCCGATTTCCCCACCGCCCAGCCAGACCCCACTGCGCCGGACCCCCTCGAGCCGACGGCCTCGGCGAGCAGCGCCGGCTACGGCGAGGGTTCGATCCAGATCCTCGAGGGACTGGAGGCGGTGCGCAAACGCCCCGGCATGTACATCGGCGACACCTCCGACGGCACCGGCTTGCACCATCTGGTGTTCGAGGTCGTCGACAACTCGATCGACGAGGCGCTGGCCGGGTATTGCGACGACATCGTCGTCACCATCCACACCGACAACTCGATCAGTGTCGCCGACAACGGGCGCGGCATCCCCACCGGCATCAAGTGGGACGACAAGCACGAGCCCAAGCGCAGCGCGGCCGAAATTGCCCTCACCGAGCTGCACGCCGGCGGCAAGTTCAACCAGAACAGCTACAAGGTCTCGGGCGGCTTGCACGGCGTGGGCGTGAGCTGCGTCAACGCCCTGAGCCGCTGGCTGCGCCTGACGGTGCGCCGCGACGGCCGCGTGCACCAGCTCGAATTTGCCCGCGGCGAGGTGCAGCAGCGCCAGCTTGAAACCATCGACGGCGTGGAGGTGTCGCCGATGCGCCGCAGCGGTGTCACCGAAAAGCGCGGCACCGAGGTGCACTTTCTGCCCGACAGCGAGATCTTTCAGCAAAACGCCGATTTTCACTACGAGATCCTGGCCAAACGGCTGCGCGAGCTGAGCTTTCTCAACCACGGGGTGCGCATCCGCTTGCACGACGAACGCAGCGGCAAGCAGGACGATTTTTCGGGCGCCGGCGGCGTCAAGGGCTTCGTCGAGTTCATCAACGCGGGCAAGAAAGTGCTGCACCCCAACGCCTTTTACGCCAGCGGCGCGCGCCCGGCCGAAAGCTACGGCGGCATCCCCGGCACCGAAATCGGCGTCGAAGTGGCGATGCAGTGGAACGAGAGCTACAACGAAAACGTGTTGTGCTTCACCAACAACATACCGCAGCGCGACGGCGGCAGCCACCTGACCGGGCTGCGCGCGGCCATGACGCGCGTCATCGGCAAGTACATCGAGCAAAACGAAGTGGCCAAGAAGGCCAAGGTCGAAGTCAGCGGCGACGACATGCGCGAAGGCCTGTGCTGCGTGCTTTCGGTCAAGGTGCCCGAGCCCAAGTTCAGCAGCCAGACCAAGGACAAGCTGGTCAGCTCCGAGGTGCGCGCGCCTGTCGAGGACATCGTCGCCAAGGCGCTGACCGAGTACCTCGAAGAGCGGCCGCAAGACGCCAAGCTGCTGTGCAGCAAGATCGTGGACGCGGCGCGGGCGCGCGAGGCGGCGCGCAAGGCGCGCGAACTCACGCGGCGCAAGGGCGTGCTCGACGGCCTGGGGTTGCCGGGCAAGCTGGCCGACTGCCAGGAAAAAGACCCGGCCCTGTGCGAGATCTACATCGTCGAGGGCGACAGCGCCGGCGGCAGCGCCAAGCAGGGGCGCGACCGCAAGTTCCAGGCCATTTTGCCCCTGCGCGGCAAGATTCTGAACGTGGAAAAGGCGCGCTACGAAAAGCTGCTCTCCAGCAACGAAATCCTGACCCTGATCACGGCGCTGGGCACCGGCATCGGCAAAGCCAGCGCCGCCGACGAGTACAACCCCAAGGCCAAGAACGGATCGGACGATTTCAACGTGGCCAAGCTGCGTTACCACCGCATCATCATCATGACCGACGCCGACGTCGACGGCGCCCACATCCGCACCCTGCTGCTCACCTTCTTTTACCGCCAGATGCCCGAGCTGGTCGAACGCGGCCACATCTACATCGCCCAGCCGCCGCTGTACAAGGTCAAGTCCGGCAAAGAGGAGCTGTACCTGAAAGACGCGGCCGCGCTCGACGCCTACCTGCTGCGCATCGCGCTGCGCGACGCTTCCATCCACACCGGCGGCGCGCAGGGGCGCACGCTCGAGGGCGAGACGCTGGCCGAGCTGGCGCGCCGACACCAGGTGGCCGAAGCGGTGATCGGGCGCCTGAGCGCCTTCATGGACGCCGAGGCCCTGCGCGCCATGGCCGACGGCGTGGCGCTGGCGCTCGACGACATGGAGCAAGCCAGCGCCAGCGCCAGCGCCTTGCAGAGCGCCCTGCGCGCCCTGAGCAGCACCGGCGTGCCGGCCGAAGTCACGGCCGAGTTCGATGCGCGCAGCGACAAGCCGCTGCTGCGCATCAGCCGCCGCCACCACGGCAACGTGCGCAGCAGCGTGGTCACGCAAGACTTCGTGCACGGCGCCGACTACGCCGCGCTGGCCCATGCGGCGCAGACCTTTGCCGGCCTGCTCGACGCGGGCGCCACGGTGCGGCGCGGCGAAGGCGAGCGGCGCAAGGAAGAAAAAGTGGCCGATTTCCGCAGCGCCATGCAGTGGCTGCTGGCCGAAGCCGAGCGCAGCAGCGCGCGCCAGCGCTACAAGGGCCTGGGCGAGATGAACCCCGAGCAACTGTGGGAAACGACCATGGACCCGGCGGTGCGCCGCCTGCTGCAAGTGCGCATCGAAGACGCGATCGAGGCCGACCGCGTCTTCAGCACGCTCATGGGCGACGAAGTCGAGCCGCGCCGCCACTTCATCGAGCACAACGCCCTGCGCGCCGCGAATCTGGACGTGTGAGGCGCGTCTGTAGGTATACGCATAAGCTGAGAAACGGGACCCATAAGTTGAGAAACTTTGGGTCCTTTGTTTTGAGCAACAAGGGCCATTTAGAGCCTCACGCCGCTATCATTGTTGGTATCCATGCCAGGGTGCCTGAACCATCCCTGGGAGACCTTTGATTCAGGGACCCCATGCTCACCAGCGACATCCGCAGCCAAATCGACGCCATCTGGAACGCCTTCTGGTCGGGCGGCATCTCCAACCCCATGGAGGTGCTCGAGCAAATCACCTACCTGCTGTTCATCCGCCGCCTGGATGACGCCCACACACTCGAAGAAAGCAAGGCGCTGCTGCTCAAGCAGCCTATGGCCCAGCGTATCTTCCCCGAAGGCAAAGACGCCCTGGGTCGCCCCTACGACGACCTGCGCTGGTCGCGCTTCAAGCACTTTGCCCCGGCTGAAGTGAAACCAGACTCCACGACTCATTCAAGCCGGCGTTATCTGCACGTTGTAGCCTATGCTCTGCAGCCGTTTGAGCAGGCGGTTGGCTACTTTCTGGGTGTTGGCTTGGTCAA
>JBGFRU010000040.1:0-134166 GCA_041694945.1 Pseudomonadota bacterium
CGCTACGCGCGCCCCGGCCGCCAGCGCCGCGCTGACCTGGCGCGCCAGCGCGCTCAAGGGGCTGGCGGGCGCGGCCGGGGTGTCGGCGCGCGCCGCTACGGGGATGCGCAAGCCCTGCGCGATCACGCCCGGCGGGTTGGGCTGCGCCGGGTCGCCGATGTATTCGCGCAAGGTGGCATCGGCCTCGAGCGCGATCAGCACGCCGGCGCCGTCGGTCTGGGTGGTGACGGCTTGCAGCTCGGCGACCACAAAGGTGCCCCGGTACTCGCCGCTGCCCAGCACAAAGGCCACCGGTTCGGCGGCCTCGAGCAGGCGCTTGAGGCGCGCCAGCTCCTCGGCCGGCTGGCACCACTGCGCGTGCAGCAGCACGCGCAGGCGCACCTCGGTCGGGCCAAAGCCGGTGTGCTGCAGCAGCGCCTTGTGCCCGATCAGGGCTTGCTCGGCGTAGCTGGCGCTCCAGCTCATGTCCAGGCCCGAGAGCCAGGTCACGATTTCGAGCTCGGTCTGGCCCAGGACAGCGTAGAGGTTGGCCATGCTGGCTACTGGATCGCACGCCGGGCGGCGTCGGCTTGATAGCGGCGCATGTAGCGCTCGAACTCGGCCTGGCTCAAGTGCAGCGCCTGCTGCACCTGCTCGCGCACCGCGCCGGGCTCGGCGCTTGTCGCATGGATTGTGAGCACGGGCGCGTAGTGCAGCGCCATGCCGGCGGCCGCACCGGGGGTGGGGGCGGCGCTGGCGGGCGCGGCGCTGGCTGGCTGCGGCAGTGGCAGAAGCTGGGGCTGCATGGCCGGCAGATGCTGCGGCGCGGGCTGCACGAGCGGCGCGGGCTGCGGCAGCAGCAGCGGAGTCGGCTGCGCCGCGCTCATGCCGAAGGTGGCCGCAGCGGCCAGCCCGGCGGCGGCTTGCGCCACGCCGTTGGCGCTGGCGTACATGCCCTGCGCCAGCCCCTGCCCCAGGTGCGCGCCCAGGGCGGCAAACACGCGCGAGGGCGAGCGGATGCCGAGCAAGTTGCGCAGCCCCGCCACCGCGCTCTGGCCCAGGCTGCGCACCGCCTCCACGGCAGCGCCGATGCGCTGGCGTATGCCCTGCGCCAGGCCGTCGACCAGGGCGGTGCCCAGGGACAGCATTTGGGCGGGCAGACCCTGCAGCCAGACCCAGGCCTGGGCAAAGCCGCTGCGCAGCGCGCTCCAGACGCCGCCCACCGTCGATGCAATGCGACCCCAGACAACCGACAGGGTCGAGGCAATGCCGCCCCAGAGGCTGGCAAACAGCGGCCCGAGCCGATCCCAGTGGCGCCAGATCAGGTAGGCGCCGCCCGCGATGACCGTCACCGCCAGGCCGATCGGGTTGAGCATCAGCGCCCGCCCCAGCCACAGCAGCGCCTTGCCCGCCGCCAGCAGCGCGCCCTTGAGGGCGCCGCCGAGCAGCCGCGCCAGCACCCAGACGCCCTGCGCCAGCAGCTTGAGCGGCATAAAAACCGCCATCCACAGGCCTTTGCCAAACGCGGCCGCCAGCGGCAACACCGCCTTGAAAGCCGCGCCCAGGCCAGACAGGGCGCGCAGCGCCGGCGCAAACGCGCCAATCTGCCACAAGCCTTTGAGCCACAGCCAACGCCCGCCCACCATCAGCAGCGCCGTGCGCAAGGCGTTCAGGGGCGAAAGAATCAGGAAGCTCACCGCCCAGCCCGCACCCAGCACCGCCAGCTTGCCTGCGGTGAGCGCCAGCCCCAGGGCCACCACGCCCTGAATCAGGGCCGGATGCGCCTGCGCCCAGGCGGCCAGCGTGCGCGCAAACGGTGCCACGGTCTCCATGATCGACACCAGCGGCGGCAGCAGGGCCTCGCCGATGGAGACGCCGATGTCGCGCGCCAGCACGCCAAAGCGCTTCATCTGCTCGCTGCTGGCCTCCATGCGCCGGGCAAAGTCCTGCGACACCAAGTCCGACCCGGCGGCGTCGAGCGCACCGGCGCGGATGCTCTGGAACTCGTCCATGTTTTGCAGCGCCGGGCGGATGAAGCTCATGACCTGCATGTCCTGGAACAGATTGCCCAGGCCGTAGGCTTGCGTCAGCGCCTGGATGCCGGCCAGGTCGCCCGCGCGCGTGGCGGCGTCGAACTGCCGCAGCGCACCCGCGCCGCCCACTTGCTGCATGTAGCGCCGGATCAGCTCCAGCGTGCCCATCAGCGGCGACATGCCCTGGGCGCGCAGATCGATCAGGCTGCCCTTGAGGTCGATGCCGGCGCGCTCGAAGTTGCGCAGCGTCTCGGGCGCGGTGATGCGCGCCAGAAAATTGCGCAGGTTGTTGGCGGCCTCGTCCGATGACCCGGCCCCCATGCGCGCAATTTGCAAGGCTGCACCCAGCTCAGCCACCGCCTCCTTGCCCGTCACGCCCAGCCCCTGCATCATGGGGGCCAGGTTGGGCATCCACCTGGCCATTTCGCGCATCTCAAACTGGCCCCGCTTGCCAGCGTAGGTCAGCATGTTGAACGCCGCCCCGGCCTCCTGCGCACCCAGCCCGAGATTGCTGCGCAAGACCACGAACACGTTGGACAAGTCCTCGACGCTGGCGCGCGTGGCCGTGGCCGTCTCGGCCAGTATGGGTGCAAAGCGCTCCAGCTCGGCCACCGAGGTCACGCCGGCAGCCACCAGCACCTGCAGCCCAGCGCCGATGTCGGTTGCGTGCTGGTTGTAGCGCAGCGCGGTAGCGCGCAGCGTCTGGCCCAGTTTTTGCTGCTCCTGCCGGGTCAGATCGCCGGTGATGGCGATGTCGTTCGTCAAGTCCTCCAGCGCTGTTGCCAGGTGCACCGACGCGATCACCGGCGCGGCTACCGCCACGGCGGCGCCGAAGGTCTCTTGCATGGCCCCCAAGCGCTCTTCGCGCGCCGCCTTGAGCTCGGCACCGCGCTCGATCGATCGGTTCAGGGCTTCGGTCTTGCTGCGCACCTGCTCCAGCGTGCGCCCGAGTGCGTCGTAGCGCTGGCGCAACTGGCCCAGCGGTTGCAGCGGGTCGGCCATGGCACGCGCCATGGCGGCACCGAGCTGCTCGTGCCGCGTCTGCATGCGCCCGGCCACCGCGCCCAGGTCGGTCACGGCTCGCTGGGCGCCACCCAGCGCCACGCGAAACGACGCCGCCAGGGCCGCCCCGATGACGATCTGCAAACCCAAGTTAGAGCTCATGCTACTATCCTCCAATGACATCCCAGCAACGCGCCGAAGCCATCGCCAAGGGCCTGGTGTGGCTGTTTGCCCTGAGCCTGTTCGTCTGGCTCTGGGTCGAGGGCGGCTCTTTTTTGGCGGCGCTGCTGATGACCTTTGTCAGCGTCATGGTGTTGTTGCTGCTGCTCGGGCCGTTGCTGGCGGTGCTCGCCTTGCTTCTCGGCTGGCTGGCCGACCTCATCTGGCCGCCGCGCCCTCGGCCTTGATCTGCTCGGCCGCCAGGCGGCACCAGCGCACGAAGTCGTCCAGCGCCAGCGCGTCGATCTCCGACGGCTGAAAGCGAAACCAGCGCGCCAGCACGCCCGCGCCGCGCCAGAGCTCAGCCGGCGCGATCCAGGCTGAGCCGAAAGGCATCTTGCAGCGCCTTGTAGTCGGCCAGGTCGAGTTCGAGCAAGTCTTCGGGCACCAGCCCACCCAGGCGCGCCAGCAGCGCGATTTCCTGTTCGTCCTGGCGCTCGCTGGCGCGCGCCGCCTCTTTCAGGTCGGCAACCTTGGCGCGGCGCAGCGCGATGCGCTCCAGCGTTTTGCCGCTGGCGAGCTTGATGGGGTATGCGAGTACGATTTCGGTCATTGCAGTAGCTCCTTGATCAGGCCGGATGCGGCCAGTTTGACGGCTTCGACGCTCAGGCTCAGCCCGGCATCGCGCACGCGCGCCTTGACGCGGTTCCACAGCGTCGCCTGGCGCATGGCGTCGAGCAGCTCATGCCCGGCAAAGGTCAGGCGCTGCGCCAGGCACAGCGTCTGAGCCCCCAGCGCGCGCACGCACTGCGCCTTGAGCAGGCCCGCCTCGGCCAGCACCTCGACGTGGTACGACACCACCTGAGGCGCCCAGCCGGGCACGTCGCCGGGGGCCAGCCGCCCGTCCTGCTCGGGCAGGTCTTCCAGCGCCGTCAGGATGGCGCGCACGCATTCCCAGTCCAGGCGCACGCTCAGCCCCCGATGTGCGTGCGGTAGGTCGCCAGCACGTCCTGCCCGGCGGCCTTGTAGATGTTGGCCAGGGCGTCGATTTCCATGATGTCCTCGCCGCCCACGGTCAGCTTCATGTAGGTGGCGGTGAACTCGCTTTCCAGCTCGACGTTCTCGTGCTGCTTGTAGCCGCCGCCGGGTAGGCTTTTGAAGGTCACGGTCAGCAGCGCCACCAGCGGCAGCTCCTGGCTGCGCCCGGCGCTGGAATACACCTCGACGCTGGCGCGCAGTTGCAGTTGCACGCTGGCAAAGGGGTTGGCGGTTTTTTTCAGCGCCTCGGGGTAGAGGCTGGACCACTTGATCTTGCCCTCCAGCTTTTCGAAGCCGGCATAGGCCTCGATGCTGCCCACCATGCCCAGCGCCTTGTGCTCGGCCATTTTGGCCTTGAGCACCGGCAGCTCGACTTCTTCGGCGCGCCCGAGCATGGAGCCGCCGTCGAGGTAGACGTTGGCGTTGGTCAGGCGGTGGATGTTGATTTTGCTCATAATGTTGACCTCTCATTCGTGGGAATTGCACATGCACGGTCTTTCCTTGATGGTGGACTCTCCGCTTGAAGTAGCCATGGACGCATCAGGACAGTTAAGGGTTTCCTGCTACCAGTCGGTGGCCGGGCAGACTGAGGCCCTGCGTCTTGAGCTGCTTCTGACACCAACAGCGGCAGCAGCGCTACTCCACGCACTTCGTCACCTTGAAACACAGGGAATAGACCTGACAGCAGGCGCCAGGCCAGCCACTCGGCAATAGTCCGAATCATTGGCCGCTCCCCAAGCCGCGCAGCAGGTTGATGTCGATGAAGCTCTCGAAGGTGATGCGCTCGGCCGGGGTCGGCGGCATGAAGGTCAGATCCAGCGTCAGGTGCCCGGCGGCGAGCTGCACCGGCGGGTTCTTGGCTGGGTCGAAGGTGCAGGAGCCGTCGATCAGCGCGCCGCGCCCGACCAGCACGCGGATGAAGGCGTCCACGCTGCCGCGCACGGCGTCGATGAGCGCGTCGCTGATGGGCTGATCGAGGAACTGCAGCATGGCGTGCTCGACCGACTCGTGCAGCATGTCGGCGGTGCGCCGGATGTTGATGAAGTTGCGCGGATGCGACATCGAGGGCCAGGCCGCCGAGCGGTTGCCCCAGGTGCGCATGCCGGTGCCAAAGCTGTTGAAGAGCGTGACGATGCCGTTTTCGTTCAACAAGTTCGCCTCGGACTGCGGGTCGTTGATGCGCGCCGTGATGGCGCGCTCGACGCCGGTGATGCCCATGATCTCGGCGTTCGAGGGGCTCCACCAGTAGCCGTTTTCGGCGTCGCGGCGGCAGATCACGCCCGCCAGGCGCTGGCTGAAGGGCTCCAGGCGCTCGCTCTCGGTGGCCGAGTCGAACACGCGCAGGTGCGGGTAGCACAGCACGGCGCGCTCGCTCGAGGTGTTGAAGTTGATCGCACCCAGCGGCCCACGCCCCTGCACCGCCTGCTGCACCGTCACGCCGACGGGCGCGTCCAGCAGCGCCAGCGCGCGCAGCCGGTGCGCCATGACGATGAGCGCACTCGAGACCGACTGCAGCGTGTGGTAGACCGGCGCCAGCAGCAGCTTGGCGTTGAAGCCAAAGCGGCTGTGGGTGTCGTCCAGCGCCTGAATGCCGGTGCGCTGCCCGCCCGCCGTCACGGTGCCGATGACCTCGGCCGTGGTCGGCAGGGTGGGGTTCAGGCGCTGGTAGCTCACGCGCAGCGTGGCCCCGGCGGCGATGGTACCGCTGGGCACGCGCTCGATCTCGCCGCGCTCGGCGTCGAGCGTGTAGTGCGTGCCCGGCGCGAAAGTGGTCAGGCCGTCGGCCGACTGCACCACCACCGCGCTCACGTAGGGGTGCGCCAGGCGCGCGCGCTGGGTGATGGTTGAGAGCGTCACGCTCTCGTTCGTCACCTGGCTGCGGTGCGTGGCCGGGTCGAGCACGTTGACCACGATCACCGTGCCTGCGCCCTGGTCGAAGATGGCGTCGAGCGCCTGCGGGATGGTGAACCCAGCGGCCACGGCGGCGTCGCCAAAGCGCGCCGCGTCGCGCGCCGACAGCACGATGGTGGGCTCGTTCACCGGCCCGCTCGGGGCGGTGCCGATCAGGCCCACCACGGCGGTCTTGACCTGGCGGATGGGGCGCGGGCCGCGCATGACCTCGATGGTCTCGACCCCGTGTAAAAAGTTGGCTGCCATGGCGGTTTACTCCTTGCGCGCGGCGGTTTTCTTGGGGGTGGGGGCGGCCTCGGGATCGGGCTCGGCCACCGGCTGCAGGTAGCCTTGCGCCCGCAGCGCATCGACCACGTCGGAGCTGGGCAGCTCCACGGTCTGGTTGGGCCACAGCAGCAGCTCGGTGCCGTCGGCCAGGGTCAGGCCCGATGCCGGGCCGTGGTAGGTGTAGCGCGTCAGCGGCATGAAAATCTCCTTGGGGTTACAGGTTCGACGCCAGGCTCACCTGGCGCAGCAGCGGCAGGCTGGCCGGCGCGGCCTCTTGCACGGTCAGGCTGGTGCAGGCAAACACCAGCTCGTAAATCCAGACGCCGTCTTGCTGCGAGACGTAGCGCTCGCTGGCCAGGCGCAGCGGCTGGGTGCAGTGCGGCAGCTCCTGCCCGAGCAGGGCGGCGCGCGCTGCGTCCACCAGCGCCAGCGCGCCAAAGCCGTCGTTGAGGGTGCGCGCCACCACCGAGACGCCGATCTCGAACTCGCGCTCTTGCGCCACCGCGCCCACGTCCAGCGGCGCGCTGTAGCGGCTGCCCCGGTAGTCGAGCAGCAGCGCGGCGCGCGGGTGCTTGAGCACCCATTGGCGCGGCTGATCGGGGTAGAGCGCGACCTCGAACTCGGGCAGGCGCTCGCGCAGGGTCTGCGCCGCCGCGTCCAGCCAGGCACGCGTGCTGGCGCTCATGGCCACACCGCCTGGGCGTCACGCCCAAACACTGGCGCACTGCCCGCACGCGCTGCCGCCAGACTGGGCCGGGGCGCTTGCGCAGCGGGCACGCCGAGCGTGAGCTTGCCGCTGGCCAGGTGTTCGAGCAGGCGGCGCGCGTCATCGTAGCGCTGGCGCACCTCTTCGCTGGCGGCGTGGCGCCAGAGGCGGTAGCGCGCCATGTCGCAGGCGAGGTTGCGCAGCAGCGCCGGCACAGCAGGAAGCGGCAGCGGGTAGCGCGCCGCCAGGTAGGCCGAGACTTCGGCGCTGGCATCATCGAGCGCGCGCTCCAGCGTGGCCGCGTAGGGCATGTCCACGGTGAGCTGGCTGAGCTCGTGGGGCCCGAGTGCGGCCTCCAGGTCGGCGATGCTGGCGTAGCGCATGGCTTTGGGCTTTAGGCGTGCTTTAGGCGGGCTCGATGGCGGCCAGCGCCTGCAGCGGCGCGGCCACGGCGGCGGGCAGCGCCAGCGTGTCGCCAGCGGCGTAGATCTGGCCGTCGTGCAGCAGCGGCAGCAGCACGCGCCACTGCTGCACTTCGGCGGCGGGGGCCTCGGTCTGTACTTCGGCGGTGGCAGCGGCGGCGGCAGCGGCGGTGGAGCGGGTGCGGCTCATGGCGCTGTCCTATCAAGCCACGGCGTTGGCAAACAGGTAGCCCGCGCCCGGCGCGCTGATGACCTCGCGCACGCTCTCGCCCACGCGCACGCGCACGCCGCCGCGCAGGCCGGCCTTTTGCTCTTCCATCTCACCGGCAATGCGGCTGCCCCACTGGGCGGTGAAGCCATAGACCGGCTGGCCGGTGCTGGCGGCGTCGTCGCTGATGTACAGCAGCGCGGCGTGGTTGCCCCAGACGCGCTGGATTTGCGGCGGCTGGCCACGGCGTGCGGTGTTGACAAAGCCCGAGCCCACCAGCACGTTGGGCACCTCGATCAGGTCGGCCAGTTGCGCGCGCGTGATGGCACCGCCGGTCTGCGCGCTGGCGTTGGCGGCCTGGATCAGGCGCGGGTGCTGGCGCATGCGCGTCCAGGTGCGCTGCCCGAGCACGATGGTGTTGGGGCGCACCAGCGGCACGTCGAGCGCTTGCAAGAGCGCGTCGAGCGGGTTGCTGTTGGCAAAGTCGCTCCATTGGCTGGTGCCCGAGAGTGTGAGTGTGTGCCCGGCGGCGTAGCTGGCGGCGCTGAAAACCCGATTGGCCACGCGCACCTCGCGATCCAGCATCACCAGCCCGGCCAGCAACTGCGTCGAGCGCGCCAGCGGGCTGAGTGTGCCGGGGGCGCCCATGCTTTCGTAGGCGCTGATTTCGTCATTGGGCACCAGGTCGTCCAGGCCCCAATCGACGCACTCGTCGTTGATCAGGCGCCCGCCGAACTCGACCATGGTCGGCTCGGAGCGGCGGCCCACCAGCGTGGGCGGCACGGTGAAGGCGTCGGCCAGTTGGTATTCGGTGTAGGCAAAGCGCTTGGCCGTGGGCACGCGCGGCAGCACGCGGTCGGCGATCAGGTCGATGTCGCGGTTGCGGTAGCCAATCGCAATCGCGGTCAGCTCCGGGTTGAGGGGGTAGGCGGTGCTCATGGGTGCAAGGCTCCTGGTGGTTTAGAACACGCTGTGCGCGATCACGCAGCGGATGCGGTCGCCGGCAGCGGCAGCGGCGTCGAGCGCCACGCCGATGACGCGGTTGCCCGCAGCGGCGGTCACGGCGCGCCCTTGCGCGTCGGCGGTCAGCGGCGCACCGTGCGCGACGGCAGCGCCGGCGGTGACGTCGGCAATACCGGCCACCACGACGTCGATGCGCTGCCCGGCGGCGACCTGAATCTGGTCGCTGATGCCGATGCTGGCCGCCGTGGCGCTGGTGGCCAGCGCGGCCGTGTCGGCGGCGCTGAGCACGACGATGCGCGACGGCTCAAGCGCGGCTGCGGCGACGAAGTTTTTCATCAAAATGGGGTTGGACATGGGTCTTTTCTCCGGTGGGGTGTTTGGGGTTTGCTCGGATTGCGTGCGACAAAGGGCAGCCGTTTCAGGCCGCCTGGCCCATCACGTGCGCCACGGCGGCGGCAAAGCTCACGCGCTCGCCGGCGCGCTCGCGCTCGTCTTGCCAGGCTTGGGCGGCGCGTGCGACGGCGCTCGGGTCGGCACTGGATGCGGCAGCGGCAGCGGTGCTGTTGCTGGCGCTGGGCGCAGCGCTGGGGGCGGCGGCGGCCCATTGGGCAAAGCCGGCCGGGTCTTTGCTGGCGTAGGCGCGCGCCCACACCAGCATGGCCGGGGGCACCTTGCCTGCGCTCATGGCGGCCTGTACGGCGGCTTCGGCAGCGGCGGCGGCTTGCTCCTTGGCCACTTGCGCGAGCTGGGCTTGCAGCGCCGCTTGCGCGGCTTGCGCGGCCTGGGCGCTGGCTTCAGATTCGCTCAGGCGCTGCTGCAGCGCTTGCGCAGCGGCGAGCAGCTCGGCGGCGCTGCTCAGGCCCGGCTGGCCGAGCAAGGCGCGCAGGCGCTCCAGGGCATCGGCCTCCAGGCTCATGGCGGCCTGGGCGCTGGCGGGTTTGGATTCGGGGGCGGTGGGGGTGGCAGACATGGCGGGTGTGCTCTCCGGTTGGCGTTGGCTGGCAGCGGCTTGCAAGGCCGCCAGGTTGGGGGTGTGGGTCAGGGCGGCGCCGTCGAGCGCCACCACGCGCGCGTCGGCCGTCAGGTAGCGGAACACCGGCGAGAGGTAGCGGTAGGCGCGGGCGGCGAGCAGCTCGGCGGCTTGCGCCGTCCAGCGCACGCGGCCCCAGATGCCGTCGGTGCGCGCTTCCAGCGCCTCGATCCAGCCCGCCACCGGCACCGGCCCGGCCTTGCTGGCGGCGTCGAGCGTCTGGTGTTCGTAGTCCAGCGGCAAGTCGCCGCCGTGGGCGGCAAAGGCGGCCAGCACGGCGTCGGCGTCGAGCGTGTAGGGGCCGCGCCCGTCGCGCCCGGCAAAAGTGCCGGCCGGCAGCAGGTGTACCCATTGTGGTGCGTCCGATCCTTCGGCCTGCGCCGCCAGCGGCAGCGCCAGGGCGCGGCTGCACGCGGCAGCCTCGGCCGGGGCGGGTTGGGTGGGGGCAAGCGGTGCGGCAGGCATGGGGGCATCATGCCCCTGGGCGGCCCCAACCTGAATTAAAGCCGTTTAGCCTGTAGCCGCAATGCCGCTCAAACGCGCCAGAACCCCGTTGCCAGCGTTTGCCAGGGCCTGGGACATACCAAGGGTGCGGCTGGGGCCAAAAATCGATTGTGGGGCGTTTTGGGCGGCTGAGGGTATTGGCACTCAGTCCGCATCCGGGTCGAATGTGTCTTCAACGTGGTAGTCGATGATGGTGTAGACCTTCGGCACGCCGCGCACGGTTTGCACC
Organism: Pseudomonadota bacterium; assembly: GCA_041694945.1. Taxonomy (GTDB): domain Bacteria; phylum Pseudomonadota; class Gammaproteobacteria; order Burkholderiales; family Burkholderiaceae_C; genus Serpentinimonas. The sequence continues at coordinate 10,452 of JBGFRU010000040.1, forward strand.
CGCACGTCCACGATGTAGGCCAGCTCGTGCCACTGGCGCGCAAAACGCGCGTCGCCAGCCAGCATGGCTTTCTTGACGGCGTTGTTCTCGAAGATGACTTTCACTGGCTGGGTGCTGATGCTCTCGATCACCGCGCGGTCGCCGGTGTTGGCGTTGTCGGCAAACTTGGTTTGGCTCCAGAACATGACGCGCTTGCGCTGCACGTGATCGTCCGGCTCGTTGAGCGCTTCCAATTGGCGACGGATGCCGTTTTGCGCCGCGCTGGCCTGCTCGGAGCTGATGATGAACTGGTTCACGACCCTGCCGCCTTGCGCGACGGTGAAGTTCATCTGCGCTGCGCCGTCCTTGGCGACCGGTTCGAGGATATTGCTCCACTGTCGCAGGTCACTCTTGCTCAAGTCCTTGGGCGGGTGCGTCAGCTTGCCGTTGAGCCACTCAATCACCCACTGAGCGTGCTTGACCCATTCCAGCAAGGAGCCGCCCTGCCAAAGCAGCGGCACCACGGGCATGAATTGCGCCACCAGTTCGACGACAATCGAGCCTGAGCGCACGTCCTTGATGTACAGCTCGGCACCCACCTGCTGCTGCGCTTGGGTCTCGTTCTCGATGAAGCGCTCGAACTGCTGGCCAACGCCGAGCAGCGCCAGCGTCAGGTCTGTCAGAACGACCGGCTTTTGGTTGTTGATCGTGATTTCGAGCCGGTTGCCGAAGTCCAGATCGAGCAGTGCATGGGGCATGATGTATGAAGCCTAACACGATAATCAACCGCGGGCGCGAGTGGCTCAAGGTGCGCTCGCCCGACATGGTGGGCGCGGCGCAGTGGCGCGTGCTGCGCGCTGCGCGCACGGTGCCGGTGGCCATTTTGCACACCGAGTGGCTGCGCGCCTACCACCAGCGCGAAGTGGCGCTGCTGCCGGGCGACGCGCTCGATGCCGAGTTCGAGGAAAGCATCGCCTACGATGCCGACGGCAACGAGCTGAGCCGCCGCCTGGCCGTCATTCGGGTGCACGGCATCAAGTCGCCCCCGCGCCAGATGCCGCTGCCCAGCGGCGCGCCCGGCGCGCTCGAGCCCTGAGCCTGGGCGCCGCCTCACAGCGCCCCTTCGATCAGCTCGCGCAGCACGTCCAGCACCGCTTCGCGGTCGCCCTGGCCCAGGGTGCGGGCCACCGGGTCGGCCAGCAACAGTCCGCGCCGGGGCATGTGCCGGGTGCCGAACTCGTGGTAGGCGGCGTAGGGCTGGCCAAAGCCGACTTCGGCAAAGTCGCGGCCCGCGCGCGAGGTCAGGCTGCCTTGCAGGTCGCCGTGTTCGTAGAGTATCGCGCCCTTGCGCTTCTTGCGCTGCAGCGTCTGGTCTTTGAGCGCCTCCCAGGGTGAGTTGTTGGGGTCGCGCCGGCGCTCGAAGCGCTGCTCCACGCGCGCCTCCAGCTCGGTGGCAATGCCGCGCATGGCGGGCCCAAGGTCGCGCACGCGGCGCTCCAGGCGCTCCAGCGCGGCGCGCAGCTCGCGCTCTTCGAGGCGGATGGTGATCGGGGCGGGCATGGCTGGGGGCTTGCTTTGAGGGTTGGCCTGGGTTAGACTGCGGTCAAGGACTGGCGGCAAAATCTCCTGGCAGATGCTGAAGGTGCGCCGGACACCGAAGGTTGGTGGGGACATTTACCCACCGGGGTCGCAAAACCCTAGCAGCGGGACTTGGAGTCCGCTGCGCCAGTCCCACGGGGCCGATCCGGCGCGGCCTCACCCACCTTCTTTCTTGAGCAAACGGCGAACTTCCGAGTCGCGTATCGCGTCCTTTTGGTGCAGGCGTCGGAAACTCGTCACCCACAAACCGGCACCGGTTCGCGTGACCTTGACCACCAGCACATGCCCGCCGCCAGCGCTGCCCGAGGGCAGCACGCGCAGGTAGATCATGCTCCTGCCCTCTTGCGCCTTGTGCGTGTAGTGGCTGATCACGCCCTGGGCCTGGGCGTAGTCGGCGGGGGTGAGCTCCGGATGCCCGGCCTTTTGCTTGGCCAAGGTGTCACCGCTCAGGCTTGCCACGCGCACTTGGGCGCGCGCGCCCAGCGCCTGCGCATCGGCATCGGGCAGCCGCACCAGCGGCCAGGCGCTGCCGTCGGGCGCGGCGTACCATTGCGCAAACAGACTGGATGCCGCCATCGATTCCAGCATGGTCGAGGCAATCGGTGCCTCCCATTGGTTGGCCTTGCGCGCCAGCACGTCAATGTGCCCCTGCCAGCGCACATGCGCCTGCCCGACGTTGTAGCCAAAGCCGGGGTCTACGTTGGCGGGCACCAGGCGTGTGCTGCCGCTGCGGCTATCCACCCAGCGCTCCAGCGCTTCGTCGGGGGCGGTTTTGATGAGGTCGTCGCGGCGCTCGTACTCGCCCCGGCGCATGGGCACGGCGCGGCAGCGGCAGCGCCAGCCGTTGGGCGGGTAGTGCGTGTGCCAGAATGGGTCGTCCACCGGCAGCGTGACGTTGTGCCAGGGGCGGTGGCTTTTGCGCACGCGCTCGTCGGCGCGCGTGACGTAGCGCAAATAGGGGTGCGTGGCCTTGGCGGCCTGGATGCGCTCCCAGCGCCCGGCGGCGTAGGCCATGCGCGTGTTCACGTCGTAGATAAGCTGCAGCCGCGCCGGGTTGAAGGTGGTGCGCACCAGGCGCCCGTCGGGTGTGGGCACCTCGCGCTCGCCCCACCAGCCGGCCTCGCCCAGCAGTTGGCGCGCGTTCTTGGTCCAGTCGCGCCGCGTCAGGTCGCCGCCCACGCTGGCCTTGATGCCCTCGTGCAGGCTTTGCAGCAAGTCGGCGCGCGCCAGGCGGCTTACCGTAAAGGCGCGCGCGTGCTCCTCGTGCCAGAGCTCGCGCCAGTCGTAGGTAAGGCGCACACGGTCGCGCCCGCGCAGGTAGCGCTGCGCCTCTTCGGGCGGCAGGCGAAAGGCGCGCGCAAAGGCGCTGGGCGTGCCAGCGTCGGGCGGCGCAAACAGCGGCACCGGGCCGGGGTCAGACTCCAGACGCACCGGCATGGCCTAGCTCCGGCGTGCGCTGCGCCCGACCATTTTGCCGGCGTCAGCAAAATGGTCAGGCATCGTCGTCACCCTCAGTCGCGGCTTCCAGCCCGTGCGTGCCGCCGATGCGTGCGCTGTAGGCGGCGCGCGCCAGCGCTTCGGTAAGCTGCGCCTCGTCGGGCTGCGCCAGCGTGGGCGCGAGCGCGTCGAGCAGCTCGGCGGCGCTCCAGCCCTCGCGCTCGGCGCGTGCAAAGAGCTGCTCCAGCGGCGCCAGCACCGGCCCCATCTGCTGGTGCCAGCCGGCCATGGCCTCGTCGATCAGGGCATCGATGGCGTCGGGCGCGGCGCTCGGCTCGGCGGCGTGCGCCACCTGCCCATGCACGCCCCTTGTCGCACCCAATGCGGGCACGGCAGGGGCCAGCCGCCGCTGCGCCGCCAGGTTGGTGGCTTGGGCTGGCGGCGTGAGCAGCGGCTCGTCGCCATCGGGCTCGGGGATGCCCCATTTCTGCCGCGCCCAGCCCTGCGGCACCGGCAGCCCCAGCGCCACCAGGCGCGCCACCTGCAGCGACAGGCCGTCGAGGTCGTCGGGCTCCACCATTTCGAAGCGCAGGCGCGGCAGCGGCGCGGCCTCGCCCAGGTTCAGGCGCACCAGCGGTGCGGCCAGGTCGCGCGTGAGCGTCGCGGCCAGGGCGCGTGCGTCGGCAGCCAGTAGCTCCTTGCGCACGTCGTCGTGCACGCGCGCCTGCGCCAGGCTGCCCGTGGCGCCCTGGTCGGTGGTCAGGGTCTGGCCCAGCACCGCCTTGCTCACCGCGCGGTCGAGGTATTCGATCAGCTTTTGGTACAGGTCGGCACTCGCAGTCTTGCCCGCCGCCTCCACCAGCTCGAGCATCATGGACTGCGGGATCACCGCCGCCGCATCCGCACCCAGGCCCAGCACGGCTTCTTTGAGCACGTCCACGTCTTGCGGCGTGGCGGCCGGGTCGTACTTGCCGATGCGAATCGGTTGCCCGTACAGCTCGGCAAAGCGCGCCCAGTCGCGCAGCGCGTAGGCTTTCACCACCCAGGCCCACAGCACCGCGCGCGCCACGCCCTGCTGCAAGGGCAGTCCCGCGCCGCCCAGCGCATGCACCACAAAGCGCGCTGCGGGCAGCGGCTCGCCGGCAAACGGCTGCTCGGCGCTGAGCAGGCGCAGCTCGGGCGCTCCCTCGCGCGTCCAGGCAAACCAGTGCGCCGGGCGCGGCAGCAGCGCGCGCGGCCGCCACGGCTGGCGGCGCGTGTCCCACACCAGCTCGGCCACGGCGTAGCCCTTGGCCACCGCGCCCATCAGGTGCATGGCGACCTCATTCATGGGCAGCTCGGCCAGCACCGCGCGCACCAGCTCGGCCGCCTCGTGCGCGGCGGGCGTGTCGTCGGCGGCATCCACCAGCAGCGGCAGGGCGGAGACCGCCATGCAGCGGCTTTGCAGCACGGCGCGGTAGTGCAGGTCTTTTTCGGCGATTTCGTCGGCGGCGAGCAAAAAGTCGCGCCCGTCGCCCTGCGCGGCGCGGCGCAAAATGCTTGCCACCCGCGTGGGTGTGAGGCTGGCCAGTGCGCGCCAGTGCGCGTGGCTGCGCGGCCCGCCGCGCGTGGGCGTGGCGATCTCGGTGTTCAGGTCGGCGGCGCGTACCATGGGCTTAAGCCTCGATCAGGTAGATGGCGGGGATGTTGCCCGCGCCCGCCGTCAGCCCGGCCGGGGCGTTGGCGGGCAGGGTCGAGCCGCTGCCAGCGGCAAACAGGTGCGAGATCAGCGCGTTGCCGCCCACCTGGCGACCAAGCCCGCTGGCGATGCTGTTGGTCTGCAGCGCGCGCAGCGTAGCGCCCGCCGATGCGATCAGACAGGCCCAGTACAGCACGCCGGGCTGCAGTTCGAAGTTGGTGCCAAAATTGCCCGTCTGGTCGCCCACCGCAATGGACAGCGCCGCCGTTTGCGCCAGCAGCGCGCCCGGCTCGTCGCTGCCGTCGGCAGCGCTGCGGTTGGCGTACAGGCCCAGGCGCAGATCGCCCGCTGCCGCTACCGTGACCGATGCGCGCAGCGCACTGAGCAGCACCGGGCGCGGTGCCTGCAGCGGCACAAAATACAAGCGCTCTGCGGTCAGCACCAGCGTGCCCAGCGGCTGCGCGCTGGCATCGCCCACGATACGCGGCGTCGCCAGGCGGCGCGGCCAGGGCCGCCCGGCTGGGCCAGGCAAACCTTCCGGCCCCTCCGGCCCCATCAAACCTTCCGGCCCCGCTGGCCCGGTTGGCCCCGGCGGCCCCGGCAGACCCGGCAGACCCGGCAGACCCGGCGGCCCCGCTGGCCCAGCCGGCCCCGGCAGGCCCGGCTGTTGCGCGCGCACCACAGGCGCGCTGGCGTGTACCTGCACCAGCACCTGCGGCGAGCGCACCTGCAGCACGCGCAGCGGCTCAGTCATGGGTCACGTCCTCCAGCACGGTCAGCGTGCCGACCTCATACGTCACGCGCACCGCGCCCGCGTGCGTGACTTCGAGCGCGAAGCGGTAGCTGCCCGGCGCCAGCGTCTCGGTGGCGGTATGCTCCACGTGCATATCGATGCGCCCGCGCGCCGCGTCCAGGCTCAGGCGCGCGTCGGCGGTGCTGGCGCTGAGCACCAGCGCGCCCGCGCTATCGCGCAGGTGCAGCCGCGCGCTGGCCCCGTGCAAGGCGATGGGCTGCCCGGCTTCGTCCTGCAGCGCCCAAGCGCGCCGCCAGGTGTCGCCCCGGTACAGGCGGGTGGCGCTCAGCTCATCTGCGCGTACCATCCGGCACCCTCCTCGGCTTCAGAGCCCGCCCAGCGTCGGCGCGCCAGCGGCAGATAGTCGTAAGCGCAGGCCGGCCCGGCGGCGGCGGCGCAGCACAGCGCCAGCGCCCAGAAGCGGTCGGCGTGGCTGCCGTCTTGGCGCTCGGCCACCAGGCGCGGCGCACCGGTGGGGCCAGCCACACGCTGCACCGAGTGCAGGTCGGCGCGCAAGTCGGCGCGGCCCAGCGGCAGGCGCAGGCGCTTGTCTTCCATGCGCTCCTTGAGCGCCGTGGCCATGTCGAGCTTGCGCGGGCCGCTGAAGATCACGCCCTCCACGCGGTAGCTGCCGTGGCGCCGCTGCGCTTCTTGCACCGGCATCTCGCCCAGGCCGGTTTGGTCGAGCGCGGCGCGCAGTACGCGGTAGTCACGCATCACGCGGTCGAGTGTGGCCAGTTGCTCGCCAAAGCTGGTGGCGCGCAGCTCGATCAGCTCGCGCAGCCAGAGCACGTCGCCCACCAGCTCGGCCACCGCGATCACCGTCAGGTCGCCGCGCGCGGCAAAGTCCATGCCCACATACACCGGCCCGCCCTGGTACACGCCCGGCGCGTCGGCGTCTTCGCAGCCGTCGATCAGCTCGTAGGGCAGCCAACTGGTGGCCCCATCGACGAACTGGCACTCGAACTCCTGCGCCCAGGCGGTCGGGTCGGCCATGGCGCGTTTGAGCTCGGCGATGTTGCGCGGCAGCCCGTCGGCCACCGCGTCGTGGATCGTCACCACGTGGCGGCTAAACAGGCTCTCGGGCTGCGTCATCAGCTCGTAGAACTTGTCGCCGCGCCCGTTGGGGGTGCTGATCACCCGCAGCTTCAGGTCGGGCCGCGACACCACTGGCAGCAGCGCCGTCCAGATCGCGCGGTTGTCTTGGTGGTGGGCGAACTCATCCAGTATCAAGTTGTCGCTCATGCCGCGTGCCGTGCTGGCCTTGGCCGCCACGGCGCGGATGTAGCTGCCGCGCTGGCCCACGCGCACCACGTGCGCCAGGCTGTCCACGTCCAGCGGCTCGTCCAGCGCCTCGAAAGCTGCGCCAATCGCCCGCAGGTGCAACTTGACGCCGTTGTCCATGGCATCGAGCGCGCGCGCCTGGCTCACCGACAGGATCGTCCAGCGGCTCACGCGCCCCTCGGCCTCGGCCTCGAGCACGTCGAGCACCGCCTCCAGCGTGGTGGTAAAGGTCTTGCCGGTCTGGCGGCTCCACATGCCGACCTTGAAGCGCGCGCGGTCGGCCAGGTAGCGGCGCTGGTAGGGGTAGAGGATGGGCCCAGCCGCAGGTTTAGCCGCCATACAAGGCCTCCCGCACCGCCTTCAAAGTCTCGGCATCCAGCCGTTTGCCCGCATTCGATGCGACACGCTCCACCTCGTCCAGGCGCGTTTTGACCTCGTCGGCCCAGCGTTTTTGGCCGATGCTGGCGCGGCTGGCTTCGGCAATCGCGCGCGCGGCCTGGCTCAGAATCTTGACCTGGTCGGCGGGTTCGGCGTCTTGCGCTTCGGTCACGCGCGTCATGGCCTCGAACAGGCTGCTCTGCACCATGCGCAGCACGGCGGCAGAGTGCTCGTCGGCTTCGTCGGGCGCGGCTTGCGCGATCAGGCGCGCGGCCTCGGTGCTGGCGCGTATCCTTGCCATCACCACCTGCATGCGCTGGTCGTAGCGGTGGACGGCGGCGTGGCTGATCTCGTAGCCTTGCTCCTTGAGCCAGCTCGAGAGCGCCACATAGCCGCCGTGGGTCTTGTCCAGCAGCAGCCGCTCGAGCTGCGCCTTGAGCTCAAGCGGCAGGGCGTCGATTTTGGGGCGGCGTGGCATTACGCCTCCCGCCGGGCCGCCCCAAGGGGAGCGTGCGCCCCCTTGGGGGGAAGCGAACGAATGTGAGCGTGGGAACTTTGCATGGCCTGCCGCCTCACCACTGCGGCGGCCGAAACACGCCCACCGGCGCAGCGGCGCGGTACTCCACCACGTCCTCGCCCAGGGCGGCGAGCTGCGCCCACCAGATCGGCGCGTTGCGGTTGAGCGCGATCAGGCCGCGTTTTTCCAGGCTGTCGAGCTCGGCGCGGATCATGTCGGCGGTCACGCGCAGCAGGCTGTCGCGCGCGGCGTTGAGCAGCAGGTGCTCGTCGGCCCCGTAGGGGCGCGCATGCCACAGGGCCACCAGCAGCGTCCAGCGCGTCACCTCGCGCTCGGCGCGCGGCAGGTTGATGGCCGCCGCAATGCGGTCGCGTTCATTCATTTTTCTCACCCCGCAGCATCAGTTCGTAGAGTCGATCCAGCTTGACGTTGATCACCGTGTATTCGCGGATCGCGTCGTCGCGCCGCTGGTAGTGCACCGGCAGGTCGGACATGAGGCGTTCGAAGCGGTTTTCCAGGTCTTCGATGCGCTGCAGCCTGGTGTCGATCTCGGCCACCATGCGCGCGGCGAACCATTTCAAAAGCGCAAACACCCCGCCCAGCACCACGCCGACGATGGTCAGCACGTACTCGATGGGCAGCGCGCCAAACAGGTAGGGGCCGTTCACTTCGTCACCCCTTTGATCTTCTCCGCGCTCCTGTACGCGCCCAGGCCCAGCATGCCAAACAAGAGCGTCAGCAGCGTATCGAGCTCCAGCGTCGGCGGCGGCTGCCAGCCCCACAGGTTCGCGCCCGCCCAGGTCAGCAGCGGCTGCGCGATGATCTGGTAGCCCAGCCCGCCAGCGCAAATCCAGCCCACCGCCGGGCGCCAGCCGCCCCTAAACAGGTCGGGTGCGCCAGCTTCGGTCTTGTTCACCTCGAGCTGCCCCAGCGCCAGGCGCATCTGCGCGTCCAGCTCGGCCAGCTCGCCGCGCTGCGCCAGCTCCATGGCGCGCAGCTTGGCATCGGCCGCCGCCTGCGGGTCGGGGATCAGCTTGTCGATGATGCCGGTCACCGCCGGGATGAGTGCGCCCCAGAGCATCACGCGTACTCCCAGATCACGCGCTCGGGCAAGCCCGGCCCGCCCAAGCCCAGGTGCAAGAAGCTGCTGGCAATGCCGATGCGGGTAAAGCCATGCTCCAGCGCCAGCCGCACCAGCTCGAAGCGCTCGGCGCCGCTGGCGCAGGCAATGTCGGCCGCCATGCCCAGCGTGTGTTCACCGGGCGCGCGGCTGCGCTTGCCCGCCTCGACCGGGTGCGTCGGGTGGCGGTAGCCGCTGGTCACGCGCATCGGCCGCCCATAGGCCGTGCGCAGCGCTTGCAGGCGCGCCAGAAAGGCCGGCTGCATGGCGCACTGGCCGGTGTGGCGGCAGGCGAACTCGGCGCGCTTGAAGTTGGGGTAGGGTGTCCAGTCGGTGATCATGCACGCCAGTCTGGCGCAGCCTGGCCCACGGCTCAATTAAAGCCGTTTAGGCTACAGCCCCCGTGCGGCTAGTCCAGCGCCAGCACGCCCTGGCGGCTGCGCGTCTCTTGCGCGCGCTGCGCCGCGATGATGCGATACACGTACTGCGGCGTAATGCCGTAGGCGCGCGCCAGCTCGCGCTGGTTGCGGCCATTGAAGTCGCGCCAGATCTGCACGTCGCGGCTGTGCGCCGCCAGGCGTATATCCTTGGGGATGTACAGGTACTCGCCGCCGCAGTCTTCCAGCACCAGGCGCAGCGCTTCGTAGGCCGCCTGCTCGGCGGCCTCGCCCTCCAGCCCAAGCACGTCGCGCAGGCTGCGCGTGAGTGCGTCCAGGATGATCTGCGCCCCTTCGGGCAGCTCCTCAGGGCGCAGCATGGCTGGCCTCCCGTTTGCTCCCGAGCCGGTACTCGAAGCGCTCGCGCCCGACTCTACGGCACGCCACCGGCACGCCGTTGACGCGCAGCTCGGCCACGCATGAGTTCACCGCACACACCCCCGCGCCGACGATGATGTCGCGCGTGCCGTGCCAGCGCCCATCGGATAGCAGCCGCAGCACCCGTTGCAGGTGCTGCGAATGGTCAAGCCTTGCAGCTCGCATAGTCCACCTCAGATTTCAGCGCCGCGCCCGGCCAGGCAGCAGCGGTGTACCCTCGTCCATCGTCGCAATCGGCAAAACCCATTATCTTACAAACCTGTTGCGCGCCTGTTGCAGCAGCTCGCGCACGCGCGCACGCTGCTCCGGGCTCGGCGCTGGCGGCGCCAGCAGCGGCAGCGGCGGCAGCGGCTCCAGGTGCTCGAACCACTGCGCCGGCGCGGGCCAGCGCTGCGCGCGCGCCGCCAAGGCGCGAAACGCCTGCCTGATGCGCTCTGCGTCGCGCTGCGCCTGCCAGCGCGGATTGCGCTGCAGCAGCGCATCGGCCCAGGCCAGGCTCACGCCCTCGATCGTGTCGGCGCTTGGCGCACCCTCCAGGCGCAGCACCAGCAGGCGCTGCAAGCCCTCGGCCACCAGCGCCAGCAGCCAGGGCGGGGCACCATCGCTCCCGGCGTGGCTCATGCTTGGCTCCCGGCATCGTCGGCAGCCTGCAGCGCGCTGCGCTTCATGGCTTCGAGCCGCTGCACCGCGTCCAGCGTGGCCGAAGGCGCAGCCGCGCGCCTGGGTGCGCTCATCCGCTCGGGCGGCACCGGCACCACGCTCGCCGCATCTGCCAGCGGCAAGCCCTCCAGCACCCGGCGCAGGTAGTTGTGCCCGCTCAAGGGCCGCGCCTCGCGCTCGCTGAGCGCCTGGCGCTTGTTGCGCAGGTGCTCCACCGTCAGGCTCAGGGCCGCGCCCAGACGCGCCGCGTCGCCCTCCAGCGCCAGCGCCTCGCGCGCCAGGCGCAAGGCGCGCTCCCAGCTCAAAGCCCGCTGCGGCGCCCGGAACAGCCCCAGGTAGGCCACCAAAGGGCGGCCCGTTGTCGCATCCAATCCGTGCAGCAGCGCGTACAGCTCGCGCGCGCCGTCGGCCTCGGCCCAGGCTTGCAGGTCGGCTTCGGCGTGGCAGCAGGGGCAGCGCAGCCTCATGCCTCATCCTCCGCCGCACTCCGCGCCTTGGCCCGCTGCGCCTGGCGCTGCGCCAGCCAGCGCCGCAGCCCGGCAATCAGCGCCGTGGCTTGCAAGCGTGTGACGAAGCGCACATCGTCCACCGCGCAGGTGCGGCGCACAAAGCCGCGCAGCGCCTCGTCGTCCAGGCCGCCAAACCAGCCCATGGCCAGCGCCAGGCGCTCGACCTCGGCCACCTGCTGCGGCGTCGGGCGCATCCAGCCGGTGCCGGATTTCGGCGGCGGTGCCGGTATGCCGATCTGCGCCCCCCGGCGTTTCAGCTCCCAGCACCAGCCGATGAGCTGCCCGTCGCTGTAGTCGCGCAGGCTCGCCTTGCCGGCAAACGCCATCTGCGCCGCACGCCGCGTCTCCTCGTCCATGCCGAGCTGCAGCGCCGCCTTGTGCGCCAGCCCCAGCAGCAGGCGGCGGCGGTCGCGCGGCTCGGTGCGCGGCGCGCTCGCGCGTTTGGGTAGATCGCTGGCTTGCATGGCAGGGCTCCTTGCTCGGGTGCATCGGTGCATCCGCCCCATACCCCGCAGCGCAGGGCATGGAGCTGAGGCACAGGCTTACTTCTCAGGCCCGATGCGCACCGCCAAGCTGTTGCGCACGCGCAACAGCGCGCGGTAGGCCGGTGCCCACGGGTCGTCGCCATCCGAGCTCATTTGCACCAGCTTCTCGCTCGGCTTGTAGCTCACGCTCTGCTCCACCAGGTCGGCAAAGCGCTCGCCGAGGAGCTGCTGCATCTTCGCGGCGTCGGCCAGGCTCACCGAGCTGGAGCGCACCGCGCTCACCCGGCAGACCTTGGGCACCACCAGGCTATGCCCCTCCAGCGCCGCGCCCAGCTCGGCCTTGAGCGGCTTGAGCTGCGCCTCCAGCTCGTCGATGCGCCGCACCAGGCCCCAGGCCACCAGCGCCTTTTGCACCAGCGCTGCATCAGCCGCGCTGCGCTGCGCGCCCTCGTGCGCCTCGATGTACACGCCCAGCTCGGCCATCTCTTGCGCCGCCAGGCCCTCGTTGGCTGTCTGCAAGGCGTCAACCGGCGCTGCGTCCGGCTCCACCAGTTCCACCGCCAGCGGCTGCTCCGCCAGTTGCGCCCTCGCGCCCTTTGCTTTTGCCACACTACCCATGTTCACACTCCTGATTCGACCAAGCACCCCGGCCAGGGCGCACAGCGTCAAAAACCCTCGATCAAAACCCAATCAAGAACTCAACCCAGCTCCGCCACGCGGCAGCCCGCGCAGTCGTCCCTGGGGCAGTCAAAACACAGCGCGCCCAGGCTTTGCAGCCGTTGCGCCTGCGCCGTGCGCTGCACCAGCGCCAGCAGCGCTTGGTGGCGCTCGATCAGCTCGCTGCTCGGGCGCTCCAGCTCGTACTTGCCCGCGCGCAAGCGGCTCGCCTCCGCCTTGCTGCAGCCCAGCACGGCGGCAATGTCGGCCAGCGGCAGCTCCACCGCTCACTCCTGCGCCGCCGCGTGGCGGTTGGCCATCCACTTAGCCGCCAGCTCCAGCACGGCGGGTGTGAGCGCCTGCATCTGGTTCGTCTCCAAAATGCGCCGGCACTCCCCGGCCAGCTCCACCGCCTCGCGGAAGTTGCCCTTGCGGCAGCCGTGCCAGAAGGCGGTCACCAGGTCTTTGTCGGCCAGGTCGCCAAAGGCCGGGCGCAGCACGTGCGCGTAGGTCTCGGCGCGGTCGAGGTGGCGCGCACTCACGCGCTTGGCCCCGATGCGGCTGCCCAACTGCAACAGCAGCGGGCGCGTGCGCGCATCGACGAACTTGTGGCTGTACAACTCGGTGCCGATCAGCAGCACCGCCACCGCGCACTCGTCGGCCAGGTAGCGCAGCGCCTCAAGCACGCGCCAGCCCAGCTTGTTGGCCTCGTCCACCACCAGCAGCACGCGCGGCGCCGCTTCGCCCCGGCGCAACAGGCGCTCGACGCTGCCCGGCCCCTCCTGCCCCAGCAGCGCCGCCACCGAGGCCAGCATCTGGTGGCGGCTCATGCCGTCCCAGGCCGCCAGGCGCAGCGCGCCCATCTGCTCGGCCACCGCGCGCCCGGCCATGCTCTTGCCGGTGCCCGCTGGCCCGGTGATCTCGCCCAGCGGGTTGTCGCCGCTGAGCACCAGCTCAGCCAGCGCCAGCGCTTCCTTCACCACCCGCGTCTCGCGTATCTCGCGCTGCACGCGCCGCGCCGCCGGCGCCGTCTGGCGCGTCTCCACCTTGGAGTCGGTTTTCATACTGCCCTTTCCGTTGCTTTGCCACCACAATCAGCCGGCGCCGGGCAGCAGCCCGGCAGCGGCCACCAAAATCAGAACCCCTGGGCACGCGCCAGGCGCGTTTCCTCGTCGTCAAACGCCAGCCGCGTCAGGCTTTCGGCCTCGCGCGCGGCTTGCGCGCGCGCCATCAGGCGGCGCGTGTTCTCGCTCAACTGCGCCCGCTTGGCCGCGTACGCCTGCGCCAGCTCGGCCAGCTCACCCTCGGGCTGCACCTGTTCGGCGGCAGCCTCGGCGCGCGCCAGCGTCGCATCCAATCCGAGCATTTGCCCCCGAAAGCCCGCCAGCGCCGCCTCGTCCAGCGGCCCGCCAGCCTGCTCGATGCGGTCGCTCACCAGCAGCCGGAAGGCCTTGCGCCGCCGCGTCGCTTCCTCGGCCCCGGCCCGCTCGCCCAGCCCGTAGCTGTGCTGCGGCGCAGCCGCGCCCAGCACCTCGCCGCGCTGGCTCAGCACCAGCAGCAGCTCGAACTCCGGCGCCGCGATGCGCGGGTAGCACACCGTCACCCGGCCCTGCACACCCATCAGGAAGTCGCCAAACCAGGTGCGGCCCTTGAAATTGATCGTGCCTTTATCCACCGTGCGCACCTCGCGCTCGGCAAAGGCCAGCATCAGTGCCTCGCGCTCAATGTGCAGCGGCTTCCAGCCCTGCGCCAGGAAGGCGTCGATGCGCTGCTGCGGGCTCAGGCGCTGCATGTGCTCTGCGCCCGGCTGCGGCGTGACGTGGTAGTCGGCCAGCGTCGCATCCAGCCAGTCGCGCACCGCGCCAAAGTCGCTCACCACCGGCGCTGCGCCCAGGTTCGCCACCCGCTTGGCCATGCGGTTGCCGCCCACATAACCAAACCACCAGCCCAGGTAGTGGCGCAGGTTGCCGAACTGGCCCTCGATGCGCTTGCCGCGTGGGTGAAACGGTATGCTGCGCACCAGCTTGCCCGAACTCGGCAACAGCGCCGCTTCCTCAACCGCAAATCGATTGCCGGTCAACTGCGCCAATTGCGCCCAGGCAAATAGAAGGTCATCCCATTTGTATTCCGAACCATTGTCCAGATACAAACGCCGGGGCGCACCGAATGGCGCGCGTTCGCACAGACGCGCAAAGCTCGCCGCCACATGCTCGCGCCGCACGCCCTGGCCTTTGTCGCACAAAAACAAATCGACCCAGAGCCAATTCGTAGAAATGTCGTGCCAGGCAATCATGCGCGCATATGCCGTGGAACCATCGGGCCGCGCCACCGGAATATCCAAGGGTGAGATGTCGCCGCACACCAGATCGCCCGGCTGGTATTGCGCCGCCGTGCGCTGCACCGGGGCAATGTGCTGGTCGTAGCAGCCCTTGGCATCGCGCAGGCTGCGCCCGGCCACGCGGTACAACTGCCCCTCGGCGGCCACAAAGCTGCGTGGGCAGGGCACCTGCAGCAGCGCCGCCACCAGCGCCTGCGGTGCGCCGGCCTCACTCATTTCTTTGCCCAGTGACGCCGTGGCCTTGAGCCAGGCTTGCCGCTCGCTGGTGGCACCACTCACCCAGGCCGAGCGCACCGCCGCCAGCATCAGCCCGGCCAGTGTGAGCACATCTTGCGCGCCCCGGAACTGCGCCACTGCGCGCTGCGCCCAGGCCTGCCAGGGGCCGCTGACCACCTTGCGCGCCTGCCCGCTGTCGGCGCGCTGCCCCAGCCGCGCCAGCGCCAGCACGCCGCCCTCGGCCGCCAGCGCCGCCAGCCGGTACACCGACTGCCAGCTCAAGCCCAGCCCGGCGGCAATCTGCTCGGCCATCGCGCGCCGCCCCTTGTGCCGCTCGGGCAAATCCAGCAGCGGGCGCAGCGCCAGCAACAGCGTGCGCGCGCGCTGCAAGCGCTCAAAGTCACCCTGCGTCGGCTGGCGCGCACCCACCAACTGGCCCACCAGCACGCAGTCTGCGCCCCAGTCGGCCGCCGTTGGCAGATGCGCCAGCGCCACAGCCGCGCCGGTGAACCCACCCACCCCGGTGGCCGCCGGGGCCGCAAGCTGCGCGGCAGGCGAGGGCAGCCCCGCCGGGATAGGTTCACCGCCGCCGCCGTCAGGCAGGGCCGCAGCCGGGGCTGCCAGCCCAAGCGCGTCGTTGGCCGCGCCTGCTGCACCCAGCAGACCGGCGCTCAAGCCGCGCCCTCCGCCCTGCGCGCCGGAACCACCAGCTCCCCGTCGCGCCACAGCGAAGCCCCGCTCTCCCCCTGCCCCTGCAGCCACACCAGCGCCGCCTCGGTCGCGGCAAACACCCGCGCCCCCTGCGTGCGCAGCGCCAGCGGCGCGTCCGGCAGCCAGGTCAGCACCCAATAAGCCGCGCGGCTCTTGTGCTGCACCCGGGTCAGCGTCGCCACCGTCGTCACGCCATTCAGGCGCAGCGTCAAAGTCTCCATCACCACCTCCTCGGCTAACAGCAAGCGCTTGAGCAGCATCAAAGGCCCCATCGCGCACCCCCCTCAAGCCGCCCGCGCCATATCCGCCACCGCCGCAGACAGCGCCGAGCGCGCCGCCTTCGTCAGCGCCGCGCCGCCCTGCTGCTGGCGCACCACCAGCAGCGGCTGCCCGCTGGCCGTGTAGTGCAGCACCTGCGCCTGCTCCCCCGCCAGACTGCGCGCCCGCGCAATCGCCCCCGCGCGCGTCGCGTAGCGCTCCGGGCGCAGCGCATCCAGCGCCACCTCCAGCGCCAGCAACTGATGCGCCGGCGTGGGCATATACACCCTCGGCTCCGCCCGCTCCAGCAGCGCCTTGGCTGCTGCGCGGTGCCATACCAATGTCCAACGCTGCTCGGCGCGCTGCGCCTTGGGCACGCCCAGGCTGCGCCGCACCGTCGCCACCAGCTCCATATCCGCCGTTACCACGGCCCAGTACTCGCTCATGCTTAACTCCATTCGCGCCGCCTGCGGCGCCTGCTGCCACGCCCACCGCAGCGCCGAACCGATGCGGCCCAGCCCCTGCGCCCCACGCCTGCGCACCCGACGCGCTGGCGGTTTGTGCCACCGGTGCCACGCGCGCCGTCGGCCATGCACCCACCCCGGCTGCGCCAAAGCGCAGGTAATAGTCCCGCTGCGCCGCCAGCGGCAGCGACTCCAGCGCGATCTCGATGCCTTTGCCTCGCACCCTGGTGCGAATCGTGAACAAATTTTTTTCAGCCCACTTGCGCACGCCACGGTCGGTGCCGGGTGCGTCAGGCAGCCGCATTTCCGCGATCTGTTGTGGCGTCAGCCACGCACTCGCTGGGGCGCGCATCTCAAGCCGCCTCGTCGAGCGTCAAAGGCAGCGGTTTGTCTAGCTCGGCGCGCAGCGCCGCCATCACCTGGCGACCGATACCGCCCAGCGGCTCGCGGTCGCGCATTCCCCAGTCGTACACGACGCGGCGCACCGTTCCAGCCAGAAAGCCGTGCGCGCGCGCCCACTCATCCACACTGTTCCAGCCGCGCAGGATCAAACCCCTGCGCACCCGCTGCATCGTTCCGATCGGCTTCATGGTGCTATCCTCTTGTCTTGACGTGACGCAGCAAGTATAACGCACTTTACGGCGATGTCAACACCCAGGTGCGAGACTTTGCCGCAAGTGTGAGGCGATCTGCGTTCCGATTCGCGCGCATCGGCCAGTTCCGATTCCGTTCCGATTCGCGCACGATGCCCAGTTCCGATTCCGTTCCGATTCCGTTCCGATTCAGTTCCGATTCGCCAGACAGAATCGGAACCGCCGTAGTACCAGCACATGGAAACCAGACCGTTGCGCGAACGCATCAAGCAAGCCATAGGCGATGAGCCCGTGGCGGCCTTTGCGCGCCGGTGCGGCATCGGTGAAAGCCTGCTGCGCAAGTACCTGCAAGGCTCGGAACCTTCGGCATCGAACCTCGTCAAGATCGCAACCGCTGCCAGCGTCTCCCTCGACTGGCTCGCCACCGGCCAAGGCCCGCGCAGCCGCTTAAACGTGTCAAATCAGGCAGTTAGCGCAGCCGCTGGCACCGCCCCCAGCGCCCCGGAAGGCCCCTACGCGCGCCGTCTTGCGGCCATCGTGGGCCTACTCGAAGCCATGCCCGCCCAGGAGTCCGCCGCCCTCCTCGACGACTTCTTTTCGCGCGCTCACCAAGCGTCAGAGCTGGCCGAGCTCAAGCGAGCCGTAGCCAGATTGAGCGCCGACCTCAAAAAATCCGCCTGATTTCGGCCCGTTCGGCCCGCATTTTTGCCGTCCCTTGTCGCACGCAATGCGTGCAAACCCCTCAACCCCTCCCGCGCGCCGTTTTTCCGCGCAATTTCAACTACTTAACGCCACTTCACGCCACTTCACGCCACTCTATGTCGCATGAACTCTGTCGCATGCAATCCGAACATCCCTACCGGGAGTTCCCCTACACCTTCGATTTGCGCCGCCCCTGATGCCTGCGCCCCAGCCGCTGCGGTGCCGATTGCGGCGTACACTCGCCGCGTGAGCCCCACCCACGCCATGCCTTCCCTGGCCACCCGCGCGCTGCCAAGCGCCGCCGAACTGGCAGCCCTTTCCGCCACCCCGGCCGCGCCGGGCCATTTCGACGAGCTGCGCGAACGCGGCCAGCCAAACGCCCCGCTGGCGCGGCATTGGCAGGCGTTTTTCGACCACCTTGGCCCCGAGGGCTTTGCCGATCTGGGCCGGCACCAGCACAGCCTGCAGCGCCTGCTGCGCGACAACGGCGTTACGTTCAACGTTTACGCCGACGAACACAGCCTGCAGCGGCCCTGGGCGCTGGACTTGTTCCCACTCATCCTCACGCCGCAAGACTGGGCCAGCATCGAAAGCGGCGTGCTGCAGCGCACTCGCCTGCTGGAACGTCTGCTGGCCGACCTGTACGGCGCGCAAACCCTGCTCAAGCGCGCTCTGCTGCCCAGCGCGCTGGTGCATGGGCACCCTGGTTTTCTGCGCCCGATGCAGGGTGTCGAGCCGCTCGGCCAACGCTGGCTGCACATCGTCGCTTTTGACTTGGCGCGCGGCCCGGACGGGCGCTGGTGGGTGGTCTCGCAGCGCACCCAGGCACCTTCGGGACTGGGCTATTTGCTGGAAAACCGCATCGCCATCTCGCGCCAGTTTCCCACCGCATTTGCTGCCATGCGCGTGCAACGCCTGGCCGCGAGCTACAAGGCGCTGATGCAAGGTTTGACGCGCATGGGTGCGCGCGCGCCCGAAGCGCGCATGGCGCTGCTCACGCCTGGCCCCTGCAACGAGAGTTACTTTGAGCACGCCTACCTGGCGCGCTACCTTGGCTTGACGCTGGTGGAAGGCAGCGACCTCACCGTGCGCCAGCAGCGCGTCTACCTCAAGACCCTGCACGGCCTGGAGCCGGTGGACGTGATCATCAAACGCCTCGACGACCCCTGGCTGGACCCGCTGGAACTGCGCAGCGACTCGACCCTGGGCGTGGCGGGCCTGATGCAGGCCGTGCGCGCAGGTCAGGTGCTGCTGGCCAACGCCCCGGGCGCGGCCCCGCTGGAATCGAGCGCCCTGCTGGGTTTTTTGCCGGCCATCTGCCAGCACCTGCTTGGCGAAGCGCTGGCGCTGCCCTCCTTGCCCACCTGGTGGTGCGGCGAGGCCGCGGCCGTTCCCGGCGCGCTGGGGCAGATCCGGCACAGCGTGCTCAAGCGCACCTGGCCCGAACGCGGCAACGAATCCCTGATCGGGCCCTGCCTGTCGGCCTCTGGGCTGGAGCAGGCGCGCGCGCTCATCGCCGCCCAGCCCGATGCCTACACCTTGCAAACCTACCTGCCGCTGTCGCAACAACCGACCTGGCGCGGCACCGAAATTGCCGCCCGCTCGGCCTTGCTGCGCGTGTTCGTGCTCAGCGACGGGCCGCAGTCCTGGCGCGTCCTGCCGGGCGGCATGGTGCGGCTGGCTGCGCGTGGCCAGTCGATCGCTTCCATGCAGCGCGGCGGCAGCAGCGCCGATTGCTGGGTCCTGACCCAGGGCGAAGTCGATCAGACCAGCCTGCTCAGCTCCGCCCCCAGCACCTTGAGCCTGGCGCTGCAAAAGCGCGTCATCACCAGCCGCGCCGCCGAAAACCTGTTCTGGCTCGGGCGCTACACCGAGCGCTCCGAGAACAGCGTGCGCCTGGCGCGCACGGCTTTGCGCTGCCTGCAAGGCGAGGACGCCGGCACGCCCCAGTTGCTGCACTGGCTCTCGTGCATGGCCAAGGAGCATGGCCTGGTGCTGCCCAACGTACCCAACGCGCAGCAGTCGGCGCGCGTCTTTGTGTGCGCGCTCGCAGTCTCACTGAGCGCCGACGCCCAGGCCCACAGCGTGGGGCACAACCTGCGCGCGCTGCGCCAGGCGGCCCAGCACGTGCGTGAGCGCTTGTCGCAAGAGCAACGGCACCTGATCGAGCGCACCGAAGCCGAGTTTGCGCGCCAGCTCAAGGGACTGGCAGCCGAAGAAGACCTGGCCGTGCAAGCCGCGCTGGAAGCGCTGGACCGGGCCAGCGAACTGCTGTCGGCCATCACGGGCGCGCAGACCGACCGCATGATGCGCGACGACGGCTGGCGCATGCTCAGCATTGGGCGCCACATCGAACGCCTGGCGACCTTGTCGCACGCCTTGGCCAGCGGCCTGCAGACCGGTGCCGTGTTTGAAAGCGGCGGCTTCGAGGCCGTGCTGGCCTTCTTTGACAGCACCATCACTTTCCGCGCCCACTACCAACAGCGGCGCGACCTGGTCGCGCTGCTCGACATGCTCATGACCCAGCGCGACAACCCGCGCTCGCTGGCCTGGGTTTTGTCTACACTGCGCGCGCGCCTGCTCAAGCTGCCGCCGGCACAATCGGGCAGCGCCGCCGCCTTGCTCGACGAACTGCCCGACCTGGAGCGCTGGGACCTGATCGCCCTGAGTGCGGCGCTCGACGGCCCTGCCACGCCGCAGCGCCCGCCGCCGGCGTTGCTGGACGAGCTCGAAACCTGCGCCCAGGCCGCCTACGCCCTGTCGGACCGGCTCGGGCACGCCTACTTCAGCCACGCCGAGCGCGTCAACCGCAGCTTTGTTTTGTGACCATGCTGCTGCGCATCCTGCACCAGACCCGCTACGCCTACGAAGCCCCGGTGGTGCTGGCGCAGCACCTGGCGCACCTGCGCCCGCTCACGCTCGACTGGCAAACCCTGCTCGAACACCGGCTCGAAATCGAGCCCGAACCGGCGCAACTGCAGACCAGCCAAGACGCTTTTGGCAACTGGCGCAGCTTTTTTTCCTTGCTGGGCCCACACCAGGGCCTGCTGGTGCGCGCCCACAGCCTGGTGCAAACCCACGCTGCAGACGCGCTGCCCGACAGCCCGGCCTGGGAGGCGCTGCGTGCGCAACTGCAGTACCGCGCCCAAGCACCCTACGTGGCGGCGGCCGAGTTCGTCCATGCTTCCCCCTTTGTTCCGCGCCACGCCGCCTTTGCCACTTACGCGCGGCGTTTTTTCAGCCCGGGTCGGCCCTGGCTGCAAGCCTGCAACGCGCTCATGGAAGGCATCCACGAAGAGTTCGAATACCGCAGCCTGAGCACCGCCGTCAACACCCCGGTGCTGGAGGCATTTCAGCAACGCCGCGGCGTATGTCAGGACTTTGCCCACATCATGATCGCCTGCTTGCGCAGCCTGGGCTTGCCGGCGCGCTACGTCAGCGGCTACCTGCTCACGCGCGCACCGGAGGGGCAAGCGCGCCTGCTGGGGGCCGACGCCTCCCACGCCTGGGTCTCGGTGCCGCACGGCGACGCCTGGGCCGACTTCGACCCCACCAACCGGCGCTGCGGGCTCAACGGCGCTGGCGCCGACTACGTCAGCCTGGCGCGCGGACGCGACTTCGGTGACGTCTCACCGCTGCGCGGCGTGATTCAAGGCGGCGGCGCACACACGCTCGAAGTCGCCGTCAGCGTGGCGCCGCCGCACGAGTTTGCTGGCTGAGCGGGCAGTCGAAATCAGGCGCTAGCCTTCCAAAACCAACTCATGCACCTGAATGTCCACCAGCACCGGAGCGGGCAAGGCACGCCGCCACGGGCTGATCGGCGTCACGCGCCGGTGCGCGGCAAACGTCAGCCCGTTTTGGCACTCGTGGCGCAACACCACGTTGGCGGCGTGCGCGATCGGGGCCACGACGTCGGCGCAGTAGTCGTGGCGGCGCAGCAGACCGCTGGCCGGGTCGAAGTCAAAACGCTGATGCCGGGAATGCGTGGGAATGTGGGCAGGAAACTCAGCCCGCAACTGGCCCGGCGCGGTTTCACTCCAACCCACCTCAGGATTCAGCAGCAGGCGCGGCAGCGTCAGGTAGTTCCAGAACGCATAACAGGCAAACCAGCTCATGTCCAGATCATCCCACCAGATGGTGCGCCGCCCGAAGGGGAAAAACCTGCGTGCGTCGCGGCGCTGCGCCAGCGCCTGGCCGCTGGCATCTTGCAACTCCACGTCCTGGTCGCGCAATACACCGCTCACCTGCGCCTGGCGGCCGATCGGCGTCAGGCGGCAGTGTGCGCGCGCGATGTCGCACTCAAACTCGGCGCGCTCGAAGGCGGGCCGACGCTTGAGCGTAAAAGCCCATCCGCTGGCGCTGACCACGGCGCGCAAGCGACGGCTCTTGAGCCAGAGATCGGCACCGCCGTAGGCGGCCAACGCCAGCGCGGCGGTAGGGCTCAGGGGTGCGATGGCAGACACGGGCCCAAAGGCTGAAAAAGCTACCGGGCCGCGAAGTTGAACCGCCCGAACTCAGGCCATCTGCTCGATCATCACCTCGCCAAAGCCCGAGCAGCTCACCTGCTCGGCGCCTTGCATCAGGCGCGCGAAGTCGTAGGTCACGCGCTTGGACTGGATGGCTTTTTCCATCGCGCTGATAATCAGGTCGGCGGCTTCCTTCCAGCCCATGTGGCGCAGCATCATCTCGGCGCTCAGAATCTCGCTGCCGGGGTTGACGTAGTCCTTGCCCGCGTACTTGGGCGCGGTGCCGTGCGTGGCCTCGAAGCAGGCCACCGAGTCGCTCAGGTTCGCACCGGGCGCAATGCCGATGCCGCCCACCTGCGCCGCGAGCGCGTCGGAAATGTAGTCGCCGTTGAGGTTGAGCGTGGCGATGACCGAGTACTCGGCCGGGCGCAGCAAAATCTGCTGCAAGAAGGCGTCGGCAATGCTGTCCTTGATGACAATCTCGCGCCCGGTTTTAGGGTTTTTGAACTTGCACCACGGCCCGCCGTCGACGAGCTGGGCCCCGAACTCGCGCTGCGCCAGGCCGTAGGCCCAATCGCGGAAACCGCCTTCGGTGTACTTCATGATGTTGCCCTTGTGCACGATGGTCACGCTGGGCTTGTCGTTGTCGATCGCGTACTGGATCGCCTTGCGCATCAGGCGCTCGGTGCCTTCCTGGCTCACCGGCTTGATGCCGATGCCGGAGCTCTCGGGGAAGCGGATCTTGGTCACGCCCAGCTCATCTTGCAAGAACTTGATCAGTTTTTGCGCCTTGGCCGAACGCGCTTCGTACTCGATGCCGGCGTAGATGTCTTCCGAGTTCTCGCGGAAAATCACCATGTCGATTTTTTCGGGCTCCTTGACCGGCGAGGGCACGCCCTTGAAGTACTGCACCGGGCGCAGGCAGACGTAGAGGTCGAGCTCCTGGCGCAAGGCCACGTTCAGGCTGCGGATGCCGCCGCCCACGGGCGTGGTCAGCGGGCCCTTGATCGAGACCACGTAGTCGCGCAGCACGGTCAGGGTTTCTTCGGGCAGCCAGACGTCGGGGCCATAGACCTGGGTCGATTTTTCGCCGGCATAGACTTCCATCCAGTGAATTTTGCGCTTGCCCGCGTAGGCCTTGGCCACGGCGGCGTCCACCACCTTGAGCATCACCGGCGTGATGTCGTAGCCGGTGCCGTCGCCTTCGATGTAGGGGATGATGACCTGGTCGGGGACGTTGAGCGAGTAGTCGGCGTTGACGGTGATGGGTTGACCCTGGGCGGGCACCTGAATGTGCTGATACATGAAGCGATGACTCCGGGATGGGAAAAAAACAGGCGGCGACCGGGTTGCTGGGCCCCGTGTGCGTACCCTCTATCGAAATAGTTGGCAAAATTGTAGCAATGAACCCTGCACCGACCTGACAAGGCCATGAATATCCGCACAAACCCTGATTCTGCGCTGCGGCGCCCGGCCTTGGCTCATGCGCTGGCCTGGGCTTATGCCTTGGCGCTCACTCTGGCACACGCTTGGGCGCGGGCGCGCAAGCGCTGGCTGGGTTCGGGGCTGGGGCTGGCGCTCGCGCTGGCTGGCACCCTGAGCGCAACGGCACACGCCGGCCAGCCGCAGCTCGACTTGCCGCGCGTGCACCTGCACGTCGGGCCGCACCAGGTGTCGGTGCAGGTGGCGAGCACGCACGCGCAGCGCCAGACCGGGCTCATGTGGCGGCGCGCCATGGCCAGCGACGACGGCATGCTGTTCGTGTTCGAGCGCGCGGGCATCCAATGCTTCTGGATGCAAAACACCTTCCTGCCGCTCACCGCCGCCTTCGTCGCCGACGACGGCCGCATCGTCAACCTGGCCGACATGGAGCCCCTGTCCACGCGCTCGCACTGCTCGAGCGAGCCGGTGCGTTTCGTGCTCGAACTGCACCAAGGCTGGTTCGCACAACGCGGCATCGGCCCCGGCATGAAGCTGCGCGGTGGGCCGTTTGCGGGGCAGGCGGCGCTGGGTTTGGGTGCGGGGCGGTGATGGCCACGCGGTGGCCGCTTGATGGCTTGGTGCAGCGCATCAAACCTCGAACTCAGATCTGGCAACACCAGACTGACGAATGATGGACTGCAGTGTACCGATGCGGAGTTCTGAGTGGTTCGGTACCGGAACGGTAATGGTTGAATCCGAAAGCCGTTTTTGCATGACCACGTGGCTGCCCCGCTGACGCACTTCCGCAAAGCCATGAAATATCAGGATAGCGCAGACCTGAGCACCAGACAAAACGCGCAGCTTACCCAACTGCTATCTCCAACCGCGTGATGTAAACCTCTTCATGCAGTCTCTGCTGGATTTCAGCAGGTGATGCAGACTCAAAAAACAGTTCAAGCGCCTCACGCAGATTGTCACGTGCTTCTTGCACCGTATCCCCCTGACTGGCTATGTCCAATTCAGGGCAGAGTGAAACATAGCCGCAGCCTTCGCGTTCAATAATTGCTGTCAGTTGCCTTTGCACAAGTCTTCTCCAAATCAAAAAATCTCAAGAAACGCCGCACCAATTCAGCAGCTTGTGTGGCGCGACGCGCGCTGGCTCAACCAATTTTTGAAAGATGCTTGACTCTCACCAGAGGGCTTGCCTGCCAACAAGCTGGCAACACTGATATCTTCATCAATATCCTCCCAATGAATGCCATAACCCCTGCCAATCAGGCTCCAGTTGTTGCGCTCATCAGGCGTTGAATGCACAAGCCTTGGGAACCATGCCAGAGGAACAGATATGGTTCGCCCATCATTCAGGTCTACGGACAATGTATCCCCAGTCACCACCACGCCTTCTGCACATGGGACATCAATCTCAACAACCAAAATAGTCATTCCACGACTCCATCAGTTGCGTTTGATGTTCATCGGAGCTTACCTGTCTTTACCGCTCTGGATCGCTTATACCACAGCCCCCGCATGCTGCGCAGTTGCGCCGCCGCTCCAGGCAAGGGGGCGCGCTCGGCCACGCCCGCCCTCACTCGTGGCGCAGGGCTTCGATGGGGTCCAGGCGGGCGGCGCGGCGGGCGGGGAAGAAGCCAAACAGCACGCCGATGGCGGCCGAGAAAGCGAAGGCGAGCGCGTTGATGCCGGGGTCGAAGACGAAGGGCACACTCATCAGCGCCGCCAGGCCCATGCTGGCGGCCAGCGCAAGCGTCATGCCGATGAGCCCGCCGATGGCGGCCAGCACCACGGCTTCGATCAGGAATTGCAGCAAGACTTCGCGTTCGCGCGCGCCTATGGCCAGGCGCAAGCCGATTTCGCGCGTGCGTTCGGTCACGCTCACGAGCATGATGTTCATGATGCCGATGCCGCCCACCACCAGGCTCACCGCCGCCACCGCGCCGAGCAGCAGGGTCATGATGCGCGTTGTGCCCGAGAGCGTTTCGGCCAGTTGGCGCGTGTCGAGCACGTTGAAGTTGTCTTCGTCGCCGGGGCTCAGGTGGCGGCGCTCGCGCATCAGTTGCACGATGCCGGCGCGCACCACGGCGGCTTCGACGCCGTCGAGCATGGAGACTTGCAAGATGCCGATGCGGGTGTGCCCGACGATGCGGCGCTGGAAGGTGTTGAGCGGCATGTAGACCAGGTCGTCCTGATCTTGCCCGAAAGCGCCCTGCCCTTTGGGCGCGAGCACGCCCACCACTTCGCACGGCATTTGGCGCACGCGCAGCAGCGCCCCCAGCGCCGGGGCCGGGCCGAACAGTTCGCGTTGCACCGTGGCCCCAATCAGACACACGGCGCTGCCCGCGCGCTGCTCGTCGGCGCTAAAAGGGCGGCCGGCGCTGAGGCGCCAGTTGCCGGTGACGAGCCAGTCGTTGCTGCTGCCGATCACCGTCGTGCCCCAGTTGCGCCCGGCCGCGACCACGGTGGCCCCGGTGCGCGCTTCCGGGGCGGTAGCGAGCACGCCCGGCACTTGCTCGAAAATCGCCTGCGCGTCGGCGGCGCTGAACGCGGGCGCGGCCCCTGGGCCAGCGCCGCCCGGCCCCATGCGCTGACCCGGGCGCACTTGCAGCAGGTTGGTGCCCAAGCCCTGGATTTGGGTCTGGATTGCAAGCGTGGCACCGTTACCCACAGTGACCATGGTGATCACGGCGGCCACGCCGATGACGATGCCGAGCATGGTCAGGAAGGAGCGCAGCAGGTTGCGCCGGATCGAGCGCAAGGCAAGCAGGAAGGCGTTGAGCCACATGGTGTCAGGCTCCAGCAGCGGCTAGGTTTGCAGCCGCTTCATCGGCGGGAACAGGGGCCGCTGCCGAAAGATGCGGCGGCTGCAGCGTGTCGCTGGCCAGGCGGCCGTCGACGAAGCGCACGCAGCGGCCGGCGTAAGCGGCGATGTCGGCTTCGTGCGTGACCATCAGCACCGTGATGCCACGGCTGCGGTTCAGGTTCTGGATCAGCTCCATGATCTCGTGTCCGCGCTGGCTGTCGAGGTTGCCGGTGGGCTCGTCGGCCAGCAGCACCTGCGGGTCGGTGACGATGGCGCGCGCGATGGCCACGCGCTGCTGCTGCCCGCCCGAGAGTTCCGCCGGGGTGTGGCGCTCCCAGCGGCTCAGGCCCACGGCATCAAGCGCGGCGCGCGCGGCGGCGTGGCGCTGGCGCGGCGGCAGGCCGCGGTAGATCAGCGGCAGTTCGACGTTTTCGATCGCGCTGGTGCGCGCCAGCAGGTAAAAGCCCTGGAACACAAAACCGAAATACTGGCGCCGCAGCAGCGCCAGGGCGTCGCGCGACAGGCTGGAGAGCGCCACGCCGCGAAACCAGTATTCGCCGCTGCTCGGGCGGTCCAGGCAGCCGAGCAGGTTCATGGCGGTGGATTTGCCGCTGCCGCTGGGGCCCATGATGGCCACGAACTGGCCCGCTTCGACATCGAGGTCCACGCCCTTGAGCGCGGCAAACGCGGTCTGGCCCTGGCCGTAGACCTTGGTCACGCCGCGCAGTTGGATCAGCGTCGGCGCAGCCGTTGCGGTGGACTGGGGTGTCAAGGCCGCGCCCCTGCCCGTTGCTGCTCGACGATCACGGCCAGACCCTCGACCACGCCTTCGCCCGAGACTTCGGTGAAGCGCCCGTCGCTGACACCGGTGCTGACCTGCAGGGCCACCGGCTGGCCGTCTTGCAGCACCCAAAGCTGGCGTTGGCCCGGCCGCGGGTCCACGCGCGCCACGCGCGGCGGCTGCGCGGGCAAGCGCGGCAGAAAGTTGGCGAGCACACCGCCGCCCGCTGGTTGTGGCGCGCCCGCCGCTGCGGGCAAAAAGCGCAAGGCGGCGTTGGGCACGCGCAACACGTTCTCGCGCTCGACGGCGACGATGCTGGCCGTGGCCGTCATGCCTGGGCGCAGGCTCAGGTCGCTGTTGTCGACGCGCAGCGTGGTGGCGTAGGTGACGACGTTGTCGGCGCGGCTGGCACCAAAGGCGACGCGGCTGACCTGCCCGGCAAAACGCCGCCCGGGTTGGCTGCTGACGGTAAAACTGGCGTTCTGGCCGGCGCGCACGACGCCGATGTCGGCTTCGTCCACGCTCACCTGCAGTTCGAGCTGGCGCAAATCCTGCGCAATCTGCAGCAGCGTCACCGCCTGCAACGACGCCGCCACGGCGTTGCCCGGGTCCACCGAGCGCGCCAGCACCACGCCGTCGATCGGGGCGGGGATTGAGGCCTTGGACAGGTTGGTTTCGTGGCTGGACAGATTGGCCCGCGCCTGCTCCACCGCCGCTTCGGCGCTGGCGACGTTGGCGCGCATGCGTTCGAGCTGCGCTTGCTGGCGCTGGCTGCTGGCACGCGCGGCATCAAGCTCGGCCGCCGACGGCACCTTGCCGCCCGAGAGGCGCTGCACTTCCTCCAGCCGCGCCAATTGCGCCTGCGCTTCGCGCAGGCTGGCTTCGGTCTCAAGCACGCTGGCCTGGGCCTGCGCCACCTGGGCCTGGGCCGCCTGCACGGCGGCACGGCCATGACGCACCTGGTCTTGCAGGCGCTCGGTATCGAGTTCGACCAGCACCTGGCCACGGCGCACGCTGTCGTTGATGTCCACATGCACGGCGCGCACCGTGCCCGACAGTTCGCTGCCGATGTTGACCGAGCGCAGCGGCTGCAAGGTGCCGTTGGCGGTCACCGTCAGGGTGATGTTGCCGCGCGCCAGCGGCTCGGTGACGAACACCGGCGCCGCCTGGCGTTGTTGCGCGGCGCTCCACTGCCACCAGGCCAGCGCCAGCACGGGCAGGGCCAGCGCCAGCAGCCAGAGCCAGCGCGAACGCCACCAGGGCCGCGGCTCGGGCAAGCCGAGCAACTGTGTGGCCTCAGTCGGTGGCGGGGGCGTGCTCTGGGCAACGGCTGTGGGGGGGGTGGCTTCAGGCGGGGTCATGGCGCGAGGGGGACGGGGTGGGGGCGCTGCTGGTGTCGCGGGCGGCTGGGGCACGGTCGGCGCTGGTATTCAGGTCCTGGGCTGACAGGGCAGCAGCGCCGGGCGTCCAGCCGCCGCCCAAGGCTTTGAACAGGCGCACATGGTCGGCGCTCCAGGCGCTGCGGGCAGCGGCGAGTTCGGTTTCGGCGTTGAGCAGGTTGTGGCGCGTGTCGAGCCAGAGCCGGTAGTCGATCAGGCCGCTGGTCAGGCGCAGCAGGGCCAGCGCTTCGGTTGCGGCAGCGGCTTCGCGCGCTGCGCTCAGGTGCTGCAGGCGTTCGGCGCTGGCCTGCACCCCAAGCAAGGCGTGTTCGACTTCGCGCAAGGCGGTGAGCACCGCGGCTTCGAGCTCGACGCGCGACTGCTCCAGCACCGCCTGCTGCGCCTGCACCTGCGCACGCGCGGCACCGCCGTCGAACAGGTTGGCGCTCAGGCGCAGCAGCAGGGCGCGCGTCAGGGCAGCGGGGTCGAACAGGTCGCTCAGGCGCGGGTTGCGCCAGTCGAGCGAGCCGCCCAAGGCCAACCCGGGCAGACGCGCGGCTTGCGCTTGACCGACGCGCGCCGCCGCCGCTTGCAGCCGCGCCTGCGCGCGCTGCACGTCGGCGCGCTGTTGCAAGGTCTGGGCCGGAATGGCGCGCGCCAGCTCGAGCGTGGGCGCGGGAATGGGGGCAGCGGCCAGCGCCGCGGGTGGCAGATCGAGCCCGGCTTGGGGCTGGCGCCCGGTCAGAACCGCCAGGGCGGCTTCGGCCTGCGCCTGAGCGGCGCGGATTTCGGGCATACCCGCGCGCAGTTGCGCCAGGTTCAGACGCGCCTGCTCCAGGTCCTGGGTGGACATCAGCCCGGCCTGCAAGCGCCAGCCGACGATCTCAACAAACTCCTCCTGCAGCGCCAGGCGCCGCTGCGCCACCGCGCCACGCTGCTGCTGCAAGCGCCATTCCAGGTAGTGCAAGGCGACTTCGGCCGCCAAACTCACCTGCACTTGCCCCAGTTGCGCCTGCGCCGCCTGCACCTCGGCCAAACTGGCGGCCTGGGCCTGCTGGCGTTGGCCAAACCAGTCCAGCTCCCAGCTCGCGTCAAGCCCGGCGCGCCAAGCCGTGGCCGCCGCTGCAGAGCCGGCCTGGGCGCGCTGGACACTGGCGGTGCCCTGCACCTGCGGCCCGAGCGCGGCGCTGCTCACATCTGCCAGCGCACGCGCCTGCTGCAGCGCCGCCTGCGCAGCGCGCACGCTGGTATGGGCCTGTAGGGCTTGTTCGATCAGGCGGCTCAGGTGCGCGTCGTCGAAGCTGCGCCACCAGTGCGCCAGCGCAACGGCGCTTGGGGCCGGCTGCGGTGCCTGCGCGGCAGCAGCGGCGGGCGCGGATGAGGCTGGTGGGGTAGGAGGGGCAGTGACCGAAGGGGCAGCGCTGGCTGCAAGGCCCGGCCAGGGGCTGCGCCAGTCGGATGCCAAGGTTTGCGGCAGCCCTTGCGCCGTGGGCAAGGCGCTGGGTGCCGCGCTCGCTGCCCCCGAAGTGGCGCAACCAGACGCAGACAGGGCAAAGCCGAAGGCCAGCGCCGAAGCCGCCAGCACCCGAGCCCAGCGCGCAGCCGCAGGCGCGGCACAGCAAACACAACAATCCAAACGCATATCAGGCCCGAGCATACCCCGCAACAGGCACCCGCAGGCAGGCACCCCAAAGCAGGAACCCTCCGGGGTGCCCGCATTCAAGCCCGATTGTGCCCCAGGAAACGCCGCGCCGCAGCGCCTGCGCTCAAGCCCCCGCCACCGCTCGCGTCAGGGCCTGGGTGTTGTGGCGCAGCATATCGACGTAGGTCGGGGCCGTGCCGCCGGGGGCCGAGAGCGCGTCGGAGTACAGCCGCCCGGCCGGGCGCAGCCCGGTTTCGCGCCCGATCTGCTCGATCAGACGCGGATCGGTCACGTTTTCGACGAACAAGGCCCGGATTCGCTCCTCGCGAATCTGCTGCACCAACCGTGCGATGCCGCGCGCCGTCGGTTCGCTGTCGGCGCTCACCCCGCGCGCCGCCATGAAGCGCACGTTGTAGGCCTGGCCGTAATAGGCAAAGGCGTCGTGGGCGACGATCACGCGTCGCTGCGCCACCTCGATCGGCGCCCAAGCGGCGCGGATGGATTCATCGAGCTGCGCCAGCACGGCGTCGTAGGCCTGCGCGCGCTGGCGGTAAAAGTCGCAGCCGGCGGCGTCGGCAGCGCACAGGGCGTCGGCGATGTTGCGCACATAGACGCGCACGTGGGCCACGTTCTGCCAGGCGTGCGGGTCGTGCTCGCCGTGGTCGTGGCCATGACCGTGCCCGTGACGGTGGCCATGACCATGGCCATGACCGGCGTTGCGCAAGGGTTCGATGCCGCGGCTGAGCACCACGTGCTGACCGCGAAAGTTGGCGCTGCGCAGCAGGCGCGGCATCCAGCCCTCAAAGCCCAGCCCGTTGGAAAACACCAGCCGCGCCTGCCCCACCAAGCGCGCCTGCGCTGGCCGTGGCTGGAACACGTGGGCATCGCTGTCGGGCCCGATGAGCTGCGTCAGCTGCACCCGCTCGCCCCCGACTTGCTGCACCAAATCACCCAAAATGCTGAAGCTGGCCACCACTGGCAGCGCGGCAGGAATGGCCGTGGCCGCGCTGGCAGCCGCTGTGGCACCGGCCGCTGCGGCCCCTGGCGCCACACCCGCACCCGTTGCGGCCGTCGTGGCCCAGGCCGCGCCGCCCAAACCCAGGCCCACCCCCGCCAAACCCAAACCGGCCACCAAACCTTGGCCAAGAACCCGTCGTTTCATGCGTTTACCCTTTCAAATGCACTGCAGACACCGAGCGTTGCCGCCAAACCCCAAAGCGGCCAAAAATTATCGACGACAACCACAGCGCGCCCAACGCGAGCACGATCGCCGGGCTGGTCGGCCAGTCGGCGTGGTAAGAAAGCAGCAAACCGGCCACGCAGCAAACCAGCGCCAGCGCCGGCGCCAGCCAGAGCAGCGATTCGATGCGCCGCACCCAAAAGCGCGCCGCCGCTGCGGGCAAGATCATGATCGCCACCGCCATCAGCGTGCCCAAGGCATGGAAACCGGCCACCAGATTGATCACCACCAGCACCAGAAAACCGTAGTGCGCCAGCGCGCTCCAGCGCGGGCTGTGGGCGCGCAAAAAATCGGGGTCCAGGCACTCGAGCACCAGCGCGCGGTAGAGCAGGCGCAGGGCCAGCAGCGTGATCGACGCGATGCCCAGCAGCAGCGCCAGCGCGGCGTCGTCGAGCGCCAGCACGGTGCCAAACAGCACATGCAACAGGTCCACCTGGCTGCCGTAGGTGGAAATGATCAACACCCCCAGCGCCAGCGAGAGCAGGTAGAACGCCGCCAGCGAGGTGTCTTCGCGCAGCACCGTGCTGCGCGCCACCAGGCCCGAAGCCACCGCCACCACCAGCCCGGCGACGATGCCGCCCAGCGTCATCGCCCCCAACGACAGGCCCGAGATCAAAAAACCCACCGCCGCGCCGGGCAAAATGGCGTGCGCCATGGCGTCGCCGGTCAGGCTCATGCGGCGCAGCATCAGAAACACGCCCACTGGCGCCGCGCTCAGGCTCAGCAGCACGCAACCCAGCAGCGCGCGCTGCATGAAGCTGAACGCCCACAAGGGTTCAAGCCAGCCCAGCGCCGCCATCAGTGCACCCCAGCAGCGCTTGCCGGCGCTGCCTCAACCTTGGGCCGGGGCGGTTGGGCGCCGTGACCGGGGCCGTGCTGCTCGTGGCCGTGGCTTGGGCCGTGCGCGTGATCGTGCGCGTGTTCGTGCGCAGGGCCGTGCGCAGCCGGCTGCTCTTCGGCTTCGCACCAGGCCGCGCCTTCGTCGAAGGCTTCGCGCATGTGCATGGCGCGACGCAGATTGGCCGGCGTGAGCACGGCCGCGGTGGCGCCAAAAGCGATGGGCTCGCGCGCCAGCAGCAGGGTGTGGGCAAAGTGCCGGCGCACCAGGCTCAGATCGTGCAGCACCACCAGCACGGTCTTGCCGGCGGCGCTCCAGCGCTCGAGCCACTGCAGCAGGTCGAGCATGGTGCCTTCATCGACGGCGGCAAAGGGCTCGTCGAGCAGCAGCAGGTCGGCGTCTTGCAGGATCAGGCGCGCGAACAAGGCGCGCTGAAACTGCCCGCCCGACAAGGTGTCGATGGTGCGGCGCTCAAAGCCTTGCAGGCCCACGCTGGCCAGGGCCTCGAGGCAGCGCTGGCGCTGGGCCGCGCTCCAGCGCCCGAGGGCGCCGCTCTGGTGCCATAGGCCGTACTGCACCATATCCAGCACCGTGACCGGAAAGCTGCGGTCGATCTGCGGCGTCTGCGGCAGATAAGCCACGCGCTGCCCGGCCAAGCCATCGATGCGCCCGGTGAGCGGCCGCAGCTGGCCCGCCAGCGCCCGCAGCAGCGTCGATTTGCCGGCGCCGTTGGGGCCGACGATGGCCAGCTTGGAACCCGCAGGGCAAAACAGCGACAAATGGTGCACCGCCGGATGACGCTCGTAGCCCAGCGTGAGGTTGTGCAGCCCCAGCCCAGCTGCCGGCTGAACGCCGGGCGCGGCAACCGACGCACCCGCTCCCGCGCCGGCCCCAGCGGCCCCAGACGGGGCGGCAGGTGGTGCAGGCTCAGGCACGCGCAACTGCGCCGCAGCAGCCGAAGCCGCAGCCGCCAGCGGCTGGAACCAGGAAAGCAAAGACTTGATGGGCACCTTGTTGCAACTCGATTGCGTTAATATCGGGATCATAACGCAACTTAGTTGCAGCAGCCGAGTCCACGACCATGACCATGCCCCAAACTGCCGCCCCCTCATCCAGCCCGCTCACGCCCGAGCTGCTCGAGCGCGTGCACCGCGCCGGCTTGCGGGTCACGCCGGCCACACGCGCCGTGCTGGGCCTGTTTGCCGCCGACCCCAGCGCCGCGCGCTGCCACTTCGAGGTGCTGGCGCAGCTGCAGGCGCGCGGCCTGCTCATCAACCGCGTCACCCTGTACCGGCTGCTCGATCGGCTCGCCGCCTGCGGTGTGCTGCTGCGCCACGCCGACGCCCACGAGCGCCGCTGGCGCTTCACCTGGGCCGGCAACGACACCGGCCCCCTGGCGCAACCGCGCTTCGAGTGCGACGCCT
Organism: Pseudomonadota bacterium; assembly: GCA_041694945.1. Classification (GTDB taxonomy): domain Bacteria; phylum Pseudomonadota; class Gammaproteobacteria; order Burkholderiales; family Burkholderiaceae_C; genus Serpentinimonas. The sequence continues at coordinate 43,652 of JBGFRU010000040.1, forward strand.
GCCACTGCCTGCTGCCGCTGCCTGCGGCGGCGCTCGAGGCGCAGCAGCTGGCGCAGAGCTGGAGCGAGCGCATGGCCGCGCTTGGGCACCAGCCACAGCGGCTCGACTTCACCCTGCACGGCACTTGCGCCGACTGCCTCCAACCCCACGCCCGCCCATGATTTTCAGCTCCGCCCTCAGCTACGCCTGGCCCAATGGCCCGACGCTCAGGTTCCCCGACCTGGAACTTGCCAGCGGCAGCGCGCTGCTGCTGCGCGGCCCTTCGGGCAGTGGCAAATCCACCTGGCTGGCGCTGCTGGCCGGGCTGCTCACGCCCAGCGCCGGGGTGCTCGAAGTCGCCGGCACGCACCCGGCGCAGCTGGCGCAAGCCGAACGCGACGCCTGGCGCGCGCGCCACATCGGCTTTTTGCCCCAGCGCGGCCTGCTCAGCGCGGCCTTGAGCGTACACGACAACCTGCAACTGGTGGCCTACGCCGCCCAGCGGCCGCTGGAGCGCGCGCACACCCAGCACCTGATCGAGGCCTTGGGGCTGGGCGACTTGCTGCAGCGGCGCCCGCACCAGATCTCGACCGGGCAGGCGCTGCGCGTGGCGCTGGCACGGGCGCTGTTGCGCCGCCCGGCCGTACTGCTGGCCGATGAGCCCACCGCCAGTCTCGACGACGACCTCGCCGCCCAGGCCATGGCGCTCATCAGCCAGCATGCGCAGCAGCACGCCGCCACGCTGGTGGTGGCCACGCACGACCAGCGCGCCGTGCAAGCGCTGCCGCACGCTCGCACCCTGCGCCTGCAGACGCTCGCCGGAGGCGCGGCATGAACACCCTCGGCCTCTCGTGGCGCTACCTCTGGTCGCGCCCCTTGAGCACGGTGCTCAACCTGCTCATGCTCACCCTGGGCGTAGCGGCCATGGTGTTCGTGCTCAGCGCGCGCGAGCAGCTCACGCACACCTTCGAGCGCGACCTGGCTGGCATCGACGCCGTCGTCGGCGCCAAGGGCAGCCCGATCCAGCTCATCATGTCCGGCGTGTTTCACCTCGACGTGCCGCCGGGCAACATCCGCCTGGCCGATCTGGAACAACTGCGCCAGCACCCGCAAGTGGCCGCGATCATCCCGCTCAGCCTGGGCGACAACCTTGGCGGTTACCGCATCGTCGGCACCAGCACCGACTATGTCGCCCTGTATGGCGCCGAACTGGCCCAAGGCCAGCTCTGGAACGCGCCGATGCAAGCCGTGCTGGGCGCCCAAGTGGCGGCCAGCAGTGGCTTGGGTCTGGGCCAAAGTTTCGTCGGCGTGCACGGGCTGGACCCGGTCGGCAAGGCGCACGATCAGTGGCCCTACGCCATCACCGGCATCCTGGCGCCCTGCGGCTGCGTGCTGGACCGGCTGGTGCTCACCGCCACCGAATCGGTCTGGCTGGTGCACGACGATCTGCACGGCATGGCGCAGATGAGCCCCGAGGAACGCGCCGCGGTCGAGGCCGAGCGCGAAGTCACCATGGCCCTGATCCGCTACACCACACCGTTGGCCGCCGTCACCTTTCCGCGCTTTGTCAACGAGCAAACCAATATGCAAGCCGCCGCCCCGGCGCTCGAGCTCACGCGGCTGCTCACGCTGTTGGGCGCGGGCACCCAGGTGCTGCAAGGCTTTGGCCTGACGCTGCTGCTCATGGCGGCGCTGTCGGTGTTCGTGGCGCTGTGGCAAGCGGTGCGCGAGCGCGAGGCCGATCTGGCCATGCTGCGCCTGCTGGGCACGCCGCCGCGGCGCCTGGTCGCCTTGCTGCTCACCGAGGCCTTTGCGCTGGCGCTGCTGGCGCTGCTGCTGGGGCTGGCGCTGGCCCAAGGCTTGTTGGCCGCCCTGGGCGGCTGGCTGCCCACGGGTGCCGCCACCCTGGTGCAAGCCGCACACTGGAGTCCGACGCTGTTGTGGGTGCCACTGGGGGTGATGCTGCTGGCGCTGCTGGCGGCGGCCCTGCCGGCCTGGCGCGTGCACCGGCTCGACGTTTTGACCCTACTCAACCGGAGCTGACCCCATGCATTCGATGAAAACCACCCACCGCACCCTGCTGGCCCTGCTCGCCAGCGCCGCCCTGGCCCTGCCCGTCTGGGCCAGTCCCGCGACCCCGGCTGCCCCACACGGCCACACCCACGGCCAGCAACACACCCCGGCCCAGATTCAGCAAGACATTCAACGCCACAAAGCGATGGCCGCAGCGCACCAGGCCGCCGCCGAATGCCTGCAAGCCGGGCGCGGCGAACGCGTCTGCCACCAGGCCCTGCGCGCCGCCTGCACCGGCATCGCCTTGGGCAATTACTGCGGCATGCGCCATGTCCACTGATGAGCGGCCTTGGCTGCGGCGCGACTGGCTGCGCCACGCTGCCGCCCTGAGCGCCGCCGCCATCGCCGCACCCGTGTGGGGGCAGAATGCACCGGCGGCTGGCGCGGCTGGCGCGGCTGGTGCGGCTGGTGCCCCCAATGCGCCCGCAGCTCCCGTGGCAGCGGAGGGAAGTGGAGTGCCAGGCCACCCCAACCCCCTCGCCGGCGGCACCGGCATGGGCTACCACAGCCCCCTGAGCGCCTTTGCCCCACTGCCCCAGCGCAACGACGTGGTGCCGTGGTCCACCCTGGCCGATATCACCACCCGCACCGTGCGCCAGCGCGTGGTGCAGGTGTACTCCGCTGCCATTTTGGCACTCGACCAGCGCACCGTGCGCCTGCAAGGCTTCATGACGCCGCTGGACCCCGGCACGCGCCAGGTGCATTTTTTGCTCAGTTCGGTGCCGCTCACCTGCCCCTTTTGCACCCCCGGCGGCCCCGAGAGCCTGGTGCAGGTGCGCGCGCGGCGCCCGGTGCGCTACAGCATGGGCGCCATCGTCGTCGAAGGCCGCTTTCACGTGCTGCACAACGACTCGTTGGGCTTTTTCTACCGCATCACCGACGCCATCGAGGTGGATTGAGCGCCACTCTCCAGGCCAACGGCTACGCCGCAAACGGCCTGTACACCACCCGGTCGCCGTGGGCGATGGTCTGGTTGGGCGCCTTGTCCACCAGGCCGTCGGCCCAGGCGACGGAGCTGAGCACGCCCGAGCCTTGGTTGGGGTAGAGGTCGAGCCCGCCATGGGCGTTGCGGCGCACGCGCAGGAACTCGCGCCGCCGCTCTGGGCTGGGCCAGTCAAAATGCGCGGGCAACTCGATCGGCTCGAGCAGACCGCTGGCCGCCGGGCCCTGCACCCCCTGGAGGCGGCGCACGAACGGCTGCACCAGCAGCATGAACGTGACGTAGCTGGCCACCGGGTTGCCGGGCAGGCCGATGTAGTGGCAGCGCTGGTCTGCGCCCGTATTGGCGCCCGCACCCTCTCCATCACGCTCCAGCCAGCCGTGGGCAAAGGGTTTGCCGGGCTTGATGGCGATCTGCCACAGATGCAAACCGCCCAGCGCCTGCACGGCGGCCTTGAGGTGGTCGGCGTCACCCACCGATACCCCGCCAGTGCTCAGCACCAGGTCGTGGGTTGGTGCCACCGCGCGCAGCGCCGCCACGGTGGCGTCGAGCCGATCCGGCAGCCGCGCGCACACGCTCACGCTGCAACCCAGGCGCTGCAACAGGGCGCGCAAAAAATAGCGGTTGCTGTTGTAGATTGCGCCCAGCGGCAGCTGCTCGGGGGGCACGCTGCCGGGTTCGGCCAGTTCGTCGCCGCTGCTCAGCAGCGCCACGCGCAGGCGCCGGTGCAGCGGCAGTTGCGCCGCCCCCAGGCTCGCGGCCAACCCGATTTCGGCCGGGCCCAGCAGGGTGCCGGCAGGCAACACGGTCTGGCCGCGGCCCAGGTCTTCGCCCCGGCGGCGGATGTGCTGCCCAAGCTGCGCCGGCTTGCGCAAGCGCACCAGCGGCTGGCCGCTGGCGTCGGTGTAGGCCTCGGCTTCTTCTTGCACCAGCACCGCGTCAGCCCCGGGGGGAATGGGGGCGCCCGTGTAAATGCGCGCCACCGTGCCAGGCTGCAAGGCGGGCGCCGACCCTGCCGCAGCGCCTTGAGCACCCGCGGCACCTGCGGCAGCCACAGGCCCGGCCGCGATGCGCTGGCTCACCGGCAAGGCAACCCCGGCCGCGTGGGCGGCAGCCGCTTCGGCGGCGCGCACCGCGTAGCCGTCCATGGCGCTGTTGTCAAAACCGGGCACGTCAAAGGCGGCATGCAGCGCCTGCGCCAGCACGCGGCCGTCGGCCTCGTCGAGCGCCACGGGCTCGATCTCGCGCAGCGGCTGCGCCTGCGCCAACAGGGCGGCGAGGGCGTCGTCCAGGGCCATGAGGCCCGCTCGGGCAGCAGGCGGCGCTGCAGAGGCAGGCACAGGAGGGTGCGTAGGCGTGGGGGCAGACATCGTCGAAGGCTAACTTGGATGCGTGGGCAGCCAGCAATACACTTGCTGCAACTCGGGGCCTGATCAAGGCTGATCGGGCCTGATCGAAGCGATTATGCGCCAGCCCTGCCCGCGCGCTGGCTCGCAGCGCCAGCCCCGGCCGCGCGCTCGGGCGCGGGTGCAGGCGCGGCGTGCAGTCCCTGCAGGCCCGCCAGCCCGCCCAACCAATCGGCCAAAGGCCGCGCTGGCGACCACAGATAGCCCTGCGCCCAGCGCACGCCCTGCGCCTCGAGGTAGCGGCGTTGCGCGGCCGTCTCCACCCCTTCGGCCACCAGTTCCAGCTCCAGCGCCTGCCCGAGCTGAATCAGCGAGCCGATGAGCGCGTCGGCCGCAGCCGAGCTGCCAATGTCGCGCACGAAGCTGGCGTCGATCTTGAGCACGTCGAACGGCAGCCGACGCAAGTACGACAGCGAGGCATAGCCGGTGCCAAAATCGTCCAGCGCCAGGCGCACACCCAGCGCTTCCATGCGCTGCAGGCGCGCCTGCGCAAGTTCGCTGTCGATGAGCACGCTTTCGGTGATTTCCAGCTCGAGCCGACGCGCGCTCCAGCCCTGCGCGCCCAGCCGCTGCGCGACCTGATCGACGAAATCGTCGTCTTGCAATTGCAAGGCTGAAACGTTGATGGCCAGACGGCGCAGGCGCCAGCCAGCCGCATCCAGGCGCGCTCCGTGCTCGAGCGCTTGCTCCAGCACCAGCAAGCCGAGCGCGCGCATGAGCCCGCTTTCCTCCGCCAGCGGGATGAACACCGCCGGCGGCACCCAACCGCGCTGCGGATGGTGCCAGCGCAACAAGCCCTCGGCGGCTTGCACGCTGCCGCTGGTCAGGTCGATCTGCGGCTGCCACCAGAGTTCAAGCTGGCGCTGCGCAATCGCCTCGGCCAGCGCGTGGCGCAGTTCGCGTGTCTCTTGGCTGATCTGGCTGATGCCGGCTTCGTACACCACCACACGCGCGCAGCCGTCGGCCTTGGCGCGGTACATGGCGGCGTCGGCGTGGCGCAGCAGGGTTGCGGCCTCGTGCCCGTCGCGCGGTGCCAGACACAAGCCCACGCTGGCCGAGACCTGCACGCTGACACCCGCAGGCAGCACAAACGGCTGCTCCAAGGTGGCCAGCACCGCCAGCGCGCGCTCGTAGGCGGTTTGCGGCGTTACGTCTTCGAGCAAGAGCACGAACTCGTCGCCCCCCAGGCGCGCCACGGTGTCGCCGCTGCGCACCACGGCCTGCAGACGCGCAGCGGTTTGCAGCAGCAAGGCGTCGCCGCTTTCGTGCCCTTGTTCGTCGTTGACTTCCTTGAAGCGGTCCAGGTCCACGTACAGCACCGCCGTTTGCGCTGCCTGGCGTTGGGCGCGCGCCAGTGCGTGCTGCAGGCGCTCCAGCAGCAGGCGGCGGTTGGGCAAGTCGGTAAGCGGGTCGTGCAAGCCTACGTGCAGCAAGCGCTGCTCGGCCGCCGTGAGCGCCTGCACTTCGCGCGCCAGTTGCGCCTCGCGCTTGAGCAAGCGGCGGTGAAAGATGCGCAGCCGGCGGCGCGAGTCGTTCATGGCCAGCGCCAGGGTGCGCAGTTCGGCCACGCTCCAATGGGTGCGCAGTTTGTCGTCGAGCTGCAACTGCCCCACCTGCTGCGCCGCCTGCGCCAGGTACTCGAGCGGCTGCGCCAGCTTGCGCGCGCTGCGCTGCGCCATCCAGGCCGCGCCCAGCGCCGCCAACAGCGCCAGCAGCAGCAGGGCCAGCAGCCATTGCTGCAGGCCCGGCACGAAGTCGCGCCAGGGCGCCGCCTGCCAGAGACTAAGCTCCTGGTCGCCCAGGTGCACGCTGCGCTTTTGCGCCAGCCAGCGTTGCCCCTCCATATCAATCAGGTGCACCCGTTGCAAGGCGCGCGCTTCGTCCAGCAGTTGCGCACGCACCGAAAGCGGCTCCACTTCGCCCACGCGCAACAGGCGCGGCCCGGTGTCGGTCTCGAGCACGCGCAGCGGCGCAAAGCTCAACCCCAGCACCTGGCCGTTGCGGTCGCTGAGCAACACTTCGCCTTGCGCGCTGCGCGGCAGCTCGCGCACCAGGCGGTCGATCTCGAGCGCGCGCAAGTCCAGCCCCAGCGCCCAGACCAGCCCGTCGGTGTCGCGCCAGGCCTGCGCCACGGTGATGCCGGGCTCGCGCGTGGTGTAGAAAACATAGGGCGGTGTCCAGCGCGGCGCGCTCGCCGCAGCCGTGGCCAGGGTGAACTAGGGCCGTGTGCGCGGGTCGTAGCCTATGCGCTCGCTCCAGGTACGCAGCACTTGGCCGTGCTCGTTGTACAGGCTGAAGCGCTGCTCGTCGCCCCAGCGGCCGCGGTCGGTCAGGCGCAGCAGCCATTGGCGCGTGTCGTTCTGCCACAGCAGCATCCAGCCTTGCCCGGCACCGTTGCCCAGCACCATGGAAGTGGCCAGCGGCATGGTCTGCAAGGCGGCGCGCGCGCGGGTCACGAACTCTTCGGGGTCGTCCAGGCGTGCTGGGTCGGCCACAAAGGCTTGCTGCAAAATCTGCAAACCCACTTCCGTGGCCCCAAAATCGGACTGCAGGCGCGCGTCCACTTCGCGCGCGGCGGCATCGAAAGACTGGCGCGCCGACTGCTGCGCCATCGGCCAGATGATGGCCAAGGCAAACAGCACAGCCAGCAGCAAAATCAAGGCCAGCGCGCCAGCCACCAGGCGCCGCGTCAGAAAGACGCGAAAGGCAAGGGGCGCGGCTGCGGCAGACGGCTGGGCCAGCGCTGGGGCTGCAGCCTCTGGCCCGACCGTTCCCGGGCCCGGCTCGGGCGCACGCTCAGGCGCAACCACCCCGCCGCGCACCCAGGCGCGCAGCCGAGATTTGCCTCCAAGGTGTTGTGCCTGCACGGCGCGCAGCTCCTGCGGGTTGAGCCCGCAGCACAGCGCCCCAGGCCAAGCTAATTATCCGTCACAATGCGCGGCCATATACGCCTGCACCCGCGCCGCCTCGGCGGGCAGCACCTGCACCCGGCGCGGCAGCGCCTCGATGCCAGCGAAGGCCGGCGGGCACGGCGGCGGCGCGCCCGTGGCCTCGCGCACGGTGTCGGCAAACTTGATCGGCAGTGCGGTCTCGAGCACCAGCATGGGTTCGCCCGCGCGCAGGTGGCGGCGCGCCACGTTCAGGCCGTCGGCGGTGTGCGGGTCCAGCAACTGGCCCAGGCGCTGCCAGGTGTCGCGGATGCACGCCACGCGCTCGGCGTGGCTGCTGCGCCCACTCACGAAACCATAACGCTCGCGCAGGCCGACAAAGGCGGGGTCGGCGCTGAGGTCCAAGCGGCCGTGGCGCGCCAGTTGCGCGCCAAACAAGTCTTGCGTGCGCGCCGCGTCGCGCCCGATCAAGTCGAAGACGAAGCGCTCGAAGTTGCTCGCTTTCGAGATGTCCATCGACGGGCTCGAGGTCTCGTGCGTGTCGGCGCTGGCGCGCACGCGGTAGACGCCGCTGCGAAAGAACTCGTCGAGCACGTCGTTTTCGTTCGTCGCCAGCACCAGTTGCGCGATCGGCAGGCCCATGCAGCGCGCCACATGCCCGGCGCAAATGTTGCCAAAATTGCCGCTCGGCACGGCAAAACTCAGCTTTTGCGTGTTGTCGCTGCTGGCCTGGAAGTAGCCGGCAAAGTAATAGACCACCTGCGCCAGCAGCCGCGCCCAGTTGATCGAGTTCACGCTGCCGATCTGGTAGCGGCGTTTGAACTCGAGGTCGTTGCTGACCGCCTTGACGATGTCCTGGCAGTCGTCGAACACGCCTTCGATGGCCAGGTTGTGGATGTTGGCGTCTTGCAGGCTGTACATCTGCGCCTGCTGGAACGGGCTCATGCGCCCATGCGGGCTGAGCATGAACACGCGCACGCCGCGCTTGCCGCGCAGCGCGTATTCGGCCGCGCTGCCGGTGTCGCCGCTGGTCGCGCCCAGGATGTTGAGCTGCGCTCCCCGGCGCGCCAGTTCGTACTCGAACAGGTTGCCCAGCAACTGCATCGCCATGTCCTTGAACGCCAGCGTGGGGCCGTTGGACAACTCCTGAATCCACAGGCCCTCGTCGAGCCGGCGCAGCGGCGTGATGGCGGCGCTGCCAAAGGCTGCGGCGGTGTAGGTTTGGGCGCACAGGGCGCGAAGGTCGGCGCTCGGGATGTCGTCGATGTAGAGCGACAACACCTCGAAGGCCAGCGCCGCATAACCCTGCTCGGCCCAGACGCTGCGCCAGCGCGCCAGCGTGGCGGCATCGACCTGCGGGTAGTGCTCGGGCAGATACAGCCCGCCGTCGGGGGCCAGCCCTTCGAGCAAGATGTCGCAAAAGCGCAGCCGCTCCGGGTGGCCGCGGGTGGAGAGGTAGCGCATCAGGCCAGCTCCTCTTTGCGGATGCGCACGATCGGCTCCAGCACGGTGGGCAGGGCCTGCATCTGCGCCAGCGCGGCGTCCATCGCGCCCTCGCGGGTTTGGTGCGTGAGGATGATGAGCTCGGTCTGCGCCGCGCCCTGCTCGGCCTCGCGCTGCAGCACGGCGTCGATGCTGATCTGGGCTGCGGCCAATATACCGGTGACTTGCGCCAGCACCCCGGCCTGATCGGCCACGCACAGGCGCAGGTAGTAGCTGGTCTGCACCGCGCTCATGGGCACAATCGGCAGCTCGCTCAGCGCGTCGGGCTGGAACGCCAAGTGCGGCACCCGGTTTTGCGGGTCGGCGGTGTGCAGCCGGGTCACATCGACCAGATCAGCGATCACGGCGCTGGCGGTGGGCTCGCTGCCCGCGCCCTTGCCGTAGTAGAGCGTGGTGCCCACCGCGTCGCCCTGCACCATGACGGCGTTCATCGCCCCTTCCACGTTGGCCAGCAGGCGCTTGGCCGGCACCAGGCACGGGTGCACTCGCAGCTCGATGCCGCTGGCCTGGCGCTTGGCGATGCCCAGCAGCTTGATGCGGTAGCCCAGCTGCTCGGCGTATTTGAAATCGGTCGCTGCCAGCCGGGTGATGCCCTCGACGTGGGCGCGCTCGAACTGCACCGGGATGCCAAAGGCGATCGCGCTCAGGATGGTGGCCTTGTGGGCCGCGTCGATGCCTTCGATGTCGTTGCGCGGGTCGGCCTCGGCGTAGCCCAGCTGCTGCGCCTGCGCCAGCGCGGTGCCGAAGTCCAGCCCCTTGTCGCGCATTTCGCTCAAGATGAAGTTGGTGGTGCCGTTGATGATGCCCGCCACCCACTGGATGCGGTTGGCCGTCAGGCCCTCGCGCAGCGCCTTGATGATCGGGATGCCGCCGGCCACCGCGGCCTCGAAGGCCACCATCACGCCGCGCTGCTGCGCCGCCTGGAAAATCTCGGTGCCGTGTACCGCCAGCAGCGCCTTGTTGGCCGTGACCACGTGCTTGCCGGCGGCGATGGCCTCGAGCACCAGCGTGCGCGCCACCCCGATGCCACCGATGAGCTCGACCACGATGTCGATCTCGGGCCGCGCGATCACCGCGCGCGCATCGGCCAGCACCGGCACCGCGTCGCCGACGATGGCGCGCGCGCGCTCGAGGTCGAGGTCGGCCACGGCCGCGATGGCGATGCCGCGCCCGGCACGGCGCTGGATTTCGGTTTGGTTGCGGCGCAACACGTCGTACACGCCACTGCCCACGGTGCCGATGCCGAGCAGGCCTACTTGTATGGGTTTCATCGCCAAGGGTGCTTTCTGCAAAAAAAAAGGGGATGGGAATGCCGCAGCGCTGGCGTTTTCAGGTGCCGTGGCGCTTGCGCAACTGCGCCAAAAAGCGCGCAATGCGCCCGATGGCTTCGCTCAGGTCGTCGGCGTGCGGCAAGAAAACCAAGCGGAAGTGATCCGGTTGCGGCCAGTTAAAGCCCGTTCCCTGCACGATCAGCACTTTTTCTTCGGCCAGCAGGTCGTAGGCAAACTGCTGGTCGTCGGCGATCGGGTACACCTTGGGGTCGAGGCGCGGGAACATGTACAGCGCCGCCTTGGGCTTGACCACGCTCACGCCCGGAATCTGGCTCATGAGCTCATAGGCCAGATCGCGCTGGCGACACAGGCGCCCGCCCGGGGCAACCAGGTCTTTGATGCTCTGGTAGCCGCCGAGCGCGGTCTGGATCGCCATCTGGCCCGGCGTGTTGGCGCACAGGCGCATCGAGGCCAGCATGTTCAGGCCCTCGATGTAGTCGCGCGCGCGCCGTTTGTCGCCCGAGACCACCATCCAGCCGGCGCGGTAGCCACAGGAGCGGTAGTTTTTGCTCAGGCCGTTGAAGGTCAGCACCAGCACCTCGTCGGCCAGCGCCGCCACGCTGGTGTGGGTGGCGCCGTCGTACAGGGTTTTGTCGTAAATCTCGTCGGCAAAAATCACCAAGCCGTGCTGGCGCGCGATCTCCACGATTTCGCGCAGCAGGTCGTCGGGGTAGAGCGCACCGGTGGGGTTGTTGGGGTTGATGACGACGATGCCCTTGGTCTGCGGCGTGATCTTGCGCCGAATGTCGTCAAGGTCCGGCAGCCAGCCGCTGCCTTCGTCGCACAAGTAGTGCACCGGCGTGCCCCCGGCCAGCGCCACGCTGGCGGTGTAGAGCGGGTAGTCGGGGGCCGGGATCAGCACCTCGTCGCCGCTGTTGAGCAGGGCGTTGAGGCTCATGCTGATCAGTTCGCTGGCGCCGTTGCCCAGGTACACGTCATCGACCGTGACCCCGGCCACGCCTTTTTCTTGGGTGTAGTGCACCACCGCCTTGCGCGGCGCAAACAGGCCCTTGCTGTCGGTGTAGCCGGCTGCCGTGGGCGTGGGCAGGTTGCGGATCATGTCTTGCACGATCTCGTCGGGCGGCTGCAAGCCAAAGGCGGCGATGTTGCCGATGTTGAGCTTGATGATCTTGTGGCCTTCCTCCTCCATGGCGCGCGCTTTGTCGAGCACGGGGCCGCGGATGTCGTAGCAGACGTTGGCCAGTTTGGCTGATTTGAGCAGCGGCGGTGTGGGCATGGCAGGTGGGCTTGGGCGAGCAGGATGAGCGAAACCTATAATTTCACCACACTTTAACCGCCCTAGCCCAAACCCGCCGCCATGAAACTGCAACCCGACCGCATCGAGAGCACCACCGTGCGCGCCCACGGGCCAGGCTGGTTGCAGATCGGCGACACCACCTACCGCCACAGCCTGTTGCTGTGCGCCGACGGCCGCATCCAGCCTTGGGACTGCACTCGCCACGCCGACATCGCGCTGCCGCACTTTGCCCTGCTGGCCGCTTGGCAGCCCGAGCTGCTGCTGCTGGGCAGCGGTGCGCGGCTGCGCTTCGTCGCCCCAGCGCTGCTGCGCCCCTTGATCGACGCCGGCATCGGCGTCGAGACCATGGACACCCTAGCCGCCGCGCGCACTTACAACATTCTGGCCGGCGAAGGGCGCCGGGTGGCGGCGGCGCTGCTGATTGAGCCTGAAGCACGCACGTCTTGACCAGCACACCCCAGCGGCTCGACGCCGCCACCTTGGGCAAAATCGTTTTTGCGCGCTTTTTGGAGCAACCCTTGGCGACACTGGAGCGCCAAGTGGCGACACTGGAGGCGTCGCCCGCTTACGCCGATCTGTGCTCGACCCTCGAGTGCGGCATCTTGCCCGGTGCCCGCCTGACTGAGCAACCCAGGCCGGGCTCGGTCTTGGCGCTGGGCGAAGTCTGCCTCGACTCGCCCACGCCGGCGCTGCTCTACCAGCGCGCCAGCTTCGTGCGCGAATACCGCTTCGACTCCTCGGCCCTAGAGGCGCACCTGCGCTCTCGGGCTCCGGCCGGCGCGCTCTCGAGCGCCATCCACCGGATGAAGCTGATCAACAGCCGCAACCGGCTGACGCACGCCTTGGTACACGAACTGGTGGCGCTCCAGAGCCGCTTTCTCTACACCCGCGATCCACTCGACCTGATCCCCATGACCCAAGCCGAACTGGCGCAGCGACTGAACCGGCGCGCCAACCTGAGCCTGCGCGCTGATGCCGGGAGGCTTTCGCGGCTGCTCAAACACCTGAGCCTGCGCAACGCCGACGGCGTGTTGCTGCCCCTGAGTACCCTGCTGGCGCGCTCGCGCCAAGTCCACGGGCATTGGATCGACCATCTGCTCAAGCAGGAAAAGCAGTGGTTGCTCAACGGGCAGATCCGCGCCCCGCTGCCGGATCAGGCCCTCGCCGAGCACTTGGCCGCGCACCACGGCATCCGCCTCGGCCGGCGCACGGTAGCCACGATCCGGCAGCAGCTCGCCATCCCCGATTGGCGTGAGCGCAAGCTGCGCAAAAGCTACTTGGCGGTAACCGAGGGGTTTTCGCCCCTCTTGCTGCTGTCGCGCCAGGCGCTGAGCGCGCTCATACCGGCCCAGCCCGGCGTCTATGAAATCCGGGCCAGCAGCGAGACCTCGCTCAGCGGCGGCCCCGCCCTGACACTGCCTTCAACCGTGCTCTACATCGGCTCGTCGGGCAACCTGCGCAAACGCTTGTGGAACCATCAGCGGGGCAACACCGGCAACCCGCAACTGCTGCGTTTCTTGGCCGAGTTCCCGGCTCGGGTGCGCTTTCGTGTCGTCGGCAGCGACTGGCGCGCCCTGGAACGCGAACTCTACCGTGTACACTGCGAAACCTTTGGTGCCCCACCCCCATGCAACCGCATGAGTCCTTGATCGCCTCTGGTTTCTGCGCCGGAGATCATCACCACCGGGAGAGAATTTTGCGCAAGCAAGCAAGCAAGCAAGCAAGCAAGCAAGCAAGCAAGCAACTCCGTGTCACCGGAGCGGCTGGCTATGAAGACCGGCAAAATGCGTGATCTGCCGCACGCCGCCGAGGCCATGATGACGCTGCTCGGCCTCGACCCTGCCGGGCTGCAACGACGCACCGACTTCCTAGAAATCGGTCAGGCCGATGTGGACCGGCTGCGCCGCTTGCACGCCCTGCTGGCCGACGCCGACACCGCTTTCGTCGAGGATTTCTACACCCATTTGCAGCGCTTCGAGCCGACCCGCCGCCTGCTCCCGGACCAGACCAACCTGGAGCGCCTCAAACGCACCCAGGCCCGCTATTTTCACACCCTCACCGCTGGCGACTACGGGCTCGATTACGCACGCGAGCGCTTGCGCGTCGGCATCGCGCACCAGCGCGTCGGGCTCGAGTCGCCTTGGTATCTGGGGGCCTATGCCAAGTATCTGTCCGGCCTGCTGCCACAACTGGCGCAGCGCTTCGAGGGCGAGCCCGAGCAACTGCTGGCCACCTTGCAGTCCTTGCTCAAGGTGGTGCTGCTCGACATCAGCCTGGCCATGGACGCCTACCTGCAGACCGACCGCCAGGCGATGACGGTGCTGCAAGAGTATTCCGAACTGGTGTTTGCCGCCATCCCGAACGGTCTGGTGGTGCTGACGGCCGATTGCACCATCCTGTCGGCCAACCCGGCCTTTCTGCGTCGCTTCGGTCTGCGCCAAACCGACCTGCATGGCCAAGCGCTGCTCGATTGGGTCAGCGCCGACGGACTGAGCCACTATCTGGCCCAGGTGCGCCAGAGCCAGCAGCCGCTGCACGACCTGGTGCTGGCGATGGGTACCACCGGCGGCACGGCGCGCTATCCGGTGCGGGTCACGATCACTGGCATCCGTCTTGCGGAAGAAGAAGAAGAAGAAGAAGAAGCGCGGCTGCTGCTGATCGTCGAGGACATCACCGAGCAGGCGCGGCTGCAGCAAGCCTTGCGCGACAGCGAGGCCGATTTGTTGCACGCCCAGCGGGTGGCGCGCATCGGCAGTTGGCGGCTCGACTTTGCCACTGGCAGTCTGCACTGGACGCCCGAGGTCTATCGGATGTTCGGCATCGAGCCCGGCACGGCGCTCGACTACCCGGCTTTTCTGCGTTGCGTGCACCCCGACGACCACGAAATGCTCGACGCCACCTGGCAGGCGGCGCTGCGCGGTTCAGACTACCGGGTCTGCCACCGCATCCTGGTTCAAGGTGCCACGCGCTGGGTGGAAGAAAACGCCGAGTTCGAGCGCGACGCCGATGGCGCAGCGCTGCGCGCCATCGGCACCGTGCAAGACATCACCGAGCGCAAGGCCGACGCCGAACGCATCGAACACCTCGCCTTCTACGACCCGCTCACCGGCCTGGCCAACCGCGCCCTGTTCAATGATCGCCTCACGCAGGAATTGGCGGCGGCCGAACGCAATGACCGGCAACTGGCGCTGCTGTACCTCGACCTGGACCGCTTCAAAGAAATCAACGACAGCTTGGGCCACAGCGCGGGCGACCAGGTGCTGGTCGAAGTCGCCCGCCGTCTGCGCGAGGCCGTGCGCCAAGAGGAAACCCTGGCCCGTCTGGGTGGCGACGAGTTCGTCGTCGTTGCCGCCTACACCGAGCAGGGCGCAGCACGCATCGCCGAACGCATCGCAGCCGCCTTGAACGCCCCGGTGCATGTAGCAGGCAGCGCCTTTGCGCTCAGCGCCAGCATCGGCGTGGCCGTGTATCCGGACGACGGCAGAACGCCCGAGCAACTGCTGCAGCACGCCGACATCGCCATGTACCGCGCCAAGGCCGATGGCAGCGGCCTGCGTTTCTACCGTCCGGAAATGGGGGCCGACCTGACCCGGCGCCTCGAAATCGCCCGGCGCCTGGAAGCGGCGCTCAAGGCCGACGGCCTGCACTTGTGCTACCAGCCCCAAGTCAAGCTTGCCTGCGCCGGCCTGATCGGGGCCGAGGCCTTGGTGCGCTGGCACGATGCGCAGTGGGGCTTGGTGGCGCCGTCGCTCTTCATCCCGGTGGCCGAAGAACGCGGCCTGATCGACACGCTGGGCGAGTGGGTGCTGGGCCAAGCCTGCCGCCAAACCCGCATCTGGCGCGACGCCGGCCACCCCTTGCCGGGCCGCGTTGCCGTCAACGTCGCGGCACGCCAGTTCGACGACGACCGCTTCGTCGAACGCATGATCGCCATCGCCTACGAGTCCGGCCTGGCACCGGCGGCGGTCGAGCTCGAGCTGACCGAGAGCGGCATGATGCGCGACCCGCAGCGCGCGGTCGAGGTCACGCGCGCCCTTGCGGCGGCCGGCTTCGCGCTGGCGATCGACGACTTCGGCACCGGCTACTCGTCGCTGGCCTACCTCAAGCGCTTCGACGCCCACAAGCTCAAGATCGACATGTCTTTCGTGCGCGACATGCTCACCGACCCGAGCGATCACGCCATCGTCAAGACCATCATCGCGATGGCACACAGCCTCGGCCTCGAGACCTTGGCCGAAGGCGTGGAGCAGGCGGCGCAGGCGCAGGCGCTGGCTGGCCTAGGTTGCCACCAAGCCCAAGGCTACCATTTTGGGCGCCCGCTGACCGCCGACGCCTTTGCCCAGACGTGGTTGAGAGGCTGATTTCGCGGTAAAATCGAGAATTGATTTGGGTGCAGCGCGAGGCCGTCTGGTGATGGCGTAGCGCGGGTTGGCCTTTAGGGCAGGTGCCAGATCAGCACATTTTTGCGCAAGGGATACGCTACATGGCCGTCGTCGTCAACAAACCTATACCCGAATTCGAAGCCAGCGCCACGGGCGGGGTCAAGGTCACGCAGCAGTCGCATATGGGGCAAACGCTGGTGCTGTTTTTCTACCCCAAAGACAACACCCCCGGCTGCACCACCGAAGCCATGCAGTTTCGCGACCATTATGCCGACTTCACCCAAGCCGGGGCGCAGGTGTTTGGCGTCTCGCGCGACAACATGAAGTCGCACGACGAGTTCAAGGCCAAGCTCGAGCTGCCGTTCGAACTCATCGCCGACACCGAAGAAAAAATGTGCCACATGTTCGGCGTGGTCAAAAACAAGATCATGTACGGCAAAAAGGTCAAGGGCATCGAGCGCAGCACCTTCCTCATCGGCCCCACCGGCGTGCTGCTGCAAGAGTGGCGCGGCCTCAAGGTGCCCGGCCATGTGGAAGAAGTGCTCAAGGCGGTCAAGCTGCTCAAAAAAGCCGCTTAAAGTCAGCCCAGCCCCTGCAGCCCGTGCTTGGGCACACGAGTCGTGCATAATGTTCGCATGCCTCTGCCCCCCGCCCCCACCAAGAAGGCCGGCCGTCTGCCCGCCAAAGCTGTCAACCTCGCAGCCGCTTCGCCCTCCCCCTTGAGCCCCGCTCTGGAACCCGATCCAGACCAGCCGCCTGCGGCTGTGGCAGACAAAGCCGCCACCGGCGCGCGGCGCAGGGGTGTGCGCTCGGGTGTGACTCCGCCTGCCACGGTGCCGCCACCCGCAGCCGCCCCGGCACGCAGCGCCGACACCGCAACCCAAGCGCGGCCTGCGCTGGCAAGCCTCTTGTCCGCTCCAGCGACCCAAGAACCCATACCGCGTGACCAGGCCGCGCCCAAGCCAGCGCCCGTGCCAGCGTCTGCTGCAGCCCCGGTCAGCGCCGCCGCCCCCGCCACCCACACCAAACGCAGCCCTGGCACGGCGGCCAAGAACGGCAACGGCAGCCGCGCCCCCAAGGGCCCCACGCGCTTGTTCGTGCTCGACACCAACGTGCTCATGCACGACCCGAGCAGCCTGTTTCGCTTCGAGGAACACGACATCTACCTGCCCATGGTCGTGCTCGAAGAGCTCGACAGCCACAAAAAAGGCATGAGCGATGTGGCGCGCAACGCGCGCCAAGCCAGCCGCATGCTCGACGCGCTGGCGGGCCAAAAGGGGGCTGACATCCGCCAAGGCCTGCCACTGGCGCCCAGCAGCAACCGCGAAGCCAGCGGTTTGTTGCTGTTCCAAACCGAGCTGCTGGCGCACCCGCTGCCCGCCAGCCTGCCGCAGGGCAAGGCCGACAACCAGATTCTGGGCGTGGTGCAGGCGCTCAAGCAGCAGCAGCCCGAGCGCGCGGTGGTGCTGGTGTCCAAAGACATCAACATGCGCGTCAAGGCGCGCGCGCTGGGGCTCGAGGCCGAAGACTACCAAAACGACAAAACGCTGGACGACGGCGAGCTGCTCTACCCCGGCTCGCTGGCGCTGCCGCACGATTTCTGGACGCGCCAGAGCAAAACCCTCGAGAGCTGGCAGCAGGGCGGCCAGACCTACTACCGCATCAGCGGCCCGATCGTTGACAAGCTGGCGATCAACCAGTTCGTCTATTTCGAATCGGCCGGCGAGCCCGCCCTGTATGCGCGCGTCACCGAACTGCGGGCCAAACAAGCCGTGCTGCGCACGCTCAAAGACTACACCCACCTCAAGCATTCGGTGTGGGGCATCACCAGCCGCAACCGCGAGCAAAACTTTGCCCTCAACCTGCTGATGGACCCCGAGATCGACTTCGTCACCCTCGCCGGCACGGCGGGCACCGGCAAGACGCTGATGGCGCTGGCTGCGGGCCTGACGCAGGTGCTCGACGAGCGCCGCTACACCGAGATCATCATGACCCGCGCCACCGTGAGCGTGGGCGAAGACATCGGCTTTTTGCCCGGCACCGAAGAAGAAAAAATGGGCCCGTGGATGGGTGCGCTCGACGACAACCTCGAGTTTTTGGCCAAAGGCGACGGCGGCAACGCCGGCGAATGGGGGCGCGCCGCCACCAACGACCTGATCCGCAGCCGGGTCAAGATCAAGAGCATGAACTTCATGCGCGGGCGCACCTTCATGAACAAGTACGTGATCATCGACGAGGCGCAAAACCTCACGCCCAAGCAGATGAAAACGCTCATCACCCGCGCCGGCCCCGGCACCAAGATCATCTGCATGGGCAACCTGGCGCAGATCGACACCCCCTACCTGACTGAAGGCTCTTCGGGCCTGACCTACGCCGTGGACCGCTTCAAGGGCTGGCCACACGGCGGCCACATCACGCTGGCGCGCGGCGAGCGCTCGCGCTTGGCCGACTTTGCCAGCGAGGTGTTGTAGGCCAAGTCAAGCACGGAAGCAACTTTATCCACTTAGGCACCCCATGAACCAGCCCAACACCACCACCCTGGGGGGCCACGCCCTGCCCTCCTACCTCGACCCCGCGCATTTGGGCCCGTGGGGCGACTATTTGCAGCAGATCGACCGGGTGGCGCCCTACTTGGGTTCGCTTGGGCGCTGGATCGAAACCCTCAAGCGGCCCAAGCGCAGCCTGATCGTCGATGTGCCTATCCGCCTCGACGACGGCCGCGTCGCGCACTTCGAGGGCTACCGGGTGCAGCACAACACCTCGCGCGGCCCCGGCAAGGGCGGGGTGCGTTTTCACCAAGACGTGACGCTGGCCGAAGTGATGGCGCTGGCGGCTTGGATGTCGATCAAAAACGCCGCCGTCAACGTGCCCTACGGCGGGGCCAAGGGCGGCATCCGGGTCGATCCCAGAACGCTCTCGCTGGCCGAGCTCGAGCGCGTCACGCGCCGCTACACGAGCGAGATCGGGCTCATCATCGGCCCGAGCAAAGACATTCCAGCCCCCGACGTCAACACCAACGAGCGCGTCATGGCTTGGATGATGGACACCTACTCGATGAACATCGGCGAGACCGCCACCGGCGTCGTCACCGGCAAGCCGATCGACCTCGGGGGCTCGCTCGGGCGCCGCGAGGCCACCGGGCGCGGGGTGGCGATCATCGGCACCGAGGCGGCGCAGCGCATCGGGCTCGAGCTGCAAGGCGCGCGCGTGGCGCTGCAAGGTTTTGGCAACGTGGGCAGCGTCTCGGCCAAGCTGCTGGCGCAAGCCGGGGCGCGCATCGTGGCGGTGCAAGACCACGGCGGCACGCTGTACTGTGGCGGCGGGCTCGATCCGGTGGCGCTGGCGCAGCACGTGGCGGCACAGGGCAGCGTGGCCGGCTTTGCCGGTGCCGAAACCTTGGCCCCAGACGGCTTTTGGGATGTGGATTGCGACATTCTGGTGCCGGCTGCGCTGGAGCGCCAGATCACCGCGGCCAACGCGCACCGCATTCGCGCGCGCATGGTGATCGAAGGCGCCAACGGCCCCACCACGCCAGACGCCGACGACATCCTCAACGAGCGCGGCATTCTGGTGGTGCCCGACGTGATCGCCAACGCCGGCGGCGTGACGGTGAGCTACTTCGAGTGGGTGCAGGATTTCTCCAGCTTTTTCTGGAGCGAGGACGAAATCAACCAGCGCTTGGCGCAGATCCTGCGCGGCGCTTTCGATGCGATCTGGAAAGAGGCCAGCGAGCACCGCGTCAGCCTGCGCACCGCGACCTTCATCGTCGCTTGCCGGCGCATTTTGCAGGCGCGCGATCTGCGCGGCCTCTACCCCTGAACCGCCGATCGGCGCTGCGCCCTGCGCTGCGCTCTAGCCAAGCCCGCCACCCGCTGCACGGGCTTACTGCAGGGTCGGCTTGCGCAGCGCCCAGTCGGGGATGGGCACGATCGGCACCCCGTCTTGCAGCAGTTCGGCGGCTTGGGCGGGCGTGGTTTGGCCGCGTATGGCGCGCGGCTCCAGTTCGCCTTCATGCATCTGACGCGCTTGCTGGGCAAACTGCGCCCCCACGTCTTCGGTCTGCGTCAGCACCTCGCGCAGCACCCGCAGCAGCGCCGCTTGTTGTTGCTTGGGCTGCGCTGCGGCAATCTCGCCCGCTTGGGGCGCGCGGGTGGTGGTGGGAGCAACCCCCGTGCCGCTGGCCGGAGCTTGGTCCGTTGCGTCTGGCTCGAAGGGCTTGCGCCCGTGCCCGAGGTTGAGCCGCGGCGCGCTGAGTTGCTTGACGATTTGGGTGCAGCCGCACAGCGGGCACTCGATCAGGCCGCGCTCGCGCTGCACGAGGAAATCGGCTTCGGAGGCAAACCAACCCTCAAACACATGGGCGCTGCTGCAGGCCAGATCGAGCACTTTCATGCGCTTTCAGCCTCTGCGGTATGCGCTGCGGTATGCGCTGCGATAGGCGCTGCGTTCAACCGCGCTTGAGCAGCATGTAGCGGATGACAAAGCCGGGAAAGGCAAAAACCAGAAACAGCGACAAGCCCACGACGTAAAACTGCCAGCTCTGCGGATAAATCTGGCCCAAACTGGCCTCGATGCCGAGCGAAATGGCGCCGGCAATGAAGAAAAACAGCAGCAGCTCGGCCATGCGTATCCACAGCGGCTTGAGGCCGTCTTTGAGTGGAAACACCAGCAACAGGCGCTGGTTGACAAAAGGCAGATTGGCCAACACCAACGCCAAGCCGAGCACCAGATAGGCGTAAAAGTCGATATTCATGGGCTGCAGCTTAACTCAAACCAGCAGCGAAGCGATGGCTTGGGCGCAAAGGGCCAGCAGCGCACCCGGGAATAGCCCGAGCACCAGCAGCATCAAGCCATTGACCGAAAGCACCGCGCGCAGCTCGAGCGGCGCTGAGATGGCTGCGGTTTGCGTGGGCACATCGAAATACATCACCTTGACCACGCGCAGGTAGTAGAACGCGCCCACCAGCGACATCAGCACCGCAAACACCGCCAGCCACAGATAGACGCCGTCGCCAGCGGCCAGCAGCGCTTGCAGCACCGTGAGCTTGGCATAAAAACCCACCAGCGGCGGCACACCAGCCAGCGAAAACATGCCCGCGGCCATCACGCCGGCATAAAGCGGGCTGCGCTGGTTCAGGCCAGCGAGGTCGTCGATCTCTTCGGACTCGAAACCCTCGCGGCTGAGCAGCAAAATCACGCCGAACACCGCCAGCGTGGTGAGCACGTAGGTGACGATGTAGAACATGGCGGCGCTGTAGGCGGTGCTCATGTTGGCCGTGCTGCCGTCGGCGCCGACCCCGGCCACGAAGGCCAACAGCAGAAAGCCCACCTGCGCGATGGCCGAAAAAGCCAGCATGCGCTTGAGGTTGGTCTGCGCCACCGCCGCCAGGTTACCCACCAGCAGCGACAGCACCGCCAGCACCGCCAGCATCTGCTGCCAGTCGAAGGCCAAGGTGGGCATGGCCTCAACCAGCAGGCGCATGACGATCGCAAACGCGGCCAGCTTGGGCGCCGAGCCGATAAACAGCGTCACCGCCGTGGGGGCGCCGTGATAGACGTCGGGCACCCACATATGGAACGGCACGGCCCCGAGCTTGAACGCCAGCCCGGCGACCAAGAACACCAGCCCCAGCATCAGCACCTGCGGCTGCGCCACCCCGGCATCGATGGTCTGCGCCAGCGTGCGGATGTCGAGCGTGCCGTTGGCGCCGTAAATGAGCGACATGCCATAGAGCAGGAAGCCGCTGGCCAACGCGCCCAGCACGAAGTACTTCATCGCCGCCTCGGTGGCGCGCAAGTCGTCGCGGCGCAGGGCCACCAGCGCAAAGCTCGACAGCGCCAACAGCTCGAGCCCGAGGTAGATGATGAGCAGGTTGTGGCCCGAGATCATCACGTACATGCCCAGCAGCGCGAACAGGCCTAGGGTGTAGAGCTCGCCGCCGCGCAGCATGCCGCGCGCACCGGCGTAGGGGCGGGCATAGACCAGCAGCACCATCATGGTCAGGGCGGCAAAGCACTTGAGCCAGTTGCCCATCGGGTCGCTCACCACCAAGCCGCCAAAACCGCTGAAGGTCTGGCCGCTGAGCGCTGCCGAACCGGTCAGGAAGGCAGCGCCGGCCAGCGTGAGCAGCGTCAGGTAATGCGTGGCGTGGCGCTGCGGCGACTTGAGAAACAGGTCGTAAATGGCGATCACGCAGACCATGACCAGCAGCAGCAGTTCAGGGGCAATCGCGATCCAGCTCAGACGGTCAATCATAGGGATACTCTTTTCAAACCAGTGGGTGTCAGGCGCGTCAGAGGCTGAGGGGCAATGGTGCGTGCCCGAAAGGGCGCGCCAAAGCGCCGCCGGCAAGGCGCAAAGCACAGCCGTAGCCTGCGCTACGGCGCGCATTTGCAACGCCGCAGGCGGTGTTTTGGTGCGTCAAGGCGGGCATGAGTGATTGCCTTTCAGCCTCTCTTAGGGCAGCTTGGTGACCGAGATGTGCAGCAGCAACTCGGTCACCGCCGGCATCATCACGTCGGTGAAGGGCTTGGGATAGATGCCCATGAACAGCACCGCCAGCGCCAGCACCGCCAGCACACCGTATTCGCGCGCGTTGATGTCGAACAGCGCTTTCACGTTGTCGTTGGCGACGGCGCCCAGATAAACACGCTTGAACATCAGCAGCGAATAGGCCGCGCCCAGAATCAGCGCCGTGGCCGCCCCGAGCCCGATCCAGAAGTTGGCCTGCACCGCGCCCAGAATCACCATCCACTCGCCCACGAAACCGGCGGTGCCGGGCATGCCGGCGTTGGCCATGGTGAACAGCAGCGCGAAGGCAGCAAACTTGGGCATCGGGTTGATGACGCCGCCGTAGTCGGCGATTTCACGCGAGTGCATGCGGTCGTAGAGCACGCCGATGCACAGGAACATCGCCGCCGAGACGAAACCGTGCGCGATCATCTGCACGATGGCACCAGCCAGCGCCAGCTCGTTGAACAGGAAAAAACCCAGCGTGACAAAACCCATGTGCGCCACCGACGAGTAGGCCACGAGCTTTTTCATGTCCTGCTGCACCAGCGCCACCAGCCCGACGTAGATCACGGCGATGAGCGAGAGCGCGATCATCAGCCAAGCGAGGTCTTGCGAGGCGTCGGGTGTGATCGGCAAGGAAAAGCGCAGAAAACCGTAAGCGCCGAGCTTGAGCATGATCGCCGCCAGCACCGCCGAACCGGCGGTCGGGGCTTCCACGTGCACATCGGGCAACCAAGTGTGCACCGGCCACATCGGCACCTTGACGGCAAAGGCCGCCAAGAAGGCCAAGAACAGCAGCGTCTGCTCGGTGCTGGTGAGCGGCAGTTGGTACCAGTCTTGCAGATCGAAGCTGCCACCCGAGGCGTTGTAGAGGTAGATCAGCGCCAGCAGCATCAGCAACGAGCCCAGCAGCGTGTAGAGGAAGAACTTATAGGCGGCGTAGATGCGGTTCGGGCCGCCCCAGATACCGATGATCAGGTACATCGGGATCAGCGTGGCTTCAAAGAACAGGAAGAACAGCAGCGCATCCTGGGCTGAGAACACGCCGATCATGGCCCCGGACAGGATCAGAAACGCCGCCATGTACTGGTGCACGCGCTCGGTGATCGACTCCCAGCTCGCCACCACGGCAATCACGGTGGTGAAGGCGGTGAGCAGAATCAGCCACAGCGAGATGCCATCGACCCCGAGGTGGTAGTGAATGTTGAAGCGCTCGATCCAGAGCACTTTTTCGACGAACTGGAAGCCAGCAGCGCCGATTTCAAAGCCGGTGTAGAGCGGCAGCGTGACCGCCAGCCCGAGCAGGGAGCCCAGCAGCGCCAGCCAGCGCACCATCTGCGCGCTGCAACAACGCCCCAAGGCCAGCAGCGCGACACCAAAAAAGATTGGGACCCAAATCGCAAGGCTCAGCAAACCCATGTTGTTATTCTCCTCAGCGCCAGACGAAGTAGGTCATGAGCGCGAGCACACCCACGATCATCACAAAGGCATAGTGGTAGAGGTAGCCGGTTTGCGCCTGGCGCACCACCGCCGCCACCCGACCCACCAGTTTCCAGCTCATGTTGACCACGCCGGCCTCGATCACGCCGCGGTCACCGCCCTTCCAAAAACCCCAGCCCAAGGCCATGGTGCCGCGCGCAAGCACCTTCTCGTTGAACCAGTCGAGGTAGTACTTGTTTTCCAGCACCACCACCAGCGGCCGCAGGGTGTGCGCTAAGCGATCGGCCAGCTGGGTGTTGTGCAGGTACAGGTACCAAGCCAGCAGCGCGCCGGCGATGGCCAGATAGAGCCCGATGGAGCTAAACGCCTTGAGGGCAAAGGCCAGCGGGCCGTGGTAGAGGGCGGCCAGTTCGGTCATGGCCGGGTGCAGCGCGTGGTTGACGTGCACGGCATCGGCCAGAAAATCGCCAAACAGCATCGGGCCGATGGTCAGGTAACCGATCACCACCGAGGGCACCGCCAGCAGCAAGAGCGGCACCGTCACCACCCAAGGCGACTCATGCGGCTTCTCGTCGTGGCCGTGGTGGCCGTGATCGTCATGGTGCGCGTCCGGGTTCAGGTGGTAGCGCTCGGGGCCGTGAAAGACCATGAAGTAGAGCCGGAACGAGTAGAACGAGGTCACGAACACGCCCGCCAGCAAGGCGTAGTAGGCAAAGGTGGCGGCCGGCAGGGTGCTGAAATCGGCTGAGAGCTTGATCGCTTCCTTGGAGTAGTAGCCCGAAAACAGCGGCATCCCGACCAGCGCCAGCGTACCCAGTAAGGCCGTGATCCAAGTGATGGGCATGTACTTGCGCAAGCCGCCCATCCAGCGCATGTCTTGGTTGTGGTGCAGGCCCATGATCACCGAGCCCGCAGCCAAGAACAGCAGCGCCTTGAAGAACGCGTGCGTCATGAGGTGGAACAGCGCCAGCGAGTAGGCCGAAGCGCCCAGCGCCACCGTCATGTAGCCCAGTTGCGACAGGGTGGAATAGGCCACCACGCGCTTGATGTCGTTTTGCACCATGCCCAGCAAGCCCATGAACAGCGCGGTGATGGCGCCGATGATGAGGATGAAGTTGAGCGCCGCGTCCGAGAGCTCGAACACCGGCGACATGCGCGCGACCATGAAGATGCCGGCCGTGACCATGGTGGCGGCGTGGATCAGGGCCGAGATCGGGGTCGGGCCTTCCATCGAGTCGGGCAGCCAGACGTGCAGCGGGAACTGGGCCGATTTGCCCATGGCACCGATGAACAGGCAGATGGCGATCACCGTCACCAGCAGCGACTCTTGGCCCAAGATGTACCACGGGAATTCGACCGTGGCCAGTTCGGGCAGCTTGGCAAAAATTTCGCTGTAGTTCAGGCTGCCGGTGTAGGCGGCGATGAGCGCGATGCCCAAAAGGAAGCCAAAGTCGCCCACGCGGTTGACCAAAAAGGCCTTCATGTTGGCAAAGATCGCCGTCGGGCGCTTGTACCAAAAGCCGATCAGCAGGTACGACACCAGCCCCACCGCTTCCCACGCAAAGAACAGTTGCAGCAGGTTGTTGCTCATGACCAGCATGAGCATCGAGAAGGTAAAGAGCGAGATGTAGGCGAAGAAGCGGTTGTAGCCTTCGTCTTCTTGCATGTAGCCGATGGTGTAGAGGTGCACCATGAGCGAGACGAAGGTGACCACGACCATCATCATGGCGGTGAGGCCATCGACCATGAAGCCGATCTCCATCGTCAGCCCGCCGATCACCATCCACTCGTAGATCGAGTCGTTGAAGCGCGCGCCGTCGATCACGTCGAGCAGCACCGAGACCGAGAGCAGGAACGAGACCAGCACGCCGAAGATGGCGATGCTGTGGCACAGACGGCGCCCGAACCAGTTGCCGCCCAATCGGGTGCCAAAGATGCCGACCAGCACCGCGCCGAGCAACGGCGCCATCGGCACCGCCAGCAGCGTGCTTGCAGAGAGGGTAGTACTCATGTGTTAGCCCTTGAGCGTGTTGAGCTCATCGACGCGGATCGACTGGCGGTTGCGGAACAGCAGCACCAAAATCGCGAGGCCGATGGCCGATTCGGCCGCCGCCACCGTGAGGATGAAGAACACGAACACCTGCCCGTGCAGATCGCCGTGGAAATAGGCGAAGGCGACAAAGTTGATGTTGACCGCCAGCAGCATCAGTTCGATGCACATCAGCAGCACGATCAGGTTGCGGCGGTTCAGGAAGATCCCCACCACCGAGAGCGCAAACAACAGCGCGCCCAGCGAGAGGAAGTGGCCGATGGTCAGGCTGGTCATCATGGCTGGCCCTCCTTGGCCTGATCTGCCGGGGCCGGGCCGGGCTTGGGGGTGGGCTGCATGTGCAGCACCTGCAGGCGGTCGCTGGCCTTGACGCGCACTTGCTCGCCGGGGTCGATGGCCTTGCTGTCTTTGCGCTCACGCAGCACCAGCGCGATGGCGGCGATCATGCCCACCAACAAAATCACGCCTGCGATCTGCACCGGGTACAGGTATGCGGAATAGAGCAGCAAACCGAGCTCCAGCGTGTTCTCATGCCCCGGCACGTGCATGCCGCGGGTGAGCACCTGCGGATCGACCGTCATCTGGGGGAAACCAAACCAGAGCACGACGATCAGCTGCACGCTGATCACGGCGCCGAGCAGCGCGGTGATCGGGAAATGGCGCCAAAAGCCCTTGCGCAAGACCTCGGTGTTGATGTCCATCATCATGACGACGAACAAAAACAGCACCATCACCGCGCCCAGATAGACCAGTACCAGCGTGATGGCCAGAAACTCGGCCTTGAGCAGCAAAAAGATCGCCGCCGCCTGCGAGAAGGCCAGCATCAGGTACAGCACCGCGTGCACCGCGTTGCGCGCCGTGATGACCTTGAACGCCGCAAACAACAGCAGCGCCGCAAAGACGTAGAAAAAACCCGCTTGAAAATCCATATCGTGTTCTGCCTGGTTAGCGCTCGGGTTCAGCGGTAGGGTGCATCCGCCGCGCGGGCGGCTGCGATCTCTTTTTCGTAGCGGTCGCCCACCGCCAACAGCATGTCTTTGGTGAAGTACAGGTCGCCGCGTTTTTCGCCGTGGTATTCGAGGATGTGGGTCTCGACGATGGCATCCACCGGGCAGGCTTCTTCACAAAAACCGCAGAAAATGCATTTGGTCAGGTCAATGTCGTAGCGCGTGGTGCGGCGGGTGCCGTCGGCGCGCTCGGCGGCTTCGATGGTGATGGCCATGGCCGGGCACACCGCCTCGCACAGCTTGCAGGCGATGCAGCGCTCCTCGCCATCGGGGTAGCGGCGCTGCGCGTGCAGCCCACGAAAACGCGGCGAGAGCGGGGTTTTTTCTTCCGGGTACTGCAGCGTGACCTTGGGCTTGAAGGCGTAGCGGCCGGTCAGGGCCATGCCCTTGAACAGCTCGATGAGCAAAAAGCTCTTGAAAAAATCCTTCAGCGAGAAGGGTGCAACGGCGGTGGCAGACATGCTAGTGCGCTCCTCTTAGTCCCAAATGTTCCAAGGCGTCTGCATCCAGACGGCGACCACCACCAACCAGATCAGGGTGACGGGGATGAAGATCTTCCAGCCCAGACGCATGATCTGGTCGTAGCGGAAACGCGGGAAAGTGGCGCGGATCCAGATGAACAGCGAGACCACGAAGAAGGTCTTGAGCGCCAGCCAGATCCAGCCGGGAATGAAGTCGAGCGCGGCCACCGGGGCGTCCCAGCCGCCCAAGAACATGAGCACGGCCAGAATTGAGATCAGCCACATGCTGGCGTATTCGGCCAGGAAGAAGATGGCAAAGCGCATGCCCGAGTACTCGACCATGTGGCCGGCGACGATCTCGGCCTCGCCCTCGACCACGTCGAAGGGGTGCCGGTTGGTCTCGGCCACACCCGAGATCAGGAACACGATGAAAATCGGCAGCAGCGGCAACCAGTTCCAAGACAGGAAGTTGAGCCCCATGTCGGCAAACATGCCCGCTTGCTGCGAGGCCACGATCACGCCCAGCTGCAGGCTGCCGGCGGTCATGACCACCACCAAGAAGCAAAAACCGATGGCGATCTCGTAACTCACCATCTGCGCCGAGGCGCGCAGCGCGCCCAAGAAGGCGTATTTGGAGTTGGCGGCCCAGCCGGCGATGATCACGCCGTAAACCTCGATCGAGGTGATGGCCAGCAGCAGCAGCAAACCGGCGTTGACGTTGGCCAGCACCGCTTCGGGGCCGAACGGGATCACCGCCCAAGCCGCCAGCGCCGGCATGATGGCCAGCATGGGGGCGATCCAAAACAGCCCCGGGCTGGCGGCGGTGGGTGTGATCAGCTCTTTGGTGAGCAGCTTGAAGGCGTCGGCGATGGGCTGCAACAAGCCCTGCGGGCCAACCCGGTTGGGGCCCAGCCGCACCTGCATGAAGCCGATCAGGCGCCGCTCCCACAGCGTCAGGTAGGCCACGGCAGCCATCAGCGGTGCCACGATGACCATGATCTTGATCAGGGCCCAGATCACCGGCCAAGCCGCCTGTTGCCACCAAGCGGCTGCGACCAGATTCAGGCCGCCGTAGTAGAGGGCGTCGATCATGCGCGGTCTCCGGTCTGGTTGGCGCGGGCGGCGGCCAAGGCTGCGCGCGCGTCGGCGGTGTGCTGCAGCGCCGGCGAGCGGCGCACGAGGGCATCGAGTTGGTAGATCGAGGCCACGCAGGGCGTGGCGCTGCCCAGCGTGAGGTCGATGGCGGCTTGGCTGCGGTTGTCGAGCCGCTCAGCGGGCACGAACTGGCCGCTGGCCACGCCGGGCAGCGCTTGCACCAGCACGGCTTGCGAGCTTTCGGCCTCGAAACCCGGCAGTCCGAGCATCTGGCCCAGCACGCGCAGCACCTTCCAAGCTGGGCGCGCCTCGCCCAGCGGCCGCACCACGGCGTGGAAGCTCTGCAAGCGCCCTTCGGCGTTGACGTAGCTGCCCGAGGTCTCGCTGAACGGGGCGATGGGCAGCAGCACGTCGCAGTGCTCGAGGTTGGCCTTGAAGGGGCTCAAGGACACGACCATCTGCGCTTGGCGCATGCCTTTGCCGCAGACCGCGGTGTCGAGCCCGACTTCGGCGTTGAGCAGCAGCACCGCCTTGGCGGCACCGCTCAAAATCTGCGTGGCGTTGAGGCCACCGGCACCGGGCAGCGCCTGCACCAGCTGCGCGCCCACGGTGTTGGCGGCCTCAGTCAGGTAGCCCCAGCGCGCGCCGGTGCGCTCTGCGATCCACTGCGCCAGCGCCAGCAGGCTGGGGGCTTGCTCGTGGTGCGCGGCGGCGTTGCCCAGCAGCAGCGCCTTGCGCTCGCCGCCCAACAGCGAGGCGGCGATGGCGCGTGCGGCGGCGCTCACCGGCTCGGAGCTTGTGCATGGCGCTTCGATGCCCTGCGCCTGCGCCACGGCAGCGGCGATGCCCGCCAGTTCGAGCGCCCAGCGGCCGGGTTCGGCCTGCAATGTGTGCGCAAGCGGCAGCGCCCAGTCGGGGGCTTCGGCCACCAAGGCGCTCACTTGGGCGCCACGGCGCTGGGCTTGGCGGATGCGCTGCGCAAACAGCGGGTGGTCTTTGCGCAGGTTTGAGCCCACCACCAGCACGCGCTCGAGCGTGGACAGCTCGGCAATCGGCAGCCCCAGCCAGCGCGCCGCGCCCGCTGGGGCGGCGTGGTCGTAGCAGGCGGCGCGCAAGCGCGTGTCGATGCTGCTGCCTAGGCAGCGCATCAGGCTGGCGGCCAAGTGCAGCTCTTCCACCGTGCAGTGCGGGCTGGCGACGGCGGCTAGGGCGGCGGCGCCGTGATCGGCCTTGATCTGCTGCAAGCCGTTGGCCACGTATTCGAGTGCGGTTTGCCAATCGACCGTGCGCCACTGGCCGCCCTGCTTGAGCATGGGTTCGGTCAGGCGCTCGTCGCTGTTGAGGGCTTCGTAGCTGAAGCGGTCGCGGTCGGCGAGCCAGCATTCGTTGACGGCTTCGTTCTCGAAGGGCACGACACGCAGCACGCGGTGGTTTTTCACCTGCACGATCAGGTTGGCGCCGGTGGAGTCGTGCGGGCTGATGCTCTTACGCCGCGACAGCTCCCAGGTGCGCGCCTGGTAGCGGAAAGGTTTGCTGGTAAGCGCGCCCACCGGGCAAATGTCGATCATGTTGCCCGAGAGCTCGGAATCCACGGTCTGGCCGACGAAGGTTTCGATCTCGGCGTGCTCGCCGCGGTGGCTCATGCCCAGTTCCATCTGGCCTGCGATCTCTTGCCCGAAGCGCACGCAGCGCGTGCAGTGGATGCAGCGGCTCATCTCCTCCATGGAGATCAGCGGCCCCACTTCTTTGTGCGGCACCACGCGCTTTTCTTCGTGGTAGCGCGACTTGCCGGCGCCGTAGCCCACGGCGAGGTCTTGCAGCTGGCACTCGCCGCCTTGGTCGCAGATCGGGCAATCCAGCGGGTGGTTGATGAGCAAAAACTCCATCACCGACTGCTGCGCCTTGATCGCCTTCTCGCTCTGGGTGCGCACGATCATGCCCTGCGTGACCGGGGTGGCGCAGGCCGGCATGGGCTTGGGTGCTTTTTCCACTTCCACCAAGCACATGCGGCAGTTGGCCGCAATCGAGAGCTTTTTGTGGTAGCAGAAATGCGGGATGGTTTGGCCCGCCTTTTCGGCCGCATGCATGATCATGCTGCCCGGGGGAACCTGCACCTTTTTGCCGTCGAGTTCGATTTCTAACATAGCGCTTTGCTTCTCAAACGGTGGCCGCAACCAAGCTGGTTTTGTGTTCGATGTAGTGCTCAAACTCGTGCCTGTAGTGCTTGAGCATGGCGCGCACCGGCATCGCGGCCGCGTCACCGAGGGCGCAGATGGTGCGGCCCATGATGTTTTCGGCCACGTTGTCGAGCAGCGCGAGGTCTTCGGGCCGGCCCTGGCCGTTCACGATGCGGTCCACGATCCGATACAGCCAGCCCGTGCCCTCGCGGCACGGGGTGCACTGGCCGCAGGACTCGTGCATGTAAAAATAACTCAGGCGGTGCAGTGCCTTGACCATGCAGCGGCTGTCGTCGAGCACGATCACCGCGCCCGAACCCAGCATCGAGCCGGCCTTGCTGATCGAGTCGTAGTCGAGCGTGCAGCACATCATCGATTCGGCGGGCAACACGGGCGAGGAGGAACCGCCCGGGATCACGGCCTTGAGCCGGCGCCCCTTGCGCACGCCGCCGCAGAGCTCGAGCAGGGTAGAAAACGGGGTGCACATCGGCACCTCGTAGTTACCGGGGTGCTCGACGTCGCCGCTGACCGAAAAAATCTTGGTGCCGCCGTTGTTCGGGCGGCCGCAGTCGAGGTAGGCCTTGCCGCCGTGGCGGATCAGCCAGGGCACAGCGGCAAAGGTTTCGGTGTTGTTGATGGTGGTCGGTTTGCCGTAGAGGCCAAAACTGGCCGGGAACGGCGGCTTGAAGCGTGGCTGGCCCTTTTTGCCTTCGAGCGATTCGAGCAGCGCCGTTTCTTCGCCGCAGATGTAGGCGCCAAAGCCGTGGTGCGCGTGCAACTGGAAGCTGAAATTGGTGCCTAGGATGCGCTCGCCCAAGTAGCCGGCGGCGCGCGCCTGTTCGAGCGCGGCCTCGAAGCGCTCATAGACTTGGAAAATCTCGCCGTGGATGTAGTTGTAGCCCACCGTCGTGCCCATGGCGTAGGCGGCAATGGCCATGCCCTCGATCACGATGTGCGGGTTGTACATCAGGATGTCGCGGTCTTTGCAGGTGCCGGGCTCGCCCTCGTCGGAGTTGCACACCAGGTATTTTTGGCCCGGAAACTGGCGCGGCATGAAGCTCCACTTCAGGCCGGTCGGGAAACCGGCGCCGCCGCGGCCGCGCAGGGCCGATTCTTTGACGTGGGCGATCACCTCTTCGGGCGTGAGGCCGGGGCCACCGTCGCGCCCCAAGATTTGGCGCAGCGCCGCATAGCCGCCGCGCGCCTCGTAGTCGGCCAAGCCCCAGTTGCTGCCATCGAGGCCGGCGTACATCTGCGGGCTGATGTGGCGGCCGTGAAAGCAGGTTTCGATGCCACGCGACTGGAACTGCTCCAGCACTTGATTGACGTTCATGCCTCTTCCTTTGCAGAACGCAGGCCGTCGATGAGCTGGTCGAGCTTGTCGGCGCTCATGAAGCTGCACATGTGGCGGTCGTTGACCAGCAGCACCGGGGCGTCGGCGCAAGCGCCCAAACACTCGGACTGCTGCAAGGTGAACAGGCCGTCGGGCGTGGTCTGGCCCATCTGGATGCCCAGCCGGCGCTCGAGGTGCTGCAGCGTCTGCACGCCGTCGCGCAGCGCACACGGCAGGTTGGTGCAGACGTTGAGCTTGAACTTGCCCAGCGGCTGCTGGTTGTACATGTTGTAGAAGGTGGTGACTTCGTGCACCGCCATGACCGGCATGCCGAGGTAGTCGGCCACGCCCTCCTCGGCCGCTGGGCTGACCCAGCCTTGTTCTTGCTGCACGATGGCCAGGCATGCCATGACCGCCGACTGCTTTTGCTCGGCGGGGTACTTGGCCACTTCGCGCGCAAAGCGCGCCAGCGTGGCGTCGGCAAAGGCCATGGGCGCCACCGGGGCGCTGGTTTTGATGGGGCTGGGGCTGCTCATCGGTCTATCTCTCCAAACACGATGTCCATGGTGCCGATGATCGCTACGGCGTCGGCCAGCATGTGGCCACGCGCCATTTCGTCGAGGGCGGCCAAATGCGGGAAACCGGGCGCGCGAATTTTGAGCCGGTAGGGCTTGTTGGCGCCGTCGCTCACCAAGTAGATGCCGAACTCACCCTTGGGGTGTTCGACCGCGGCGTAGGCCTCGCCCTCGGGCACGTGGAAGCCTTCGGTAAAGAGCTTGAAGTGGTGGATCAGCTCCTCCATGCTCGACTTCATGGCCTCGCGTGCGGGCGGCGCCACCTTGTGGTTGCTGGTGATCACGGGGCCGGGGTTGGCGCGCAGCCAAGCCACGCACTGCTGGATGATGCGGTTGGACTGCTTCATCTCCTCCATGCGCACCAGGTAGCGGTCGTAGGTGTCGCCGGTCTTGCCCACGGGGACGTCGAAATCGACTTGGGCGTAGGCGTCGTAGGGCTGCTTCTTGCGCAGGTCCCAGGCGATGCCGCTGCCGCGCAGCATCGGGCCAGTCAGCCCCATGTTGAGCGCGCGCTCGGGGTTGATGACGCCGATGCCCACGGTGCGCTGCTTCCAGATGCGGTTATCGGTCAGCAGGGTGTGGTATTCGCTGAGGTAGTTCGGGAAGCGTTGCGTGAAGTCTTCGATGAAATCGAGCAGCGAGCCCTTGCGGTTGCGGTTGAGCTTGTCGATGCCGCTGGCGTTGCGCACCTTGCTCTCGGTGTGCTGGGGCATGGTGTCGGGCAGGTCGCGATAGACGCCGCCGGGGCGGAAATAGGCCGCGTGCATGCGCGCGCCCGAGACCGCTTCGTACATGTCGAACAGGTCTTCGCGCTCGCGGAAGGTGTAGATCAGGATGGTGGAGCTGCCGCAGTCGTTGCCATGCGAGCCCAGCCACATCAGGTGGTTGAGCAAGCGCGTGATCTCGCTGTACATGACGCGGATGTACTGCGCCCGGATGGGCACCTCAAGGCCGAGCAGCTTTTCGATCGCCAAGCAGTAGGCGTGCTCGTTGCACATCATCGAGACGTAATCGAGCCGGTCCATGTAGGGCAACGACTGGATGTAGGTCTTGTGCTCGGCCAGTTTTTCGGTGGCGCGGTGCAGCAGCCCGATGTGCGGGTCGGCGCGTTGCACCACCTCGCCGTCGAGCTCGAGCACCAAGCGCAACACGCCGTGCGCGGCCGGGTGCTGCGGGCCAAAGTTGAGCGTGTAGTTTTTGATTTCAGCCATGGTTGGATCCGCTGCGGCGGCCTTTAGCGCAAGCCACTGCCGTAATGGTCTTCGCGCACGATGCGCGGCGTGTTTTCGCGCGGTTCGATGGTGATGGGCTCATAGACCACGCGCCGGCGCTCGGGGTCGTAGCGCATTTCCACATGGCCCGAGAGCGGGAAGTCTTTTCGAAACGGATGCCCGATGAAGCCGTAGTCGGTGAGGATGCGGCGCAAGTCGGGGTGGCCATCGAAGACGATGCCGTAGAGGTCGAAGGCTTCGCGCTCGTACCAGTTGGCCGCCGACCACAGGTGGCTGACGCTGGGCACTTGCGGCCAGTCGTCGTCGGGGCAGCGCACGCGCACGCGCACGCGCTGGTTGAGCGAGACCGACAGCAGGTGCGCCACCACGGCGTAGCGCACTCCGTCCCAGCTTTGGTCGCGCCAAGCCGAGTAATCGAGGCCGCACAGGTCGATGAGTTGCTCGAAACGGCAGCCGGTAGCGTCGCGTAGGGTCTGCATCACGTCGAGGTAATCGGCGGCAGCGACTTCGAGCGTGATTTCGTCGCTAGTGCTTTGCACCACGGTGGCGCGGCCTTGCAGGATCTGGCTCAGTGTCTGCTGCACGGTGGCGGCAGGGCGCTCGCTCCAAGACCCGAGGTGGGGTGGCGCGCCTTTGCTTGCTGGGGTCGTCATGGCTGGTGCCTCGGCCGCGCTCAAACGCGCGCGATGGTTTGGGTGCGGCGGATTTTTTGCTGCAACTGGATGATGCCGTAGATCAGCGCCTCGGCCGTGGGCGGACAGCCCGGCACGTAAACGTCGACCGGCACCACGCGGTCGCAGCCGCGCACCACCGAATAGCTGTAGTGGTAGTAGCCGCCGCCGTTGGCACAGGAGCCCATGCTCAGCACCCAGCGCGGCTCGGCCATCTGGTCATAGACCTTGCGCAGCGCCGGGGCCATTTTGTTGCACAGCGTGCCGGCGACGATCATCAGATCCGACTGGCGCGGGCTGGCCCGGAACACCTCGGCACCAAAGCGCCCGAGGTCGTAACGCGCGGCCGCCGAGTGCATCATTTCGACCGCGCAGCAGGCCAGCCCGAAGGTCATGGGCCAGATGGAACCGGTCTTGGCCCAGTTCACCACCGAGTCGTAACTGGTGGTGACGAAGCCTTGCTTGAGTACGCCTTCAATCATCGCATCGATCCTTGTGTAAATGAACTGCCGCTGCCGTGCATGCAGACAGCAACGCGCTCACTCCCAATCCAGCGCCCCTTTTTTCCACTCGTAGACAAAGCCCACGGTGAGAATGGCCAAGAACATCATGCCGGCCAAAAAGCCGGTGAAGCCGATTTCACTGAACGCCACCGCCCAAGGGAACAGAAAAGCGATCTCGAGGTCGAAGAGGATGAAGAGGATGGCGACGAGGTAGTAGCGTACGTCGAATTTCATGCGCGCGTCCTCGAAGGCCTCGAAGCCGCATTCGTAGGGGGAGTTCTTCTCGGGGTCGGGCCGGTTTGGGCCCAGGACGTAGCCTATCAGCTGCGGCAGCACACCCACTGCAAGACCGACCAGAATAAACAAGAGGACGGGCAGGTAAAGCTCGAGATCCATTATGCAGCCTCAATAGAACGCCCACACCGCCCAGCCCTCGACGGGCGCGCTGGGCGCGCTGGGTGAGTCTTTCATGATTGGTGCCGACGGCGAGACTCGAACTCGCACAGCTTTCGCCACTACCCCCTCAAGATAGCGTGTCTACCAATTTCACCACGTCGGCTTAAAACTCTGATGCATCCAGCCAAGCTGGAGGAGCCTTGGCCCCCTGTGCATCCCAGCCCGAATTTTACCTTGAAAATAAGGGTAAAACCTTACGCAGACTTACTGCGCGGGAATTTGCCCCGCACCGGCGGGCGCCGTGGCCGGTGCTGCCGGCAGCGCCGGGGCACCCGGAATCTGGTCGGCGGGCGTGGGCGGGGCCACGGGCAGGGTTTCGAGCACGGTGCCCGCTCCGGCCTGGGGTGCTTGGCCAAAGTAGGCCAAGCCCAGCGTGGAGCTCAGGAACAAGGTCGCCAAAATCGCCGTGCTGCGCGACATGAAGTTGGAGCCGCCGCTGGCGCCGAACAGGGTGGCTGCGCCCGAACTGCCGCCACCCAAGGAGGCGCCGGCATCGGCCCCTTTGCCGTGCTGCACCAGAATCAGGCCGATCATCACCAACGCGGACAGCAGTTGCACCGCCAGCAGCAGGGTCAAGAAAATATTCATGAACTCTCAAACTCCAAAATCAGTTGCTCTGCAGCGCCGCTTGGCCGGCTGCAGCGATGGACAGAAACGAGGCGGCCTTGAGCGAGGCGCCGCCGATCAACCCGCCATCGACGTCGGGCTGGCGCAGCAGCTCGGCGGCGTTGGCCGCGTTCATGCTGCCGCCGTAGAGGATGCGGTTGCGCTCGGCCTGCCCGGTGGCGGCGCGCAGTTGCGTGCGCAGCACCGCATGCACCGCCTGCGCTTGCGCGGCACTGGCGCTCAGGCCCGTGCCGATGGCCCACACCGGCTCGTAGGCGACCACGATCTCGCTGCAGCAGTGGCCCACGGCGTGGATCACGGCCGACAGCTGGCGCTTGACGACGAATTCGGTGCGTCCGGCTTCGCGGTCGGGCAGCGTTTCGCCCACGCAGACGATCGGCGTCAGGCCCGCCGCGAGCGCGCGCTGCGCCTTGAGGGCCACCAGGTCGTCGCTCTCGTGGTGGTACTGGCGCCGCTCGGAGTGGCCGACGATGACGTAGCGGCAGCCGCAGTCGCGCAGCATGGCGGCGCTGACCTCGCCGGTGTAGGCCCCGCCCTCGTGCGCCGACACATCCTGCGCGCCCCAGTCGATGCCGCTGCCCTGCAAGGCCGTCTGCAGCTGCAACAGATAGGGGGCCGGCGCGCACAGCGCCAGATCGGCTTGCGCCGCATCAAAGCCCGCTTTGAGCGCAGCCAACAGCTCGGCGTTGGCCGCTTGGCTGCCATTCATCTTCCAGTTGCCGACGATCAGTTTCTTGCGCATGATGGACCCTTGAGATCGGTTGCAGCGGCCAAGGTTCAGTCGGCTTGCGGCGGCTGTTGCGCCGGTTGGGCCTCGTCGCGGTCCAGCAGCGCCTTCATCGACAGCTTGATGCGACCCTTCTCGTCGGTCTCGAGCACCTTGACCTTCACCACCTGCCCTTCCTTGAGGAAGTCGCTCACCTTCTCGACGCGCTGGTGCGCGATCTGGCTGATGTGCAGCAGCCCGTCCTTACCCGGCAGCAGGTTGACGAGCGCGCCAAAGTCCAGAATCTTGGTGATCGGGCCTTCGTAGACCTTGCCGATTTCGACCTCGGCGGTGATGGCCTCGATGCGCCGCATGGCGTCTTCGGCCTTGGCCGCTTCGCTGCTGGCAATGGTGATGGTGCCGTCTTCGGCGATGTCGATCTGGGTGCCGGTCTCTTCGGTCAGGGCGCGGATGGTGGCACCGCCCTTGCCGATCACGTCGCGGATTTTCTCTGGGTTGATCTTCATGGTGTAGAGGCGCGGCGCATAGCTCGAGAGCTCGGTCTTGGCGCTGCCCAGCGCGGCTTGCATCTCGCCCAGAATGTGCAGGCGCGCCTCCTTGGCTTGCGCCAGCGCCACTTGCATGATCTCTTTGGTGATGCCCTGGATTTTGATGTCCATCTGCAAGGCCGTGATGCCGGCCGGCGTGCCCGCCACCTTGAAGTCCATGTCGCCGAGGTGGTCTTCGTCGCCCAGGATGTCGGTCAGCACGGCGAAGCGGTTGCCTTCCTTGATCAGGCCCATGGCGATGCCGGCCACGTGCGCCTTCATCGGCACGCCGGCGTCCATCAGCGCCAGACAGCCGCCGCAGACCGACGCCATGGACGAGGAGCCGTTGGATTCGGTGATCTCGCTCACCACGCGCACGGTGTAGGGGAACTCGTCCTTGGCCGGCAGTGCGGCGACGAGTGCGCGCTTGGCCAGGCGGCCATGGCCAATCTCGCGCCGCTTCGGGCTGCCCACGCGCCCGGTTTCACCGGTGGCGAAGGGCGGCATGTTGTAGTGCAGCATGAAGCGGTCTTCGAAATCGCCGGCCAGCGCGTCGATGCGCTGTGCGTCGCGCTCGGTGCCCAGGGTGGCGATCACCAGCGCCTGCGTCTCGCCGCGCGTGAACAGCGCCGAGCCGTGGGTGCGCGGCAGCACGCCGGTGCGGATTTCGATCGGGCGCACGGTGCGCGTGTCGCGGCCGTCGATGCGCGGCTCGCCGGCCAGAATCTGCCCGCGCACGATGCCGGCTTCGATGTTGAACAGCAGCTCTTCGACCTTGACCGCGTCGCACGCGAGCCCCTCGGCCTTGAGCCCGGCGTGCACGGCGGCGTAGGCCTGGCGGCAGGCTTGGGTGCGCGCTTGCTTGTTGCGCATCTGGTAGGCCGCCACCAGGGCGTCGCGGCCCAGCGCCTCGACGCGGGCGATCAGCGCCTCGTCACGCGCCGGCGGCTGCCAGTCCCATTCGGGCTTGCCGGCTTCGCGCACCAGTTCGTTGATGGCGGCGATGGCGATGTTGCCTTGCTCGTGGCCAAAGACCACGGCGCCCAGCAGCACCTCTTCAGAGAGCTGCTGCGCTTCGCTCTCGACCATCAGCACCGCCGCTTCGGTGCCCGCCACCACCAGATCGAGCTGGCTCTGGGCGCGCTCGGTCTGGCCGGGGTTGAGCAGGTATTGGCCATTGGCGTAGCCCACCCGCGCAGCGCCGATGGGGCCGTTGAAGGGGATGCCGCTGATGGACAGCGCGGCGCTGGTGGCGATCAGGGCGGCGATGTCGGCATCGACCTCGGGGTTGAGCGACAGGGTGTGCACCACCACCTGCACTTCGTTGAAAAAGCCCTCGGGGAACAGGGGCCGGATCGGGCGGTCGATCAGGCGGCTGGTGAGGGTCTCGAACTCGCTCGGGCGCCCTTCGCGCTTGAAGAAGCTGCCCGGAATCTTGCCGGCGGCGTAGGATTTTTCGAGGTAATCGACGGTGAGCGGAAAAAAATCCTGGCCTGCCTTGGCGTCGGTTTTGGCGACCACGGTGGCCAGCACCACGGTGCCGTCCATATCGAGCAGCACGGCGCCGCTGGACTGGCGCGCGATTTCGCCGGTTTCGAGCCGCACGGTGTGGCGGCCCCATTGAAAGCTTTTGCTGACTTTATTAAACAGACCCATGAGTGTTCCTGGTGTGGTGGGGGTTGTGGGCCGGGGCCGAGCCTTCAGAACACGATGCCATTCCAGTGCCGCCGTGGCGCGCGCGACGGCTTTGGAATGACACAGCTTCGCTCTGAATGAGCACGCCTGACCTGGAGGGAAAGCGCAGAAAACGCCTGCGGCGACAGGGCGACCGAGGCGTTTTGCACGATGAACGAAACCACGAGTGGGCAAATGCCGCAACGGGTGGGGCTTATTTGCGCAGGCCGAGCTTTTGGATCAGGCTCACGTAGCGATCGGCGTCTTTGCCCTTGAGGTAGTCGAGCAGCTTGCGCCGACGGCTGACCATCTTGAGCAGGCCGCGGCGGCCGTGGTGGTCCTTGGCATGGGTTTTGAAGTGCGGCGTGAGCTCGTTGATGCGCGCCGTGAGGATGGCGACCTGCACTTCGGGGCTGCCGGTGTCGTGGGGCGTACGGGCGTTGGCCGAAATCACTTCGGCTTTGACGGATGAGGCGATCATGAACTAATGGACCCAGTGTGGAACATGCGCCCCGCTGCAGAAAAGATGCCGGCCAAGGCCAGACAGACCTTGCTGTGGCCTTGAAGCACACGGCAAGCAGCCCAGAGTTGGCGCAGCGGCTTTCCGCGTGCGGGCGTGGAACGTTGGCCTGCAAGCTGCAGGCAACCTGTCGATTATAACCCTAGGCGCTGCGGGTTGGCAAGGCTTGGTCTTGCCAGCAAAACGCACTTGGACCTGACCTGCTCAGCCGACCAGTATCCGATCGATCCTGCCTTGCTGGTCCAGATGCACGCTCAAGCGTGTGGCGCGGTAATCGGCCGTGAAAACCGACCGAAAGGGCAAGACGCGCAACTCCACGCCTGGCCAATAAGCAGCCAACAGTTGGTGTAAAGCCGCCACGCCTATGGTGCGCGCCTGCGGGTCCCAAGCCTGGGCGCGTGCCGCATCCGTGTCCACATGGTAGCCCAGCAAGCGGTAACGCTCGAGCACCGCAACCAGGCTGCCATCGAGTTGAGCGGCTTGCATGTTGGGCACGGGCTTGGTTCGGTTCATGGACACAGAGGAAGGTGCAACGGGGGCAGGCGCGCCTAAAGACGAAGGGGCTGCTGGGTTCGGTTGCTGCCCGCCCATGGGCGCAGCGCAAGCGGAAAGCCCGAATGCGGCCACCCACCAGGCCAGCAACATGAAGTTTGAACGTTTCACCGTTGCGTCCTTGTTCACCACACCACGCGATAGGTCGCGCCCACGAAGGTCTGATCCGGCGCCTGCGCGCTGTGGCCCGGATGGATGCTATGCACCACGTTGGCGCTCAAACTCTCGCCCCGCCCCAGGTGCAGCGTCGTGCCCCATTCCAGGTTCATCTGGCGTGCGCTCGGTGCCAAGTTGGCCGACACCGCCTCGTAGCGCACCTACCCATCCAGCGTGCGCCCCACCGCTGCGTTGAAGTGCGCGCGCGCCGAATCCACGCGCAGGGGCTGCGAGAGCGCCAGGAACATCTGCGAGCGCTGCCCGGCAAAGGCCACCCCAGCCGCAAACTCGCTCGTGCGCGCACCTTCCACGCTGGCAAGCAGGTGCTGGCCCTGCACGTCCAGAGTGCCCGAGCGCAGCAGGCCAAAGCCGCGCCAGCCCGCGCCCAAGTCCTGGTTGAAGCGCAGCACCACAGACTGAGCGCTCGATGCGGTCAGCGCCAACGCGCCCGCCCCTTGCGCGCCCTGCACGCCGCCGCGCTCCTGCACCGACTCCACACCCACGCCAAGGCTCAAGCCCGCAAGCGGCGTGAAGTTCAGGCCAAAGGCGCTGAGCACGGCGCTTTGATCTTGGGCGCCGCGCTCCTTGCCCCGGCCCGTCATGTGCGCCTGGTTGAACTGCGCGTACACCTCGACCCCATCGCTCAGGCTGAAGGCCGCACCCAGCGCATGCGCGCCATCGAAGGCTTGCAGCGCGCCGTGGTCGGCAAAGGACAGCATCTGCGGCAAGGCTGCGCTGTGCAGCCCCGCACTTGGCAGGCGCTGGTGGGCGCGCTGCATCGATGCCAGGCTCATGCGCCAGTTGTCGGACGCAAAACCGAACTCGGTCAGCACGGGAGCGCGGCTGTCACCCGCAAACCCCAGGCGCACGTTCAGCGCCGCACCCTGCTCGCCCCCTACCGGCGCGCTTTGCGTGACCTCACGCGCCTCCATCTGAGAGAGGAAATTGCGCCGTGCGTCGCTCGCAGCGTTGCGCTGCACCAAGGCGGCCACAGGCAGGGCGAAGTCGCGCCCGAAGGAGTCGAACACCGCGCTCGTCACACCCGCAGGGCTGGCGTCGCCAAAGGCAGCGGGCAGGCGCAAGTGGGTGGCCTCGATCGCCACGCCCTGCCCCACGTTCGCCCCCGTGGGGACAGACACCGGGCCGACGGGTTGCAAGGCGCGCATCAGGTTCAGGCGCCCACGACCGAAGTGGTAGGCACCGCAGTTGACGTTGGCCGATGGGCCGCAGTTGTTCTGCGTGAACAGGGGGCTGAAATCCCGATCTGCCGTATCGAGCAGGAGGGACGTGCTCAGATCCGGCGTCAGGTGCGGCCAGCGCGCAATCACCGTGGTCAGCGCCGCCGACACCACCGGCGTTGCGAAGGATGTGCCATCGACCCACTCGCGCACCGGGTTCGCGGCGGTCGAGTTGGCGCTATAGACCTCGGTCTGCGATTGCGTCACCAGAAAACGCGCCTGCACATCGGTGCGCTCGCCCGGACGATTGGAAAAGGGTGCGAGCGTCACGTTGTCGGGGCTGAGCGCGCCCACCACCAGCGTGATGTGGGCAAAGGGCGCGTGCTCAAAGATCGACGGCGCGGGCGTTCCGTACGTGCCAAGTGTGATGAGCGTTTGCGTGATGGAGCGGTTCTCGTTGCCTGCCGCAATCACGGCTGCGCTGCCACGCGCCACATGGTCTGTGTAGAGACGGTCGGTGTCCGCATGGCGCATGAACATATTGCTCAGGCTGTAATTGACCAGGCGCGCGCCTTGCGCGTTGGCCCAAATGCCCGCGTCGGCAACCGAGTTGATCGCAAAACCGACGCCGTCTTCTTGCGGGCGCGCCAGCCACAGGGCTTCGTTGTGCGTGCCGCGTGCCAGCACCTGCGTCACCGGCGTACCGTGCCACTGCGAGGCGTTGTTGCTTGGCACATCGTCGATCAGCGGCGTCGTGGTCGAGAAGTTGCGACTGCCCGACACGCTGGCGGCAATGGCATGGTGCGTCAGTATGAAGCCGGTATCCACCACGCCCACGTTGACCTTGACGGATTCGGCGGGCAGGAAAGCCTCGATGCCCGCATGGTTCATGGGCGCAGGCTGCAAGGGCGGCGGCTGGGTGTAAAGATCGGGTGGCGGCGTTTGGTTGAGCAAAGGGCCGCCGCCGCCACCGCCACCGCCACAGGCGGACAGGGAAACCGTGGCGGCAACAGCGAGCGCAATCGCGCTCAGGCGCAGGGCGATGAACGGATAAGCGCGCGAGCGCAGGGACACATGGTGCATGGACTGAGATAGCCCCCTGAAACGGTGCCACAAACAAAGCCCGACGGGCTTGGCTGGACGGCAACAGCCAAGCGCTCCACGCCACCACGAACCGACCGCACCGTGCCGTGGCACGGGCAGCATCCTAACGCATGCAGGGGGCGAAAGGCGCCGGCGCCCCCGGCCAGCGCAACTCAAGACGAGGCCAGCAGCGCGTGCAGCTCTTGCACCGACACCACGCCGAGCGAGTCTTGGCACTTGATGCCTTCGACCGCCGCTTCGGCGCCCGAGATGGTGGTGAAGGTGGTGACGCGGTTGGCCAGCGCCGAGGTGCGGATGTAGCGCGAATCGGCGATGGCGTTGCGCCGCTCCTCGACGGTGTTGATGACCATGGCGATGTCGCCGTTTTTGATCAGATCGACGATGTTGGGCCGGCCTTCGGCGACTTTGTTTATCTGCGCGCACGGCACGCCGGCGGCGTTGAGGGCGGCGGCGCTGCCGCGCGTGGCCACGAGCTCAAAGCCGAGCGCGTGCAGCTCGCGCGCCAGCTGCACCGCGCGCGGCTTGTCGTCGGCCTTGACCGACAGAAACACCTTGCGCACGGCGTCGCTGGGGCGCGGCAACTGGGTGCCGGCCCCCAGCTGCGACTTGACGAACGCCTCGCCAAAGCTGCGCCCGACGCCCATGACCTCGCCGGTGGACTTCATCTCGGGGCCGAGGATGGTGTCCACGCCGGGGAACTTGACGAAGGGGAACACCGCTTCTTTGACGCTGAAGTACGGCGGCACCACTTCACGCGTCACGCCCTGCTGCGCCAGCGTCTGGCCGGCCATGCAGCGCGCCGCCACCTTGGCCAGCTGGATGCCGGTGGCCTTGGAGACGAAGGGCACGGTGCGCGAGGCGCGCGGGTTGACTTCGAGCACGTAGATGACATCGACGCCGTCGAGCTGCTGAATCGCGAACTGCACGTTCATCAGCCCGACCACGTTCAGGGCGCCGGCCATGGCCGCCGTCTGGCGCTTGATTTCATCCACGGTGGCCGCGCCCAAATAGTAGGGTGGCAGCGAGCAGGCCGAGTCGCCCGAGTGCACACCGGCTTGCTCGATGTGCTCCATCACGCCGCCGATCAGCACGGCACCGCTGGCGTCGCGGATGCAATCGACGTCGCACTCGATGGCGTCGCTGAGGAAGCGGTCCAGCAGCACCGGCGAATCGTGGCTGACCTTGACCGCCTCGCGCATGTAGCGCTCGAGGTCGCGCGGCTCGTGCACGATTTCCATCGCCCGCCCACCCAGCACGTAGCTGGGGCGCACCACCAGCGGGTAGCCCAGCGCGCTGGCCTTGTCCATGGCCTCGGCTTCGGTGCGCGCGGTGGCATTGGGCGGCTGGCGCAGCCCGAGGCGGTGCAGCAGCTGCTGGAAGCGCTCGCGGTCTTCGGC
This sequence comes from Pseudomonadota bacterium, assembly GCA_041694945.1. Taxonomy (GTDB): domain Bacteria; phylum Pseudomonadota; class Gammaproteobacteria; order Burkholderiales; family Burkholderiaceae_C; genus Serpentinimonas. Next base: position 87,388 of record JBGFRU010000040.1, read on the forward strand.
GGCGTCGATCATGTCCGGGCTGGTGCCGATGATGGGCACGCCGGCGGCCTCGAGCCCGAGGGCGAGCTTGAGCGGCGTCTGGCCGCCGAACTGCACGATCACGCCCTCGGGGCGCTCTTTGGCCACGATTTCGAGCACGTCCTCGAGCGTCAGCGGCTCGAAGTAGAGCCGGTCGCTGGTGTCGTAGTCGGTCGAGACGGTCTCGGGATTGCAGTTGACCATCAGGGTCTCGTAGCCGTCTTCGCGCAGGGCCAGCGCGGCGTGGACGCAGCAGTAATCGAACTCGATGCCCTGCCCGATGCGGTTCGGCCCGCCGCCCAGCACCATGATTTTCTTGCGCTCGCTGGGCGCGGCTTCGCACTCTTGCTCGTAGCTGGAATACAGGTAGGCGGTGGCGGTGGCGAACTCGGCGGCGCAGGTATCGACGCGCTTATAGACCGGGCGCACGCCCAGGGCGTGGCGCTGGGCACGCACGGCCTGCTCGTGGGTGTGCAGCAGCTTGGCCAGGCGGCGGTCGGAAAAGCCCTTTTGCTTGAGCGTGCGCAGCGTTTCGGCGCTCAGGGCCGCCAGCGCCTGCGCGCCGTGCGCGGCGGTGTGCCGGTCCAGCCCCAGCTCGATGCGCACGATGTCTTCGATCTGCACCAGAAACCACGGGTCGATGCGCGTGATCTGCTGCACCTCGTCCAGTGTCCAGCCGGCGGCGAAGGCGTCGCCCACGAACCAGATGCGCTCCGGCCCGGGCGAGCCGAGTTCGCGCTCCAGCGTTTCGCGGTCCTGGGTTTTTTCGTTCATGCCATCGACGCCGACCTCGAGCCCGCGCAGCGCCTTCTGGAAGCTCTCCTGGAAGGTGCGCCCGATGGCCATGACTTCACCCACCGACTTCATCTGCGTCGTCAGGCGGCTGTCGGCAGCGGGAAATTTTTCGAAGGCAAAGCGCGGGATCTTGGTCACCACGTAGTCGATGCTGGGCTCGAACGAGGCCGGGGTGGCGCCGCCGGTGATCTCGTTCTTGAGCTCGTCGAGGGTGTAGCCCACCGCCAGCTTGGCCGCCACCTTGGCGATCGGGAATCCGGTGGCCTTGGAGGCCAGCGCCGACGAGCGCGAGACGCGTGGGTTCATCTCGATCACGACCATGCGCCCGTCGGCCGGGTTGACGGCAAACTGCACGTTGGAGCCGCCGGTGTCGACGCCGATCTCGCGCAGCACCGCCAGGCTGGCGTTGCGCATCAGTTGGTATTCTTTGTCGGTGAGCGTCTGCGCCGGCGCCACGGTGATCGAGTCGCCAGTGTGCACGCCCATCGGGTCGAGGTTTTCGATCGAGCAGACGATGATGCAGTTGTCGGCGCGGTCGCGCACCACCTCCATCTCGAACTCTTTCCAGCCCAGCAGCGACTCTTCGATCAGCAGCTCGTGCGTGGGCGAAGCCTCGAGGCCGCGCTTGCAGATGGTCTCGAACTCTTCGGGGTTGTAGGCGATGCCACCGCCGCTGCCGCCCAAGGTGAAGCTGGGGCGGATCACGGTCGGGAAGCCGACCTGCCTTTGCACCTCCCAGGCCTCGCTCAGGCTGTGCGCGATCCCGGAACGCGCCGAGCCCAGGCCGATCTGGGTCATGGCGTCCTTGAACTTGAGCCGGTCTTCGGCCTTGTCGATGGCCTCGGGCGTGGCCCCGATCAGCTCGACGCCGTGCTGCGCCAGCACGCCCTGGCGCCAGAGGTCGAGCGCGCAGTTGAGCGCGGTCTGGCCGCCCATGGTGGGCAAAATGGCGTCCGGCCGTTCCTTGGCGATGATCTTGGCCACCGTCTGCCAGGTGATGGGCTCGATGTAGGTGACGTCGGCGGTGGCCGGGTCGGTCATGATCGTGGCCGGGTTGCTGTTGATCAGGATGACCTTGTAGCCCTCTTCGCGCAGGGCCTTGCAGGCTTGCACGCCGGAGTAGTCGAACTCGCACGCCTGACCGATGACGATCGGGCCGGCGCCGATGATGAGGATGCTCTTGAGGTCTGAACGCTTGGGCATGTTCTGTTTACTCCGAAGCCATGAGCGCCGTGAAGCGGTCGAACAGGGGGGCGATGTCGTGCGGACCCGGCGAGGCCTCGGGGTGGCCCTGGAAGCAAAAGGCCGGGCGGTCGCTGCGCTCCAGCCCCTGCACGGTGCCGTCGAACAGGCTGATGTGGGTCACGCGCAAGTGCGCCGGCAGCGATTCGCGCTCCACGGCAAAGCCGTGGTTCTGGCTGGTGATGGCCACGCGCCCGCTGGCGAGCTCTTGCACCGGGTGGTTGGCGCCGTGGTGGCCGTGCGGCATTTTGTAGGTGCGCGCGCCGCTGGCCAGGGCCATGATCTGGTGCCCGAGGCAGATGCCGAAGGTGGGCAGGCCGGATTCGATCAGCTCGGCGGCGGCGGCGATGGCGTAGCCGCAGGGCTGCGGGTCGCCGGGGCCGTTGGACAGGAACACGCCGTCGGGACGCAGCGCCAGCACCTGGGCAGCCGGGGTTTGGGCCGGCACCACGGTGACGCGGCAGCCGCGTTGCGCCAGCATGCGCAGGATGTTTTTCTTGACGCCAAAGTCGTAAGCCACGACGTGAAAGCGCGGCGTCTGCAGCTCGCCGTAGCCGGGGCTGCCGTCGGCGCGCGCCAGCTGCCACTCGGTCTGCGTCCACTCGTAGGGCTGGGCCGTGCTCACCACCCGCGCCAGGTCTTGCCCGGCCATGCTGGGTGCGCTGCGGGCGGCGGCCAGCGCCTGCGCCACCACCGCCTCGCTCAGGCTCTGGCCCGCCGCGAGGGCGACGATGGCGCCGTTTTGTGCCCCGTGCGTGCGCAGGCGGCGCGTGAGGGCGCGGGTGTCGATGCCGGCAATGGCCACCGTGCCATGGCGCTGCAGGTACTCGCCCAAGCTGCGGCTGGCGCGAAAGTTGGAGTGCAGCAGCGGCAGGTCTTTGATGATCAGGCCGGCGGCGTGGATGGCGTCGGACTCCACGTCCTGCTCGTTGACGCCGGTGTTGCCGATGTGCGGGTAGGTGAGCGTGACCAGCTGCTGGCGGTAGCTGGGGTCGGTGAGGATTTCTTGGTAGCCGGTGAGCGCGGTGTTGAACACCACTTCTCCGACGGTCTGGCCGGTGGCACCGATGGCGGTGCCGCGAAAGACCGTGCCGTCGGCAAGCGCGAGCAGGGCGGGGGCGGGGACGGGAAACACGGGACTCTCCAGGGACTTGGATTCTGGCCGCACCCTCAGGCCCCACGCCAGCACGGACTCAGGCGATTTTGATTGGGGCTGCAGCGGCCTTGAGCCACCGGGGTGCGCAGGGTTCGGGTAAACCTTAAAATTATAGCCCGCCCGCCCACCGCCACCGGGGCCCCTGCCGGGCCTAGTGTGGTGTTGCGCGCTTGATGGGACAAATAAAACCGATGGATTTTTGGCCCTGCTTAGGCGCAAACCACAGCCATAGTGCCACTATGGCGCGGATTTGCAACGACAGCAGGGACGAAAAGGCGCGGTTTTATGTTCCAGATAGCGCGCAACGCCACACTAGCTCAAGCGGGCCGCTGCACCGCGCTGGCGTGCAAACAAATGGCGGCGGCGGCGGCGACGTTGAGCGATTCCTCGCCGCCGGGCTGGGCGATGCGCAGGGTGTGGCTGGCAGCGGCCAGCAGCGCTGGGCTCACGCCCTGCCCTTCGTGGCCGAACAACCAGGCGCAGGGCCAAGGCAGCGCGGCCTGGTGCAGCCACTGGCCCTGGTGCGAGCTGGTGGCCAGCAGCGGCAGATCGAGTGCCGCCAGATCGTCTGGGTGCAAGCCTTCGACCAGGCGCAAGCCAAAATGCGCCCCCATGCCGGCGCGCAGCACCTTGGGCGCCCACAGCGCCGCCGTGCCCTTGAGCGCCAGCACCTGCTCAATACCGAGGGCGGCGGCGCTGCGCAGGATCGAGCCGACGTTGCCCGGATCTTGCAAGCGATCGAGCAGCACCGTGGGCCGCCCGGGCTGGCACGCCGCGGCGGCGGGCAACGGCCACAAAAAACCGACCGGCGCGCTCGAGCCCAAGCCGCTGACGCCGGCCAGCAGGCTGTCGGCCAGCGCCACGCGGCGCACGCTGGGGGGCAAGCTCCAGGCCGTGTCCCAGTGCGGGGCCGATTCGGCGCGCAGCAGCACCGTGGGCAACTGGCCGCGGGCCAGCAGGGCGCGGCACAGGTGCTCGCCTTCGAGCCAGACCAGCCCCAGCTCGCGGCCGGCGGCAGGGTCGTTGGCCAAGCGGCGCAGTTGCTTGAGCAGCGCGTTGTCGCGCGAGCGGATGGTTTCGGTGTTCATAAGGGACAGGCTGCGGCCAGCAGCGCCGCCACCGGGGCAAAACCGCGCCGGTGCAGGGGCGTGGGCCCTAGGCGCTGCAGCGCCTCGAGGTGCAGCGCAGTGCCGTAGCCTTTGTGGCGGTCAAAGCCGTAATCGGGGTACTGGGCGTGCCAGTCGAGGCACAGGCGGTCGCGCTGCACCTTGGCCAGGATGGAAGCCGCCGCGATCGCCGCCACCCGGTCGTCGCCGCGCACCACGGCTTGCGCGGGCAGGTGGAGGGCGGGCAAGCGGTTGCCATCGACCAGCACCTGCGTAGGGCGCAGCCGCAGGCCGGCCACGGCGCGCTGCATCGCCAGCAGCGTGGCTTGCAAGATGTTGAGGCGCTCGATTTCTTCGACGCTGGCCTGGGCCACCGAGCAGCACAGGGCGCGGTCGTGGATCAGCTCGCACAGCTGCGCGCGCCGCTTGGGCGTGAGCTTTTTGGAGTCGCGCAAGCCCGCGATCGGTTTGCGCGGGTCGAGCATCACGGCAGCGGCCAGCACCGGCCCGGCCAGCGGGCCGCGCCCGGCTTCATCGACGCCGGCCACCAAGCCCGGCGGGGCCCAGCCCAAGGTGTAGCCGTCAGGCTTGGAGGATTTGCGCGATCGCATGGCTGGCACGGGCGGGCATGTCTTGCCGCAGTTGCAGGTGCATGTCGGTAAAGCGCTGGCGCAGGCGCGCCACCGCTGCCGGGTCGTCGAGCCAGGCCAAGGTGGCGCGCGCCAGCGCCTCGGGCTGCGCCTGCTGCTGCAGCAGCTCGGGCACCAGGCTTTGCTGGCACAAAATGTTGGGCAACCCGATCCAGGGCGTGCGCCGCTGCTGGTTGGCCACCCACCACGAGAGCCACTGCATGCGGTAGGCGATGACCATCGGGCGCTTGTGCAGCGCGCACTCCAGCGTGGCGGTGCCGCTGGCCACCAGTGCCACGTCGCAGGCCGCCTGCACGGTGTGCGCCTGCCCCAGCACCAGCTGCACCCGCGCCTCCATGCCGGTGGTACGCAGCGCCTGCTCCAGCGTGGGGCGCAGGCCCTCGTGCGTGGGCAGCACGAAGCGCAGCTGCGGGCGCTGCTGCGCCATCAGGCGCGCGGCGTGCAAAAAAGGCATGGCCAGCGCGGCGATCTCGGCCACCCGGCTGCCCGGCAGCAGCGCCACCACGGTGGCCTCGGGATCCAGCCCGAGGCGCTGGCGCGCGCCAGCTTGGTCGGGCTCGAGCGCGATCAGGTCGGCCACCGGATGCCCCACAAAGGTGCCGGCGATGCCGTGGCGCGCCAGCAGCTCGGGCTCGAAGGGAAACAGGCACAGCACGTGGCGCACGCTGCGCCGGATGGCGTGCACGCGCCCGGGGCGCCAGGCCCAGATCGAGGGGCAGACCAGTTGGATCGCCGGGATGCCAGCGCGGTTCAGCTGGCGCTCCAGCGGCAGGTTGAAGTCGGAGGCATCGACCCCGAGGTACAGATCGGGGCGCTGGCGCAGCAAGTCGGCGGCGTAGCGGCGCCGGATGGCGCTGATGCGCCGGTAGGCCCACAGGCCCTCGACCAGCCCGCGCACGGTGAGCTCGTCGCAGCTGTGGTGCGCCACAAAGCCCTGCGCCTGCATCAGCGGCCCGCCGATGCCGCTGGCCTGCAAGCCACTCCAGCGCTGGCGCATGCCCTGCAGCAGCAAGGCGGCCAGTTGGTCGCCCGAGCGTTCGGCCGCCACCATGGCCACGCGCAAGCCCGCGCCCGGCGGCGACGGGCCTAGGCTGGCCGGGCTGGCTGAGCTGGCAGGGCCCACATCAAACCAGCGCCTGGCGGATCACGGCGCAGATTTCGTCGATGGCCGCGTCGCTGAGCTCGGGGTAGATCGGCAGCGACAGGCAGCGCTGCGCCACCGACTCGGTGACTGCAAAGGTCTGCCCTGCGGCCTCGGCGGCAAACACTTTTTGCTGGTGCAGCGGCACCGGGTAGTAGATCGCGCTGGCGATACCGGCTGCGGTGAGTGCCTGCTGCACCTGGGTGCGTTGCTCGCACAGCAGCGTGTATTGGTGATAGACGTGCCGTCCGATGCCGTCTTCAAACGGTGTCTGCAACGGCAAGCCCGCCAGACCGGCCTGGTAGCGCTGCGCCACCCGGCGCCGCTGCTGGTTGTAGTGGTCGATGCGCGCCAGCTTGGCGCGCAGCACCACCGCCTGCAGTTCGTCGAGGCGGCTGTTGTAGCCGATGATGTCGTGGTAGTAGCGCACCTTGCTGCCGTGGTTGCGCAGCATGCGCAGCGTCTCGGCCAGCGCGTCGGATTGGGTCGTGACCATGCCGCCGTCGCCGAAGCAGCCCAGGTTTTTGCTGGGGAAAAAGCTGAACGCCGCCACGTCGCCGATGGCCCCGGTCTGGCGCCCACCGAGCGTGGCACCGAATGACTGGGCGCAGTCTTCGATCAGGTGCAGGCCGTGCTGCTGCGCCAGCGCCTGCAGCGCACCCAAGTCGGCCGGTTGGCCAAACAGGTGCACCGGCAGCAGCGCCTTGGTGCGCGGCCCGATGGCGCGCGCCACCTGCGCCACGTCGATGTTGAAGCTGCGCGGGTCGATATCGACAAACACCGCTTTGGCGCCCACATAGGCGATGGCCTCGGCGGTGGCGATGAAGGTGAAGGGCGTGGTGATGACCTCGTCGCCCGGCCCCAAGCCGAGGGCGCGCAGCGCCAGGTGCAGCGCGTCGGTGCCGTTGGCGCAAGAGATGGCGTGTTTGACGCCCAAGTATGCGGCGGCCTCGGCCTCGAAGGCCTGCACGTTGGGGCCGAGGATGAACTGCGTGGCCTCCAGCGCCGCCAGCAGCGCCGGTTCGAGCTGGGGTTTGAGTTCGCGGTACTGGGTGGCCAGATCGACCATCGGGATGCGCATGGCGGGGCTTTCTAAGGCGTCAAAGGAGGCAGAAGGGGCAAAGGGGGCAAAAATCAGGCAATGAGCTCGGTGGCAGCGCTGATGCGCTGCACCGCCGCCAGCGCCCGGCGTCCGGCGCGGCCGCCGACCTTGGGCGCGCGCCCCTCGCGCACGCTGGCCACGAAATCGGCGATCTCGTTTAGCAGCGCGTCGGCTTCGCCGAAGGTCTGCAGCTGGCGCTCGATCGCCGCTTCGGGGGCGGTGTGCGGGTCGGCGTCGGTGGCGCGGTAGCTCACCAGTTGCCGGCTGCCAAAATCGAGCGAATGGCAGGCGCGGTCTTGGAACACGCGCATCTTGCGCTCGCTCTTGTTGCTCACGCGGCTGGCGGTGACGTTGGCCACGCAGCCGTTGGCAAAGCGGATGCGGGCGTTGGCGATGTCGATGTCGGTGGTGAGCACACGCGCGCCGCTGCTGTCTATGCTCACGATCTCGCTATCGACCAGCGACAAGATCAAGTCCACGTCGTGGATCATCAGGTCCAGCAGCACGCTCACGTCGGTGGCGCGCGGCTTGAACGGGGCCAGCCGGGTGCTCTCGATAAAGCGCGGGCGCTGCAGCAGCGGCTCGAGCGCCAGCGCCACCGGGTTGAAGCGCTCGAGGTGCCCAACCGCCAGCCTCAGGCCGCGCTGCTCGGCTATGGCGATCATCTCGTCGGCCTGCTCAAGCGTGACGGCGATGGGTTTTTCTACCAGCACATGGGCACCGGCGCGCAGAAAATCGAGCGTCACGGCGTGGTGCGCCTGCGTCGGCACGACCACGCTCACGGCATCGACTTGGCCCAGCAGTTCGTGGTAGTCGGCCACGGCGCGGCAGCCCAGTGGCTGGGCCACGGCCTGGGCCACGTCGAGGCGGCTGTCGGCCACCGCGACCAACTCGCAACCGGGCAGCTGGGCGTATTTCTGGGCGTGAAACTTGCCCAAGTACCCGACCCCGATCACGGCACAGCGCAGCGGCTTCATGCGCCCTCCCCCACAGCGCCCTCGGCCGCTTCGCTGCGCGCGCGCCGGCGCACGATGCCGGGCTTGCCGACACCGGCCAGAAAAGCGCTCATCAGCGCCACATCGGCGGCGGCCTCGGGGTGCTGCTCGAGCAAGGCGGCGATGCGCGGCTGCGCTGCCTGCAGCGTAAGGTTTTCGCGGTACAGCGCCTTGTACATGGCGCGCACGGCGGCGATGCGCGCCGGGCTGAAGCCGCGCCGGCGCAGCCCTTCGGCGTTGACGTTGCGTGCCACCGCCGGCTGCCCCTGGCAGACCACGAACGGCGGCAAGTCGGCAAACAGCAGCGCGCACATGGCCGTGAAGCTGTGCGCGCCTAGGCGCAAAAACTGGCGCACCACGGTAAAGCCGCCCAAAATCACCCAGTCGCCCACCTGCACGTGGCCGGCGAGCTGGGCGTTGTTGGCAAACACCGTGTGGCTGCCCACTTGGCAGTCGTGCGCCAGGTGCACGTAGGCCATGAGCATGTTGTCGTCACCCACGCGGGTCACGCCGCGGCCGTTGGCGGTGCCGCGGTGCAGGGTGCAAAACTCGCGGATCACGTTGCGGTCGCCGATTTCGAGCCGGGTCGGCTCACCGGCGTATTTTTTGTCCTGCGGCGCCCCACCCAAGGCGGCGTAGCTGTGGATGGTGTTGTGCGCGCCGATGCGCGTGTGGCCCTCGAGCACGCAGTGGCTGCCGATGGCGCTGCCCTCCCCGATCTGCACGTGCGGGCCGATGAGGCTGTAGGCTCCGACTTGCACCGTGGGGTGCAGCTGCGCCGCCGGGTCGATGAGCGCGGTGGGGTGGATCAAACTCATGCGGCGCCTTCGCTGGCGATGCGGCGCATGGTGCACATCAGTTCGGCCTCGCAAGCCACCTCGTCGCCCACCCGGGCCACGCCCTTGAACTTGAAAATGCCGGCCTTGGAGCGCTCGAGCGTGACGTGCATGAGCAACTGGTCGCCCGGCTCCACCGGGCGCTTGAAGCGCGCGCCATCGACACCGGCGAAGTAATAGACTGAGTTTTCGTCCAGCTCCAGCCCCAGGGTGTCGAAGGTCAGCAGCGCCGCCGTTTGCGCCAGCGCTTCGAGCATCAGCACCCCCGGAAACACCGGCCGGTGCGGAAAATGCCCGGTGAACTGCGGCTCGTTCACGCTCACGTTCTTGAGCGCGCGTATGGAGCGGCCTTTTTCGATCTCCAGCACCCGGTCCACCAGCAGAAATGGGTAGCGGTGTGGCAGTTTTTTCAGAATATGGTGGATGTCCATCAGGATTTTTTTTCCAGGGCTTTCAGGCGTTGCCGCAGCGCGTACAACTGGCGCAGCGTGGCAGCGTTTTTTTCCCAGTTCGCATTGTCGTCGATCGGGAATGCGCCGCTGTACTGGCCCGGCTTGAGGATCGAGCGCGAGACCATGGTGGAGGCAGTGATGTGCACGTGATCGACGATGCGCAAGTGCCCGAGCACCCCGGCTCCGCCGCCGAAGGTGCAGTGCGCGCCGATCTGGGCGCTGCCCGCCACCCCCACGCAGCCGGCCATGGCGGTGTGCGCGCCGATGCGCACGTTGTGGCCGATCTGGATCAGGTTGTCGAGCTTGACGCCGTCTTCGAGCACGGTATCGTCGAGGGTGCCGCGGTCGATGCAGGTGTTGGCGCCGATTTCGACCTCGTCGCCGATGCGCACCGCGCCCAGTTGCTCGATCTTGAGCCAGCGCTCCTGGTGCGCGGCAAAGCCAAAGCCGTCGGCCCCGATCACCGCCCCGCTGTGCACGATGCAGCGCGCACCCAGCGTGCAATCGTGGCCGATCACCACCTGCACCGCCAGGCGCGCCTGGGCGCCGATGCGCGCCCGCGCGCCGATCACGCAGTGGGCCCCGATCTCGCTGCCGGCGCCGATCTGCGCCCCGGCCTCGACCACCGCAAAGGCCCCCAGGCGCACCCCGGCAGCCAGTTCGGCGCTGGGGTGCACCCAAGCGCTGGGGTGGATGGCGGGCTCGGCGGGGTCGGCGGCAGCGCGCTGCGCCGCCAGCTGGCGCGAGCGCCACCACTGCGTCAGGCGGGCAAAGTAGGGGTAGGGCTGCGACGTCTCGATGCAGGGCCCGCGGGCGCTGGCGCGCGGCACCAACTCGGGCGGCACGATCAGCGCTGCGGCCTGCGTGCTCTCGATCGCCGCCGCATGGCGCGCCTGCGCCACAAAGGCGAGCCGATCGGGCCCGGCGCTTTCGAGCGATGCCAAGCCAGCGATCGCGCGCGTGCCATCGCCATGCAAAACGCCGCCCAAGGCGGCGTGGATGTCGCAGAGCCGAAGCATCAGGTGCCGGTGCCGGGCGACCGCGCCTTTAGCGGGCGGGGGTTGCGGCTGGGGTTGTGGCTGGGGCGCTGTTCAGGCCAGCGATCACCTTGTCGGTGATGTCGTGTCGCGGGTGGATATAGACCGCCTCCTGGATGATGAGGTCGAAGCGCTCGGCCTCGGCGATCTGGCGGATGACGCGGTTGGCGCGCTCGATCACCTGCTGCAGCTCCTCGTTGCGGCGCAGGTTCAGGTCTTCTTGGAAAGCCTGGCGGCGGCGCTGGAAATCGCGCTCCATCTCGACCAGCTGGCGCTGGCGCGTCATGCGCTGGGCCTCGGACAGCGTCGGCGCCTCGCGCTCCAGGGCCTCGGAGGCGGCGCGCAACTGGGTGCCCAGCGTCTGCACCTCGCGCTCGCGGCGTGCGAACTCTTGCTGCAGCTTGGTTTGTGCGGCCCGGGCTGCGGCCGAATCGCGCAGCACCCGGTCGGTGTTCACAAAGCCGATTTTGAAGTCCTGGGCCGTGACGGCAAAAGCGGCCGTGGCCAGCAGCAAGGCGGCAAAGAAAGAGCGCAACAGGTGACTAGAGAAGGATTTCATCAGAACGTGGTACCAATCTGGAATTGAATGCTTTGTGGCTTGTCGTTGGCGAACTCGCGCAACGGCTGGGCATACGCGATTCTAAGCGGCCCGACCGGCGAGAGCCAGCTGATGCCGATGCCGGCCGAGGCGCGAAAATCGCTGAAGCGCGAGCGCCCGCCGAAATCGTCCGAGACGTTGCCGATGTCGATGAAGCCGAACATGCGCAGCGTGCGGTCTCTGCCCGCACCGGGGAAAGGGGCGATGATCTCGGTGTTGAGCACCGCCATGCGCGAGCCGCCGATGTAGGACAAAGCCCCCGGCTGGCCGACGATGCCGCTGGTGCCGCCCAAGGTGCCTTGCTCGAAGCCGCGCACCGAACCCAGGCCGCCGCCGAAGAAGTTCTTGAACACCGGGAACGGCCGGTCGCCCAGGCCGCGGCCCCAGCCGGCTTCGGCGTTGAAGGCCAGCGTCCACTGCGGGTTGAGCGGGATGAATTGCTGGAACTGTCCGCTGGCGCGCACGTAGCGGGTGTCGCCGGCGATGCCGAGCTCGCCATTGAAGCGCATCAGGCGGCCGCGGGTGGGCACGAGCACGCTGTCGCGGCTGTCGCGCGCCCAGCCCACGGTCAGGGGCACCGACACCGAGGAAGCGCCAAAGGCGTTCATGTAGTCGCGAAAGGCAAAGGGCAACCCGGCGCCGGGCTCGATCCGGGTCTGCTCCAGCCCAAGGCCGAAAAACACCGTGTCGGTTTCGGTGAAGGGCACGCCAAAACGCACGCTGGTACCGGCGGTGACGAGCTCGTAGTCGCCCGCTTGCGCCGTGAACGGGCGGCTGGTGCGGTAGTACAGGTCAAAGGCGCGCGACACCCCGTCGGGCGTGAAGTACGGGTTGACGGTGCTGAGCACCAGCTGGCGGTTGAACTCGCTGGTGTTCAGGTTGAAGCTGAGCGAGTGCCCGGTGCCAAACACGTTTTCTTGGCGGATGCCGGCAGTGAGCGAGAGCCGCTCGGCCTGCGAGAAACCGGCGCCGATCGACAGGCTGCCGGTGGCCCGCTCCTCGACCGCCACCACCAGATCGACCTGATCGGGCGCCCCCGGCACCTCGCGCGTATCGACCGTGACCTGGGTGAAGAAACCCAGCCGGTCGACGCGGTCGCGCGACAGGCGGATGCGGTCGCCGTCGTACCAGGCCGATTCGAGCTGGCGGAACTCGCGCCGGATGACCTCGTCGCGGGTGCGCTCGTTGCCTTCGATCTCGATGCGGCGCACGAAGGCGCGGCGCGAGGGCTCGGCGCGCAGCACGAACGCCACCTGGGCGTTCTGGCGGTCGATTTCGGGCACCGCCTCGACGCGCGCAAAGGCAAAGCCGAAGCGCCCGAAATGCTCGCCAAAGGCGCGCACGGTCTCGGCCACCTCTTGGGCGTTGTAGGCCTGGCCGGGGCGAATGCGGATCAGGGACTTGAACTCCTCTTCGCGCCCCAGGTAATCGCCCTCCAGCCGCACGCCAGAGACCACGAAGCGCTGGCCTTCGGTGAGGGTGATGGTGATCGCCATTTCGCCCTTGTCGGGCGAGATCGCAACCTGGGTCGAGTCGATCGTGAACTCGAGGAAGCCGCGCGTGAGGTAGTGCGAGCGCAGGGTTTCGAGGTCGGCGTTGAGGCGCTCGCGCGAGTAGCGGTCGGAGCGCGTGTACCAGCTCAACCAGTTGCCGGTGTCGAGCGTGAACAGGCGCAGCAAGGTGGCGTCGCTGAACGCCTGGTTGCCGACGATGCGCAGCTCGGTGATGCGCGTGATGCCGCCTTCGACCACATGAAAATTGAGGTTGATGCGGTTGCGATCCAATGGCGTGACGGTGGCGGTGACGGTGGCGGCGTACATGCTGCGCGTCAGGTACTGGCGCTTGAGCTCTTGCTCGGCGCGGTCGGCCAGGGCGCGGTCGAACGGTCGGCCTTCGGCGAGCCCCACGTCGCGCAGGGCGCGGCGCAGCACCTCGTTGTCGAACTCGCGCACGCCGCTGAAGCTGATCTCGGCCACGGTCGGGCGCTCTTCGACGATCACCACCAACACATCGCCCTCGACTTGCAGGCGCACGTCGGAAAACAGCCCGAGCCCGAACAGGGCGCGGATGGCGGCGCTGCCCTGGTCTTCGGTGAAGGCGTCGCCCACCCTAAAGGGCAGCGAGCCAAATACCGTGCCGGGCTCGACGCGCTGCAGGCCCTCGACCCGGATGTCGCGCAGCGTGAAGGGGGTGGTGGCCCAAGCCGGCAGTGCCAGCGACAGGGAAACCAGTGCGCCCAAGGCGAGGCGGCGCAAGCGCGGTTGCTTGTAGTTCATGAAAAATGCGTTCTCAGCCCAGCAAGCGGGCAATATCATTGAAAATGGCCAGCGACATCAGGCCCAGCAACAGCACGATGCCGATGCGCTGCAAACCCTCCATCCAAGCGTCGGACACTGGGCGCCCGGTCACGGCCTCCCACAGATAATACATCAGGTGGCCGCCGTCGAGCACCGGCAGCGGCAGCAGATTGAGCACCCCGAGGCTGACGCTGATCAGCGCCAGAAACAACAGGTAGCTGGTGAGCCCCAGCGCCGCCGACTGGCCGGCGTAGTCGGCGATGGTGATCGGGCCGCTCAGATTTTGCAACGAGGCCTGACCGCTGAGCATCTTGCCGATCATTTGCAGCGTCAGGTGCGAAACCTCCCAGGTGCGCACCGCTCCATGCCACAACCCCTCCAGCGGCCCCATGGCGCGTTCGGCCATGTCCGGCGTCGCCCCCACGAAGCCGCCGATGCGCCCCACCCAGACGCGCTCGATCTGCTCGGGGCGCGGGGTCACCTCGAGTTGCAGCACGCTGCCGGCGCGCTCGATCTGCCAGCGCTGGGTGCGCGGATGGCCGTCGGCGGCCGACAAACGGATCAGCTGGCGCAGTTGCGCGGCGTCGCGCACCGGCTGGCCATCGACGCGCAGCACCCGGTCGCCGGGCTGCAGGCCAGCGGCGGCGGCGGCGCCTTCGGGCGTGAGCTGGCCCAGCAGCGGCGCCGACCACGGGGCCTCGATGCCTATCTGGCGCAACAGCGTGGCGTCGGCATGGCGCACATCGACCTGCGACAGCTCCAGCCGCACCTCGCGCCCCGGCTCGCCGGGGCCGCTGGCCAGCCACAGCTTCAGGTCTTGCTGCGCCAAGGCAGCGCGCGTGAGCTGCCAGCGCAGATCGCCAAAGGATTCGACCGGCTGCGGCGCGTCTCCCACCCGCGCCAGCGCCACCACCCACTCGCCACCGCGCACCCCGGCGCGCTCGGCCAGCGAGGCCGGCGCGGGCGTGGAGAGCACCGGCTGCGGCTGCGGCACGCCCATCCACGCCACCAGCGCGTACAGCAGCACCGCCAGCAGCAGGTTGGCCGCGGGCCCGGCCGCCACGATCGCCGTGCGCACGCGCAGGCTCTGGGTGTTGAAAGCCAGATGGCGCTCGGCGGCGGGCACGGCCGCTTCGCGCTCGTCGAGCATGCGCACGTAGCCCCCCAGCGGCAGCGCGCCCAGCACGTATTCGGTGCCGCTGCGCTTTGAGCGCCAGCTCCACAGCGGCTTGCCAAAACCGACCGAAAAGCGCAGCACCTTGACTCCGCACGCCACGGCGACGCGGTAGTGCCCGTATTCGTGCACCGCCACCAGCAGCCCGATGGCCAGCAAAAAGGCCAGGATGGTCAGCATGGGGCGGGGGCAGAGTGCATGGGCGGGGGAGTGGGCGGCGCTGGCTCAATCTTGCCAGCGCTGCAACTGCGCCCGCGCCAAGGCGCGCGCGTGGGCGTCGAGCGCCAGCAGGTCGTCGATTCCATCGGCGTTGGAGGGCGTCCAGGCCTGCAGCGTTCCCGCGTTCACGGCGTGGATGCGGTCAAAGCGCAGGCGGCGCTCCAAAAAGGCCTGCACCGCCACCTCGTTGGCGGCGTTGAGCACCCCGGTGCTGCCGCGCGGGCCGGCCAAAGCCTCCCAAGCCAAAAACAAAGCCGGAAAGCGCTCGCGCGTGGGCGGCTCGAAGGTCAGCGCGCCCAGGCGGGCAAAGTCCAGCGCCGCGGCCCCCGATTCGATGCGCTCGGGCCAGCTCAGGCCGTAGGCGATCGGCACCCGCATATCGGGTGTGCCCAGCTGCGCCAGCACCGAGCGGTCGCGCATCTGCACCATCGAGTGGATCACGCTCTGCGGGTGGATCACCACCTCGATGCAATCGGGTGACACGCCAAACAGGTGGTGGGCCTCGATCACTTCGAGCGCCTTGTTCATCATGGTGGCGGAATCGACCGAGATTTTGCGCCCCATGACCCAATTGGGGTGCGCGCACGCTTGCTCGGGCGTGACGCTGTCCAAGCTGGCCGGGTCGCGCTGGCGAAACGGCCCGCCCGAGGCTGTGAGCACGATTTTCTCCACCCGCTGCGCCCACTGGACGGGCGACTCGGGCAGGCACTGGAACAGCGCCGAGTGTTCGCTGTCGATGGGCAGCAAGGTGGCGCCACCGGCACGCACCGTTTGCATAAACCATTCGCCGCCCAGCACCAGCGCCTCTTTGTTGGCCAGCAGCAGCTTTTTGCCGCTGCGCGCCGCCGCCGCACACGGCGCCAAGCCGGCCGCGCCGACGATCGCCGCCATGACGGTATCAACCTCGGGCGCGCACGCCACCTCGCACAGCGCCTGTGGCCCGCTGAGCACCTCGATCTGCGTCAGCCCGCGCGCCTGCAGCGCCCAGCGCAGAGCAGGCGCGTGTTCGGGCGCAATCACGACAAAGTGCGGCACAAACTGCTGGCACTGCTGCACCAATTCTTGCACCCGCTCTTGGGCCGTGAGCGCAAAAATGCGGTAGCGCTGCGGATGGCGCGCCACCACATCCAGCGTTTGGGTTCCGATCGATCCGGTCGATCCAAGCACGGTCAGCGTCTGCATGGTGGGGGGCGAAGGCGCAAAAAAAGGGAATGGGGCGCGCCTAAGCGGTCACGATCCAGAGCGCCAGCGGCAACACCGGCAACAGCGCATCGAAGCGGTCCATCAGCCCACCGTGGCCGGGCAGGATGCGGCTCGAGTCTTTGCGGCCGGCGCAGCGTTTGACCATGGACTCAAACAAATCGCCCATCACGCTCAGGGCCAGCAGCAGCAGCAACAAGGCCAAGGCCGGCAAGGGCCCGAGCTGCCACAAGTGGGTGTACAAGCTGGGCCCCCAGTGCGCAGGCCACCACTGCACCCACAGCACACCCAGCACCAGCAGCGCCAGTGCAGCGCTCCACACCCCTTCCCAGGTTTTGCCGGGGCTGAGGGTGGGAGCGAGCTTGCGCCGCCCAAAGCGTTTGCCACCAAAGTAGGCGCTGATGTCGGCCAACCAGACCAACAAAAAAATACTCAGCAACATGCCCAGGCCGATGGTCTTGGCGTGCAGCAGGGCCCACCACGCCTGCCCCAGCAACAGCAAACCCAGCGCCACCCGCGGCCCGTTGGCCAACCCTCGCCAGCCCTGCACACCCCGGTGCAGCAGCAGGGGCAAAAGCACCAAACAAGCCGCAGTAGCCAGCGGCCAGAACCAGCTGCCGTCGTAGTCCACCCCCACCAAGACCCAAAGCCCCATCAGGGCCGCGCCCAACCCAAGCGCTGCCGCCACGGCCACAACAGGTGAGCAAGCGCACAAGCGCGCCCATTCCCAAGCGGCCACGCAGACCAGCGCCAGGGTCAGCAAGCCAAAGGGCCAATCGGCGGAGTGCCATAGCGAAGCCAGCAACAGCCCCAGAAGCCCCAACGCTGTAAGCACCCGCTGCCACAACATGGGCGGCAATCAGGCGACAGCCCGCAAGGGCTGCACCGGTTCCGCAGGGGCGTCGCTGAGCTGCTCCGAGACCCGCCCGAAACGCCGCTCGCGCTGCGCGTAAGCGGCCAGCGCAGCATCAAACTCGGCGCGGTCAAAGGCTGGCCAAAGGGCCGCGGAGAAATAGAGCTCGCTATAGGCCGCCTGCCAGAGCAGGAAGTTGCTCAGGCGCTGCTCACCGCCGGTGCGGATGATGAGGTCGGGTGGCGGCACGTGCGCCAGCGCCAGCGCCCCCGACAGCGACGCTTCGGTGATGGGCTCGCCGCGTGCGGCCAGCTGCTGCGCCGCCTGCACCACGTCCCAGCGGCCGCCGTAGTTGAAGCACACGTTGAGCACCAGACCTCGGTTGGCGGCCGTGCGCTGCTCGGCCTGCGCCAGCTGCTGCTGCAGCTCGCCGCTCAAGGCCAGGCGATCGCCGGGAAAATGCAACCGCACCCCAGCGCGGTCGAGCTCGCCCACTTCGCGCTCCAGCGCCCGCGCCAGCAGCCCCATCAGGCCGCTCACCTCGTCGGCCGGCCGGCTCCAGTTTTCGGACGAAAAAGCAAACACCGTGAGCGCCTGCACGCCGTCATGGCGGCACCAGCGCACCAGCTCGCGCAGTTTTTCCAGGCCCTGCCGGTGGCCGGCCAAGCGCGGCAGATAGCGTTGTTTGGCCCAGCGGCCATTGCCGTCCATGACAACGGCCAAGTGGCGCGGTACGCCCGCGCGGCGCTCGATAGGGGGCATGGGAGCGCGCAGCCTCAAAACGCCATCAGCTCTTGTTCTTTGGCGGCCACGATCTTGTCCACCTCGGCGATCATTCGGTCGGTGAGTTTTTGCACTTCGTCTTGGGCGCGGCGGTCGTCATCTTCGGAGGCCAGTTTGTCCTTGACCAGCTTCTTGAGCTGCTCGTTGGCGTCGCGGCGCAGGTTGCGAATCGCCACCTTGGCCTGCTCGCCCTCGCCTTTCACCACCTTGGTGAGCTCCTTGCGCCGCTCCTCGGTCATGGCAGGGATCGGAACCCGGATCAGGTCGCCCTGCGAGGCCGGATTGAGCCCAAGGTCGGACTCGCGGATGGCTTTCTCGATCTTCGCCCCCATGCCCTTTTCCCACGGCGCGACGCCGATGGTGCGCGAGTCGAGCAGGCTCAGGTTGGCCACCTGCGACAGCGGCAGCATGGCGCCGTAGTAATCCACATGCACGGTGTCGAGCAGCGCCGGGTTGGCGCGCCCGGTGCGCACCTTGCCCAAGCTGCCCTTGAGCGCCTCGATCGAGGCATGCATTTTGAGATCGGCGTGTTTCTTGATGTCGGAAATCTGCATGGTCGTGACTCGCTTGGCTACTCGATCGGCTGGTGTGCCGCGCCGCTGGGGGGCTAACCGCGTAGCATACACCGACTCAGGGGGCTTGGAGCGGGCCTGGATCGGGATGTAAAGGGTGCTCAGACGTGCACCAGCGTGCCTTCGTCCTCGCCCTGCACCACCCGGCGCAGCGCGCCCGGCTTGAAAATGCTGAACACGCGCACCGGCAGGTTCTGGTCGCGGCACAGGGCAAAGGCGGTGGCGTCCATGACCTGCAACTGGCGCGCCATGGCTTCGTCGAAACTGATGGACTGGTAGCGCACCGCGTGCGGGTCTTTTTTGGGGTCGGCGCTGTAGACGCCATCGACCTTGGTCGCCTTGAGGACGATTTCGGCCCCGATCTCGGCCCCGCGCAGCGCAGCGGCGGTGTCGGTGGTGAAAAAGGGGTTGCCGGTGCCGGCGGCAAACACCACCACCTTGCCCTCTTCGAGGTACTGCAAGGCCTTGGGCCGCACATAAGGCTCGACCACCTGGTCGATGTTGATGGCCGACATCACGCGCGCCTTGAGCCCGCAGCGGCCCAGGGCATCGCCCAGCGCCAGCGCGTTCATGACGGTGGCCAGCATGCCCATGTAGTCGGCGGTGGCGCGCTCCATGCCCACCGCGCCGCCCGCCACGCCGCGAAAGATGTTGCCGCCACCGATCACCACCGCCACCTGCACCCCGAGCCGCACCACCTCGGCGATTTCCTCGACGATGCGCCCGATGGTGGCAGGGTTGATGCCAAAGGCGTCGTCGCCCATCAGGGCTTCGCCGGAGAGCTTGAGCAGAATACGGTGGTGGACTGGCATGGGCGGCAAGCAGGGGCAGTGAAGATTAGCGATTCTAGTCGCTGGCTCTGCGTTCTGGCACTTCTCTTGGGCACCGGACTGGGGCCGCTTTATGCTTGAGCGCGCCGCGGCGCCGCGACTTCAGCCTCTCAGGCATTCCAGGGGCGGTCGCCACGGGCGTCTTTTACGCGGGTGGGCAGGCCGATCCGGTCGAGGATTTCAAAAAACGGCTTCGGATCAAGCTCTTCGACATTGACCATGGTGCCGGTGTCCCAGGTGCCATTGGCGATCAGCATCGCGGCGGCCACGGGCGGCACGCCGGCGGTGTATGAAATGCCCTGACTGCCAACCTCCAGATAGGCTTTCTTGTGGTCGGCCACGTTGTAGACGAACACCTCAGCGGGCTGGCCATCCTTGTGGCCCCTAAGCAGCGTACCGATACAGGTCTTGCCGGTGTAGTCGGGCGCGAGCGAGGCCGGGTCAGGCAGCACGGCCTTGACCACCTTGAGCGGAACAACTTCCAGCCCCTCGGCGGTTTTCACGGGCTGCTCGGACAACAGGCCAAGGTTCATCAAAACCTTGAAAACATTGATGTAATGATCGCTAAAACCCATCCAGAAGCGCACCTCCGCCTGGGGGTAGTGGGTGGCCAGCGAATGCACCTCGTCATGGCCGGTCATATAGGCCTTTTGCTGGCCCACCACCGGCAGCTCCCATTCCTTGCTGACCTCGAACATGGTGTTGGTCTGCCACTTGCCGTGCTGCCAGGAGTAAACCGTGCCGGTGAATTCGCGGAAATTGATCTCGGGGTCGAAATTGGTGGAAAACCAGCGCCCGTGCGCGCCTGCGTTGATATCGACGATATCGATCGATTCGACCTGCGGCACGAATTCATCGATGCCGAAACGGGCGTAGGCATTGACCACGCCCGGATCAAACCCGATGCCCAAAATGGCGGTCCTGAATCCGTGACCTCAATCCCCGCATCACGACATGCCCGCCCAACCGCCGCCCCAAACTGAGATTTCTCGCACTTTTCCCGCCCAGCGGGCCGCGCGAAGACCCATCGGCGCTCACAAACACCCCGCACAAGGCGCTTGCAAGCCCATCTAACCGTGTTTTCGCCCGCTTTCGCCACCACCAGCGCAGCCTTAGCCCCGCAGAACCCCGCGTTTTTCGCAATCCGTGAGTTCGCTGAGCCCGATCTGACCCAGCCAGCAACCTTAAGCTGCCTTCATCTTGCCAAAGGCACGCTCAAACACCGCAAAGCCCGAGTCCGAGCCCGAGATGCCCAATGCCCAGCCCCGCGCATGGCTGATGACGCGCGCGGCCTTGTACATCAGCTCTTGCATCACGGTCTTGATGCGCCGGCGCAGTGCGGTCTTGCGCATCGGGCTGTCGCTCTCGTGCAGCGTGTACTGCCCCACGATGCGCAGCAGGTTCATGGCCAGCGCCGCCAGCGAGCACACCAGATGGTTGGTGGCAAACTTGCCCGAGGGCAGTCGGTTCAAGTCCATGTCGGTCTTGAACTCGGCATGAAACTGCTCGTGCGTGGCATGGTCTCGGTACAGGGTGATGACTTGCTCATGCGTGACTTCTGGCCCCAGCGTGGTGCTCCAGCCTTCCAGCACGTACTCGGGAAAGAGCAAGGGCTGGCCCCGCTTGTCCAGCGTGCGCTCGGTCAGACGATAGACGCGGCGCAGGGTGCGGCTGCCTCCTTGGGGCACTTGCACGGCAGGCAGTGCTTCGCTCCACAGACACTCGCGCTTGCCGGCTCGGATCTGGTTCCAGACGGTGCTGACATCGGCGCAGCGCTGGGCGGCAATTTGCTCCACCGGCGCCGAGCGTGGGTTCCATTTGATCAGCAGATCGACGGCTCGCCCCAGCTTGTCCGCTTGTTCCAGTGTGCGCGCCATCAGGTGCTGCGAGCAAAAGCCCGAGTCGGCGCGCAGCAGCAAAGGCGCTTGGGCCACCGCACAGGCGGAGCCGAGTGCCCGCTCGATGTTGTATTCGCTCTCGCGCGCGCTGTGCTGGCTGCCCGCTCGCAGATCGAGCTCCAGACAGTAGCCGCGTGTGCCCAAGTACAAGGCGATGGGGCAGTAGCCATCGACGCCGGCGTAGGTGTAGGAGACGCCTTCTTTGGCGCTGTCGCTCTGATCCATGACGAAGGTGTCGATGTCCAGTGGCAGGTGGCCGCTGGGCAGGGTGCCGAAGTCGATCGCTGCACCATCGATGTGCAGGCCCAGCAGGGCGCGGTTGATCGAGTCGGCCAGTTCGCTCCACTCGCAGCCCATGGCGTCGAAGCGCTGGCGCAAGGTGGCGCTGGAGGGCACGGCGCGCAGGCCCAAGGCTTGGTGGGCAAAGCGCTGCTTGCGAAAGGCTTCGACGGCTTCGAAGTCGTTCTTGCCCAAGGTGAGCATGGCTACGTAGCACTTGAGGATGTCGCTGTTGGCGATGCCAGCACGCACCGGGTACTTGGGGTCCACCATCGCTGGCAGGTTGATGCGCTTGAACAAGCGCCCCACCAAGGCCAAGCCACCGTGGCTGCTCAGGTCGTAGGGCAGCTTCTTGACAACGAACTCGACTGGGTCAGCCATTTGAGGCGCTTGCACCTGCTGGGTGCGTGGTTGTTTGTGGATTGTCAAACCAAAATAGAAATGTCCCCTATTTGCACAAAGTAGAAATGTCCCCTTCCTGCGGGCCGAGCGTGCTCAAGGCTCAGCCGCTGGGGCAGGCTGGCGCAGGGCGTAGCCCGTAGCGGGCCTGCCCCAGCGGGGGCGGGCTGATGTGGGTGTCGGGCTGCAAGATGCCCTGCTGGCGCATGGCGTCTTGCATCTCGACTTGCGCCCTGACCTTAAGCGCTCTGCGATCCTCTGCGCTCAACGCATCCACACGCTGGTTGACCTCCTTGTCGTCGGCCACCTTCTTGTGGCGCAGGTGCTCGTGCACCAAGTAGCCTTGGTAGGCCAACGGCTGGCCGCGGTAGAGCAGTTCCAGCCGCCCATCGCCGTACTGGGCGATATCCACCTTGGCCTTGGCTTTGGGCGCATGGGCCTGCCCCGGGGTGATCCACAGCTGGCTGCCCTCAAATTGGCACGACAACTGCGCACTGAGCTGGCGCTGGTGGTGCCGCGCACATATGCGCGCCAACGCCTCTGGCGTCCCCGTATAGGGCCGGTGGGCGTCTTCAGGCGCTTGGGGCTGGATGGCAAAGCGTGCGTTGTGCTGGGCGATGTAGCCACCCAGCCACGCATTGGCGTCTTGCATGGTGCTGATGCCCGCCAGCCGCATGGCTTTGCACAGCCGGTCTTGCAGGGTCTGGAACAACCGCTCTACGCGGCCTTTGGCCTGCGGGCTGTGGGCGCAGATGGGCTCGATGCGCAGTTGCAGCAGCGCACGCTCGAACTGGGTCGGGTCGGGGTCTTCGCTGTCGTGCTTGGTAAAGATGCTGTGGCGGTCGCTGTAGTAGGCCAGCGGCGCACCCAAGGTGCTGACGTGCTCTTGCAGCAGCGCCAGGTACGCTTGCGTGGTCTCGGCCGCTGAAAAGCGCGCGGCCAGCACCCGCCCGGTGGCGTCGTCGATGAAGGCGATCAGGCAGCATTTGTCGGCCCGGCCCTCGAACCAGTCGTGGTGGCTGCCGTCGATCTGCACCAGCTCGCCTAGGCGCTCTCGGCGCGCACGTGGGCTGTGCCGGCGCACTGGCCGGCGCTGCTTGGCCTGCCACAAGCCGGCCTCGACCATCCAGCCTCGCAGGGTCTCGGCGCTGATGCGCTGGCTGTGCTGGCTGAGCAGGTACTCGCTGGTCAGCTGCGGGCCAAAATCAGCATAGTGCTCGTGCACCAAGCTCATGATGGCGTCTTTGCGCTCAGGACCTATGCGCCGCTTGCTGGGCTGTCCGCGCAGCTTGTTGACCACGGCCTGCGCCCCTAGGCTGCGCACGCCTTGGCACAAGCGCTTGACTTGGCGCACCGATAAACCCAGCTGCTGCGCAGCCAAACCCTGCGTCAGCTCTCGCCCCAATACCCGCCGTATCACCAGCAACCGTTCGGCTTCCTGCACACTCATCATCACCCTCGCTTGCCCCACCATCCGCTGCCCCTTCACACATGAAAGGGGACATTCTTATCTGGGGCAAAGGGGACATTACTACTTTGGGCTGACAGTGGTTGTTTGTGGATAGTTCGTTGATTATAATGGGAAAACAAGGGCTTTGCAGGGATCGGGTCACGGATTCAGGCTCGTTCTTAAATGAATTCTGACTGAAATGTAATTTCCAGGTCGCCTTCCTGTTGGTATACGACTCATAAGATGGCATCACCGTCGGACGAAATGCCCGGTGGAACCAACCCAACTCACAAGGACTAAACCATGAAAACCAAGCTTGCCAAACTGGCCCTGATTGCGGTTTTGAGCACCGCAGGTGCGACAACCGCGTTTGCCGATCATGCTGCCCGCGCTGCAGCGCAACAGATGATCGGTCTGAAAGACGGTTCGACGCTTTACATCTTCAAGGACGGAAAGATGGCAGTGAAAGATCGTTTCGGGCGCGCCACTCGCACGACTCCGGGCACCGTGGTAGAGGCCAGTGATGGCCGGAAAATCACGACGCAGAGTGACGAAGTCGCGCGCCTCGATTCCCTGATTGCCGAAGGGCACGGGATGCCCTGATTACCGAAGGGCACGGAGGCGGCTGAGGCTAACGACCAATTACGCAGAACGTGAAGCGGCTCCGATTCCACACGAACCCCACGCCCCCGCATCGGCGGTGTGGGCGTGGCCGTCGGCCTGGTGGCGGCGGGTGGGCCTTGCCGTGAAACTGACAAGTGCCCCGGTGTGGGCCGTCATCGCCGCGCTGGTGGCGTTTGTGCTGTGCTACCACCTGCCCTGAATCCGTGACCTCACCCACCAAAAAATGGCAATTTCCAATATATAATAAGCACTTAGCCCCAATCTGCTGTTCACCCTGCGGGTGCAGGAAGTGCATATGACTGATCCGGTTGAATTCGTTGTCAAGAAGCTGCCCTATGATTTGAGCAGCCACGGTGGCCTGGCCTTGGTCGGGCGCCTGTTCAAGCGCATCAACCTGCCTGCCATGATCGATCCGCGAACGACTTCGAGGCCGTCGAGGGCTTTCGCAGCCAGCGTTTTGCCGCGTCTACCGCCTGACCGAGCGCACCCTCGACAAGAAGGGCCAGCCCTTGCTCTTTCCCGAGTACGTGCTCGAGGGCTGGAGCACCACGCTGGGGCCAGAGATTGCAGACGAGCAAATCATCGCGCTGTACCGCGACCACGCCACCCATGAGCAGTTCCATGCCGAGTTCAAGACCGACATGGACTTGAACCGGCTGCCCTCGGGCAAGTTTGCCACCAACCACCTGGTGTGCGCGCTGGCGGCGGTGGCGATGAACCTGCTGCGCATCGTCGGCCAGTACACGCTGCACGAGAGCGACAGCCCGATGCGCAAGACCGCACTGCGCCGGCGCATCAAGACGGTGATGCAAGAGCTGATGTACAAGGCTGCGCGCAGCATCAGCCACGCCAGGGGCTGGGCGCTGGGGATATCTGGCAGCGACTCGGGCTTTGCGGTGTTTGAGCGCGCCTTTGGCAAGATGAAAGCGGCCTAGCGCCGCTTGCTGGGTCAGATCAGGCTCAGCGAACTCACGGATTGCACAAAACGCCGTGTTCGGCGCGGGTAGACGCGCGCCTGTGGCCACAACCGGGTGCCAAACAGTAGCAAAACGGGCTCCACACGGGCTCTCCCGGGCGTGTCTGGGCCGCTCAACAGCACGCCAAACGCGACATGGGCGCTGAAATCGCGCTTGCGGCATCAAAAGCGGGCGCATTGGGGGTGGGTGGGAAATGAGGTCACGGATTCAGGAGAATGGTACGCTACTCACCCTGATCTGTTTCACAAGCGCCCTTATGATCGTCCGGGATGCGACAGGTAGTCCTTTCCCGCTTGCGGCCTCGGCCGCGATCCAGTCGTCGCCATCGGGGCATGCTAGCATCGCCGCACTCATCCGGATAGCCCACTTCATCATTACCGGGCAACATCATGAAGATCCTGATCGTCGAGGACGAACCCAAGACAGCCGAATACCTGCGCCAGGGCCTGAGCGAGGCGGGGTTCGTGGTCGATCTTGCGCGCGACGGGCTGGATGGTCTCCACCTCGCGACGACCTCAGACTACGATTTGCTGGTGTTGGACGTGATGCTGCCGCGCATCGACGGCTGGGCGGTTCTGCAGGCGCTGAGGGCCTCCGGCCGCCAGATGCCAGTGCTTTTTCTGACCGCACGCGATCAGGTCGAGCACCGGGTCCGCGGGCTGGAACTGGGAGCCGACGACTACCTCGTGAAACCCTTCGCCTTCGCCGAACTGCTGGCGCGGGTGCGCACCCTGCTGCGCCGCGGGCGGAGCACGGAGGCGGAGGTCCTGACCGCGGCGGACCTGGAAATCGACCTGCTGCGCCGTCGCGTGAAACGCTCCGGCACCCGGATCGACCTCACCGCGAAGGAGTTCGCACTGCTGGAACTGCTGGTGCGCCGGCAGGGCGAAGTCCTGCCCCGGTCCCTGATCGCCTCCCAG
This sequence comes from Pseudomonadota bacterium, assembly GCA_041694945.1. Classification (GTDB taxonomy): domain Bacteria; phylum Pseudomonadota; class Gammaproteobacteria; order Burkholderiales; family Burkholderiaceae_C; genus Serpentinimonas. Next base: position 112,991 of record JBGFRU010000040.1, read on the forward strand.
GTCTGGGACATGAACTTCGACAGTGACACCAACGTGATCGAGGTCGCGGTGCGCAGGCTCCGGGCAAAGGTCGACGAGCCGTTCGAGCCGAAGCTGATCCGCACCGTGCGCGGAATGGGTTACGTGCTGGAAGTCCCGCAAGCCCGATGAACGACAACCGAACCGGCGGCGGCAACCGGCGCGGAGGCGGCTATCGGCGTCTATCCCTGACTGCACGGCTGGCCCTGCTGTTCGCTCTGGTTGCCGTGGTCCTGCTGCTGGGCCTAGGCATCCTGGTGGAGCGGGCCGTCGGCCTGCATTTCGATGAACTCGACGCCCACGACCTCTCCGCGAAGATGGCGGTCATCGACCACCTGATAGATCGCACACCCGATCAGGCCGCACTCGACACCCTGCCCCAGCGCCTGCACGACGCACTGGCCGGGCAGGACCACATTGCGGTGCTTGTGCGCGATGCCGACGGCGTGGTCGTCTTCGGCGCACAGCTCGAAAACTTCGAGCCCGCCCAGCTCACGCTCTCCACACAACCGCTGCTCGAGCAGAGATGGACACGCGGTGACCGTCATTTCATCGGACGCGAGCAGACCTTCGCTCTCCCGTTTCCCGAGCCCGAACCCCTGCAGGCGGTGGTCGCGCTCGACGTCAGCCATCATGTGCACTTTCTGGACCAGGTGCGCTTGCACCTCTGGCTTGGAGTGGCGCTCGCGGCCGCGCTTGCCGCGCTGCTTGGGTGGCTTGCGGCCCGACAGGGTCTTGCTCCGCTGAACCGGGTCATTACCACTGCGCGGCGCTTGTCGGCGGCACAACTGGGCCAACGCATCGACGCGCACGACGCCCCGACGGAACTGCGTGCACTCGCCGACGCGTTCAACGGCATGCTCGACCGACTGGAAACATCCTTCCAACGCCTCAGCGACTTCTCTGCGGACATCGCCCACGAACTCCGCACCCCGGTTTCCAACCTGATGACCGAGACTCAGATCGCGCTTTCGCGGAGCCGCAGCGCCGACGAGTATCGCGAGGCCCTGCACTCGAATCTGGAGGAGTTCGATCGCCTCGCGCGGATGATAGGTGACATGCTCTTCCTCGCAAAAGCGGACAACGGCCTCCTACCGCAGCCAGCGGAGCCGGTCAACCTGGACGCGGAGGCAGAGGCGCTGGTTGAATTCTATGAAGCGCTGGCGGAAGAAAAAGGCATCCGTCTTCAGATCACCGGGGCAGCTACCGTTCACGGTGACCGGCTGATGTTGCGCCGGGCCCTGTCGAACCTGCTGTCCAACGCCATCCGGCATACGCAGGCGGGCGGTACCGTGGAGATCCGGATGGCGGCCGCGCAAGGCCAGGTAACATTGGCCGTAAGCAACCCCGGCCCTGCTATTGCTCCGGACCAGATGCCGCTGCTGTTCGAACGCTTCCACCGCGTCGATCCATCCCGGTCGGGCCAGGGCGAGGGCGCGGGGCTCGGTCTGACGATCACGCGCTCCATCGTCGAGGTGCACGGCGGACGGATCGAAGCGGAGTCGACGGAAGGGCTGACCCGATTCACGCTGCACCTGCCCAACATGCCTCCACCCCGCATCGGTGCCGGTGCTGAGCCGTTCACAGGCTACGCAGATATTGGGGACCGAAGACCCACGGCGAATCCTTCTGCATAAGGTGTTGGAAAACGTTCTTGCGAGGTGTCTCTTGATGGTCACCGGCGGCTGGCCCTCGTCGGAGGAAGCGCTCCCGGAGGTCGAGCGCGCGCCGGCACCGACTGAACCGTCCGGACCCGCAACCCGGACCGAGTTCCGGATTCCCGCCGAGGGTTTCGTCATCGATGTCGCGCACGGCCAGACTCTGTTCACGCGGCACTGCACCAACGGCAAGGTTGAGCGCTTCAACGGGCGGCTCGGACAGGTGCAGGATCCGTCAGAACGCATGCAACTCATGGAAGAGCAAATGACCGACATGGAAAGGATGATGCAAGCCATGCCGGCCGACTGTCCGATGATGTCCGGTGGCATGGCGAAGGGGGCGGGCATGATGCAAGGTGGCATGATGGGAATGCAGGGCGGCATGCAGGGTCGCGGTCCGGACGCCATGGATCAGCGGATGGAGAAGATGGAAAAGCGTATGGAAGTGATGGAGCAGAAGATGCAATCGCAGTCGCCGGCCCGCTGAGCCATTCGGTCTCGCAAACCGGTCCGGATGCAGGGCAGATGCTGCATCCGGACTGTCCTCTGTGCATTTCAGCGCCATCGAACCCCTCATCCTGAGGCATTCGACATCGGTTCTCCGGGTGCCCCGGTAGCCTGACAGAAACGTAATTCTGGTGTAACCGTTGCGAAATCCTCGCTCAGTCATACTCGGGTCATGATGAAGAACGAGAGGGATCAGGCCATGAACACCTCAGCCGCTGCATCGAAAACGGTGCTTGTGACCGTGCCCGGCATGGGCAGCGACCACTGTGCCGGCTTGGTGTCGACTTCGATCCGCCGGATGGAGGGGATCGAAGCGGTCGAGACCAACATCGCCAACCATCGCGTGACAGTGCGCTTCGACGCGACGCGCACGCAGCCGGACGCGATCCGTGCCGCGATCGAACGTGCCGGCTACGACGTCGATGGCGTCGCCAGCGTTGATCTCGAAAGCCCCGCGAGCGAACAGCAGGCGACCGAGTCGGAGGAGCGCTATCTCGCGCTCGCGTGGAGGCGCTTGTGGATCGCCGCAATTCCGACCACGGTGATCATGGTGATCATGGCGCCGCACATGTTCTGGCAACCGATCCCCGGCTATCTCGCAATCGTGGCGATCCTCGCGTTTCCGGTCGTGTTCACGAACGGCGGACTTGCGACGCATCGTTCGGCGTGGCGCTCGCTGACAAACCGCACCGCGAACATGGATGTGCTGATATCGCTGGGAAGCCTGCCGCCCTACCTCATCGGCCTGATCGGTTTCATCTACCCGATGACCTCGTTCATCGAAATGGCAGCGACGATCATGACCTTCCACCTGCTCGGCCGCTACCTCGAGACACGTGCGAAAGGACGCGCATCGCAGGCGATCCGCAAGCTCATCACGCTCGGCGCGAAAACCGCGACGGTGCTGCGCGACGGCCGCGAGGTCGAAGTGCCGGTGGCCGAGCTCGCGGTCGGCGACGTGATGGTCGTGCGCCCCGGTGCCAAGGTGCCAACCGACGGCAAGATCGTCGAAGGTGGGAGCCATCTCGACGAGTCGATCGCGACCGGTGAGTCGGTGCCGGTGGAGAAAGGCCCGGGCGACATGGTGATCGGCGCGACGCTGAACAAGGAGGGGATGCTCAAAATCCGAGCGACCAGAGTCGGCGCCGACACCTTCCTGTCGCAGGTCATTCGCTTGGTCGAGCAGGCACAGGGTTCGAAGGTACCGATCCAGGAATTCGCCGACCGCGTCACCGGCCAGTTCGTTCCCGCGGTGATCGTGATCAGCGTTGCGAGCTTGGTGATGTGGCTCGCCTTCGGCGCGAGCCTGCAACCGGTGCTCGACTGGGGTGCGGGCTTCTTGCCGTGGGTCAACCCGACGCTCACGCCATTGATGGTCGGCACGCTATCGGCGGTCGCGGTGCTGGTCATCGCGTGCCCGTGTGCCTTGGGGCTCGCGACGCCGACCGCGCTGATGGTCGGCTCCGGCCTCGGCGCCGAACGCGGTGTGCTGATCCGATCCGGCGAGGCGATCCAGACGCTCAAGGACATCAAGGTCGTCGTGCTCGACAAGACCGGCACGATTACCGAGGGCAAGCCGGCACTGACCGAGGTCATCGCGGCCGAAGGCTTCGACGAGGCCGTCGTGTTGCGTGCGGCGGCCGCGGTCGAGGCCGGCTCCGAACACCCCCTCGGCCAGGCTGTCGTCGGCGGTACGCGCGAACGCGGCATCGACGTGCCGGCAGTGCGGGCCTTCAAGTCAGTGACCGGACGTGGTGTGCAGGGCGAGGTCGATGGCCGCCTCGTGCGCGTCGGCAGCCGCCGCATGCTCGACGAAGCCGGCATCGCGTTCGCCCCGCTCGATGAAGTGCTCAAGCGCTTCGAGAACGAGGGCAAGACCGCAATGCTGGTCGCGATTGACGATCGCGCCGCCGGCCTCGTCGCAGTCGCCGACACCGTCAAGTCCGATTCGAAGGCCGCGATCGCCGCACTCCACTCGCTCGGCATCCACGTCGTAATGGTCACCGGTGACAACGAGCGCACTGCGCGCTACGTCGCCGCCCAAGTGGGCGTCGACGAGGTCATGGCCGGCGTGCTGCCCGAAGGCAAGGTCGACGCGATCAGGAAGCTTCAGCAACAGCATGGCGAACATGTCGCAATGGTCGGCGACGGCATCAACGACGCGCCGGCATTGAAGCAGGCGAACGTCGGTATCGCGATCGGCGCCGGTGCCGACGTCGCGATCGAGGCGGCCGACGTGACGCTGGTCAAGGGCGAACTGACCAAGGTGGTCGAAGCAATACAGCTGTCGAAGGCGACGTTCGCGAAGATCGTTCAGAACCTGTTCTGGGCCTGGTTCTACAACGTGGCAGCGATCCCGATTGCGGCACTCGGCCTGCTGCATCCGATGATCGGCGTCGTCGCGATGACGCTCAGCTCACTGTCGGTGATCGGCAACTCCCTGCTACTGAAGCGCGTGCGGTTGGGAGTGGCGCGGTGAGCGTGCCGCCTAGGGGCACCCGACGGGTGCCGGATGCAACGCCAGAGCAGCACCAATCAGAAGGGCATCGAGGCGGCCAACGTACGCGCGACAGTCGGCGAACTCGGCATGCCGGGTGGGCAACCCGTCGAGGCACGCTTCGACTACCAGCGTCGCTGATCAACAATGGAGCTATTCATGCCCGAGAACGAACACCGTAGCGCTCGCGATGAGCACCCAACGCCCGGGCCGTTGCCCGCAGCGCCGCGAAATTCGAACCGAATTCGCGCCAAATGGGTGTTCATCGGTTTTCTCGCCATCAGCGCGTTCTTCCTGTTCGCCGAGCATCGTGCTCACCTCTACGGCTATCTGCCGTGGCTGATCCTCCTTGCCTGCCCGCTGATGCACGTCTTCATGCACCGCGGACATGGCCACGGAGGCCATAACCACGGCGCCGACTCGAATAGCCGCGACGGAGAACGCAGATGAACGAAGCCTCCGGCTACGGCCTCTGGTCTCTGGTCTTGCTGAACTCGTTGCTCTTCATCGCCTTCGCGTTCAGCTTCGCGAAACCGCAGACGACGCGCGACTGGCGCTCGTTCGGCGCCTACTCGGCGTTCATTGTCGCGCTGTTCACCGAGATGTACGGCTTCCCGCTGACGATCTACCTGCTGTCGGGCTGGCTGTCGTCGCGCTTTCCGGGTGTGGACTGGCTGTCTCACGACGCAGGGCACTTGCTGGAGATGATGTTCGGGTGGGAGGCGAATCCGCACTTCGGCCCGTTCCACATTCTCAGCATGGCCTTCATCGTCCTGGGATTCTGGTTGCTTGCCAAAGCCTGGCCGGTGCTATACGAGGCGCAGCGCGAGCACCGCGTCGCCGAGACCGGCCCGTATGCGTACATCCGCCATCCACAATACGTCGGGTTCGCGCTGATCATGTTCGGCTTTCTGTTGCAATGGCCGACGCTGATCACGCTGGTGATGTTCCCCGTTTTGCTGCTGATGTATGGGCGCTTGGCCATCACGGAAGAAGCGCAGATGCGCGTGCAATTTGGCGAGGATTTTGAGCGCTACGCCCGACGAACCTCCAGGTTCTTCCCCCGCATGCGCCAAGCTTACCCCCCCGGCTGAACGCTGAGACCGTTTTCAACGCATGCATGGGCGGACATTTTCGAAGGAGCAAGGTATGTGTTTGTACGGGTTTGAACACGCTGGCTGGATGATGGGCGGCTGGCTGGGGATGCTGGCGATGCTGGCGATGTGGCTGCTGCCACTGGCCTTCTTGTTGGTCGCCCTCAAGGTGTTCGCTTCTCGGTCCCCAACGGGTGCGCAAACCAGCGCGCTTGATACACTGGACAAAGCCTATGCCAGCGGAAAAATCGGGCGCGAAGAGTTCCTTCAAAAGCGCGCCGACTTGCAGGCCAAATCATCGGGGGGCCAGCCATGAGCGCGGCCCCGACCTCGGCTGTCGATCTGGTCTGCGGGATGAACGTCCAGGCCGACTAGGCGGCGGCCCGCCTGGAGTTTGAAGGCAAGCCCTACCTGTTTTGCTCCACACAGTGCCCGCACAAGTTTGAGCTCGACCCCCGGAAGTACACCGGCACGGTGGCTGCGGCGCCCCGGCCCCGACGGCACCGGAGCACGGCATGCCCATGCAGACGGCCTTGCGGCGCGCTCGGCAGGCGCAGGCCAAGGACCCCATTTGCGGCATGCTGGTGGACCCAGCCACCGCCCTGCGCACCGAGCGTGGCGGGCGCAGCTACTACTTTTGCAGCGTCGGCAGCCAGCGCACCTTCGAGTCACCAGAGCAGGAATTGAAGTCGATGCGCAACCGGGTGGCGGTGGCGCTCACCGGCGTGGTGGCGCTGGCCATCATGCGGGTCTGGGTGTATCTGACACTGGCCACCGGCGCGTCCATCGTGACCTTTGCACCCATTTCGGCGCTGCCGTGGTTCACTTGGGGCGTGTGGCTGTTCCTGCTGGTAACACCGGTGCAGTTCATCGGCGGCCGGAGCTTCTATGTGGGCAGCTGAAACGCACTGCGCAACCGCTCCATCAACATGGACGTGCTGATCGCGCTGGGCACCTCGGTGGCCTATTTCTACAGTGTGGCGGTGGTGTTTTTCCCCCAGGTGCTGCCGGTCGAGGTCGATGAACGGGCGGTGTATTTTGAAATCTCAGCCATCATCATTGCCTTCGTGCTGCTGGGCAAGTACATGGAGGAAATCATCAAGAAGCATTCATCGGCGGCGGTGCGCAAACTGCTCGACCTGAAACCCGCCACGGCCCAGGTGGTGCGGGGTGGGGTCGAGATGGAGATGGAGGTGCCGGCCGAGAGCGTGATGGTCGGTGAAACCGTGGTGGTGCGCCCGGGCCAGCGCATTGCCACCGACGGCGTGGTGCTGGAGGGGGCCTCGGCGGTCGATGAATCGATGCTCACCGGCGAGTCGATGCCGGTGGAGAAGCAGCCAGGCGCCAAGGTGATCGGCGGCACGCTGAACCGCACCGGCGCGTTTCGCTTCCAGGCTACGCGGGTGGGGGCCGAAACGGCGCTGGCACAAATCGTCAAGATGGTCGAAGACGCGCAGACCAGCAGCGCGCCGATCCAGCGCGTTGCCGACCAGGTGACACGCTACTTCGTGCAGGCCGTCGTGGGCACCGCCTTTCTGGCTTTCGCGCTCTGGTGGCTGACGGGCAATTTCCCGCAAGGGCTGATGGCCTTCATCGCGGTGCTCATCATCGCCTGCCCCTGCGCTTTGGGCATTGCCACGCCGGCTGCGCTGATGGTGGGCGTCGGGCGCGGCGCGCAGGCCGGCGTCCTGATTCGCGGCGCCGAGGTGCTTGAGCGGGCGCAGAAACTTGATACCGTGGTGTTCGACAAGACCGGCACCCTCACGCGCGGCGAGCCGAACATCACCGACGTGCTGGCACAGCCTGGCTGTTCGAGGGAGCAGGCACTGCGGCTGGCGGCAGGTCTCGAAACCGGGTCGGAGCACCCCCTGGCCGAGGCCATCGTGCGCGGGGCGCGCGAGGCCGGCGTGACGCCCGCGCCGGTCGAAGGTTTCGACTCCATCCCCGGTCATGGCGTGCAAGGCCGCATCGACGGCGCGCCAGTGCTGCTGGGCAACCGCCGGCTGATGCTGCGCGAAGGTGTGGACATCACCCAAGTGCAGGCCGACATCGAGCGCCTGGAGGGCGACGGCAAGACCGCCATGCTGCTGGCCAGCGACGGACGCCTGGCGGCCGTGATCGCGATGGCCGACACGGTGAAGCCCGAAGCGCAGGAGGCCATCGCTGCGCTGCGCGCCGAGAACATCCTGCTGAGCGGCGACAACCAGCGCACGGCTGCGGCCATCGGTCGCCTGCTCGGCATCGACCGCGTCATTGCCGACGTGCTGCCCGCCGACAAGGCCCGGGTAATTAAGGACTTGCAGGCGCAGGGCCGGGTGGTGGCCATGGTCGGCGACGGCGTGAACGACGCACCAGCGCTGGCCACCGCCGACATCGGCATTGCCATCGGCTCCGGCTCGGACGTGGCCAAGGAGACCGGCGGCATCATCCTGGTCAAAAACGATGTGCGCAATGTGGTGGCCGGCATCCGCCTGTCGCGCGCGACCATGCGCACGATCAAGCAAAACCTGTTCTGGGCTTTCATCTACAACGGCATCGGCGTACCGATCGCGGCGTTGGGTTTCCTCAACCCGATCATTGCCGCAGCGACGATGGCGCTGTCGTCCTTGTCGGTGATCATCAACTCGGCCCTGCTCAAGCGCGTCAAGCTCGATCAGCGGTAGCGCGGGGCGGTGTGGGGCGGTGTGGGGCGGTGTGGGGCATCTGAATGGCGCGTCCCTCCGTGCTTCAGCCCCGCCACGCGCCCGCCACCAACCCTGACCATTTTGTAACCCAACCGACAGCTTCGCGACGGTGGGTCTCGGGCACACTGCGTCCAGCTTGATTGAACAGGAGTTTGAAGATGCCGATGCCCACCTTGACTGGCCGTTTGAGCCGGATGCCGCTGTGCCGCGCGGCGCTGCTGCTGGTGCTGGCGGGTGTGGCCGGCGCGGTGCATGCCCAGCCGCTGACCTTCGATGCGGCGTTGGGCATTGCCGTGCGTGAAACCCCCGCGCTGCGCGCCGAAGCTGCCCGGGTCGATGCGGCGCGCCAGATGGCGGTGCCCGCCGGTGCCCTGCCCGACCCGAAGCTGGTGCTCGGCATCGACGACCTGCCCATTGAAGGGCGCGAGCGTTTCAGCCTGGGCATGACGACGCAGCGCATCGGCTTCATGCAGGAGTTTCCCAACCGCGCCAAGCGCGGGGCCCGCGCCGCAGCAGCGCAGGGCCGAGTGGACCAAGCGCAGGCGCAAACCCGCATCACCCGGCTCACGGTGCTGCGGGAAACGGCGGTGGCCTGGATTGCGCGCGAGGCGCTCGAGCGCCAGTTGGCCCGCATCGATGCGCTGCACGGTGAAAACCGCCTGTTTGATGCCGCAGTGCGGGCCCGCCTGGCCAGCGGCAAGGGCAGCGCGCTGGACGCGGTGGCGGCGCGCCAGGAGGCCGCGCTGATCGAGGCGCGCCGGGATGAACTGAACGCGCGCCGCCACCAAGCCATTGCGGCGCTCAAACGCTGGGTGGGTCCGCGCGCCGAGGCGCCGCTGACCGGCGCCGTGCCCGACTTCGCCATCGCCCGCGACACGCTGCTGCACGCGCTGCACGGCCATCCGGAGCTGGCGATATTCGACCCCAAGAGGCGGGTGGCGGACGCGGAGCTGGCCGAGGCCCAGGCTGAAAAAAACACGGACTGGGCGCTGGAACTGGCTTACCAGCGGCGCGGCCCGCCCTACAGAGACATGGTCATGCTGCAAGTGACCTTCGGTTTGCCCCTGTTTGCCGCCGCCCGGCAAGACCCACGAATCGCTGCCAGGCTGGCCGAGCGCATGGGCCTGGACGCTGCGCGCGAGGCGGTGTTGCGCGAACGCACGCTCATGCTGGAGACGGATTGGGCCGACTACCAGCGCCTGGTCAACGCCGAAAAGCGCCAGCGTGAGCTGCTGTTGCCGCTGGCCGGTGAAAAGGTCGATTTGGCCTTGGCCAGTTGGCGTGCCGGCAAGGGCGAACTCACCGAACTCGTCATGGCGCGGCGCGAACGCATCGACGCCGAACTCATGGCCATCGCGCTCGAAGGCGAGCGCCGGCAGATGGCTGCCCGGCTGCATTACGCCTACAGCGACCCTGCCGATCACGAACCCGCCGTTTCTGGAGAAAAACAATGAATCGCCCGTTGATCAAAACCACCGTGCTGGGACTGTTCGTCGCGGCTGCGCTGCTCGCCGCTGGCGTGGCGGCAGGCCTGTGGTGGGCGGCGCGCCATGCGCCGGCGGCGCACCCGCCCGCCGCCGCCGCGCAAGACGGGCGCACCGTGTTGTACTGGTACGACCCGATGGTGCCAATGCACAGGTTTGACAAGCCCGGCAGGTCGCCCTTCATGGACATGGACCTGGTGCCCAGATACGCCGACGAAGGCGGCGATACCGCGACCGTGCGCATCGACCCGGGCGTGGCGCAAAACCTGGGCGTGCGCCTGGCCGTTGTCACCCGTGCGCCGTTCGGCATCGACGTGCAGGCGAGCGGCATTGTCGGTTTCAACGAGCGCGAGGTGGCGATCGTGCAGGCGCGCAGTGGCGGTTTTGTGGAGCGCGCGGCGAGTCTGGCGCCGAACGATGTCATTCGATCGGGGGCCTTCATTGCCGAGCTGTTGGTGCCCGAATGGTCCGCAGTGCAGCATGAGTATCTGGCGCTAAAGGCGCTGGGCGATGCGCCGCTGGAAGCGGCAGCGCAGGAGCGCATGCGGCTCGCCGGCATGCCGGAAAGCCTGATCCGTGAGATCGCGGCCAGCGGTCAGATCAGGAACCGCGTCGCGATCACCGCCCCTCGCGCCGGCGTGATCCGGGAACTCGACGTGCGACCCGGCATGACGCTGATGGCCGGTCAGACGCTGGTGCGCATCAACGGCATCGGCACCGTCTGGCTGGAGGTGGCGGTGCCGCAAGCCCAGGCCGGGGCGGTGCGGGTCGGGCAGGCGGCCGAGGCCCATTTTTCGGCCTTCCCCGGCGAGCCCGTGCAGGGGCGGGTGACCGCGCTGCTGCCGGCGCTGGACGATGCCGCCCGCACGCTGCGGGTCCGTGTCGAACTGCCCAACAAAAACGCGCGCTTGCGGCCCGGCCTGACGGCGCGGGTCAGCCTGCGGGGCCACGCGGTCGAGTCGGCGCTGCGCGTGCCGACCGAGGCGGTGATCCGCACCGGGCGCCGCGCGCTCGTCATCGTGGCGCAAGCCGAGGGGCGCTACCAGCCGGTCGAGGTCGTGCTCGGCCCCGAAAGCGGCAACGACACCGTCATCCTCTCCGGCCTTGAAGAGGGGCAGAAAGTCGTCGCCAGCGGCCAGTTCATGATCGACTCGGAGGCCAGCCTGCTGGGCATCACGGCGCGGCTGCAAGGCGCCCCCGCCGCGCCCGCTGCGTTGCACGAGGCCGATGGCGTGATCGACGAGATTTCCGCGTCGGCGGTGATGCTGACCCACGGCCCTTTCAAGACCCTGGCGATGCCCGGCATGACCATGGAGTTTGAGCTGGCCAACCCCCAACTCGCGCAGGGGTTGAAGGTGGGTGATCGGGTGCGGATCGGTGTGCGGGAAACCGACAGCGGCCTGCTGATCGAGCGCATCACCAAGATTGGCGGTGCGCAGTGATCGCGAACCTCATCCGCTGGTCGGTCGCCAACCGTTTCCTGGTCTTGCTGGCGACGCTGTTCGTCGTGGTCTGGGGTGTGTGGGCGGTGAAGACCACGCCGATCGACGCGCTGCCCGATCTGTCCGACGTGCAGGTCATCGTCCGCACCACCTTTCCGGGGCAGACACCACAGATCGTGGAGGACCAGGTCACCTTCCCACTGGCCTCCGCCATGCTGTCGGTGCCGGGGGCGAAGACGGTGCGCGGTTTTTCCTTTTTCGGCGACAGCTTTGTCTACGTGCTGTTCGAGGACGGCACCGACCTCTACTGGGCGCGCTCGCGGGTGTTGGAATTCCTCAGCCAGGCGCAAGGGCGTTTGCCGGCGGCGGCCCGATCCTCGCTCGGTCCGGACGCCACAGGCGTGGGCTGGATCTACCAGTACGCGCTGGTCGATCGCAGCGGTCGGCACGACTTGGCGCAGTTGCGGGCGTTGCAAGACTGGTTCCTTAGGCTGGAGCTGTCGTCGTTGCCGAATGTGGCCGAGGTGGCGACCATCGGCGGCATGGTCAAGCAAGTTCAGGTGGTGCTCGATCCGGTGAAGCTCGCGAGCTTTGGCATCACGCACGGGCAAGTGATCGCGGCCATCGAGATGGCCAATCAGGAAACCGGGGGCGGGGTGCTCGAACTCGGTGAAGCCGAATTGATGGTGCGCACCAGTGGCTTCTTGAAGACGCTCGCCGACTTTCGCTTGGTTCCGATCAAGCTGGTGGGTGGCATTCCGGTGAGCCTGGGCGACGTGGCCCACATCCAGCACGGCCCCGAAATGCGGCGCGGCATTGGTGAACTTGACGGCCAGGGCGAAGCGGTGGGGGGGGTGGTGGTCATGCGCTCGGGCATGAACGCGCGCGAAACCATCGAGGCGGTGCGACACAGGCTCGACGAGTTGAAGGCCGGTCTGCCAGAGGGGGTGGAAATCGTCACCACCTACGACCGCGGCAAACTGATTGACCGCGCGGTGGAAAATCTCACCGGCAAGCTGATCACGACGTTCATCGTCGTTGCGCTGGTGTGCGCGGTCTTCCTGTGGCACCTTCGCTCCTCGATGGTGGCCATCATCACCTTGCCGCTGGGCATCTTGGTGGCCTTCATCGTCATGCGCCATCAGGGCATCAACGCCAACATCATGTCGCTCGGCGGCATCGTCATCGCCATCGGTGCCATGGTGGACGCGGCGCTGGTGATGATCGAAAACGCCCACAAGAAGATCGAGGCTTGGCAACACGCCCATCCCGGTGAAACGCTCAAAGGCGAGGAGCGCTGGAAGCTCACCACCAAGGCGGCGACCGAGGTCGGCCCGGCGCTGTTTTTCGCGCTGCTGATCATCACGTTGTCCTTCATCCCGGTGTTCACGCTGGAGGCGCAGGAGGGGCGCTTGTTCGGCCCGCTCGCCTTCACCAAGACCTACGCCATGGCCGCGGCCACCGGCCTCGCGGTCACACTGACTCCGGTGCTGATGGGCTACTGGATTCGCGGCCGGATTCCCAAGGAAACGGACAACCCGCTCAACCGCTGGCTGATGCAGGGCTACCGTCCGCTGCTGGACGCCGTGCTCAGGCGTCCGAGGACGACGCTCGCCGTGGCCGCGCTGGTCTTCCTGAGCTCGCTGTGGCCGGTCAGCCAGTTGGGTGGCGAATTCATGCCGCCGCTGGATGAAGGCGATCTGCTCTACATGCCCAGCGCGTTGCCCGGACTGTCGGCGCAGAAGGCGTCCGAACTGCTGCAGCAGACCAATCGGATGATCCGCACCGTGCCGGAGGTGGCGAGCGTCCACGGCAAAGCGGGCCGCGCCGAAACCGCCACCGATCCGGCGCCGCTGGAGATGTTCGAGACCACCATCCAATTCAAACCGCGCGAACAGTGGCGCCCGGGCATGACGCCGGAAAAGCTGGTCGAGGAACTGGATCGCGCGGTCCAGGTGCCGGGACTGGCCAACATCTGGGTGCCGCCGATCCGCAACCGCATCGACATGCTGGCCACAGGCATCAGGAGCCCGATCGGGGTGAAGATCGCGGGCAACAATCTGGCCGATATCGACCGCATCGCCCAGGACGTCGAGCGCATCGCCAGGGGCGTGCCCGGCGTCTCCTCGGCGCTGGCCGAACGGCTCACCGGCGGGCGCTTTTTGGATATCGACATCGACCGCGCCGCCGCAGCGCGTTATGGCATCAACATCGCCGAGCTGCAGTCGGTGGTGGCCAGCCTCATTGGCGGCCAGGTGATCGGCGAAACCGTGGAAGGGCGGGCGCGCTTTCCGATCAGCGTGCGCTACCCGCGCGAGTGGCGCGACACGGTCGAACGCATCGCCGCCCTACCCATCTTGACCTCCATGGGCCAGCACATCACGCTCGGCACGGTGGCCCGCGTGCAGGTGAGCGACGGACCGCCGATGCTCAGGAGCGAGAACGCACGGCTCAACGGCTGGGTGTTCGTGGACGTGCGCGGCCGCGACCTCGCCGCCACCGCGGCCGACCTGCGCGTCGCCGTGGCCAACGGGGTGAAACTCGGACCCGGCATGAGCCTCGCCTACTCCGGCCAGTTCGAGTTCATGGAGCGCGCCAACGCGCGCCTCCAGCTCGTGGTGCCGGCCACCCTGCTGGTCATCTTCGTGCTGCTCTATCTCGCCTTCCGGCGCTTTGACGAGGCCTTCCTAGTCATGGCGACGCTGCCGTTTGCGCTCACCGGTGGTGTGTGGTTCCTCTACCTGATGGACTTCAACCTGTCGGTGGCGACCGCCGTCGGCTTCATTGCGCTCGCTGGGGTGGCGGCCGAGTTCGGCGTCATCATGCTGGTCTACCTGAAGAACGCCTGGAACGAACGCTGCGTAGCGGGTCAAACCAGCGACGCGGACCTGCTCGACGCCATCCGCGAAGGTGCGGTGCAGCGGCTGCGTCCCAAGGTGCTGACGGTGGTGACCATCGTCGCTGGCATGCTCGCCATCATGTGGGGCAGCGGCACCGGCAGCGAAGTGATGAGCCGCATCGCCGCGCCCATGTTGGGTGGCATGCTGAGCGCGCCCCTGCTGTCGCTGCTGGTCATTCCGGCGGCTTATCGGCTGATGCGCCGCCGCCAGCTCCCCGCGCCCGGCAAGCTGCCAGCGCCGAACGACTCGGTGTGAAGCCAACTGTTGCGGTGGCCCGTGTGCCCGAGGTGACCTTGCCCCTGGATTCCGTATCCCATAGATGGGCTCATGCGCTGACTTGCCGGGGTTGACTGGCCAGCGAGTTTTCTTCGAACTGCATCGGGCTGATGTAGGCCAGCGTCGAGTGCAACCGGGTTCGGTTGTACCAGAGCATCGAGGCGATGACTTCGTCCATGGCCTGGCGCAGGCTCCAGCCGATCACCTGGCGGCTAAACAGGTCGATCACCACGATCAGGAACAGTCAGCCCTCGTTGGCGGCGATGTAGGTGATGTCGCCCGCCCAAGCCTTGTCGGGCGCGTCCATGTTGAACTGCCGGTCGAGCAGGTTGCTAGTTGAGTTGATTGCGGCGCAAGCGCGGCCAAGTCGGCGGCCTGCAGAATGCGGCGCTTGTCGGCGTTGGAGAACCTACGGCGCCGTGCACGCGCAACGACCTCGGAATTGCTACCAGTCGGGATCGCCGTCGGCGCTGATCCGGGCGCGCTCGCTCAGCCGCCCTTGGCCGCTGCCACCTGCGCCGCCACTTCGGCGGCAAAGTCGTCCTGCTTTTTCTCGATGCCTTCGCCGACCACGTACAGCGTGAAGCCCTTGACCGTGGTGCCAGCGGCCTTGAGCATCTGCTCCACCGTCTGCTTGTCGTTCTTGACGAAGGGCTGGTTGAAGAGCGAGACCTCTTTGAGGAATTTCTGCACCCCACCCTCGATGCGCTTGGCCACGATTTCGGCCGCTTGCGCCGGTTTGCCGGCGGCCTCGGCGACTTTGCGGTCTTCTTCGGCCTTGCCTGCAGCCACGGCGCGCTCTTTCTCGATCAGCTCGGCGGGCACCTCGGCGGCGGTGAGCGCCACCGGCTTCATGGCCGCGATGTGCATGGCGGCGTCTTTGGCGGCGGTGGCATCGCCCTCGAACTCCACCACCACCCCGATGCGCACGCCGTGCAGGTAGGCCGCCAACTGGCCGCCGCCGGCGTAGCGCTTGAAGCGGCGCAGCGCGATGTTCTCACCGATCTTGCCGATCAGGCCCTTGCGCACGTCTTCGACCGTCGGGCCAAAGCCCTCGAGGCTCAGGGGCAGCGCGCCCACCGCAGCCACGTCGGCCGGGTTGTGCTGGGCGATCAGGTTGGCGACCTGGTTGCAAAAGCTCAGGAACAGCTCGTTCTTGGAGACGAAATCGGTCTCGCAGTTGACTTCGAGCAAGGCGCCGGTGTGGCCCCCGAGGCTGGCGACCACCACGCCTTCGGCGGTGACGCGGCTGGCGGCCTTGCCGGCCTTGTTGCCGAGCTTGACGCGCAGCAGCTCTTCGGCCTTGTCCATGTTGCCCTCGGCTTCGGTGAGGGCTTTTTTGCATTCCATCATCGGCGCGTCGGTCTTGGCGCGCAGTTGGGCGACCATGCTTGCGGTGATTGCAGCCATTGTGTGTACTCCGTAGCGGGCTTGAAAGGCCCGAGCTTGCTCTGTCAGTGTGAAAAAATGCTTACAAAAAAGGGGCGCAACCGCCCCTTTGGTGGCTGGTGTCGCCTGCGAATCAGGCCTCGCCCTGCACTTCGACGAACTCGTCTTCGGTGCTCGACTGCACCGCTTGCACCACGTTGCTGACGGCATTGGCCCGGCCTTCGATGATGGCATCGGCGATGCCGCGCGCATACAGGGCCACGGCCTTGGCCGAGTCGTCATTGCCTGGGATGACGTAGTCGATGCCGATCGGGGAGTGGTTGGTGTCCACCACGGCGATCAGTGGGATGCCCAGCTTTTGCGCTTCGGCCACGGCGATCTTGTGGTAGCCGACGTCGATGACAAAAATCGCTTCGGGCAGCGCGTTCATGTCCTGGATGCCACCGATGTCGTTTTGCAGCTTCTCGATCTGGCGGTTGAAGGTGAGCTGCTCTTTTTTCGACAGATGCTCGAGCCCGGCCTCTTTTTGCGCCAGCATTTCCTTGAGGCGCTTGATCGAGGTCTTGACGGTCTTGAAGTTGGTCAGCATGCCGCCGAGCCAGCGCTGCTCGACGTAGGGCACACCGGCGCGCTGCGCCTCTAGTGCCACGATGTCGCGCGCCTGGCGCTTGGTGCCCACCATCAGCACGTTGCCGCCGCGGGCGCTGACCTGGCGCACAAACTTGGCCGCCTCCTCGAACAGGGGCAGGGTCTTGTCGAGGTTGACGATGTGGATCTTGTTGCGATGGCCGAAGATGTAGGGGGCCATCTTGGGGTTCCAGAAGCGGGTTTGGTGACCAAAATGGACACCGGCTTCCAGCATTTCGCGCATGGAAATGGTCATGGTTGTGTTACCTTCAGGTTGGGTCTTAAATCAGGCCCGCATTGCGGCCACCGCGCACCGGCACCATGCCCGTGTGAAAATGGACGCAACACCCGATTGGGCCTGTTTGCGATTGGAGAAAAATACCGAGAGGGTTTGCCGCTGGCAGCAAACTCCGCCATTCTAGCACGCCTTCTGGCCTGCCTGCCCTGCCCCCCTTGCCGCTATGTACACCCCTGCCGCCACCCGCCTGCCGCTGCCCGAACTGGCGCAGCCCCTGGCCCTGCATGGCCGCGCTGCCAGCAGCGCGCTCGAACAATGGGCGCAGCCGCGGCTGCCCGCGCACACCCTGATGGCGCGCGCCGGCGCCGCCTGTTTTGCCCTCAGCGCCGCGCTGGCGCCGCACGCGCGCCGCGTCTGGGTGGCCTGCGGCCCCGGCCACAACGGCGGCGACGGCCTGCTCGCTGCAGCGGCCTGGCAGCGCCGCTTGCAGCCCTTGGGTGGCGAAGTGTGGCTGAACTGGCTCAGGCCAGAAGGCCCGCTCAGCGCCGACTGCAGCTGCGCCTGGGCTCAGGCGCAGGCCAGCGGCTTGCAGGTGCGCGCATCTGCCCCGCCGCCCGGCTGGCCCGATCTGGCCTTGGACGCGCTCTTTGGCCTGGGGCTGGCGCGAGCCGTGCGCGGCCTGGCCGACGACTGGATCGCGCACCTGCAAGCCTTGCCCGTGCCCGTGTTGTGCCTGGACTTGCCCAGCGGCCTGTGCGCCGACAGCGGCCAGTGGTGGGCCAGCGCTGCGCCTCGAGCCAGCGCCCAGCGCCACACGCTCAGCCTGCTCACGCTCAAGCCAGGCCTGTTCACCCAGCACGGGCGCAGCGCGGCGGGCACGCTCTGGTTCCACGACTTGGGGCTGGCCGAACTGTCACCCCCGGCGAGCGACCCAGCCGCCGCACCCAGCGCCTGGCTGCACGCGCCCAGCCACCCACCGGCACGCTTGCTGCGCCGCCAACCGCTGGCCACGCACAAGGGCAGCTACGGCAGCGTTGCCGTGATCGGCGGCCAAATGGCGGCCAACGAGCAAGGCACGCACATGCTGGGGGCGGCGCTGCTGGCGGCGCGCGCGGCCTTGCGTGGCGGCGCCGGGCGCGTCTACCTGGCCTGGCTGGCGGGTGCGTCGGCAGCGCCAGCGCCGCCGCTGGACCCGCTGCAGCCCGAACTGATGCTGCGCCCGCTGGCGGCGCTGCTCGACGCCGCGCTGCTGCAAGCGCTGGTCACGGTATGCGGCTGCGGCGGCGGGCAGGCGGTGGCCGGCTGCCTGGGCACCGTGCTGACGCACAGCCGCCTGCTGGTGCTCGACGCCGACGCCCTCAACGCCGTGGCCGACGCGCCCGCGCTGCAAGCGCAACTGGCGCAGCGCTGGAGCCAAGGCCACGGCACCGTGCTCACGCCGCACCCGCTCGAAGCGGCGCGCCTGCTCGGCAGCGCGGTCGAGCGCGTGCAGGCCGACCGGCTGGGCGCAGCGCAGGCGCTGGCCGAGCGTTTCCGCTGCGTGGTGCTGCTCAAGGGCGCCGGCACGGTGGTGGCAGCGCCCGGGCTGCCAGCGCGAATCAACCCGAGCGGCAACGCGCTGCTGGCCAGCCCCGGCAGCGGCGACGCGCTGGCCGGCCTGATCGGCGCCGAACTGGCGCAAACCCAGCCCGACAGCTTAGACACGCTGCAACGCGCCTGCGCCGACGCCGCCTACTGGCACGGCCTGAGCGCCGAGCGCTGGCCACCGGGGGCGCCCCTGCCCAGCGCCAGCGAGTTGTTGCGGCTTTGAGTGCAGCAGCAGGTACACCCCGCGTGGCGCGGTTCGCCACGTATTCAGCATGCGAAAGGCCAATGACCGTGAACAAGCCCGCCTCGCACCGTACTTTGGGCTCTGACATGGCGCGCGTGGACGCGCACCAGATCCAGCCGCACGAGTACCAGGAGCTTCCTGAACTCACAGACGAAGCGCTCGCCCAGGCAATCATCCGCAAGGGGGGCCGCCCGCGTGCGCAAAGCCCGCGCCAACTCATCAGCCTGCGTCTGCCGCCAGAGGTGATAGAGAAGTCCTACGGTCTTGATTCCCAACCAAAGGCTTCTTCGATGTGTTTACACGTCTTGAGGCTGCGGCGGTAGCGCTGCGCCAGCGCGGCTACGCTCAGCTTGCTGGCGGCAATCTCGTCGCGTACCGCGTGGGTGGTGCGGGCACGCTTGTGCAAGGCAATCATCATGAGGACACTCCAGGACGGGGACGGTGCGCAAGTGCAAGATCATGCACAAGCTCACGCAACACGGCGCGTGCCATGAACAATCCTTGGCGCCGCAAGTCTATACAATCGTCTGGGATGGGACACATAGTCTGCGAGCCTTGTTGGAGTTGCGGACGTTTGAACACCAAGGTAACGAAGTAGACAAATCAGCAGCGAGCGTCGTCGTGCCCTTGCCGTCGTAGCTGAGGTTTCAAAGTCAGCATGGCCTTGCCCGCCGTCAGCGTGCCGTCGCAGGCGTAGTATTCGACGTCCACGCCTTGCGTCAGCAACGGGTGCAGGCGGCGGTTTTCTTCGAGCAGCGCGGGCAGTTCGGACTGCATACCTTGCGCACGGCATCCTGGCACGCCCCCAATGGCAAGCCAGGGTTCAGGCGTGCAACGGCGCGCTCGAAGCGCTGCTTGAGCACAAGCTCGTCGTGGCTTTCGCGCTCGGGGTGCCCGCCTTTTTCAGCATTGGCATCGGGGCCGATGCGTTCTTCGCGTTCGACGGCGTAGCCCAGTGCGGCCAACTGGTCGAGCAGCGCGGCATCTAGCCGGGCTTCGGAAAGGAAGGCCATCAGCGCGGCTCCTCTATGGCGTGCAATGCTTGTTGGGCCAGTCGACCGGATTCGGTCAGGCGGTAACGCTGGCTCCGGCTTTGCGGTTTGTCAGGCTGGCTCATTTCGACCAGGCCGAGTTCCAGCGCTGGCAAGAGATAGGCTTTGCGGAAGTGCTCCCTATCGGCGAGCGCCAGCGCTGCCTGCATGGCATGCCGGGTCATTTCCCCCTGAATCCGCATCAGCAGGGCCGCGACTTGCGGGGTAACTTGCGGGGTAACTTGCGGGGTAACTTGCGGGGTAACTTGCCTCCCGCGCGCCGCCAAGGCGCTCGCTACATCGAAGGTCAGCACCACCGCGCCGCTCCGAACCGCCGTCACGGGCGGTGCCAGCCCCGCTTCGCGCATCAGCCGTGCCATCTTCAGCGTGCCGCGGCCCCAGGTTTCGATGATGCCGCGCCGGTAGAAGGCTTCGGCGATCATCGGGTTCCACGGTCGCGACTCATGCTCGCGCTGCAACGCCTCCGGTGTCAGGCCGAAGTGCAGCTCACCGATGGAAATGATCTCCAGCCGGTCGTCGTACAGCGCCACGTTCACCGAACCGCTGCCGATGGCGTAGTCGCGGTGCACGAAGGCATTGGCAAGCGCCTCGCGAAGCGCTTCCACGGGCAAAAGCGGGGTATCCTCGCGCTCCAACCGGCCCGGCACGATGCGCCCGGCCACCGGCAAGGAATCCATCAGGAAGCGTTCCGCCTTGCGCATCAGCGCAAATGCGTTACCGTAAAACTGCCGATTGTCCAGAAACTCGTCGCGCGTCACGCCCTTGAAGCGCGCCACCTTCAGCCGCAGTTGCGGAAAGTCCGGCAAGGGCACCTCGTCCTTGCAGAACAGCACCACCGCCGCGCGTGCCAGCTTGCCACCGTCCACCAGCAAGCCCAGTCCACGCAAGACCTCCAGCGGCTCCCGCGTGCCCGGGTCTGCGCTGCGACCGCGACGGATGGATTCCTCCAGCGTGAGCGCCAGTTCGCGCCCATCCAACTGCGATGCATCCCATCCCTCGGCCGACTGGTTTTCCCAGCGCCGCACAGCGTGCAATTCCTCCAGCAGCAGCCGCTGCTGCGCCTCCCGCGACATCACCCGCGTGGTGTTCAGCACCCGTTCGTAGGGCACGCCGCGAAAACTCGTCACCCGAGTGCTGCGCTCCACGCTGACCACCAGCACCACGCGCCCCGGCCCCACCGACAGCCGCTCCACGGTCGGGAACAGCGGCGGCTCGAAGTGCTGGAACTCCTGCGCCAGTTCCTCCAGCGTGCGGTCGCTCACCGTCTGCCCCACCGCCTGGCCCGCTGGTGTCACGCCAAACAGCACCTGTCCGCCCTGGCCATTGGCGAAGGCGCACAGGGTGCGGCAGGCGCGCTCCTTCTCAGTTATCCATTCCGCGAACGCGGCACCCGCGACGCATGAAACCGGTGTGTAATTGAGGGGCGGCGTCCGGCACAGAGGTCGGTTCGTACTTGGTGCTTCGAGCTCGTTTCTCAGT
>JBGFRU010000019.1:0-2993 GCA_041694945.1 Pseudomonadota bacterium
TTTGACCAAGCCAACACCCAGAAAGTAGCCAACCGCCTGCTCAAACGGCTGCAGAGCATAGGCTACAACGTGCAGATAACGCCGGCTTGAATGAGTCGTGGAGTCTGGTTTCACTTCAGACGTTGGAGCCTCCTCAATTCCCGGGGCGGTTCAGGCCACCCCGAGCCTCGGTATCAGGCGCATGTAGATCACCGAGGCGACCAGCTCGACCATCGTTTGCGTCACGATGATGGCCGGCAGCACCGGAATAGCTCCCGGCACCGCCAGGGCCAGCGGCAGCACCACCAGGGAATTGCGCGTGCCCGCACTGAACGCCACGGCCCGGCCAGCCGGTGCATCGAGGCGCGATAGACGGGCAACCGTCCAGCCAATGAGGGGTGCGACCACTGCGAACGCCACATAGAGCGGAATCACCCGCAAAGCGGGTTCGATGGCGGCCCCGAGCTGGGGCACCATCGCAGCCACGACGACGAACAGAACCAGCGCCGTCGCCGGCACCGGCAGCAGACCAAGGCCCGCCGCGACACGCTGGCCGGCCCCGCTGCGGGCCGCCCATAACTGCACCAGGGCGGCCAGGACAAGCGGGATGGCGATCAGCCACACAAACGCATGAACAAACGGGCCTAGATGCACCAGCTCGGCCGCTGCGTCGCCCAGGAACACGCGCAGGTAAGCCGGCAGCAGCAGCATTTGCGCAATGAGCAGCATCGGGGTGGCGGCCAGCAGCAAACGGGCGTCGGCGCGGCCGATGTGCGAGAACGTCACCACGTAGTCGATGCAGGGCGTCAGGAGCACGAGCAGCACGCCGAGCCTCACCATCGGGTCGGCCGGCAGGAACTGCACCAGGAGCGCGACCAGCAACGGCACGATCAGGAAGTTGGTGGTCAGCAACGCACCCAAGAAGCGAATGCGTGTGAAGGCGCGGCCCAAGTCAGCAAGCGGCACCTGCAAGAAGGTGACGAAGAGCATCAGGGCCAGCGCCGGATTGATCGCCCCTTCCAGCGCGTCGGTGCCCGGTACCAGGAGCGCGACGGCCGCCGCGACTACGACGGCCGCGAAGTAGATGATGATTTGATGGTGTTCTAGGCGATCTCGGAGCGCCAGGCTGATGTTTGTCAACGCACTTTCCCTTCGGTTCATTTGGGTATAACTAAACGCGCCCACTCTAACCCGGCAGGCTCATTTGCAAAAGCACAATCTATCCGAACCTAGCTCCAAGTGATAACCTCAATGATCCGAGCAAGACAATTTCAGTGTGGGGGTGTGATGGGACGGAAAGAAACCGAGGAAGCGATTGCGGATAGCCGCGCCGGCCGCGTGACGCAGTTCGGCTCGGTCGCCGAACTGATGGCCGATCTGAACGCGGACGACACTCCCGACCAGGTACGCGCACGGTACATGTCAAGCCACTTGTCGCGTCCTCAAGCAGCCATGGGCTGCGTAATGCTACGCGTCAGGGCAGCGTTTTGCACCTCCGTTCGTTCAGGGTTGAGGGTGACGGTTTTGATGAGTGACCAGTCGCGCGTGGGGCCAGACCAGCGCAGCGGGTTGTCTTCGCGGGCTTGGGCGTAGAGGGCGTGGCGTACTTGCAAAATCTGTTGGTCTAGTCCGGCATGGCGCTGCGCCGGCGTGACGCCAGCGTATGCCACTGTGGCGGTGCTCATGGTTGTACCAATGCACGAAATTACTCGCCCACTGGCGCGCAGCCTGCAAGTCGGCAAACCCTGCTTCGGGGTACTGCGGCCTGTACTTGGCGGTGCGAAACAAGCTTTCCACAAAGGCGTTGTCGTCGCTGACGCGGGGGCGCGAGTACTGGCGCACCTTTTTTTCGCTGCAAAGCCCGCACGACGCCCTCGACGTGACCGCCGCCTGCCTGCTCACCACCGCGCCACCGCTGGCCCTGCCCGAGAGCGATCCGTGGCCGCGTGTCCCCGATGGCCAGGTCAAATTCCCCCACCCTTGGCCACCCCAAATTCCCCCAGGCAGGACCGCCGGATTATGACGACTCAGGTCCAACGGCGATGCGTGCAGCGGCCTCCTTGAGGCGGTAGCTCTTGCCCTCGAACTCCAGCATCGCGCAGCGGTGCATGAGTCGGTCCAGGATGGTGGTGGCCATGGTGGCGTCGCCCAGATATTTGCCCCAGTCCTGCACCACGCGGTTGGAGGTGATGACGATGGAGCGGCGCAGCTTGTAGCGCTGGTGCACGATGGCCTGCAGCACCTCGGCGGCGTGCTCGCTGATGCGCCTGGCCAGGAACAGGTCATCGAGGACGAGCAGGTCCGGCGCGACCCAGTCCTTGAGCAGCTCGGTGCGCTCTGAGTCGCTGGCCAACGCGTAGTGAGCAAACTCGGTGTCGGCTTGCAGGTACCGCGCGTCATAGCCCTGCAGCGTGGCCTGGTAGGCCACGGCCTTGGCCACATGACTCTTGCCGGTGCCCGGCTTGCCGATGATCAGCGCATTGGCGCCCTCGCCGATGAACTTCAGGGTGTGCAATTCGAAGCAGGCGCTGCGCGGCAGCTTCGGGTTGAAGCGCCAGTCGAAGTCAACCAGCGAGGGACGCTCATCCAGGCCCGAGCGTTTGAAGCGGCGCTCGGTCAGGCGAGAGCGCCGGCGGTCCAGCTCGTCTTGCAGCATGGCGGCGAAGGTCTCCAGGAAGGGCTCCTGAGCGGCCTGAGCCTGCATCACGCGGGTGGACAGGGTCTCGGCAATGCCGGACAGACGCAGCTCGCGCAGCGCGCGTTCGATCTCGATCATGTTCATGGCTGAACTCCAGGTGTGTTGGTGTTGGTGGTGGTGTTTGCAGTGGCGGCGGCGAGCGTGCTCGTGGCTGTGACGGCCGCAGCGTGCGCAAACAGATCTGCGTACTCATCCGCGTCGCGGATGAGCTCATGCTGCTGGGTCAGCGTGCGCACACCGGCGGCGGTCGCACTGCTGGACGCACCGGTGGACTCGGTCTCGATGGCCGCCAGTGCTTGGGCAAAGATGGTTTCAG
>JBGFRU010000008.1:0-20437 GCA_041694945.1 Pseudomonadota bacterium
GTGATGCCGTTTGCTCAAAAAGTGAGCGGGCAGACGCGCTGCGCTGGGCTCAGGGGGAGGCAGGATCATGCTGCTTGGCCTGGAAGGAGGGGGTGGCTGGGTGGGGGCACGGATTCAGGGAGCTGTTTTACGAAGACGCGCACAAGGCCGCGCGCCTGCTCGACATCACCCTGACACGGCGCGGCCACTCGGCCGGCGAGCCGATCCCCATGGCCGGCGTGCCCTTTCATGCGGCGCAAAACTACCTGGCGCGGCTGCTCAAGCACGGTGAGTCGGTGGCCATTTGCGAGCAAGTGGGCGACCCGGCCACGGCCAAGGGGCCGGTCGAGCGCCAGGTGCTGCGCGTGCTCACGCCCGGCACCCTGACCGAGGCCGAGCTGCTTCCCGACAAAGCCGAGCCGGTGCTGCTGGCGCTGCACTGGGGGCCGCGCCAGACGCTGGGCCTGGCGTGGCTCAACCTGACGCTGGGCGAGCTGCAGCTGGCGCAGTGCCGCAGCGACGAGCTGCCCACTTGGGCGGTGCGCATCGGGCCCAGCGAGCTGCTCTACAGCGCCGACTTGGCCGATTCCAGCACCCGCGAGCTGCAGGAGCTGCAGCGCCAGTGGCCGGCTCTGGCAGGAGGCACGGGCGCGGCCGGGCCAGCACGCCTGAGCCTGGCAGCGCGCCCGGCCTGGGCCTTCGATAGCGCCTTGGGGCTGCGCAAGCTGTGCGCGCAGTTGCAGGCCGCCAGCCTGGCCGGCTGGGGCGCGCAGGATTTGCCGCTGGCCCATGCGGCCGCCTCGGCGCTGCTGGACTATGCCGAGCACACCCAAGGGCGGGCGCTGGCGCACCTGGCCACCCTGCGCGTGGCGCGGCCCGACGAACTGATCGAGCTGCCCCCCAGCACCCGGCGCAACCTGGAGCTGACGCAGACCCTGCGCGGCGAACCCAGCCCGACGCTGTTTGCGCTGCTCGACAGCTGCCAGACCAGCATGGGCAGCCGGCTGCTGCGGCGCTGGCTGCTGGAGCCGCCGCGCAACCGCACGCCGGCCCTCGAGCGCCTGCAAGCCATCGGCGTGCTGCGCGAGCACCTGCAGCAGCCGCTGCGCCAGGCGCTGGCCGGCGCGGCCGACGTGGAGCGCATCGCGGCGCGGCTGGCGCTGCGCCAAGTGCGCCCGCGCGAGCTGGCAGGTCTGGCGCAGACGCTGCAGCGCGCCGCCGTGCTGGCGCAGCTGCTGCAAAGCGGCGCTGTGCCGCAGCCGGCCCGCACCGTCCCACCGGCCGAATCCGCGCTGCTGACACGGGTGGCGCAGCACCTGATCCCGCCACCCGGCTGCGCCGACCTGCTGCAGCGCGCCCTGCTGCCCGAACCGGCGGCGCAGCTGCGCGAAGGCGGCGTGATCAACCACGGCCACGACGCCGAGCTCGATGGCTTGCGCGCCCTGCAGTCCAACTGCGACGCCTTTTTGCTCGAGCTCGAGGCGCGCGAACGCGCGCGCAGCGGCATTGCCAACCTGCGCGTGCAATACAACAAGGTGCACGGCTTTTATATCGAAATCACCCAAGGCCAGCTCGATCGGGTGCCCACCGACTACCGGCGCCGCCAGACCCTGAAAAACGCCGAGCGCTTCATCACCCCAGAGCTCAAGGCCTTTGAAGACCAGGTGCTGAGCGCCCAAGAGCGCGCCCTGGCGCGCGAAAAATGGCTCTACGAGGCGCTGCTGGAACAGCTGCAACCGTACTTGAGCGCGCTCACCGAACTGGCGCGCGCGCTGGCCACGCTCGACGCCCTGTGCGCGCTGGCCGAGCGCTCGCTCACGCTGGACTGGTGCGCGCCCGAGTTCAGCCTCGAGCCCGGTATCGAAATCCGTGCCGGCCGCCACCCGGTGGTGCAGGCGCGGCTGGCCGAGAGCCACACCGCCTTTACCCCCAACGACACCGTGCTCGGCCCCAAGGCGCGCTTGCAGATCGTCACCGGCCCCAACATGGGCGGCAAATCCACCTACATGCGCCAGGTGGCGCTGATCGCGCTGCTGGCCAGCATGGGCAGCTACGTGCCGGCGCAGCGCTGCCGCTTGGGGCCGCTGGACGCCATCCACACCCGCATCGGGGCCGCTGACGATCTGGCCAACGCCCAGTCCACCTTCATGGTCGAGATGAGCGAGGCGGCACAGATCCTGCATCGCGCCAGCGCGCACAGCCTGGTGCTGATGGACGAGATCGGCCGCGGCACCTCGACCTTTGACGGCCTGGCGCTGGCCAGCGCCATCGCCAGCCACCTGCACGACAAGGTGCGCGCCTGCACCCTGTTTGCCACCCACTACTTCGAGCTCACCCGCTTCCCGGCCGAGCACGCCGCCGCGCTCAACGTGCACGTGAGCGCGGTCGAAAACGGGCGCGAGATCGTGTTTTTGCACCAGATCGAGCCTGGCCCAGCCAGCCGCAGCTACGGCGTGCAGGTGGCGCGGCTGGCCGGTGTGCCCGCCGCCGTGCTGCAGCACGCGCGCCAGCTCTTGCACGCGCTCGAGGCGCACAGCGCAGCGGCGCAGGCGCAGCTCGACCTGTTTGCCCCCGCGCCCAGCGCCGCCTTCGAAGCCGCCGAGCCCTGGGACACCGCGCAGACCCCAGACGCGCAGCCTCCAGCACCCGAGGTCGCCGCTGCGCTGCCCCCAAGCGCCCTCGAGCAAGCCGTGGCTGCGCTCGACCCCGACGCCTTGAGCCCGCGCGAGGCACTCGAGGCGCTGTACCGCTTGCGCCAGCTGCTCGGGACTGCATTGCTCGGGGCTGCACCTGGGGCCGGGCATTGAACAACGCTCGAGAGCCCTTGCAGACCGTCCGCTAAAATCGCCTGCAAACTTACCCTCTGCCCCCTTGGAGTCTGCCATGAGCCCCGCCCTACCCGCCTTCGACTTCGAACAAGCCCGCTTCAACATGATCGAACAGCAGATTCGGCCTTGGGAGGTGCTCGATGCGCGGGTGTTGCAGCTGCTGGGCCAGCTCAAGCGCGAAGATTTCGCCCCCGCCCCCTACCGCTCGCTGGCGCTGGCCGACGTTGAAATCCCGCTGTGCCAGCCGGCGGTCGAAGGAGCGTGCATGCTGGCACCCAAGATCGAAGCCCGTGCGCTGCAAGATCTGGCCCTGCAAGACACCGACACCGTGCTCGAAATCGGCACTGGCTCCGGCTACATGGCCGCACTCATGGGCCGCCTGAGCGCGCGCGTGCTGAGCCTGGAGATCGACCCGGCGCTGGCCGAGCAGGCGCGCCAGAAGCTGCACGCCGCCGGCATCGACAACGTCGAGGTGCGCTGCGCCGACGCCGCCGCCCAGCGCTGCGCCGCCTGCGGCAGCAACGCCCCCTACGATGCGATTGTGCTCAGCGGCTCGGTGGCCGAGGTGCCCGCTGATCTGCTGGCCTTGCTTAAGACCGGCGGGCGCCTGTTTGCCATCGTCGGTCAAGAGCCGATCATGCGCGCCACCTTGGTGCGCCGCACCGGCCCGGCCAGCTACTACACCGAGCAGCCGTGGGACACCGTGGCCCCGCGACTGCGCGGCTTCCCCGAAGCCCCGCGTTTCCAGTTTTGATCCGCCCCTAGCCATGAAGAACCCCCTGCGGCGCGCCCGCTCTAGCGCATTTAAACGGGCGCCGGTGGCCTGCGCCTTGGCTGGCTTGCTGGCCGGATTGTTTGCGCTAGGCAGCGCCCAAGCCCAGAACCTACCCGAGCTCTTTGCCGCCGCACGCGCCCACGACGCCAGTTTTGAGGCCGCACTTGCCCAATTTGAGGCCGACCGCGCCCGCGCCGCCCAAGCCCAAGCCGGCGTGCGCCCCAGCGTGGCTTTGAGCGGCGGCGCTTCTTGGACGCACCGCGACAGCAGCCTGCCCGGGCCCGACCGCCTGCTCAACCAGCAGCAGCTCACCTTGGGCGCCAGCCAGCCGCTGTTTCGCCCGGCCAACCAACTGGCGCTGCAACAGGCGCAATGGGCCTTGCAGGCGGCGCAGGCGCGCTTGCAAAGCGCTGAGCAAGACCTGATCGTGCGCACCGCCCAAGCCACCTTCGACGTGCTGGCGGCGCAAGACCGGCTGCGCTTCATCGAAGCGCAACAGCAAGCCGTGGCCGAGCAGCTCGCCGCCGCCCGGCGCATGTTCGAAGTCGGCGCCACCACCGTCACCGACGTGCGCGAGGCGCAGGCGCGCTTCGACCTCGTGCGCGCGCAGCAGATCGCCGCCGCCAACGAGCTGCAGGTGAACCAGCTCGCGCTCGAGCAACTGGTCGGCCGCAGCCCGGTGCGCCCGTGGCACCTGCCCGAAGGCGTGGCCCTGCCCGCGCTGCCGGGTTTGCCCGGTGCCCCTGCTGCTACCGCCACCACCCCAGCCGCCGGCCTAGGCACCACACCCGCTGCTACCTCCTCCCCTGCAGCATCGCCCACCACCGCCCTGCCCAGTTGGGTCGAGCGCGCGCAAACCGCGCACCCCTTGCTGCGCCAGGCCGAGGCCGGCTTGCAGATCGCCGCACTCGAGGTGCAGCGGGCGCAGGCCGCGCGCGGCCCCACCGTCGATGCCACGGCCCAGCTCCAGCTTGCCCGCAGCCCCAACCCGGCACAGCCGGCCAGCGGCCACGTGCGCCAGCGCGACGCCAGCGTCGGCATCCAGTTCAACCTGCCGCTCTACAGCGGCGGCGCGCTGCAAAACCGCATCGCAGAAGCCGTGGCCCTGCACACCCGCGCCCGCGCCGAGCTCGACGCAGCCCAGCGCGGCGTCACCCAAGCCACGCGCAGCGCCTACCTCGGTGTGGTCTCCGGCATCGGGCAGGTGCAGGCGCTGCAAGCCGCGCAAGCCTCCAGCCAGAGCGCGCTGGAGGCCAATCGGCTCGGCCTCGAGGTTGGGGTGCGCATCAACCTCGACGTGCTCAACGCCCAAAGCCAGCTCTTTGACACCAAAACCCAGCTGGCGCGCGCCCGCTACGAGGTGCTGCTGGGCAGCCTGCGCCTGCGCCAAGCCAGCGGCGTGCTTACCGCGGACGATCTGCAACCCATCGCCGCGCTGCTGCGGGCACCACAGCCCAAGCACTAGGCGAGGGGCCGGGTAGGGGCGGCTCTCGCCCCCCCACCATGAGCGGCTAAAGCCCCCTCACTGCGCCAACTGCTTCCAAGTCTCGATCACGGTGTCGGGGTTGAGCGAGATCGAGCCGATGCCCTGCTGCAGCAGCCAGCGCGCAAAGTCGGGGTGGTCGCTCGGGCCTTGGCCGCAGATGCCGATGTACTTGCCCTGTGCGCGGCAGGCCTGAATGGCTTGCGCGATCAGCGCCGTCACCGCCGGGTCGCGTTCGTCGAAGTCCTGCGCCAGCAGCTCGAGCCCAGAATCGCGGTCCAGCCCCAAGGTGAGCTGGGTCAGGTCGTTGGAGCCGATCGAAAAGCCGTCAAAATACTGCAAAAACTGCTCGGCCAAAATGGCGTTGCTAGGTATTTCGCACATCATGATCAGCTTGAGGCCGTTGACGCCGCGCTTCAAACCAAAGCTGGCCAGCAGCTCCACCACCTGCTCGGCCTGCTTGAGGGTGCGCACAAAGGGCACCATCACCTGCACGTTGTCCAGCCCCATGGGCTCGCGCACGCGCCGGATGGCCTCGCACTCCATGGCAAAGGCCTCGCCAAAGTCGGCACTCAGGTAGCGCACCGCGCCCCTGAAGCCCAGCATCGGGTTTTCTTCGTCGGGCTCGTAGCGGCTGCCGCCCACCAGTTTGCGGTACTCGTTGCTCTTGAAGTCGCTCAAGCGCACGATCACCGGCTTGGGCCAGAAGGCGGCGGCGATGGTGGCCACGCCCTCGGTCACTTTATCGACGTAGAACGCGCGCGGGCTGGCGTGGCCGCGAGCCACGGATTCGACCGCTTTCTTCAGGTCGGGGTCGATCTGCGGGTAGTCGAGGATCGCCTTCGGGTGCACGCCGATGTTGTTGTTGATGATGAACTCGAGCCGCGCCAGCCCCACGCCGGCGTTGGGAATCTGGGCAAAGTCGAAAGCCAGCTGCGGGTTGCCCACGTTCATCATGATCTTCAGGTCGAGCTCGGGCATGGTGCCGCGCTGCACTTCAGAGATTTCGGTCTCCAGCAGGCCGTCGTAAATGTGGCCGGTGTCGCCCTCGGCGCAGCTCACGGTCACCAGGGTGCCGTCCTTGAGCACCTCGGTGGCGTCGCCGCAGCCAACCACAGCCGGAATGCCGAGCTCGCGCGCGATGATGGCGGCGTGGCAGGTGCGCCCGCCGCGGTTGGTGACGATGGCGCTGGCGCGCTTCATCACCGGCTCCCAGTTCGGGTCGGTCATGTCGGTCACCAGCACGTCGCCGGGCTGCACCTGGTCCATCTCGCTGATGTGCTGCACCAGACGCACCGGCCCGGTGCCGATTTTTTGCCCGATGGCGCGCCCCGTGGCCAGCACCGCGCCCTGGCCCTTGAGCTGGTAGCGCAGCTCCACCTGGCCGGCGGCCTGGCTCTTGACGGTTTCCGGGCGCGCTTGCAGGATGTAGATCTGGCCGTCGAGCCCGTCTTTGCCCCATTCGATGTCCATCGGGCGGCCGTAGTGGCGCTCGATCACCAGCGCGTAGTGGGCCAGCTGCAGCACCTCGGCCTCGCTCAGGCTGTAGCGGTTGCGCTGCTCCACCGGCACCTCGATGGTCTGCACCAGCTTGCCGCTGCGCGCTTTTTGCTCGGGCGTGGCAAACACCATCTGCAACAGCTTGGAGCCCAGGTTGCGCCGGATCACGGCCTGCTTGCCGGCTTGCAGCATTGGTTTGTGGACGTAAAACTCGTCTGGGTTCACCGCCCCTTGCACCACGGTTTCGCCCAGCCCGTAGCTGCTGGTGATGAACACCACGTCCTCGAAGCCCGACTCGGTGTCGATGGTGAACACCACGCCGGCCGCGCCCAAGTCGGAGCGCACCATGCGCTGCACCCCGGCCGAGAGCGCCACCTCGGCGTGCGCAAAACCCTTGTGCACACGGTAGCTGATGGCGCGGTCGTTGTAGAGGCTAGCAAAGACCTCTTTGATTTTGTGCAGCACATCGTCGATGCCGTGCACGTTCAAAAAAGTTTCCTGCTGCCCGGCAAACGAGGCGTCGGGCAGGTCTTCGGCCGTGGCCGAGGAGCGCACCGCATAACTGGCTTGGCTGCTGGCGCCATCGAGCTGCGCAAAGGCGGCGCGTATCGCCTGCTCGAGCGCCGCCGGCAGGGGCTGCGCCTCGACCAGGGCGCGGATTTCGGCCCCGCACTGCGCCAGCGCGCGCACGTCGTCGGTGTCGAGCGCGTCGAGCTTGGCCTGGATGCGCTGGTGCAGATCGTCGGCGGCCAAAAATTGCCGGAACGCGTGCGCCGTGGTGGCAAAACCGGTGGGCACGCGCACGCCTTGCGGCAGCTGCGAGATCATCTCGCCGAGGCTGGCGTTTTTGCCACCCACGGCCTCGACGTCGGTCATTCTGAGTTGCTCGAAGGGCACGACCAAAGCGGTCGGGTCAAACAGTTGCGACATGATGCAGGGCTCCAAAGTTAAAAAACCGGTCAACCGCCCACGGCTGGCCACAGCGCGCAGCGTGCGGCGCGCGGCTGGCCGGGCGCTGGCGTGCACAGCCCGACCAGCGCCCCATCGTTCGTGGGGGCGGCAAGGACAGCTAAGCGAGCAACGGCGGGGCCCGGCGCCGGGGCGGGATAATGCGTGGATTGTAAAACCCGCACCCTGTGTCGCACCGCATGTCGCACCGCACCGCCTTTTTTGTTTCCGACGGCACCGGCATCACCGCCGAAACCTTTGCCAAAGCCATCTTGGCGCAGTTCGAGATCGAGCCGCGCCGCGTGCGCCTGCCCTTCATCGACGACGCCGACAAAGCGCACCAGGCGCTGCGCCAGATCAACCACGCGGCCGATGTCGATGGCCGCCGGCCGCTGGTCTTTACCACCGTGGTCAACCCCGATGTGCTGCAGGTGCTGCACGGCCACTGCAAGGGCATGCTGATCGATATGTTCGGCACCTTCATCGCGCCGCTTGAGCACGAGCTTGGGATCAAGTCCAACCACCGCGTCGGGCGCTTTTCTGACGTCGCCAAAAGCCGCGAGTACCACGACCGCATGGAGGCCATCAACTTCACGCTCGACCACGACGACGGCCAAACCAACAAAGACCTGGCGCAGTCCGACGTGATTTTGGTGGGCGTGAGCCGCAGCGGCAAGACGCCGACCTCGCTCTATCTGGCGCTGCAGTTTGGCCTCAAGGCCAGCAACTACCCGCTCATCCCCGAAGACTTCGAGCGCCGCCAGCTGCCACCGCCGCTGCTGGCGCACAAGAAAAAGCTCTTTGGCCTGACCATCGAGCCCCAGCGCCTGAGCGAAATCCGGCACGAGCGGCGCCCGAATTCGCGCTACGCCAGCCTCGAGAACTGCCGCTACGAGGTGGCCGAAGCCGAAGCCATGATGCGCCGCACCGGCATCCGCACCCTGTCCACCACCAGCAAATCGATCGAAGAGATCGCCACCCTGATCCGGCAAGAGCTGGAGCTGTGAGATCTGGATCTCTGTGGGCAGGCGTCGAATGCGCGCCAGCAACGGCACAGGTGCCGTGCCCAGCGCTCAGCGCTCAGCGCTCAGCGCTCAGCGCTCAGCGCTCAGCGCTCAGCGCTCAGCGCTCAGCGCTGCGGCGGCCAGACGTGCAGCGGGGCGCGGTAAAAGTTCAGGATGCGTCGCACGTACTCCTGCGTTTCACGAAACGGCGGGATGCCGCCAAAACGGTCCACCGCGCCTTCGCCGGCGTTGTAGGCCGCCGCCGCCAGCGCCACATCGCCATTGAAGCGCTCCAGCAACCAGCGCAAGTAGCTCAGGCCCCCGCGCACGTTTTGCTCCGGGTTGAAGGGGTAGCGCACGCCAAAGCGGGCGGCGGTTTCGGGGATGAGCTGCATCAGGCCCATGGCGTTTTTGGGCGACACGGCGCTGGGGTTGAAGTTCGATTCGGCCCGTGCCACCGCCAGCGCGAAGCGGTAATCGACTTGGAAGTGCGGCGCCAAGCGCTGGATCAGCTCGGCGTAGCGCTGGCGCTCGGGCGGCAGCGCGTCGATGAAACGATGCACCACCTCGAAGGGCACCACCGCCTCGGCCACCGGCGATGCGGGGGCCGCTGGTGCGGCCGCAAGGGCGAATTGCGGTGCGGCACCTGTCAGCAGACAATCGGGCACCGCCTCGGCAAAGCCGGTGTGCATCACGGCCAGCACGGCCTGCTCGTGCCCACCCTGCGCCGCCATGGCCAGCAACGCGCGCCCCTCGAGCCGGCCTTGGGCATCGATGCGCTCCAAAAACAGCCGCCCCAGCCGGTACTGGGCCTCGGTGCTGCCAAAACGCGCGGCCGCGCAGTAGCGCTCGGCCGCCAGCAGCACCTCGCCGCGCTGCTGCGCCGCGAAACCCTGCTCGATCCAGCGCGAAAGCTGTGGCGCTTCGTCGGTCCAGGCCGGCGGCCCCAAGGGGGGCAAATGGGTCCCGTCCGCCGTGGGCGCGGGCAGCGGCGCAGAAAGCGGCGGCGGTTGCAGCGCAGCCGTGGGCGTGGCGGCCACCGCAGTGGCCGAACCTGCCGCAGCGCCCAGCCCAAGCATGAGCGCCACACCTGCCCATGCCCGCCGCGCCCACGCCGCGAGAGGGAGTGGCTGCGTCATGGTGCGCACCTCGTTGGCCGCTGCAGCAAGCCGGCGCAAAGAGATTGGGGAACGCTGGGCATGGAAGGGTCCCTGTCTGAAGTTGGCCGCATTGTCGCCCAATCCCGGCTGGTCTGCGTCGCTCTGATAAAAATTCCAGCCAGCAGCCCCGAATCCGGCCTGGGTTTAAGATGCGAATTTCGAGCGATTGCCCGCACACACGCATGAACACCCAGACCGACCCCACCCCCACACACGGCAGCGACGCCTCCACCACCCTGATGACCACCCCGGTGCGCAGCCTGCTCAAGCGCGCGCCGGTCACGCTGCCGCCGCAAACCCCGGTCATCGAAGCCGCGCGCCTGATGCGCGAGCACCGCATCTCCTCGGTGTTGATCGTGCAGGACGGGGCCCTGTTTGGCCTCATCACCGACCGCGATCTGCGCAACCGCGTGGTGGCCGCCGGGCTCGATACCTCGCGCCCGATCCTGGAGATCGCCACCCTGGCGCCGCTGACCGTCGACATCGAGCGCCCGGCCTTCGATGCGCTGCTGCTCATGGCACGCCACAACATCCACCATGTGCCGGTGCTCGACGGGCAGACCGTGGCGGGCATGATCACCGGCAGCGACTTGAGCGAGCGCCAGAGCAATTCGGCGGTCTATCTGGCCGGCGCCATCTACAACCAAGACTCGCTGCAAGGGCTGGTGCAGACCAGTGCGCGCATCAAGCTGCTGCAGCAGAGCCTGGCCGCCGCCGAAGCCAGCGCCTACAGCACCGGCCACATCGTCAGCGCCATCACCGACGCCCTGAGCGCGCGCCTGCTGCAACTGGGCGAATTGCAGTTCGGCCC
This sequence comes from Pseudomonadota bacterium, assembly GCA_041694945.1. Classification (GTDB taxonomy): domain Bacteria; phylum Pseudomonadota; class Gammaproteobacteria; order Burkholderiales; family Burkholderiaceae_C; genus Serpentinimonas. The sequence goes on from JBGFRU010000008.1 coordinate 10,489, forward strand.
GGCGCCGGTGGATTACGCCTGGGTGGCAGCCGGCTCGCAGGGGCGCAACGAGCAGACCGCGAAGTCGGACCAGGACAACTGCATGGTGCTGGCCGACGACTACGACCCAGTGCAGCACGGTGCCTACTTCCAGCAACTGTCGCGCTTCGTCTGCGACGGGCTCGCTGCCTGCGGCTACGTCCATTGCCCGGGCGAGATGATGGCCATGACCGACCAGTGGCGCCAGCCGCTGCAAAAGTGGCGCGCCTATTTTCACCATTGGATCGCCTTCCCCGAGCCCGAGGCGCTGATGCTCACCGGCGTGTTTTTCGATCAGCGTTTCGTCTATGGCAAGGCGGCCCTGATCGACACCTTGCGCGCCGAAGTGGTGCAGCGCACGCGCGGCAACAAGAGCTTTCTGGTGCCCTTGGCGGGCAACGCGCTGCAGCGCCAGCCGCCGCTGAACTGGCTGGGCAACATCAGCCTCATCAAAGGCGGCGCGCACGAGGGCTGCGTGGATCTCAAAATGCAGGGCATCGTCCCGATCACCGACATGGCGCGCTTTTATGCGCTCGCTGCAGGCTCGGATGCGGTCAACACCCGCGACCGGCTGCAGATCGCCGCCGACAGCGGCGCCATCACGCCCGAACGGGTGCGCGACCTGATCGACGCGCACGAGTTTCTGGGTACGCTGCGGCTGCAGCACCAGGCGCAGCGCATGTCCGAAGGCCACGCCGCCGACAACTACCTGCGCCCCGACGAGCTTTCCAACCTCGAACGCGGACACCTGAAAAACGCCTTTGCCGTGGTCAAGAGCGTGCAAGGCTCGCTGGCGCGCTTGTACCCGGTCAATCAGCTCTGAGCGGCTGGGCGGCTGGGCGGCAGCGCCAGCCAGTCTGCCCGCCATGCACGCCACCACCACCGGCGCCACCGGGCGCGCACGCAACACCCGCTTTGCACCGAGGCATGCATCCATAAAAAAACCCGCCTTGCGGCGGGTTTTCAAGCGTTCCTAAAGAGCGCTTCAGTTGCGGTGCGCAGCGGCCAGGAACTCGCGTGCGTTGCCCGTGGTTTTGGTCAACAGGCTGACGACGATGATCGAGATCAACGCTGCCGGCACGCCATACAGCGCCGGGTTGCCCAGCACGCGGATGCCCGCGATTTCGGGCACGGCCGAGAAGCGCGCGAAGGTGAAGGTCAGCGAGACGATCAAGCCCACCACCAGGCCGGCGATCACGCCTTCCTTGGTCAGGCCCTTCCACCACACCGACAGGATCAGCACCGGCGCAAAGGTGCTGGCGGCAATACCGAAGCACATGGCCACCAGGATGGCGACGTTCTGGTCCTTGAGCCAGACCGAGGCCAGCAGCGCGATCACGGTCAGCACCACGGCGCCGACTTTGGCGAACACCAGACGCTCACGGTCGGTGCTGTTCGGGCGCAGCACGCCGGCGTAGACATCGTGCGACAGGCTGGTGGTCATCGAGATCAGCAAGCCGACCGAGGTACTCAGCATCGCGGCCATGGCACCGGCAGCGATGATGCCCAGCACCACCTCACCACCCAGTTCCATGCCCAGCAGCGGAATCGCCATGTTGGTGGCGCGGCCACGCTGGCCAGCCTGCAACATTTCGACCAGGGCCGGGTACAGGATCATCATGGTGGCAAAGCCGACGAACAGCACCGCGATGTAGAACACGGCCAGGCCGATGATGGTGATTTCGGCACCTTTCTTGGCGTCCTTGGCGTCCTTGACGGTGTAGAAGCGGATCAGGATGTGCGGCAGACCGGCCACGCCAAGCAGCAGGCCGAGCACCAGGCTGAGCTGGTTCCAGACGTCGGGGGTGGCCACGCCCGGGGTGAGCGCGTTGGGCAGGTTGGCAAAGCCGGCGCGCACCGCTTCGGCGAGCACGAACGGGCCGTAGGCGCCTTCGGGCGTGGGCGGTACCACCACCTGGGCCATGATCGGCGCGGCTTGCGTCGGCGGCACGGTGGTCATGGCCTGTGCGATGATGGCAAACGGGTTGCCGCCAAAGTAGATCAGCACCGCGAGGATGAACAGCAGCAGCATGGCGGCGAGCAGGATCACGCCTTGCACCGCCTGGTTGTAGGTGGTGCCCATCATGCCGCCCAGAATCACCATCAGGCCCATGATGACGGCCGAAACCACCACCGTGATCATGTAGTCCCAGCCCAGCAGCAGTTGGAACAGGTGCCCGGCACCGACGATCTGTGGCACCAAGTAGAGCGTGCCGATGACGACGGTGGTGAACATGGCCAGGAACTTCAGGCTGCGGCCACCGAAGCGGCCCACCAGCACGTCGGCCACGGTGAACTTGCCTGAGCTCTTCAGCGGCCCGGCCAGTGCCACCAGCACGAAGATCCAGGCGCCAAAGAAGCCGATGGCCACCCACCAACTGTCGATGCCGGCCAGCGCAATGGCACCCGCGACGCCGAGGAAGCTGGCGGCGCTGCAGTAGTCGCCGAACATGGCCCAGCCGTTGAGGCGCGGCGAGATCTTGCCGCCGGCGACGTAAAAGTCGGTGGTGGTGCTGGTGTGCTTCTTGCCCCACCAACTGATGTAGACGACAGCGACCAGGCTGACGACCAGAATCGCAAAGGCAATCGGATTTTCCATCTCAGTTGTCCTTGTCTTGGTTCAGGCACATGCGGGTGACCACCAGGCCGACCACGAACACCAGCATGCCGGTGTAGAGCGCCAGCGGCATACCGAGGATTTCGATGCCGCCGACGGCCTTGAACTCGCGCGTGGCGATGGTGGCGGCGACGAAGTAGGTGACGCAAAAAATGAGCAGCAGACCGATGGCCGCGCCAAGCTTGCGCTTGATCTTGGCTTCGTCGTACTCGAGGCCGGGCGCGCCCGGGTCTTTGGTACTGGGGTTAGACATATGAGAGGATTCCTTTCTGGGCCAGCCCGAAGTGGGCCAAGCCTCCAACCTGAAACGGCAGCAAGCGCCGCCGCGCCAGAACGCTGCCGAACCAAGGCCAAGCAACGCTCAGGCAGGCACTGTCGAACCCGATGCTTACAGCCAGCTTATGCCGACGGCCAAAGTTCCATCTACTTAGGGTATGTCCTAGGGAAAATGAGGCTGCCGCCAAATGGGATGTTTGAGCGTGGCCAGGTGTGGGCTTGCGGCCTAGGCAGCGCAGGCGCAATCGGCAGGCCCTGGCTTGGCCCAGGGTGCGCGTAGCCCAAGAGCCAGCGCAGGGCTTGCGCCGTACCGGCGTGGCAGAGCCAGACCACGCACGGCAGGGGCGCGGCCTGCCAAGCCTGCCAAGCGGCCGCCACACGGTCCAGCAAGCGCTGCACCGACTCTCCCCCGCCGGGCGCGTGCGCAGCGAAGTCGTCCACCCAGGCTTGCAGGGCAGCCGCGCCCAGGTCGTCCCAGCGCTGACCCTCCCAGGCCCCAAAGTGGAGTTCGTCCAGGCGCGCGTCGGCACCGGCGTAGTGCAAGTCGTGGCGCAACTGCAGCAGTTGCTGCGCCAGGCGGGTGCAACGCTGACGCGAACTGCTCACCAGCAAGGCTTGCTGCGGCAGGCGCTGCGCCAGGCGCTGCGCGAGCTCGGCGTTGGCGTGCGGCTCAGTCGGCCAGTCGAGCTGGCCGTAACAATAGCCGTCCACGCTACCGCCGTCTGGGCGGATCGGCCGGGCGTGGCGCACCAGCCAAAGGCTGACTGCGGCCTGGTGCGCCTGCGTCATGGCCAACGCGGCGCAACGGCCAGCAGCAACGCCAGCCACAAGCCGATTTCAGCGGCCTGCTGAGTCGCGCCCAGGCCGTCGCCGGTGTAGCCGCCCAGGCGCCGCAGCAGCCAACGCGCCAGCACAAAAGCGCCGCCAGCCGCCCCCAGCAACGCGGCCAGTAGCGCCAGCAGCAGCACGCCCCAGGGCAGATCGGCCCAGGCGCTGACCGCCGCAGCGCTGACCAGCAGCAGCGCCAAGGCCTGCGCACAAGCCCAAAGCAGACCCATCCGACCGATGCCGTCGGCCAGCGGCTTGGACTTGGCGCCGGCCAAGTCACCCACATGGCGGTAGCGGTACAGCAAGCACAAGGGTGCGCAGCGCGAGACAGTGTGCCCCCAAACCAGGGCCAGCAGAGCCAGCGCCAGCGCGCTTTGCAGCAGGCTCGCCAGCACAGCGCCTTTGAGCAGCAGCGACAGCACCAGCGCCAGGGCGCCGTAGCTGCCAAGGCGCGAGTCTTTCATGATCTCGAGCGCACGCTCGCGCTGCGCCGAGCCGCCCAGGCCGTCAAAGGTGTCGGCCAGGCCGTCCTCGTGCAAGGCACCGGTGAGCAACAGGCCCGCCGCCAGCGCAAGCAGCGCCGCCACCCAAGCCGCTGCCGCCACCGTGGGCAGCGCGCACCACGCCAGGGCGAGCACGCTGGCCGTGAGCAGGCCCAACAGCGCGCCAACGAGCGGGAAGTAGCGCGCCGACGCGCGCAACAAATCGGGGCTGTACCCCACCCATTCGGCCAGCCGGCCGGTGACCGGGATGCGCGTGAGGAACTGCAGCGCCAGCAAAAAGCAGCGCAACTCGTGCGCCAGGCGCGCACCTGCGCGCTCAAGCAGCGCTGGCACCGCTGACACCGGCAGACGCAAAGCTGGCCATGTTGTTGAGCAAGGCACAAGCCGACACCAGCAAGGGCCAGGCCAGCGCCGCGCCTGAGCCTTCGCCCAGGCGCAGACCAAGGTCCAGCAGCGGCTCGGCCTTGAGCAAACGCAGCAACGCGGCGTGGCCACGCTCGTCGCTGCGGTGCGCAAACACACAGCGTTGCAGCAGCGCCGGGCGCAGCCGCGCCGCCACCAGCACAGCCGCGCTGACGATGAAGCCGTCGACGACGATGACACGGCGCTGCGCCGCCGCCTGCAAGGCCGCACCCACCAGGGCCGCAATCTCCAGCCCACCCAGGGCAGCCAAGGCCTCCAGGGGCGTTTGCGCGTGCGCGTGCAGGTGCAAGACGCGCTGCAACACAGCGCGCTTGTGCGCCACGCCGGCTGCGTCCAGGCCGGTGCCCGCGCCGACGCAATCGTCCAGCGCCAGCCCACCCAGCCGCGCCAGCAGCAAGGCGGCGGCCGAGGTGTTGCCTATGCCCATCTCGCCCAGCAACAGGGCGTTGCCCGGCAGCGCGCGCACCGCGTCGGCGCCATGGGCCAGCGCGGCAGCGCATTGCTCAGGCGTCATGGCCGGCTCCCGGCTGGCATCGGCGCTGCCCAGCGCCACTTTGCGCACTTGCAAGCCCGGCTGCGGTGGCAGGGGTGAGGCCACGCCCACATCCACCACCGTCAAGGCCAGCGCGTGTTGGCGCGCCAGCACGCTCACCGCCGCGCCGCCAGCCAGAAAGTTGCGCACCATCTGCGCCGTCACCGCGCTCGGGTAGGCCGAAACCCCTTGCGCCGCCAAGCCGTGGTCGGCAGCAAAAAGCAGCAACTGCGCTTGCTCCAGCCGTGGGTCGAGCCGGCCTTGGATCAAGCCCAGCCATTGCGCCAGGGTTTCGATGCGGCCCAGGCTGCCCAGGGGTTTGGTTTTGGCATCGAGGCACAAGCGCAAGTGCTGCGCCAGCTCGGGCGGGTTCAGGTGCTCGAGATCGGGTACTTCGGGTACAGACCAGGGGTGGGCGCAGTCGTTCATGGGTGCGGGAGGCAAGGTTTGCAAGCAGATAACGAAGGGGTGTGCAAGGCAGAGGGCAGCGCAGGCAAGGCCACCCAGCGCCCGCCCACGGCGACGATCTCGAGCCGCTGCTCGAACACGCGCAGCAGCGCGGCGTGGCCGTTCGGGTCGTGGCAGGGGCCGGCAAATTGCACCTGCCCGTGCTGCAGCAGCACCAGTTCGTCGGCCAGCAGCGCGGTGCTGATTTCGTGCAACACGCTGACCACCGTGCGCCCGGTCGCCACCAGCGCGCGCACCAGCGCGATCCAGTCGGCCTGGTGCGGCGGGTCGAGGTTGAGCAGCGGCTCGTCCATCAGCAGCACCGGCGCTTCCAGCGCCAGCAGGCGCGCCAGCAACACGCGCTGGCGCTCGCCGCCCGAGAGCGCACCCAGCGGCCGCGCGCGCCAGTCCCAAGCTTGGGTCTGGCGCAGGGCGCGCTCGACCGCGGCCAGGTCGGCAGCGCTGGGGGCGGAGAGCCAACCCAGGTGCGGCAGGCGCCCGAGCAGGGCGACGTCGAACACGCTCAAATCGTCGGCGCTCAAGGCCGCCGCGCCGCTTTGCGCCAGCCAGCCCAGGGTGCGCGCGCGCTCACGCCGGCCCCAGTGCCCCAGCGGCCGCCCCAGCAGCTCAACCGCGCCCTGCTGCAGCGGCTGCAAGCCGGCCAAGGCACGCAGCAGGGTCGATTTGCCCGCACCATTCGGGCCCACGACGCTGGTCCAGCGCGCAGCGCGCACGTCCAGGTCGATGCCCGCCAGCGCGCTGCGCGCCTGCACCCCCTGGCCCAGGCGTACGCGCAGGCCGCGCGCGTGCAGCGCCACGGCGCTCATGCGCTGCCTCCGCGCCGGTGCACCAACCACAGCAGGTAGCCGCCCCCCAGCACTGCCGTGAGCACGCCCACCGGCAGCTCCTGCGGCGCCATTAAGGCGCGCGCCAGCAAATCGGCCCCCAGCAGCAAGGTGCCGCCCATCAGCGCCGACAAGGCCAGCAAGGCGGCGTGCGTGACGCGCACCAGCGCGCGCACCAGGTGCGGCGCCACCAGGCCAACGAAGGCAATCAGGCCGGTTTGCGCCACCGCCGCCCCGGTACACAAGGCCAGCAGCAGCACCAGCAGCGCCTGCGCCAGCGGCAGCGGCAGCCCTAGGCTGCGCGCGGTGTCGCTGCCTAGGCTCAAGGCGTCGAGCACGCGCGCCAGGGCGCACGCCGCCAGCAAAGCGCCAAGCAGCAGCGCCGCCATCAGGGCCACCGCCGCCCAGCCAACGAAGCCGGTCGAGCCGAGCATGAAGGCTTGCATCACGGGCAGCGTGTGCGGGTGCAGCAGCGTCACCAGCGCCCCGAGAGCGCCCAACACCATGCCCACCACCACCCCGCACAGCAGCAGGCGCAAGGTGTGCTGCACGCCGCGTGCCAGCGCCAGCGCCAGCAGTACCGCCAGCGTGGCCCCGGCGAAGGCGGCCCCGGTCAGGCCCAGGCGATGCAGCGCCTCGGCGGCAAAGGGCGAAACCCCGAACCCGGCCAGCAGCAACGCCACCGCCAGCGCCGCCCCCGAGGCGCTGCCGAGCAAGAACGGGTCTGCCAGCGGGTTGCGAAACAAGCCCTGTGCGATGGCCCCGGCCAACGCCAACAGCGCCCCAGCCAGCCAGGCCGCGAGCGTGCGCGGGGCGCGGATGTCCCACACAATCTGGCGCGCCAGCGGCTCGTGCCACCACTGGCCCAGCGGCTCCCAGCCGCTGCTGCCTACACCCAGCCCCAGCACACCCAACCCAGCGGCGCACGCCAGCAGCAGCACCGCCAGGGTGCCGGGCCGAGAGCTGGCGTGAGCGCCAGCATGGGCGCTTGCGCTCACGGCTGGCGTGCCAAGGGTGCAAGCCGCGCCAGGCAAGCGGCCAAATGGCGCGCGCCCTCGGCCAGGCGCGGCCCGGGGCGTACCACCAGGTCGGCGGCAGCGGGGCTGAGCACGCACACGCGCTGCTCGCGCAGCGCGCGTAAGCGCTGCCAGCCCGGGCGCGCACCCAGGTCGGCCAAGCCGAAGTCGGCGACGATGATCAAGTCTGGGTCGGCGCGCACCACAAATTCCGGGTTAAGCTGCGGGAAAGGGCCCATTTCGGGCGGCACGATGTTACCCGCCCCCAGGCGCGTCAGCGTCTGGCCGATGAACGACGCGGGGCCAGCGGCAAACGGTGCCGGGTTGACCTCGAAGTACACGCGCGCGCCGCGCGCCTGCGGCGGCAACGCCTGCGCCAGCGCGCCGACTTCGGCCTCAACCTGCTGCCACAGCCCCAGCGCCTGCTGCGGCGGCAGGCCCAGCGCCTGGCCCACGCGCACCAGCGCCTGCTGCGCGTCGGCCCAGGTGTCGGTGCGCAGCGCTAGCACCGGCACGCCCAGCGCCGGCAAACGCTCCAGCCCGCGCGTGGCGGTCGAAGCCAGCACCAGGTCCGGCCGCAGCGCCACGATCGCCTCCAGATTCGGGTCGATACCGCCGCCCACGCGCGCCAGCGCCGTCACCTGCGCCGGCCAGTTGGAGTAACGGTCCACCCCCACCAGGCGCTGGCACTGGCCTAGCGCGCACACGCTCTCAGTGAGCGACGGCAACAAAGACACCACCCGCTGCGCCGGCGCGCTCAAGCGCAGCGTTTGGCCGCGGTCGTCGAGCAGGTGTATCGGCTGCGCTGCGCCTGCCAAGGCCCAACCCCAGGCCAACAGCACCACCCACCAGACCTTGCACCACCCAAGGGCGTGACGGCTCACCATCTGCCAGCCCCCTTGACCGTCACCGTACACCCGGCCAACACCAGCGTCACACGTTCAGCGACCTGGGCCACCGCCTGGTTCAACAAACCCAGCTCGTCAACGAAATGCCGAACTTCGGCACCCATCGGAATCACGCCCCAGCCGATTTCATTGCCCACCATGACCACCGGGCCTGGCAAGCTCGCCAAAGTGTCGCACAACTGCAGGCGCGCTGCGGCCATGTTGGACACGGGCTCCCAGTTGGGGGGTGGCATCAGCGCCTGGGTCAGCCAGGTAGTGAGGCAGTCGACCACCACCAAGGTATCTGGCCGACTCAGTTGCAGCAAGGCCTGGGCCAATTCTCTGGGCTCTTCGTAGGTGATCAAACTTGGCAACCGAACCGCCCGATCGAGCCGATGCCGCTCGATGCGGCGACGCATCTCGTCATCACCGGCCAGTCCGGTGGCCAGACACACCGCGCGCCTATGGGGAGTAGCGGCCAGCCAGACCTGGGCACGGCTTTCGGCCAGACGCGATTTGCCTGACTTCTGTCCACCCAAAATCAGTTCGATAGCCGGGCACTCAACCATAATTCAGCCGCCAGTCTTGAATGATGCGCTGCAGTTGATCTACCCCGTCGGTCAAAGCGGCAGGGCCGGGCTGGAGGATGTCGGCCGACTTGATTTCAAACAGTTGCCCATGTTGTACGGCGGGCACCTGCTCCCACCCGGGACGGGCCGCCACTTTCTCTGGGCGAAACTTCTTCCCGCACCAGGACCCGACAATGATGTCGGGTGCCCGCTGAACAATCTGCATACCGTCTGCGATGATGCGATCCTTCCCCATGGCTTGGCTTGCAAGCTCTGGGAATACATCCTGCCCGCCTGCGATGCCCACCAGCTCAGAGACCCAACGAATGGCGCTGATGTGCGGGGCATCCCATTCTTCAAAAAACACCCAGGGCCGCCGCTTGCCTTGCCCATCAAGCGCTGCAGCCGCTTGTTCAATGGCAGCCAGATGCTGCTCCATGCGCTCGATATGCCGAATACCCTCTGGCGCACAGCCGACCATCGCCGCCACCTGGTAGAGCATGGCAAAAATCTCGGCCACACTGCGCTGATTGAACACCGTCACCTGCACACCAGCGCGAATCAGGGCTGCTGCGATATCGGCCTGAAGCTCAGAAAAACCGAATACACAGTCTGGTTCAAGTGCCAGGATTTTGTCCAGCTTGGCTGTGATGAATGCACTGACCTTAGGCTTTTCTTCCCTGGCCCGGCGCGGCCGCACCGTGTAGCCGCTGATGCCAACAATACGCGCTTCCTGACCGAGCAGGTACAACCACTCGGTGGTTTCTTCGGTAAGGCAGACGATGCGCCGGGGGCCAAGGTGCCGCATACGAAATTAAAACTGGATGCGGACTGCTGCGTTGATGGTGCGACCTGCTTCAGGGTATATCCTGAATCCGTGACCTCAATTCCCGTTCGCACCCCATGAGCACGCCATTGCTGCCGGAATCAAGATTTCGTCTCCGATCTTGGCCAGATCGGGGGGTGCAGCCTCGATTTTGCGGGCGCG
>JBGFRU010000009.1:0-20175 GCA_041694945.1 Pseudomonadota bacterium
CGCCGCACAGGATTACCGACTGCGGAAAGGCCCCCGGGCGCTGCGCGTAGCCGGCACGGATCTGGCGCAGCAGCGAGATCAGCGTGTCGCCGACCAGGGCGTCGACTTCGTCGAGCAGGAGGACGCAGGGGCGGTCGGGCTCGGCTTCGCTCCAGCGTGCGAGCAAGCCGCGCAGCCAGTCGTGGGCACCGTCGCGGCGCAGTTCTTCGCGCCATTGGCGCAGGCGCGTATCGTGCAGGTACAGGGCCGCCGCTTCGGCCACCGATTGGGTGATGGAGGTCAGGCCGCGTTCGACGTCGGAGCGCGCGGTCTGCGCGGTTTCGATGTTCACGTACAGCGCACGGTAGCGCCCCTGCGCGTTCAGGTGCGCCATGAGCGCCAGCAGGGCCGTGGTCTTGCCGGTCTGGCGCGGCGCGTGCAGGACGAAGTAGCGCTTGGCGGCGATGAGCGCCTCGACATCGGCCAAATCGACGCGCGCCAGCGGGTCGATCAGGTAGTGATCACCCACCACCGAGGGGCCAGCGGTGTTGAAGTTTTTCATCGGTTCGGTGCCTAAAGCTGCGGCCCATTATGGCGCATCGGCGCTGCAAACCCTGCATCGGGTTTGGGTTGGTCAAATGCTGTCGCAGCCTGGACATGTAATGGGGCCGTCTGCTGCTGCAGACGCAACCCACCCCAGCGCTCGCTTGTGGGGTCCGTGAGCAGCACCCACCTGCAAACGTGGCTCGGCCTTTCCCCTTGTGGCCTCGAGCTTGCCGTCGCGCATGGGCCCGCGCACACGACCCCGGCGCACACACCGCAGGCACGATCCCCTCAATGCGCCGCCGCACCAATGGCGGCGTCGGGCTTGACGCGGCGCAGCAGCGCCAACATCTCGGCCTCAATCCGCTGTGCGGCGGCTGCGGTCTGGCCTTCGAAGCGCAGCACCAGCACCGGCGTGGTGTTGGAGGCGCGGATCAGGCCAAAGCCGTCGGGCCAGTCGACGCGCAAGCCGTCGATGGTGTTGACTTCGGCCGGGGCGGCAAAGTCGGCCAGCGCCTGCAGTTCGGCCACCAGGCGGTGCGGCTCGCCCTCGGCGCAGGCGACGTTGAGCTCGGGTGTGGCAAAGCTGCCCGGCAGCGCCTCGAGCACGGCGCTCGGGTCCGGGTGGCGGCTGAGGATTTCGAGCAGGCGCGCGCCGGCGTAGCTGCCGTCGTCGAAGCCGTACCAGCGCTCCTGAAAGAAGATGTGCCCGCTCATCTCGCCGCCCAGCGGCGCGCCGATTTCGCGCATCTTGGCCTTGATGAGCGAGTGCCCGGTCTTGTACATCAGCGGCACGCCGCCCGCCGCGCGGATGGACGCGGCCAGGCGCTGGCTGCATTTCACGTCGTAGACAATGGTAGCGCCCGGCACGCGCGCCAGCACGTCGTGCGCGAACAGGTGCAACTGCCGGTCCGGGAAGATGTTCTGGCCGCTGCGCGTGACGATGCCCAGGCGGTCGCCGTCGCCGTCGAAGGCCAGCCCGAGTTCGGCCCCGTGCGCCTGCACGCTGGCGATCAGCTCGCGCAGGTTCTCGGGCTTGGACGGGTCTGGGTGATGGTTCGGAAAGTTGCCGTCGACTTCGCTGTACAGATCCAGCACCTCGCAGCCGAGCGCGCGAAACAGGCGCGGCGCACTCGCGCCGGCCACGCCGTTGCCGCAGTCGATCACGATCTTGAGCGGGCGCGCCAGGCGCACGTCGGCCACGATGCGCGCGATGTATTCGTCGTCGATGCGCAGCGTGCGCAGCGCGCCTGGGGCTTCGGCTTGCGCTCTGTCGGCCCCGTTTGCGGCCCCGCTTTCAGCGCTGTCCAGCCCTGGTGGCAGCTCGCCCCCCGCCCCATCCAGCGCCGCCATCGCCGTGCGCAGCGACTGGATTTCGTCACCGTAAATGGCGCGCCCGCCCAGCACCATCTTGAAGCCGTTGTAGTCCTTGGGGTTGTGGCTGCCGGTGATCTGGATGCCGCTGCGGCACTGCGTGCTGGCAGCAAAGTAGAGCATGGGCGTGGTCACCAGCCCCAAGTCGAGCGCCTCGACACCGCTGCGGCGCAAACCCGCGATCAGGGCCGCCGCCAAGGCCGGGCTGCTCAGGCGCCCGTCGCGCCCCACGGCCACCGTGCGCTCACCCAGCGCCAGCGCGCGCGCACCAAAGGCGCGCCCGAGCGCGTGCGCGAACGCCGGGTTCAGCGCATCCGGCACCAGGCCACGGATGTCGTAAGCCTTGAAGGCGCTGGCCGCAAAGGCGGGGGCGGGGCAGACGGGTGCAGGGCAAGTGGGAGCGTAGGCGGTCATGCGGTGATCGGACGCAACAGGTGTATGTTTATCGGACTGACCCACGCAGAGCCAGCGCACCCGATTGTAGGCACGGCGTATGATGCCGCCATGGTCACCTCCGCCCCCACCCTGCTGCGCGCCCTGCACACCAGCCCCTTGGGCGACTTGCTGCTGCTGGCCAGCGCCAGCCACTTGTGCGGCCTGTGGTTTGCCGACGAGCAGGCCCTGCCGGCTTGGGCCCGGCAGGCGGCGGATGCAACGGGTGTGGCTGGCGCTGCGCCTGGTTCTGGCAGCCCCAGCGCTGCCGCTGCCGCCAGCGCGCAAGCCGTGCTGGCGCAGGCGCGCACGCAACTCGACCAGTACTTTGCCGGGCAGCGCCAGCGCTTCGACCTACCTTTGGACTGGAGCTGCGGCACGCCGTTCCAGCAGCAGGTGTGGGCGGCGTTGGCGCGCCTCGAGCCCGGCCAGTGCTGCAGCTACGGCGCGCTCGCCGCCGCCATCGGCAGGCCCTCAGCGGCGCGGGCCGTGGGCGGCGCGCTCGGGCGCAACCCGCTGGGCATCGTGCTGCCCTGCCACCGCGTGCTCGGGCACGCTGGGGGCCTGACCGGCTACACCGGCGGGCTGGAGCGCAAACAGCGCTTGCTGGAACTCGAAGCGCGCTGGCTGGCAGCGCCGCCGGCTTAAGCCCCCTGCCCCCGGCAAACGCGCCCGCCGGCTCAGCAGCGGGCAGGCCATGACGCGCGCTGCCAACCGGCTGCGGCTGCTAAACCCGCCCCGCCAGCGCTTCAAGCCTCGCGGCTGGCGCGTTTGCGCTCGTGCTCTTTCAGGTGGCGCTTGCGCAGCCGAATGCTCTTGGGCGTGATCTCGACCAGTTCGTCGTCCTCGATGAACTCGACTCCGTACTCGAGCGTGAGCTCGATCGGCGGCGTGATCTTGATCGCGTCCTCCTTGCCGCTGACGCGGAAGTTGGTAAGCTGCTTGGTGCGCGTGGCGTTGACCACGAGGTCGTTGTCGCGGCTGTGGATGCCCACGATCATGCCCTCGTAGACCGGGTCGTTGGCCTTGACGAACATGCGCCCGCGGTCGTCGAGCTTGCCCAGCGCGTAGGTAAAAATCTCGCCGTCGTCCATGCTGATCAGCACGCCGTTCTTGCGGCTGGCAATCTCGCCCTTGTGCGCTTCGTAGCCGTCGAAGATGTTGCTGATCAGGCCCGAACCGCGCGTGAGGTTGAGGAACTCGTTGGAAAAACCGATCAACCCGCGCGCCGGAATCCGGTATTCGAGCCGCACGCGCCCACGGCCGTCGGGCTCCATGTTCACCAGATCGCCCTTGCGCTCGCCCAGTGCCTGCATCACGCCGCCCTGGTGCTGCTCCTCGATGTCGGCGGTGACCAGCTCGATCGGCTCGTGGCGCTCGCCGTTGACCTCGCGAAACACCACGCGCGGCTTGCTCACCGCCAGCTCGTAGCCCTCGCGCCGCATGTTCTCGAGCAGAATGGTCAGGTGCAGCTCGCCGCGGCCCGAGACTTCAAAAATCCCGTCTTCGTCGGTCTCGCGCACGCGCAGCGCGACGTTGGACTGCAGCTCCTTTTGCAGCCGGTCCCAGATCTGGCGGCTGGTGACAAACTTGCCCTCGCGCCCGGCCAGCGGGCTGGTGTTGACGCAAAAGTTCATGGTCAGCGTGGGCTCATCGACCCTGAGCATGGGCAGCGGGCGCGGGTCGGCCGGGTCGGTCACGGTGACGCCGATGCCGATGCTCTCCAGGCCGTTGATGAGCACGATGTGACCCGGCCCGGCCTCGGCGGTTTGCACCCGGTCCAGCCCCTGAAAGGTGAGCACCTGGTTGACGCGGCCCTTGGCGCGCTTGCCCTCGGGGCCTTCGCACACCAGCACGTCCATGCCGGGGCGGATGCGGCCGGCGCTGATGCGCCCGACGCCGATGCGCCCCACAAAGCTGGAATAGTCGAGCGCCGAAATCTGCAACTGCAGCGGCGCTCCGGGGTCGCCCTGGTGCGCCGGCACGTGCTGCAGCACGGTGTCGAACAGCGCCGACATGTCGGGCCCCCACTGCGTGCCCGCCTCGCCTTCGGTCAGCGACGACCAGCCGTTGATGCCGCTGGCATAGACCACGGGGAAATCGAGCTGCTCGTCGTTGGCGCCAAGCTTGTCGAACAGGTCGAAGGCGGCGTTGACCACCTTGTCGCAATTGGCGCCGGGTTTGTCCACCTTGTTGACCACCACGATCGGGCGCAGGCCCAGCGCCAGCGCCTTTTTGGTGACGAAGCGCGTCTGCGGCATCGGGCCTTCTTGCGCGTCGATGAGCAGCAGCACGCCGTCGACCATCGACAGCGCGCGCTCGACCTCACCGCCAAAATCGGCGTGGCCGGGGGTGTCGACGATGTTGATGTGCGTGCCCTTCCAGCTCACGGCGCAGTTCTTGGCCAGGATGGTGATGCCGCGCTCGCGCTCGATGGCGTTGCTGTCCATCACCGTGTCCACGACCTTTTCGTGCTCGGCAAAGGTGCCGCTCTGGCGCAGCAACTGGTCGACCATGGTGGTTTTGCCGTGGTCAACGTGGGCGATGATGGCGATGTTGCGTATCGGAGTGCTCATGACTGGGTTTGCAGGGTGATGTGTTGGATTTCGATCGGGCTCAACAGCCGCCCGGGAATGAGTTCGCCGCCCACGATGTGGGCGCTGCCCAGCAAGGCGTGTGGGCCAGCCGCGGCAGCAGCGGCATACACGGCCACGCGCTCGCAATCGGGCCAGGGGCCGCGGCGGCGCAAGCCGGTGAGGAAGCGGGCTGCATTGTCGTCGTCGAGCGTGACGCGCTCGTGTCCGGCCAGCAGTGCATCCACGGGCAGCAAGGCGTGCAGACGCTCGCCCTCAGGCAGCGCCTCGAGCTGTTCGAGCGTCAGGCTGCGCTCCAGCCCCAGACCGCCGCTGCGCAGGCGGCGCAAGGCGCTCAGATGGGCCCCACAGCCCAATGCGGCGCCGATGTCCTCGGCCAGGCTGCGGATGTAGGTGCCCTTGCTGCAGTGCACGCGCACGCGCAGCGCCGGCTCGGGGCCCTCGAGCTCGAGGGCGAGCAGCTCCAGCGCGTGGATGCTGACGCGGCGCGGCGCGCGTTCCACCTCCAGCCCGGCGCGGGCGTATTCGTACAGGGCCCGGCCCTGGTGCTTGAGCGCGCTGTGCATGGGCGGCAGCTGCTCGATGGCGCCCCTGAAGCGCGCCAGCACCTGCTGCACCTGCTCGGGGCGGCAAGCCACCGGGCGGCGCTCGAGCACCTCGCCTTCGGCGTCGCCGCCACGGGTGCGCACGCCCAGGCGCAGCGTGGCCTCATAGACCTTGTCGGCGTCGAGCTGCAACTGGCTGAACTTGGTCGCCGCGCCAAAGCACAGCGGCAGCAGCCCGGTGGCCAGCGGGTCCAGGGTGCCGGTGTGGCCGGCCTTGTCGGCGCGCAGCAGCCACTTGGCGCGCTGCAGCGCCTGGTTGCTGCTGACGCCCAGCGCCTTGTCGAGCAGCAGCAGGCCGTGCACCGGCCGGCGCTCAAGGCGCTGCCGCGGTGCCGCTGCTGCAAGCGCGCGGTCTGGCACGGCACCGCCCCCCTGGGCGGCGTCGGCACCCAAGGTGAACCCGACGGCGCTCAATTCAGTCGCTTTCTTTGGAACGCGAAGCCACCGCCTGCGCGATCAGGGCGTTCATGTCGGCGGCGCGCTCGGGAGTGCGGTCGAACACGAAGTGCAGCGTCGGCACGGTGTGGATGTGCAGGCGCTTGAACAAACCGTTGCGCAAAAAGCCGGCGGCTTGGTTCAGCGCCTCGGACGCGAGCTGGGCGTCGCCCGTGAGCACGCTGAAATAGACCTTGGCGTGCGCGTAGTCGGGCGTGAGCTCGACCGCTTGCAGCGTCACCAGCCCCACGCGCGGGTCTTTGAGCTCGCGCGCGATGAGCTCGCTGAGGTCGCGCTGAATCTGATCGGCGACCTTGAAGCTGCGGTTGGAGGGGGCTTTTTTGCTCGTCATGGTGGGGCGGCGTGCTGGTCAGGGTGCGCCGATCAGAGTGTACGGGCCACTTCCTTGATCTCAAACAACTCCAGGATGTCGCCTTCCTTGATGTCGTTGTAGTTCTTGAGCTTGATGCCGCACTCGAAGCCTTCCTTGACCTCGCGCACGTCGTCCTTCATGCGCTTGAGCGACTCGAGCTCGCCGGTGTAGATCACCACGTTGTCGCGCAGCAGGCGGAAGTGCGCGTTGCGCGTAACGTGGCCTTCGGTGACCATGCAACCGGCCACGGTGCCGATCTTGGAGGCCACGAACACGGTGCGGATCTGCGCCGCGCCGATCACCTCTTCGCGCTTTTCGGGCGCCAGCATGCCCGACATCGCCGCCTTGATCTCATCGACGGCATCGTAGATGATGTTGTAGTAGTGCAGTTCGACGTCGTTGGACTCGGCCAGCTTGCGCGCCCCGACGTCGGCGCGCACGTTGAAGCCGATCACGATCGCCTTGGAGGCGATCGCCAGGTTGACGTCGCTCTCGCTGATGCCACCCACACCGGCATAGACCAGCTGCACCCGAATCTCGTCGGTCGAGAGCTTGAGCAGCGAGGCAGTGAGCGCTTCCTGCGAGCCCTGCACGTCGGACTTGACGATGATCGGCAGCGTCTGCACCTCGCCGGCCTGCATGTCGGCAAACATGTTTTCGAGCTTGGCGGCTTGCTGCTTGGCCAGCTTGGTGGAGCGGAACTTGCCGGCGCGGTAGGTGGCGATTTCGCGCGCCCGGCGCTCGTCGGCCAGCACCATGAAATCGTCGCCCGCCCGTGGCACTTCGGACAAGCCCTGGATTTCGACCGGGATCGACGGCCCGGCCTCTTTGGCCGCGCGGCCGTTTTCATCCAGCATGGCACGTACCCGACCCGAGGTCTGGCCCGCCAGCACCACGTCGCCGACCTTGAGCGTGCCCGATTGCACCAGCACCGTGGCCACGGCACCGCGCCCTTTGTCGAGCCGGGCTTCGATCACCAGCCCCTTGGCGTTGGCCTGCACCGGGGCCTTGAGCTCGAGCACCTCGGCTTGCAGCAACACGTTTTCCAGCAGGCTGTCGATGCCCAGGCCGGTTTTCGACGACACCGCCACGAAGGGCGATTCGCCGCCGAACTCTTCGGGCACCACCTGCTCGGCGATCAGCTCGGAGCGCACGCGCTCGAAGTTGGCGTCGGGCTTGTCGGCCTTGGTCAGGGCAACCACGATCGGCACATTGGCCGCCTTGGCGTGCTTGATGGCTTCCTTGGTCTGCGGCATCACGCCGTCGTCGGCGGCGCAGACCAGAATCACCACGTCGGTGGCCTGGGCGCCGCGGGCGCGCATGGCGGTAAAGGCTTCGTGGCCGGGCGTGTCGAGGAAGGTGACCATGCCGCGTGGCGTCTCGACGTGGTAGGCGCCGATGTGCTGCGTGATGCCGCCGGCCTCGCCCGCCGCCACCTTGGTGCGGCGGATGTAGTCGAGCAGCGAGGTCTTGCCGTGATCGACGTGGCCCATGACCGTGACCACCGGCGCACGCGGCAGCGATTCGGCGCTTTGCAGCGCGGTTTCTTCTTCGGTGAAGGCTTCCGGGTCGTCGAGCGCTGCCGCCACCGCCTGGTGCCCGAGTTCTTCGACCACGATCATCGCCGTGTCCTGGTCCAGCGACTGGTTGATGGTCACCATCTGCCCCAGCTTCATGAGCTGCTTGATGACCTCGCTCGATTTGAGCGCCATCTTGTGCGCCAGCTCGGCCACGGTGATGGTCTCGGGCACGTGCACCTCGAGCACCTTGGCCTCAGGCTGCTGCGCCGGTTCGTAGCCGTGCGCGCGCTCGTCGCGGCCCCCGCGGCCCCCGCGGCCCCCTTTGGCGTTGGAGCGCCACGCAGTGCCGCTGGAACGCACGGCGCTGGTGTTGCCACCACGGCCTTTGACTTTCTTGGCTGCCTCGTCTTTCCAGGTGGACGACAAGGCTTCGGATTTGACTTCTTTCTTGCCCGCCCCGGCAGCCGCAGCTCCCGGCGCGGCCGGTTTGGCGGCACCGGCCTTGGCAGGTGCAGGCGTGCCGGCCGGTTTGTGCAAGGTGCCCTTGATTCCGGGCTTGGCCTCGGCCACCGGGGCCGGCTTGGGTTCTTCGGGTTTTTTGGCCAGCAACACCTTTTTGGGGGCGGCCATCATGTCGCGGATCGCCTGCGCCTCGGCCAGCGCCTTGCGCCGGCGTTCATCGAGGTCGCTCGCGCGCTGCTCGTCGGCCAGCCGCTGCGCCGCCTGGCGCTGCGCCAACTCGGCGGCTTGTTGCGCGGCCTGTTGCGCGGCCTTGTGCGTGGCCTGCTCGGCGGCCTGCGGCGCTTGGGCGGCCTGCTCGGCCGCCGCCACGCCAGGTGGGCTGGCCGCAGCGGCCGCCGCTTCGGTCGGCACGGGCCTGGGCGGCTTGACCGCGCGCTGGCGGCTTTGCTGCACCTCCAGATCGGCGCGGGCGCGCTGCTGCAGCAACTGCTGCTGGCGCTCCTGGTCGAGGGTGGCGGCGCGCTCTTGCGCCTCGCGCGCCTCGCGCTCCTCGCTTTGTTGGCGCGCCTGGCGCTGCTGCGCCAGCTCTTCTTCCTGGAGCCGAATCTGCTCGGCCTGCTGGCGCGCTTGCTCTTCGCGCCGCTCGAGCTCGGCCTGCTGCGCCTGCTGCGCGCGGGCCTCGGCGGCCTCGGCTTCGGCGGCCGCTGCCACCGCCGCGGCCTCGGCGAGCGCGCTCTCGGCGGCGCCGGGGACGGCGAGTGGCTCGTCGTCGCGGCGCACGAAGGTGCGTTTCTTGCGCACCTCGACCTGGATCGTGCGCGCGCGCCCGGATGAATCGGCCTGCTTGATCTCGCTGGTCGATTTTTTGGTCAAGGTGATTTTGTTGCGTTCGGCGCTGGCCGTGCCATGGCTGGCCTGCAAAAAGCTCAGCAGCCGTTGCTTGTCGGACTCTGCCAACGCATCGCTGCCGGACAGCTTGCGCACCCCGGCCGCAGCCAACTGCTCCAGCACGACGTGGGTGGGCCGGTTCAATTCAGCGGCAAATTCTGCGACGGTGTTGCTTGACATGTGTACGGTTCTCCGTGTCGCCGCTCGGTTCAGGACTGCGAGGGTGGCGAGGATTGCTCGGGGGCCTGCTCGGCGGCAAACCAGTGTTGGCGCGCGCGCAGGATCAGCGCCGTCGCTTCGTCGGCACTGAGCCCGGTGATTTCGATCAATTCGTCGCTGGCCAGATCGGCCAGTTCGTCGAGGGTGTGGACGCCGGCCGCGGCCAGTTGGGCCAGCAACTCGGCATTGAGGCCCTCGAGGTCGCGCAGTTCGCGCGCTGCGTCTTCCACGCTCTCTTCCTTGGCGATGGCCAGCGTGAGCAAGGCCGCCTTGGCGCGGGCGCGCAGTTCGGTCACGGTGTCTTCGTCGAAGGCTTCGATCTCCAGCATCTCCTGCAGCGGCACGTAGGCCACTTCTTCGAGGCTGGTAAAGCCTTCGCCGATCAGGATGTCGGCCATCTCTTGATCGACGTCGAGCTTGCTCATGAACAGCGTGCGGATGGCGTCGGTCTCTTGTGCCTGCTTGGCCGACGATTCGTCGGCGGTCATGATGTTGATCTTCCAGCCCGTCAGGTCGGCGGCCAGGCGCACGTTCTGGCCGCCACGGCCGATGGCGATCGCCAGGTTTTCCTCATCGACCACCACGTCCATGGCGTGCCGCTCTTCATCGACGACGATCGATTGCACGTTGGCCGGCGCCAGCGCGCCGATCACAAACTGCGCCGGGTCTTCGCTCCAGAGCACGATATCGACACGCTCACCGGCCAGTTCGTTGGTCACGGCGTTGACGCGCGAGCCACGCATGCCGACGCAGGTGCCGATCGGGTCGATGCGCTTGTCGTAGGATTTGACGGCGATCTTGGCGCGCGAGCCGGGGTCGCGGGCGCAGGATTTGATCTCCAGCAGCCCCTGCTCGATCTCGGGCACCTCTTGGCGAAAGAGTTCGATCATGAACTCGGGTGCGGCGCGCGACAACAGGATCGGGGCGCCGCGCAGGCTCAGGTCCACTTCCATGATCATGGCGCGCACGCGGTCGGCGCTGCGCAGGTTTTCCTTGGGGATCATTTCGGAGCGCTTGAGCCGCCCCTCGACGCGCCCGCTCTCCACGATCAGGTCGCCCTTGTCGAGCCGCTTGACGGAGCCGACAAAGATCTTGTCGCCGCGGCTCATGAAGTCGTTGAGCAGCATTTCGCGCTCGGCGTCGCGGATGCGCTGCAGAATCACCTGCTTGGCGGCCATGGCGCCGATGCGCCCGATCGGCACCGATTCGATCGGCACCTCGATGTACTCGCCCACCTCGATGCCGGGGTGTTCGTCGGCCACGTCGGAGTACATCTCTTCGGCGTCCGGGTTTTGCAGCCCGGCCTCGTCGGGCACCACCAGCCAGCGGCGGTAGGTGTCGTAGGCGCCGGTGTCGGGGTTGACGCTGACGCGTATATCGACCTCGCCCTTGTAGAGCTTCTTGGTGGCCGAGGCCAGCGCAAACTCGACTGCGCTCAGGACCACGCTGCGTTCGACGTTCTTTTCGCGTGAAATGGCGTCGATGAGCATCAACATTTCGCGGTTCATTTGGGGTCTGCCTTTCCAGTATGGCTGCCACCGGCTGCGGCGGTGGGTGCGGCCGGCGCGGTTGCGCTGCGGCCCTTGAAGTTGACGATCGGTGCCAGCCGCGCCTCGCGCAGCTCGGACAATTCGAAACCCAGCACCTGCAACGGCAGGGGCTGGGATTTTTTGCTCGTGCGCTGGCCCGGTTTGCGCACCGGCTCCTCGCGCCAAACGATCTGCCAGCGGCTGGCGGGCGCGGCACCGGACCCAGGGGCGGATTCGGGCGCCGCCTCGGGCGCCGTCGCGCGCTCGAGCGTGCCACGGAATTTCTTGCGGTTGGCGGCCACGGCCACCCCACCTGCGGCCACCGCCGCGCCTATGGGCTGTTTGAGCGTGACATCGATCACCGAACCCACAAAGCGCTCAAAATCGGCGGCGTGGCGCAGCGGCCGGTCGATGCCGGGCGAGCCCACCTCGAGCCGCTTGTAGTCCACCGCCTCGACTTCGAGCAGCAGCTGCAACTGGCGCGTCACGCGCTCGCAGTCTTCCACGGTGATGGCGCGCTCCAGGCTGCCGCCCACCCCTTCAGCCCCGGCGGCCGCCTGTGCGCCGGCCGCCGCCCACGGCCAGTCGATGGTGACGCGCAGCAGCCCGCCGGCGGATCGTTCCAGATCCACCAGATCGAAACCCATCCCGGTGACGGTTTGCTCTACGGTGTGCTGCCAGTTCATGCGTGTCGGGTGTGCCCCAGCCGCCACAGGGCGGCTGATGAGCGAGGTTGCCAAAAATCGTGGGGTTGCTTGCGCTGCCTTGCGGCCTACGACCGAGCCAAAAAAAAAGGGCCGGTAAAAACCCGCCCAATCGGTCGTGAAGCCTCGCATTGTAGCACCCGAGGCTGGAAAAAGCAAATATTTTCGCGTGCCCTGCCAGCAACGGCACTGACGGGCCTTACAATCAGAGGCTCAGTCGGAGCGTAGCGCAGCCTGGTAGCGCATCTGCTTTGGGAGCAGAGGGTCGCGAGTTCGAATCCCGCCGCTCCGACCATCCCCTATTTTAGGGACTGATGACCAGCCCTGGACTTTGTGTTACAGTGAAATACAAAGGAGATCCATCATGGCCGCTAGCCGCATGGTTCAAGCCCGCGTTCCGGGCGACATTCAGGACATGGCAAAGGAAGTCATCGAGGCCGCCGGCCTGACGGTGAGCGATGTGGTGCGCGTGCTCATGACCCGCATTGCGCGCGACAAGGCCATCCCGCCCGGCCTGTTCCAGCCCAACGCCGAAACGCTGGCGGCCTTCGCCGAGATTGAGCGCGGTGGGCTCAAGCGGTTTGATTCGGTCGATGACTTGTTCGCCGATCTTCATGCGCAAGATTGAGCGGACAACTGCGTTCAAGCGGGACTTCAAACGCGAAGGCAAGGGGCCGCACCGCGCAGTGCTGGACACCGATCTGAAGCAGATCATCGCGTCTTTGGCGAACGATGAGCCGCTTGCAGCAAAGCACCGCGACCATGCGCTGACTGGCGACTGGAAGCACTACCGGGATTGCCATGTGCGGCCTGACCTGGTGCTGATTTACCGCCTCATCGACGGCGACGGCACCGAGGCGAATCCCGACCTGCTCCTGTTGGCGCGGCTTGGCTCGCACTCGGAGTTGGACCTCTGAGGAATCGAGGGCACGTCCCCGCCCTGGCGCTACGCGGCCTGCGGCGCCAGGCTGCGGCGCCACACGGTTTTGCCTTTGCTGGCCCGGTCCAGCTCGAGCAGCAAGGCCTCGTGGGCTTGCAGTTCGAGCGCGTTGGCGCGCAGCAACGGCAGCTCCAGATGCGCCGCCCAATCGTGGGCCGCTGCGGCGTCGGCCTGCGCGCTGGGTGCAACTGCGCCTGCCGCGTGGCCGCCGCCGTTCGGTTGAGCGCTCGGGTTGCCGTGCGCGCTGCCGTTCGGGCCACCATTCATGCCCGCAGCCGCTGCGCCCAGGTCGAGCTCCATCAGCAGCGAATCCTGACCGCGCGTGAGGCAGATGTAGACCTCGGCCAGCAGCTCGGCGTCGAGCAGCGCGCCGTGCAGTTTGCGGCCCGAGTTGTCGACGCCGAGCCGCTCGCACAGGGCATCGAGCCCGTTGCGCTTGCCGGGATAGATCTCCTTGGCCATGAGCAGGGTGTCGATCACGCCGCCGGCCAGCTGGCGCGTGGGGCCGTGGCCCAGGCGCTGCCATTCGGCGTCGAGAAAACCGAGGTCGAAGGGGGCGTTGTGGATGATCAGCTCGGCCCCGGCGAGGTAGTCGAGCAGCTCGGCGGCGACCTCGGCAAACTTGGGCTTGTCGGCCAGGAAGTCGAGCGTCAGGCCGTGCACGCGCTGCGCCTCGGCGTGGATCTCGCACTCGGGGTTGAGGTAGTAGTGGCGGTTGTTGCCGCTGGGCTTGCGCCCCAGCAACTCGATGCAGCCGATTTCGATGATGCGGTCGCCGTTGGCCGGCGACAGCCCGGTGGTCTCGGTGTCGAGGACGATTTGGCGCATGGCGGGTTCAGTGGTTTTCGCGCGCGTGGTTGATGGTGTAGCGCGGGATTTCCACCGTCAAGTCCTGACGCCCGAGCCGCACCTGGCAGCTCAGACGCGACTGCGGTTGCAGCCCCCAGGCTTTATCGAGCAGGTCTTCTTCTTCTTCGCTGGCGGGCTCGAGGGTGGCAAAGCCCTGGCGCACGATCACGTGGCAGGTGGTGCAGGCGCAGCTCATGTCGCAGGCGTGCTCGATGGCCACGCCGTGGTCGAGCAAGGCTTCGCACAGGGTGCTGCCGCTCAGGCCCTCGATCCGGCGCCCTTCGGGGCAGAGTTCGGGGTGTGGCAAAACGGTAAGGGTCGGCATGGCGAGCAGGGTGGCCTTGAAACGGGTCGAAGTTCAGAACTGGTCGATATTTTGCCCGGCCAGAGCGGTGGCGATGCTGCGGTTCATGCGCCGGGCAGCAAATTCTTCGCAGCCCTGGGCCAGTGCCTCGGTGGCGGCGTCGATCGCCGCGGCATCGTCCAGCAGCCGGGTTTGCGCCAGCGTCTGCAGCAAGGCCTCGATGGCGGCGCGCTCCTCGGGCTGCAGCAGCTCGCCGTCGGCGGCCAGTGCGCTGCGGGTGGCGGCGGCCATGCGATCGGCCTCCACCTGCGCCTGACGCAGGGCGCGCGCGCGCATGTCTTGCGCGGCGCTGGCGTTGCCTTCCTGCAGCATGGTGGCAATCTGTTCGTCGCTCAAACCATACGAGGGCTTGACCTCGATGTGCGCCTCGACGCCGCTGCTTTGCTCGCGCGCGCTCACGCTCAGCAGCCCGTCGGCGTCGAGGTGGAAGGTGACGCGGATGCGCGCCGCCCCGGCCACCATGGGCGGGATGCCGCGCAGCTCGAAGCGCGCCAGGCTGCGGCAGTCCGGCACCAGGTCGCGCTCGCCTTGCAACACATGCAAGGCCAGCGCGGTCTGGCCGTCTTGGTAGGTGGTGAAGTCCTGCGCCAGCGCCGCCGGCAGCGGCGTGTTGCGCGGCACGATGCGCTCGACCAGTCCACCCATGGTCTCGAGGCCGAGCGAGAGCGGCGTCACGTCGAGCAGCAACCAGCCCTCGCCGCTGTCTGGGTTGCCGGCCAGTTGCTGCGCTTGCAGCGCCGCACCCAGGGCCACCACCTCGTCGGGATCGAGGTCGGTGAGTGGGGCGCGGCCGAAGTACGTGGCCACCGCCTGGCGCAGCGCCGGCATGCGCGTGGCCCCTCCCACCAGCACCACCCCTTGCACCTGCTCGGGCGTGACGCGCGCGTCACGCAGCACGCGCCGCAGCGCGGCCACGGTGCGCTCGGTGAGCGCGGCGGTGGCGGCATCGAACTCGGCGCGGCTCACCGGGCACTGCAGCGCCTGCCCGTGCAGGGTGGCGGCAAAAGGCAAGGTCTGTGCCGCATCGCCCAGGTTGCACAGCGCCTCTTTGAGGCGCCGCGCCTCGGCCAGCAGCGCCGCGCGCTCGGCCAGCGGCAGGTCGCTGGCGTGGCCGCGGTGGCCGCAGCGCTGCAGCAAGGCGTCGGCAAAGGCGCGGTCGTAGTCGTCGCCGCCCAGGGCCGAGTCGCCGCCGGTGGCCAGCACCTCGAACACGCCGCGGCTGAGGCGCAACAGCGACACATCGAAGGTGCCGCCGCCCAGGTCGAACACCGCGTACAGCCCTTCGGCCGCCTGGTCGAGTCCGTAGGCCAGCGCCGCAGCGGTGGGTTCGTTGAGCAGGCGCAGCACCTGGAGCCCGGCCAGTTGCGCCGCGTCTTTGGTGGCCTGGCGCTGGGCGTCGTCAAAATAGGCCGGCACGGTGATCACGGCGCCGTACAGATCGGCGTCGAAACTGTCTTCGGCGCGCTGGCGCAAGGCGGCCAAAATCTCGGCGCTCACCTCCACCGGGCTCTTGTCGCCGGCCACGGTGCGCACCGCCGCCATGCCCACGCCATCCACCACGGTATAGGGCAGGCGCTCGAGCACGCCGCTGGCTTGCAGGTCGGCGCGGGTGCGGCCCATCAGCCGCTTGACCGAGCTGATGGTGTTGGCCGGATCTTGCGTTTGCGCCTGCAGCGCCTCCCAGCCGATCTGGCGGCCCGGGCTTTGGTTGGGTGCAGCGGCGGGCAGGTAGCGCAGCACGCTGGGCAGCAGCACCCGGCCCTGGGCATCGGGCAGGCAGACGCTTTGGCCGTGGCGCAGCGCCGCCACCAGCGAGTGGGTGGTGCCCAGGTCGATGCCGACGGCGATGCGCCGCTGGTGCGGGTCCGGCGCTTGACCGGGCTCGGAGATTTGCAACAAAGCCATGAATGGGGATCAGTAACGGTCTAGGCGCTCGTGCAATTGTTGCTCGAAGCGCTCGAGGAACAGCAGCGCGCGCACCTGCTGCGCGGCGGCGCGGGGGTCGCGCTGCACGTCGATGGCGGCCTGCAGGGCCGCCAGCCGCTGCGCCCGCTCGGCCTCGAGTTCAGCTTGCAGCGGGCCCAGATCGGCGGCGCTGCGGGCTTCGGCCATGGCCTCGCGCCATTGCATCTGCTGCAGCAAAAAATCGGTCGGCATGGCGGTGTTGTCGTGCGCCCCCACGCTCTGCCCCTGCAGCTCGCACCAGTAGGCGCCGCGCCTGAGCGGGTCTTTGAGGCGCTGGTAGGCTTCGTTGATGCGCACCGACCACTGCAACGCCAGCCGCTGCGCTGCCGTGCCTTGGGTGGCGTGGCGGTCTGGGTGGGCGAGGCGCTGCAACTGCTTCCAGCGCTGCTCGAGCGCGGCGCGGTCGAGTGCAAAACCGGGCTGCAAGGCAAACAGGGTGTAGTCGTCGGCGCGCAGGTTGATCTCGTCGCCCAGCGCCACCGCACCCGAGGCTGCGTCGGCATCGGCCGGCACCGCCCCGGCCCCGGGCAGCGCGCCCGCCTGCACCTCAGACCCGGAACGATTCACCACAGCCGCAGCGGTCGCGTTCGTTGGGGTTGCTGAACCTGAAGCCCTCGTTGAGGCCCTCGCGCACGAAATCGAGCACGGTGCCGTCGAGGTAGGGCAGGCTTTTGGGGTCGATCAGCACCTGCACGCCGGCGCTCTCGAACACCACGTCGTCGGGGGCCGGCGCATCGGCGTACTCAAGCTTGTAGGCCAAGCCCGAGCAACCGGTGGTCTTGACGCCCAGCCGCACCCCCACCCCCTTGCCGCGCCGGGCCAGGTATTTGCGCACGTGTTTGGCAGCGGCTTCGGTTACCGTGACGGACATGGACTCAAACCCTAAAAAATGGTGGTGTCAGTGGGCCAGGGACGCTGGCTGGGCCGCCGCAGCAGCCGGGGCTGCAGCGGCGTGCTTTTGCCGGTAATCTTCGACTGCGGCCTTGATGGCGTCTTCGGCCAGGATGGAGCAGTGGATTTTCACCGGCGGCAGCGCCAGTTCTTCGGCGATCTGGCTGTTCTTGATCTGCGTCGCCTGCTCGAGCGATTTGCCCTTGACCCATTCGGTGATGAGCGAGCTCGAGGCGATGGCCGAGCCGCAGCCGTAGGTCTTGAAGCGCGCGTCCTCGATCAGGCCGGTGGCCGGGTTGACCTTGATCTGCAGCTTCATCACGTCGCCGCAGGCCGGCGCCCCGACCATGCCGGTGCCGACCGTGTCGTCGCCCTTGTCAAAACCGCCGACGTTGCGCGGGTGTTCGTAGTGGTCGATGACCTTGTCGCTGTATGCCATGGTGTACTCCTGTCAGATGAGACGATTTGCCGCCGGATGCCGTCAGTGCGCGGCCCACTGGATGGTGGACAGATCGACGCCGTCCTGGTACATCTCCCACAGCGGCGAGAGCTCGCGCAGCTTGGCCACGTTGTCGCGGATGCTCTGCACGGCGTAGTCGATCTCGGCCTCGGTGGTCCAGCGCCCGATGGTCATGCGCAGGCTGCTGTGGGCCAGTTCGTCGGAGCGGCCGAGGGCGCGCAGCACGTAGCTGGGCTCGAGGCTGGCCGAGGTGCAGGCCGAGCCGCTGGACACCGCCAGCCCCTTGACGCCCATGATCAGCGATTCGCCCTCGACGTAATTGAAGCTCATGTTCAGATTGTGCGGCACGCGCTGGGTCGGGTGGCCGTTGAGGAAGACCTGTTCGATGCCCGACAGGCCAGCGAGCAGGCGCTGGTGCAAGGCGCGGATGCGCGGCAGCTCGGTCGCCATTTCGGCTTGCGCCAAGGCATAGGCCGCGCCCATGCCGACGATCTGGTGCGTGGGCAAGGTGCCCGAGCGCATGCCGCGCTCGTGCCCGCCGCCGTGCATCTGCGCTTCCAGCCGCACGCGCGGTTTGCGCCGCACGTAGAGCGCGCCCACGCCTTTGGGGCCATAGGTCTTGTGCGCCGTCAGGCTCATCAGATCGACCGGCAGCTGCTGCAGGTTGACCTCGATGCGGCCGGTGGCCTGCGCCGCGTCCACGTGCAGCAGCACGCCGCGCTCGCGGCACAGGGCGCCGATGGCGGCGATGTCTTGCACCACGCCGATCTCGTTGTTGACGTACATCACCGAGGCCAGCACGGTGTCGGGGCGCAGGGCGGCGGCGAAGGCATCGAGGTCGAGCAGGCCGTCGGGCTGCACGTCGAGGTAGCTGACTTCAAAGCCCTCGCGCTCGAGCTGGCGGCAGGTGTCGAGCACGGCCTTGTGCTCGGTCTTGACGGTCACCAGGTGCCGACCCTTGTCGCGGTAAAAATGGGCCGCGCCCTTGAGCGCGAGGTTGTTGGATTCGGTGGCGCCGCTGGTCCAGACGATTTCACGCGGGTCGGCACCGATCAGGGCAGCGACTTGCTCGCGCGCCTGCTCCACTGCGCGCTCGGCCTCCCAGCCCCAGGCGTGGCTGCGCGAGGCCGGGTTGCCAAAGTGCTCGTAAAGCCACGGCACCATCAGGTCCACGACCCGCGGGTCGCAAGGGTTGGTGGCGCTGTAGTCGAGGTAGATGGGGAAGTGCGGGGTCATGTTCATTTTCCTGCTGCCGTACCCAGTGCAAAAACCGAGTTGGGTGCGTTGACGCGGATGGGCTTGAGCACCGGCGCGCTCGAAATGGCGCGCTTGACCGAGGGCGTGGCCTCGATCACCACGCCCTTGGCGAGCTGGTCATCGACCAATTTTTGCAAGGTAACCGAATCCAGAAAGTCCACCATTTTCGCATTCAGCGCCGTCCACAGCTCGTGCGTCATGCAGCGCTCGCCCTCGCCGTGGCAGTTTTCCTTGCCGGCGCATTGGGTGGCGTCGATCGGTTCATCGACCGAGACGATGATGTCGGCCACCGTGATGTCGCTGGCCTTGCGTCCGAGCATGTAACCGCCGCCAGGGCCGCGGGTGGATTCGACCAGATCGTGCCGGCGCAGCTTGCCAAACAACTGCTCCAGGTACGAAAGCGAAATCTGCTGGCGCTGGCTGATGGCCGCCAGCGTGACGGGGCCGCCAGCCTGACGCAAGGCCAAGTCGATCATGGCGGTGACGGCGAACCGCCCTTTGGTGGTGAGGCGCATGGTGCTTTCCTTGGCGTTTTTTGATTGAGTACACCCTCTCGTGGCCGGCGGTCGGGCCTGCAGGCTCGGTGTTCGCCACCCTTGGCGGGGTGTGAGAACCGGTGCGCCCAGCACGCATCGACAACCGTTCGTTGAACCGAAGTATACCCAATATCCGAGCTTTTTGCTTGGTCTTGCGTTGCGCAGGGGATTTGGGCTGTTCAATCGACCGAGGGCACGGTGTCGCCTGCCTCCGGCGTGAAGGTGCGTTGGATTGGAAAGGCAAATTCGACCCCGGTTCCTGGGCGGGCATCGAAAAAACGCACCTGGGCCCCGAGCTTGCCCGCGCGGGCGCGCAAATTGCCCAAACCCCTTTGGGCCTGGGGCTTGGTGTGGGGGCGCTGCATGCCCACGCCGTCATCGGTCACCGTCAGGTACACGTGGGCTGCGTCGCTGCGCGTGCGCACGCACACGCGTCGCGCCTGGGCGTGCTTGACGACGTTGGCAAAAATCTCCTGCATGCAGCGAAACAGGTGCATCACGCCCTGCGCGTCCAGGCTGGGCAAGGCCGGCACGTCTTGCACCTGCCAGTCGAGCTCGATCCCGGCGGCCACCAGCGCCGGCTCGACGCGTTGCCTGAAGGTGCCCAAAATGGTGGCCAGATCGCCCTCCATGGGTTCGAGCGAATCGAGCATCAGACGCAGCTCTTCGAGCGCGTGGTGGATCATGGATTCGACCGAACCCGCGTCCAGCGTGTCCTTCTGGCTGCGCACCATGTTGAGCGTCTGCACCAGTTGGCTGCCCAGGCCGTCGTGCATGTCGCGCATCAGGCGCCGGCGCTCGCCCTCGATGGCACGTTGCTGCTCGGAGGCGCGCAACTGGTCAAAGGCCCGGCGCAGTTCGGCCTCGCGCCTGGCCAGAATCCCGGCCAAAGACTGGTTGAGCCGGTGCACCTCGCGCGTGGACGCGGTGGCGCGCTGCGCCAGCACCCAGCTGAGGGTAAAGAGCAAGGCCAGGCTGCCCAGCGAAGTCCAGCGCAGGTCGGCGTCGCCGGGGAAGTTGAGCTGCACCACCAAAAAATCGCGCACGCCCGTAGCCAGGGTGAAGGCCGCCACCACCAGCACCAGAATCTGGTCGCCGTCCGGTGTGTCGCGCTGGCGCGCTTTGAACAGCAGCAGCCTGAAGTGAAACCAGACTCCACGACTCATTCAAGCCGGCGTTATCTGCACGTTGTAGCCTATGCTCTGCAGCCGTTTGAGCAGGCGGTTGGCTACTTTCTGGGTGTTGGCTTGGTCAAA
>JBGFRU010000042.1:0-119889 GCA_041694945.1 Pseudomonadota bacterium
GGCCGATTGACGTACCTGAAACTGCGGCATGTTCGCTTGGGTGAAACCACTACAGCGCAGATTATCTCACAAAATCATGGAGTTGAGATAGGAAGTGGGGGTGTGGGGCACGGATTTAGGGATCTTCATGCTCTACGCCTCCCTCAAAACCGTGCACCTGCTGGCCATCATCATTTGGCTGGGCGGCATGGCGTTTGCCCTGTTCTTTCTGCGCCCGGCGCTGGCCACGCTCGAGCCGGCGGTGCGCCTGCCGCTGATGCACGAGGTCATGCGGCGCTTCACCAACGCCATCATCGCGGTGTCGCTGATCACGCTGTTCACCGGCCTGTGGATGATCGGCAACGTGGCGCGCGCCGCCGCCGAGGGGGGTGGCGGCTTCACCATGCCGCTGGACTGGAAAGTGATGTCCACCCTGGGCGTGCTGATGGTGCTGATTTTTGGCCACATCCGCTTTGCCCTGTACAAGCGCTGCGACCTGTCGGTGCAGGCCAAGGACTGGCCGGCGGCCGCTGCAGTGATGGAAAAAGTGCGGTTCTGGGTGCTGGTGAATCTGGCCATCGGCGTGTTCATCGTCGCCTTCACCCTGCTCCACTGAGCCGCCCCCCAAGCCCCCAAGGCGCCCTGCATTTCAGGCGCCGCTGGCTGGGGGCTGCAGCGGCAACTCGAGGTGGCGCAGGTCTGGGTCTTCGGGGTGTACGCTGATGTGAAAGCCGAGCTTGCGCCCCAGCCCCAGCATGCCGTCGTTTTCGCGCAGCACCGCGCCCACGATGCGCTGGGTGCCGTGGGCGCGCAGGTAGCGGATCAGTTTGTCCATCAGAATCCAGCCCAGCCGGTGCCCCTTCATGTCGGAGCGCACCAGCACGCCGAATTCGGCCTCGAGGTTGTCCGGGTCGCCCAGGCCGCGCACGTCGCCGATCATCTCCTCGCCGCCGTCGGGCAGGGGCAGGGTGGCGATGAAGGCCA
Source organism: Pseudomonadota bacterium (assembly GCA_041694945.1). Lineage (GTDB taxonomy): Bacteria > Pseudomonadota > Gammaproteobacteria > Burkholderiales > Burkholderiaceae_C > Serpentinimonas. The sequence continues at coordinate 964 of JBGFRU010000042.1, forward strand.
TCTCGCGCTCGTAGTCGATCTGCGTCATGCGCGCCAGCTCGCTGTGCTCGAAGCTGCGCCGGCTGTAGAACAGGCGCAGGCGGATGTCCTCGGGGTCGAGCTGCTCAAAGAAGCGCTCCAGCAGCCCTTCGTCCTCGGGCCGGATCGGGCGCAGCGTGAGCGTGCGGCCGTCGGCAAAGGGCAGGGTCTCGATCAGCTCGAGCGGATAGGGCCGGATGGCAAAGTTGGCCGCCCCGGCCGGGCGTTGGCTGCTCAGGCGCAGCCGCGCATCGAGCACCAGCGCGCCCTCGGGGTCGAGCAAAAGCGGGTTGATGTCGAGTTCGGCGATTTCGGGCACCTCGGCCAGCAGCTGCGACACCGCCACCAGGGCGTCGATGAGCGCCTCCAGCTTGGCTGCCGGCACGTTGCGGTAGCCCTGCAGCAGCCGCGCCACGCGGGTGCGCTCGACCAGCGAGCGCGCCAGCTTGCCGTTGAGCGGCGGCAGCGCGACCGCGCGATCCGCCAGCACCTCGACGGCGACGCCGCCTTGCCCGAACACCATCACCGGGCCAAACAGTGGGTCGATGCGCGCCCCGATGATCAGCTCGTGCGCATGCTGGCGCCGCACCATGGGCTGCACCGTGAAGCCTTCGATGCGCGCCTGCGGCAGGAGCTGCAGCACGCGCTCGAGCATCGAGCGCGCCGCCTGCTCCACTTCGGCGGCGTCGTGCAGGTTCAGGCGCACGCCGCCGACGTCGGACTTGTGCGTGATGTCGTGCGACAGAATCTTGAGCGCCACCGGAAAGCCCAGCGTGCCGGCGGCATAGACGGCCGCCTCGGGTTCTGGGGGCACGACCCGGGTGGGCGTGACCGGCAAGCCGGCGCGTTTGAGCAGTTCCTTGGTTTCGGGCTCGGTGAGCCACTCGCGTCCGTCGGCCAGCACGAACTCGACCAGTTCGCGGATGCCGGGTTTATCGAGGCGACCCTCCAGCGGCGCGGCGGGCGGGGTTTCCATCAGGTCGATCTGGTGGTGCCGGTGCAGGCGCAGCGAGGCGAAGGCGCGCACCGCGTCTTCCGGGGTGTCGTAGTCGGGGACGCCGGCGGCGCGAAACAGCGCGCTGGCCGCGGCCACGGCCTGCGTGCCCAGCCAGCAGCCGAGCACGCGCACCGGTTTTTCGCTCGCCAGCGGCAGCAGCGCCTGCGCGATGTCGAGGCTGGGCACGTGGCCGGTGGGGGCGTGCACCAGCAGCACGGCGCAATCGCGCTCGCGCAGCAGGATGCGCAGGGCGTCGAGATAGCGCTGCGGTGGCGCGTCGCCGCCGATGTCCACCGGGTTGGCGCGCGACCAGCCGGCGGGCAGCACGGCGTCGAGCTCGGCGATGCGCTCCGGGCTCAGGCGCGCCAACTGCACGCGCGCGTAGTCGGCGGCGTCGGCAGCCAGCACGCCGGCCCCGCCGCCGTTGGTGAGCACGATCAGCTGTTCGCTGCGGTTGTCGCGAAAGCGCGCCAGCAGCTCGGCGGCCATGAACAGGTGCTGCAAGCGGAACACGCGCAACATGCCGGCGCGCGAGACAGCGGCGTCAAAGACGCGGTCGCTGCCGGCCAGTGCCGCGCTGTGAGTGGAGGCGGCCTGCTGGCCCTGGCCCGAGCGTCCGCCCTTGACCACGATCAACGGTTTGTTGCGCGCCGCCACCCGGGCGGCCGACAGGAATTTGCGCGGCGCATCCAGCGTCTCGACGTAGAGCATGATGGCGCGCGTGCGCGCATCGCTGGCGAGGTAGTCGAGCGCATCGTCGAAATCGACGTCGGCGTGCTCGCCCAGCGCAATGAAGTGCGAAAAGCCGATCTGGCGCGAACTGGCCCAGTCCATCATGGCGGTGACCAGCGCCGCCGACTGCGATACAAAAGCCACCGATCCGGGTTGTGCGCCCACTTGCGCCAAGCTGATGTTGAGCCCCAGGTGGGGCACCAGCAGGCCGGTGCAGTCGGGGCCGAGGATGCGCAGCGCGTAGGGCTGGGCAGCGGCCAGCATGGCCTGCTTTTGCGCCGCGCTCAGGCCCGTGCTCACCACCACCGCCGCCTTGCAGCCGCGCGCGCCCAAGGCGCCGATCAGGGCGGGCACGGTGGCCGCTGGGGTGCAGATCACGGCCAGATCGGGCGTTTGCGGCAGCTCGGTCACGCTGTGCCAGACCTTGTGCATGCCCAGTTGGCGCAGACGTGGGTTGACGGCGTACAGCGTGCCCTTGAACTCGGCCGCGAGCCGGTCCCAGATCGCGGTGCCGTCGCGCTGTGGCCGGTCCGAAGCGCCAAAAACCGCGACGCTGCGCGGGGCCAGCAGAGCATGCAAATGGCGGGTCATCATGGTTGTTTGCGCGGTGGCATCCAGGCGATCAGGGCCGAGCGCATGGCTTCCTCGACGCTCATGTCGATCGGTGTGAGCCAGGCGCGTGGAACGAACACAGTGTAGCCGCCGATCATGTAGCCCATGGGCAAATACACCGCCACCCGGTCGCCCTGCAAAAAACCGGTGGGCAGACCGGCGAGGTGGTTGCGCGTGACCAGGCCCACCACTTCGAGCGGCTGCTCGGGCCAGCGCAAAATCACCACCTGTTGTGTGGTTTCGCCGGGGCTTTGCGGCGAAAAATAGTCGGCAAAGCTTTTGAGCGAGTTGTAGATGCTGCGCACCACCGGGATGTTGGTGAAGGGCAGCTCGACCCAGTTGAACAGGCGCGAGGTGTCCTGGCGCGAGATCAGGTAGCCGGCCAGGACGATGATGCCGATGGCCACCAGCAACCCCAAGCCGGGGATGTAGAGGCTGCCAAGCAGCGGGCGAATCAGATACGAGGCCAGCGACTCCGACCATGCCACCAAGGCAAACAGCAGGTACACGGTGAGCAGCAGTGGCAAAATGGTGATCAGGCCGCGCAGGAAATACTGCGGCAGCCGTTTGACGAGGGCGGTCGGGTGGGTGGAATCCATGGGTGGCGCTCGGTTGAAGGCCGCAAGCGTGACAGTTTCTTGCAGCAGAGCACGATTGTGCGCGATGATCGAAAATCGGTGTCGATGGCACGCGGTCGGGTGTCTGTGGGCGGCAACGGGCTGCCTGGGCCAGAAGGAAAATATGGGCAAATTGCTGGATGGGTTGGCGTGGCTGCTGGGCGCGTTGCTGCGCCTGGTGCTGTGGCTGTTGTTGATCGGAATCGGGCTTTTGCTGCTGGTCGTGGCGCTGCCTGTGCTGCTGCTGGGCGCGCTGTGGGCCTTGCTGCGCGGGCGGCGCGTGGCCGTGCCACTGGCCGCCGAGCTGCTGCGCCGCCAGATGCAGGAGCGCATGCGCGCACGCGGGCGCGGCTGGGGTGGCCGGGCCGGTCGTGGCCCCAGCGCCGCGGCAGGCCGCAGCGACGAGGTGGTCGATGTCGAAGCGCGCGATGTGGAGGTGGGCGATGTGGAGGTGCGCGGGGGCCAGCCTCCCAACCCGGTGTTGCCCGGCGACGGCCCAAGCAGGCCCCCCGGCGATCCGCGTCCATGACAGCGACTGGGGGCGCCTCCACGCCGGCCGCTCAGGGCCGTGTGCGGCTGCTGCGCGGGGCGCAAGGGGCTTGGCTTGGGCTCGCCTGGCGCTGCAGCGCCGCCTGGTAGAGCGCGTTGCGCGGCGCGCCGGTGATCTCGGCGCACAGGCGCACGGCGGTTTTCAGGGGCAGTTCAGGCAGCAGCAGATCGAGCACGTGCAGCGCCGCGGCGCTTGGGGCGGCGCCTTGGCCGGCCTCGGGGTCTGCGGCCAGAGCGGCCTCGGGTGGGTGCAGCAGCAGGGCAAATTCGCCGCGCAGGCGCTGCGGCTTGGCCGCCAGCCAAGCGGGCAGGTCGGCGCAGGGCAGGGTGGCGATTTCCTCGAACTGCTTGGTCAGTTCGCGGCCCACGGTCAGGCGCCGCGCACCCAGGGCCGCCAGTTCACGCGCCAGCGCCGGGATGCGGTGCGGGGCCTCGAGCAGCACGCCGGCCTGCGGCAGCTGCGCCAGACTGCGCACGGCACGCTCGCGCGCCGCCCCCTTGGCGGGCAGAAAACCAAGGAACACAAAACCCGGTGCCGCCTCGCTCTCGACCCAGCCGGCCACGCTGAGCAAGGCGGTGAGGCTGCTGGCGCCGGGCAGCGGCACGCAGCGCAGCCCGGCGGCGGCCACGGCCTGGCACAGCCGGGCGCCGGGGTCGCTGATGCCGGGGGTGCCGGCGTCGCTGAGGTAGGCGATGCGCGCGCCGGCCTGCAGCCGCGCCACCACGGCGGCGGCGGCTTCGCGCTCGTTGTGCTGGTGCAGCGCCAGCAAGGGGCGCTCGATGCCGTAGGCGCGCAGCAGCGCGGCGCTGTGGCGCGTGTCTTCGCAGGCCACGGCATCGACTTGTTGCAGCAGGTGCAGCGCGCGCAGGCTGATGTCGGCCAGGTTGCCGATCGGGGTCGCCACCAGGTACAGGGTGGCAGGCGGATAATGCTGCGCACCGACCACTGCCTGGGCGGCTTGCAGGGCCAGTGCGCCCGAGGGGTTGACAGAGACCATGAGCGAAATCCTTAAACCAGCCACCGAGGCGGCAGCCAAGGCAACGGCAACCAAGCCCGGGCCAGCCAAGCCAGCGCCAACTGCCAGCGCAACGCCGGCCCAGCGCGCCAAGGCCTGCAACACCAAAGAACGTGGCGCCGCCGCCGAGGCGCTGGCCCTGGCCTACCTGCAGCGCCAGGGCTTGCGTTTGCTGGGGCGCAATTTTCGCACGCCGGGGCGCGGCGGCGGCGAGATCGACCTGATTCTGCGCGAGCGCGACGGCACGCTGGTGTTCGTGGAGGTGCGCCAGCGCCGCCAGCGCAGCCACGGTGGCGCGGCGGCGTCGGTCTCGGCGCTCAAGCAGCGGCGCCTGTTGTTTGCCGCGCGGCATTATTTGCTGCGCTGGGCGCAACTGCCACCGTGCCGCTTCGATGTCGTGGCCGTGCAAGGCGAAGGCGAAGCGCTGCAGATCGAATGGCTGCGCGCCGCCTTCAGTGCCGACGGCTTTTGATCCAGGTAGGCGCCGCCTCGCGGCACAGGTATCATAGGCGGGTTGATTCATCTGCAAGGAATTTGGCTATGGCTTCAGATCGGGTAGCGCGCAGCGCGCGGCTGTTGGCGGTGGCGGCGCTGGCGCTGGCGGCGGCGATGGGTCTGTCGGCCTGCGCGCCGCTGATCGCGGGCGGCGCGGTGGCTGGCACGGTGCTGGTGGCCACCGACCGCCGCACCTCGGGCGCCATGCTCGAAGACCAAGGCATCGAGATGCGCGCCGCCAGCCGGCTGCGCGCTGAGATCGGCAACCGCGGCCGCGTGAATGTCACCAGCTACAACCGGCGCGTGCTCATTACCGGCGAAGTGGCCACCGAGGCCGACCGTGCGCTGGCGCTGCGCGTGGTGGCCGGGGTGGAAAACGTGCTGGCGGTGGTCGATGAGCTGGCCGTCATGGGGTCGCCCTCGCTCACCGCACGCTCGGCCGATTTGCTGGTGAGCGCGCGCGTGCGCGCCGGCCTGATCGACGCCGCCGACCTGTCCTCCAATGCGTTTTTGATCGTCACCGAGCGCGGCACCGTCTATCTGCTGGGCCGGGTGACGCCACGCGAAGCCGACCGGGCCACCGAGATCGCACGCCGCACCGCTGGCGTGCAGCGCGTGGTGCGGGTGTTCGAGCTCATCACCGAAGAAGAGCTGGCGCGCATCGCGCCGGCACCGGCGCCAGCCAACGCGGCCCCCCGAGCCCCTGCAGGCAACTGAGGGGCGCAGAGAAAAGGCGCAGCAGGAAGCGAGCAACCAGCGCGCTGCGCAGCGCCGCCTCTAGCGCAGCCGCCGCACCAGGCTCGAGGTGTCCCAGCGGCCGCCGCCCATGCGCTGCACGTCGGCGTAGAACTGGTCCACCAGCGCCGTCACCGGCAGCGAGGCGCCGTTGCGCTGCGCCTCGGCCAGCACCAGCCCCAGGTCTTTGCGCATCCAGTCCACCGCAAAGCCGAAGTCGAAGCGGTCGGCCACCATGGTCGGGCCGCGCTGCTGCAGCTGCCAGCTCTGCGCCGCACCTTGGCCGATCACCTCCAGCACCTGCCCCATGTCGAGTCCGGCGCGCTGGCCAAAAGCCACCGCCTCGCTCAGGCCCTGCAGCAGCCCGGCGATGCAGATCTGGTTCACCATTTTGGTGAGCTGCCCGGCGCCGCAGGGTCCCATCAGCGTCACGGCGCGGGCGTAGGCCTGCAAGGTGGGGCGCACGCGCTCGAAGGCCTCGGGCGCGCCGCCGCACATCAGCGTGAGCTGGCCGTTTTGCGCCCCCAGTTGGCCGCCCGAGACCGGGGCGTCGAGAAAATGCAGCCCGCGTGCCCGTGCCAGTGCGTCGAGCTCGCGCGCCAACTCGACCGAGGCGGTGGTGTGGTCCACCAGCAGCGCGCCTGCGCTCAAGCCGGCCATGGCGCCGTGCTCGCCCAGCAGCACCGCGCGCACGTCGGCGTCGTTGCCCACGCAGCACAGCACCGCGTCGGCCCCAAGCGCGGCCAGCCGCGGCGTGGGCTGGTTGGCACCACCGAACTCGGCCACCCAGGCCTGCGCCTTGGCGGGGTTGCGGTTATAGACCGTGACCTGGTGCCCGGCCTGCGCCAGGTGGCCGGCCATGGGAAAGCCCATCGCGCCCAAGCCGATGAAGGCCAGCTTGAGCGGCGCCGTGGCGGCGTGGGGTTTGGGGTTCAGGCTGGGCATGGTGGTTTAGAGGATTTGCAGGTGTTCGGTGCCCGCCCCCAGATCGGTGTTGCGGGCGCGTTGGCTTTGCAGCTTGATGCGCAGCTTGAGGTCGTTTTGCGAGTCGGCGTTGCGGATGGCTTCTTCGTAGCTGATCAGGTTGGCTTCGAAGGCCGTAAAGAGCGACTGGTCGAAGGTTTGCATCCCGACCTCGACGCTTTTTTTCATGGTCTCCTTGAGCTCGTTGATCTCGCCCTTCATGATCTGGTCGGCGATCAGGCCGCTGTGCAGCAAAATCTCGACCACGGCGTAGCGGCCCTTGCCGTCTTGGCGCGGCAGCAGGCGCTGCGCCACCATGCCGCGCAGGTTGAGCGAGACGTCCTTCAGAATCTGGGCGTGCACCGCTTCGGGGAAGAAGTTGATGATGCGCTCCATGGCCTGGTTGGCGCTGTTGGCGTGCAGCGTGGCCAAGCACAAATGCCCGGTTTCCGAGAACGAAATCGCGTGCTGCATGGTTTCGCGGTCGCGGATCTCGCCCATCAAAATCACGTTCGGGGCTTGGCGCAGCGAGTTCTTGAGGGCAACGTCCCAGCCGTCGGTGTCGAGCCCCACTTCGCGTTGCGTCACGATGCAGTTTTTGTGCTGGTGCACGAACTCCACCGGGTCTTCGATGGTCACGATGTGCTCGTGCGTGTGCTCGTTGCGCCAGTCCACCATGGCCGCCAGCGTGGTCGATTTGCCCGAGCCGGTGCCGCCCACCAAGATGCAGATGCCGCGTTTGGCCAGCGCCAGGTTTTTGAGCACCTGCGGCAGCCCCAGGCTGTCGATGGTCGGGATTTTGGCCGGAATGGTGCGCATCACCAGCCCGACCTTGCCCATCTGCACGAAGGCGTTGACGCGAAAGCGCCCAATGCCTCCGGGGGAAATGGCGAAATTGCACTCCATGCTGCGTTCGAACTCGGCCGACTGCTTGTCGTTCATGAGCGCGCGCGCCAGCGCCTGCGTGTGCTGGCCCGAAAGCGGCTGCGGCGAGACCTTGGTGATCTTGCCATCGACCTTGATCGCCGGCGGGAAGTCGGCGGTGAGAAACAGATCGCTGCCGTTGCGGCTCACCAGCAGGCGCAGCAGGTCGTTGACGAATTGGCTGGCTTGATCGCGTTCCATGGCGGCCTCTTTGGGGGTGACTAGGCGGGGTTGGGGGGTTAAGCAGTTATCAGCCGGGGAAGTTTTCCGGGATTTTGGCTTTGGCACGGGCCTCTGCCACGTGCACGAGGTTGCCACGCACCAGGTTCATCAGGCTCTGATCCAGCGTCTGCATGCCAAAGCCGTTGCCGGTCTGGATGGCCGAGTACATCTGCGCCACCTTGTTTTCGCGGATCAGGTTGCGGATCGCCGGCGTGCCCATCATGATCTCGTGCGCGGCCACGCGGCCGTTGCCGTCGGCGGTCTTGAGCAGGGTCTGCGAGATCACGGCCACCAGCGACTCCGACAGCATGGCGCGCACCATCTCTTTTTCTTCGGGCGGGAAGACGTCGATGATGCGGTCGATGGTCTTGGCCGCGCTCGAGGTGTGCAGGGTGCCAAACACCAAGTGTCCGGTTTCGGCGGCGGTCATGGCCAAGCGGATGGTTTCAAGGTCGCGCATCTCGCCCACCAGCACCACGTCGGGGTCTTCGCGCAGGGCCGAGCGCAGCGCCGCCGCAAAGCTCAGCGTCATGGTGCTGACTTCGCGTTGGTTGATCAGGCTTTTTTTGGATTCGTGCACGAACTCGATCGGGTCTTCGATCGTCAGGATGTGGCCGTAGTCGTTTTCGTTGCGGTGGTTGACCATCGCCGCCAGGGTGGTCGATTTGCCGGAACCGGTCGGGCCCGTGACCAGCACCAAGCCGCGCGGCTTGAGCGCGAGGTCGGCAAAAATTTTGGGGCAGTTGAGGTCTTCGAGCGAGAGGATTTTGGATGGAATGGTGCGAAACACCGCCGCCGCGCCGCGCTTTTGGTTGAAGGCGTTGACACGAAAGCGCGCCAAGCCTTCGATCTCGAACGAGAAATCGACCTCGAGGAACTCCTCGTAGTGCTTGCGCTGGGCGTCGTTCATGATGTCGTAGACCATGGCGTGCACCTGCTTGTGTTCGAGCGGCTCGACGTTGAGGCGGCGCACGTCGCCGTGCACCCGTATCATTGGCGGCAGGCCGGCCGACAGGTGCAGGTCGGAGGCTTTGTTTTTGTGGCTGAAGGCCAGCAACTGGGTGATGTCCATCGACTCGTCCAAATTTGATATGACCACAACATTATGACAACGATTGACCACCGGCTGCTGCAGGTGCGGGCGCGCATCGCCCGGGCCTGTGCCCAGCACGGCCGCGATCCGGCCGGCGTGGCCTTGCTTGCGGTGAGCAAAACCATGAGCCCGGCGGCGGTGCGGGAGGCGGTGCACGCCGGTCAGCGCGCCTTTGGCGAGAACTACGTGCAAGAAGGGGTGGACAAAATCGCCGCCTTGCGCGCGTTGGGTTGCACCGGTTTGCAGTGGCATTACATTGGCGCGCTGCAAAGCAACAAAACGCGTGCCGTGGCCGAGCACTTCGACTGGGTGCACGGCATCGAACGGCTGGCCATCGCCCAGCGCCTGAGCGCGCAGCGCCCGCCCGGGCTTGCGCCGCTGCAGGTGTGCATCCAGGTCAACCTCGACGGTGGGCGCAACAAGGCCGGCGTGTCCGCGCCCGAGGCGCTGGCGCTGGCGCAGCAGCTGCTGGAGCTGCCGCGCTTGCGCCTGCGTGGCTTGATGTGCATCCCCGAGCCAGTGCCCGACTTTGCCGCCCAGTGCGCGCTGTTTGGCCAGCTGCGCGCGCTGCTGGCCCAGCTGCAAGCGGCGTGGCCGCCGGGTGCGGCCGCGCTCGACACCCTGTCGATGGGCATGAGCGCCGACCTCGAGGCGGCCGTCGCCAGCGGCAGCACGCTGGTGCGCGTGGGCAGTGCGATCTTTGGCCCGCGCGCTTAAGGGGTTGTGGCAGCGCCCGCCTCGGGCAAGGAGAAGTAGAAGGTGCTGCCTTGGTCGGGGGCGCTGTCGGCCCAGATGCGACCGCCGTGGCGCTCGACGATGCGCCGGCACAGCGCCAGCCCGATGCCCACGCCCTCGAAGTCGCGCGCGCGGTGCAGGCGCTGGAACACGCCAAACAGGCGCTCGGCGCGCTGGGTGTCGAAGCCGACGCCGTTGTCTTGCACCCAGAACACCAGCTCGGGCGCGCCCTCGGGGCTGGTCTGCGGGCGCCAGCCGACGCGGATTTCCACCCGCGGGCGCGGTCGGCTGTATTTGAGCGCGTTGGCCAGCAGGTTGTCCCACACCTGGCTGAGCAGCCGTGGGTCGCCTTGCACCTGCGGCAGCTCGGGCGGCAGCTGCCAGCACAGGCTGTCGCTGGGGCGTTGCAAGGCGGGGTCGTGCAGCACGCGGTTGCGGCTGGAGTGCAGCAGGTCGGTCATCGACAGCTCGCGCCGTTGCAGCGCCGAGCGGCCCAAGCGCGAAAAGGCCAGCAGACCGTCGATGAGCTGGCCCATGTGTTCGGCCGCCGAACCGATGGTGGCCAGGTGCCGCTGCACCTCGGGCCCCAGTTCGGGCCCCAGGTCTTCGCGCAGCAGCTCGAGGTAGCTGCTGATGTGGCGCAACGGTGCGCGCAGATCGTGCGACACCGAGGCGCTGAAGGCTTCGAGGTCGTGGTTGATTTCTTGCAACTGGCGCGTGCGCTCTTGCACCCGGGCTTCGAGCGCGCTGTTGAGCTGCTCGAGCAGCTCGAGCAGGCGCTTGGTCTCGGTCTGGTCGCGCATCAGGCAGGCGTAGCCCTGCAGCTCGCCCGCCTCCGGGTCGTGCAAGGCGGTGAGCACGGTCTGGGCCCAGAACAGGCTGCCGTCGGCGCGCTGCTGCCAGCCCGGGGTTTCGCTCTGGCCCAGCAGGGTGGCGCGCTCGATGCCCAGCGTCATCGGGTCGGCGGCGTCGTCGGCTTGCGGACCGGGCTCGGTGTGGGGCTCGGCACCGGGCTGCGTGCCGGGCTGGGTAGCGCTGGCCTGCGGCTGGCGCACCGGGGCAAAGCAGGCCACGCTCTGGCCCAGCATCTGCGGCGCGCTCCAGCCCAGCAGGCGCTCGGCGCTGGGCGTCCAGTCGCTGACGCGGCCGTCGGCGTCGAGGAAAAAAATGGCCGCGTCGCGCAAGGCCTCGGCCAGCAGCGTCCAGTGCTCGGCCCGGGTCTGGGTGCGGTTCAGAAGCGCTCCAGTTCGGGAAAGGCCAGGCGGCCGCCGCGCACCAGCATCTTGCCGTATTCGGCGCAGCGGTGCAGCGTCGGGATCACCTTGCCGGGGTTGAGCAAGCCCTTGGGGTCAAAGGCGCGCTTGACGCCAAACATCTGCTCGCGCTCCTCGGGGCTGAACTGCACGCACATGCTGCTGAGCTTTTCCACCCCCACGCCGTGCTCGCCGGTGATGGTGCCGCCCATGGCGACGCTGGTCTCGAGGATATCGGCGCCAAAGAGCTCGCAGCGGCGCAGTTGGTCGGGGTCGCTGGCGTCGAACAAAATCAGGGGGTGCAGGTTGCCGTCGCCGGCATGAAAGACGTTGGCGCAGCGCAGGCCGTATTTGGTCTCCATGGCCTGGATGGCGAGCAGGATGTCGGCCAAGCGCTTGCGCGGGATGGTGCTGTCCATGCACATGTAGTCGGGGCTGATGCGGCCGCTGGCGGGAAAAGCGTTTTTGCGCCCGCTCCAAAAGCGCAGGCGCTCGGCTTCGTTCTGGCTCACGCTGATGGCGCTGGCGCCGCTGGCGCGCAGCACCGCGCTCATGCGCCCGATTTCTTCTTCCACCTCTTCGGGCGTGCCGTCGCTCTCGCACAGCAAAATGGCTGCCGCCGACAGGTCGTAGCCGGCGTGGACGTAGTCTTCTACAGCGGCGGTCATGGGCTGGTCCATCATCTCGAGCCCGGCCGGGATGATGCCGGCGGCGATCACCGCCGCCACTGCGTCGCCGGCCTGGCGCACGTCGGCAAAGCTGGCCATGATGCAGCGCGCCAGTTGCGGTTTGGGTGTCAGGCGCACCGTGACTTCGGTCACCAGCGCCAACATGCCCTCGCTGCCCACCAGCAGCGCCAGCAAATCCAGCCCCGGGCTGTCGAGCGCCGTGCCGCCGAAGCGCACCGGCTCGCCGGCCATGGTGTAGCCATCGACTTGCAGCACGTTGTGCAGCGTCAGGCCGTACTTGAGGCAGTGCACGCCACCCGAGTTTTCGGCCACGTTGCCGCCGATGGTGCAGGCGATCTGACTGCTCGGGTCGGGTGCATAGTACAGGCCATGCGCCGCCGCCGCTTCGCTGATGGCCAAGTTGCGCACCCCGGCTTGCACCACGGCGGTTTGCGCCAGCGGGTCGAGGCGCAAAATGCGGTTGAACTTGGCCAGGCTCAAAGTCACGCCCAGGGTGTGCGGCATGGCCCCGCCCGATAGCCCCGTGCCAGCGCCGCGCGCCACCACCGGCACGTCCAGCAGGTGGCAGGTGCGCAGCACGGCCTGCACCTGGTCGTAGTTTTCGGGCAGCGCCACGCACAGCGGCCGCTCGCGGTAGGCGGTCAGGCCATCGCACTCGTAGGGCGTGGTGTCTTCGGGGGTGTAGAGCAGCGCGTGCGCCGGCAGCACGGCGGCCAGCGCGCGCACCACCTCGGCTTGGCGCTGGGCGCGCACGCCGGGGCCGGGTCGATTAGGGGTGAGGGTGGCGGTTGCCATGGCGGGCCTCTGGGGTTGGTTGCATGTTCCCTGCTCCTGACTGCTTTTTTGGGATTCTATCTGTCTGGTTGAGGTGTGGATTAGGCCAGGCCAAAGCGGACGAAATTGCGCTATAATTTGAGGCTTGATGGGTGATTAGCTCAGCGGTAGAGCACTGCCTTCACACGGCAGGGGTCACATGTTCGATCCATGTATCACCCACCACCAAGCCCTTGCTGCGCAAGGGGCGGCCAAGCCGATTCAGCGCTGGTGCCGGTGCCTTCTTCACATCCCAAATCCTGCTTCGCTTTTGGCGCAGCTGTGCCCGCGCCGCCCGCCTTGCCGGGGCTGCGCGCCGATCGAATCGGATCGGCTTTAATCCAAAGCTTTCTTGAGCCACTCGGCAAAAGCCGCACATTCCCAGCGGTCCATGGTGCCGGTGCGCCAGCACAGGTAGTGCGCGTGCGGGCTGGGCACCGGGGCGCGAAAGGCGTCGGCTTCCCCTAAGCGCACCAGCGCGCCGGTCTCGAGCCAGGGTGCGCCTAGGCGCAGCCGCACCAGCGCCACGCCCATGCCGGCGGCGGCGCCGTCGCACATCAGGCCGATGTCGTTGAACTGCGAGCCGTCGCTGGGTTCGGGCCAGTCGAGGTGCTGGGCCGCAAACCAAGTGCGCCAGGGCTCGAGCGGGCTGCGCAGCAGCGGCACGCCTTCGAGGTCGGCGGCGCAATCGAAGGGGCCGTGCGCGCGCACAAAAGCCGGTGAGGCCAGCGGCAGCACCGCGTCTTTGACCAGGCAGATGTGCTCCACGTCGGCGTAGCGCCCGGTGCCGAAGCGGATGGTGAGGTCGGCGTCTTCGGCCACCACGTCGAGCAGCGGGATGCTGATCTGTAGCGTTAGGTCGATCTCGGGGTAGGCTTGGGCAAACTGCTGCAACCGCGGTATCACCAGCGAGCGCGCAAAGGTGGGCGTGACCGCCAGCCGCAGCTTGCGCCGCCCCGGGCTGGGCTGGTGGCTGGGAAAGCGCTGCAGGGCCAGCAGGCCCTCGCGCACGTGCGCCAAGTATTCGCTGCCCTCGGTGGTGAGCGAAAAATCGGCGCGGCCAAAGAGCTTGACGCCCAAAATCTGCTCGAGTTGCTTGACGCGGTGGCTGACCGCGCTGGGGGTGACGCACAGCTCTTCGGCCGCCTGCGTGACGCTGCGCAGCCGCGCCAGCGCCTCGAAGGTGAGCAGGCACTGGATGGGGGGGATGCGGGCGGGCATGGGTCGGATTTTGTGGGTGCGATTTCGGCCGTTGGGCGCAGTTGCCTCTAGGCCCCTCAGCGAAAGACCACGGTCTTGTGGCCGTTGAGCAGCACCCGGTGCTCGCAGTGCCACTTGACGGCGCGCGCCAGCACCGCGCATTCGGTGTCGCGCCCCTGCGCGGCCAAATCGTCCACCGTGAAGCTGTGGTCCACCCGCGCCACGTCTTGCTCGATGATCGGGCCTTCGTCGAGCGCCGCCGTGACGTAGTGCGCCGTGGCGCCGATGAGCTTGACGCCGCGCTCGTGCGCCTGTTGGTAGGGCTTGGCGCCCTTGAAGCTGGGCAAAAAACTGTGGTGGATGTTGATCGCGCGCCCGGCCAGCTGCTCGCACATCGGGTCGGACAAAATCTGCATGTAGCGCGCCAGCACCACCAGTTCGGCCTGTTCTTGTTCGATGAGCTCGAGCTGGCGCGCCTCGACCTCGGCCTTGAGCCCCGGGCGCAGCGGCAGGTGGTGAAAGGGGATGTTGTAGCTGGCCGCGAGCTGGTAAAAATCGCGGTGGTTGCTCACAATGGCGCGGATGTCGAGCCGCAGCAGGCCGCTTTTCCAGCGAAACAGCAAATCGTTGAGGCAGTGGCCCTGCTGACTGACGAAGATCACGCAGCGCATGGGCTCGTGCCAGGCGTGCAGCGCGCAGCGCATGGCGTGCGCCTGCGCCAGCGCCTGCACCTGCAAGCGCAATTCGGGCTCGCTCAAGCGCGCACACACAAACTGCACGCGCATGAAAAACAAGCCGGTGGTGTGGTCGTTGTACTGCGCCGCTTCTTCGATGTTGCCGCCGTGCTGCAGCAAAAAGCCCGACACGGCGTGTACGATGCCGGGTTTGTCGGGGCACGACAGCGTAAGCACATAAGTCGCATTCATGGGCCGATTGTCGCCGAACGGGCTGGGCCCAAGAGTCCGCAAGCAATCTAAAAGGAGTATCTGGATGCAGGGTGTAGTCGATGTGGTGATCATGGCCGCGGGCAAGGGCACGCGCATGAAAAGCAGCCGCCCCAAGGTGTTGCAAACCCTGGGCGGGCAGCCGCTGCTGGGGCATGTGCTGGCATGCGCGGCCCAGCTCGGTGCGCGCCGCGCCGTGGTGGTGACCGGCCACGAGGCCGAGGCGCTGGAGGCGGCCTTGCCGGCTTTGCTGGCGTCGGCGTCGGCCAGCGTGCCGCTTGGTGTGCCGCTTGGTGCGGTGTTTGTTGCGGACTCTGCTGCGGCGCAGTCCCTGCCCGGCCAGCCCCTTGCGCTGCAAGCCGTGCGCCAGCAGCCGCAGCTGGGCACCGGGCACGCGCTGCAGCAGGCGGTGCCGCTGCTGGCCGACGACGGCCTGACGCTTGTGCTCTCGGGCGACGTGCCCCTGACCGAGCCCGCCACGCTGCGCGCGCTGCTGGCCGTGTGCACCGGCGCGGCCGGGGAAAGAGCAGCGCAGGCGCAAGGAGCCGGTGCCGGAGCCACAGCGCCCGCAGCCGAAGGCGCCGCCGCAACCGACGGCGCCGCCCTGAGCCTGCTCACCCTAACCCTGCCCGACCCCAGCGGCTACGGCCGCATCGTGCGCGGCGCGGGTGGCGAGGTGCGCGCCATCGTCGAGCACAAAGACGCCAGCCCCGAGCAGCGCGCGCTGACCGAAATCTACAGCGGCATCATGGTGGCACCGACGCGGCTGCTGCGCGGCTGGCTGGCGCGGCTCGACAACCGAAACGCCCAGGGCGAGTACTACCTGACCGATGTGGTGCGGCTGGCGGTGGCCGACGGCTGCCCGGTGCGCGCGCACCGCATCAGCGACGCGCTGCAGGTGGCCGGCGTGAACAGCCCGGCGCAGCTGGCCGAGCTCGAGCGCGCCTTGCAGCGCCGCCGCGCCCAAGCCCTGCTCGAGCAAGGCGTGCGGCTGGCCGACCCAGCGCGCCTAGACGTGCGCGGGTGCCTGCACTGTGGGCAGGATGTGGAGATCGACGTCAACTGCATTTTTGAGGGCACGGTGCAGCTGGGGGATGGGGTGCGCATCGGCGCGCACTGCGTGATCGCCAACGCCCGCATCGAAGCCGGGGCGCAGATTCTGCCCTTCACCCACATCGACGGCGGTGCCAGCGGTGTGCGCGTGGGGCCGCTGGCGCAGGTCGGGCCCTTTGCGCGCTTGCGCCCGGGCACCGAGCTCGGGCCCGAGGTGCACATCGGCAATTTTGTCGAAGTGAAAAACAGCCAGCTGGCCGCCGGGGCCAAAGCCAACCACTTGGCTTATTTGGGCGACGCCACGGTGGGCGAGCGCGTGAACTACGGCGCCGGCTGCATCACCGCCAATTACGACGGTGCCACCAAGCACCGCAGCGTGATCGAGGCCAACGTGCACGTGGGCAGCAACAGCGTGCTGGTGGCGCCGCTCACGCTGGGGGCGGGCGGCACCGTGGGGGCGGGATCGACCCTGACCAAAAACACGCCACCGGGCGCGCTCACCGTGGCGCGCAGCAAGCAGATCAGCCTAGCCAACTGGCAGCGGCCCAAGAAGGGCAAGGGCTGAGGCAGCGCTAGGCGCGCCCCCTGGGTGGCGCTGGCGCAAGCGGTGGCTACCAGCCCCAGAGCAGCTCGCTGGCCACCCAGGCGTTGCCGCGGCCGTCGGGGCGCTGCACCTGCACCCAGTCGCCTTGGCGGCGCACGGTGCGCAAAATGTCGCCATAGACGGCGGTGTGCACCACGCGGTGCTGGGTGCCGGGGCCGGCGCGCAGGTTGGCGCGCGGGCTGCGCACGATGTGGTGCGGGGTGTCGCCCACCACGCGGCGCGCCACCCAGCCTTGGTCGCCTTCGAAGTCTTGCACGCGCAGCCAGTCGCCACGGCGCTCGAGCACCTGCAGCGGGTAGCCTCGAGCAAGGCGCCAGAGCACCTCGGCATCGGTGCTGGGGGCGGCGCGCATGTTGATGGTCGGGTTGCGCGCGCTCACCAAGTCTTGCGCCCAAACCGGGGCCAGCGCGGCCAGCCCCAAGGCGGCGGCAAGAAACAGAAGGCGGATGTGGGCCAGCCAGGACATGCGTGAAACTCCTCGAGACACAGGGGGGGCGGGTCGGGCGGTGAAGCCGGGCGGTGCGCGCTGTTTTTGCCGTTAGCATCGTGACCTCTGAATTCTATTCTCAAGAAGGCTATTTCCTATGTGCGGCATCGTGGCAGCGGTTTCGGGTAGCAATGCGCTACCGATCTTGGTTCAGGGTTTGCAGCGGCTCGAGTACCGCGGCTACGACTCGTGCGGTGTGGCCGTGCACACCAGCGCTGGCCTGGTGCGCAGCCGCAGCACCGCGCGCGTGGCCGAGCTGCGCGCCCAAGTGCAGGCCGACGGGCTGGTGGCGGGCACCGGCATCGCCCACACCCGCTGGGCCACCCACGGCGCCCCGGCCGAGCACAACGCCCACCCCCACTTCAGCCACGGCCCGGGCTCGCTGGCCGCTGTGGCGCAGCAGCCGGCGCGGGTGGCGCTGGTGCACAACGGCATCATCGAAAACCACGACGAACTGCGCGCCGAGCTGCAGGCCCAAGGCTACGCCTTTGCCAGCCAGACCGACACCGAGGTGATCGTGCACCTGATCGATGCGCTCTACCAAGGCGATTTGTTGGCGGCGGTGCGCGCGGCGCTGGCGCGGCTGCACGGCGCCTACGCGATTGCGGTGCTGCACCAAGCCGAGCCCGAGCGCGTGGTGGGTGCACGCGCCGGCTCGCCGCTGGTGCTGGGTGTGGGTGCGGCCGATGCGCCCGGGGCCGCGCACTACTTGGCCAGCGACGCCATGGCGCTGGCCGGCGTGACCGATCAGATCGTCTATCTGGCCGAGGGCGATGTGGTCGATCTGCGCTTAGGCAGCTACCAGATTTTCGAGCGCAGCGGCCAGTTGCTCGATGCCGTTGAGCGCCCGCTGCGCCCGCTACAGGCCTACACCGCCGCCGCCGAGCTCGGGCCCTACCGGCACTACATGCACAAAGAGATTTTTGAGCAGCCGCGCGCGCTCGCCGACACGCTCGAGGGCGTGGAGTCGATCACCCCCGAGCTGTTCGACGGCCTCGGCGAGCAACCGGCCAAAGCGGCGGCGGTGTTGGCGCAGATCGACCGTGTGCTCATTTTGGCCTGCGGCACCAGCTACTACAGCGGTTGCGTGGCGCGCTACTGGTTGGAAGATATGGCTGGTTTGCCTACAGCAGTCGAGGTGGCGAGCGAATACCGCTACCGCACCAGCGTGCCCGACCCGCGCACGCTGGTGGTGGCCATCAGCCAGAGCGGCGAGACCGCCGACACCCTGGCGGCGCTGCGCCACGCCCAAAGCCTGGGGATGCGGCACACGCTGGCCGTGTGCAACGTGGCCACCAGCGCGCTGGTGCGCGAAACCGCGCTGTGCTACCTGACGCGCGCCGGGGTCGAGATCGGCGTGGCCAGCACCAAGGCCTTCAGCACCCAGTTGGCCGGGCTGTTCTTGCTCACGCTGGCCTTGGCGCAGGGGCGCGGGCGGCTCGACGCGCAGCAACAGGCGCAGCAGCTCAAGGCCATGCGGCACCTGCCGCTGGCGCTGCAAGCCGTGCTGGCGCTCGAGCCGCAGCTCATCCATTGGGCCGAAGCCTTTGCCCAGCATGAACACGCGCTGTTTCTGGGTCGCGGCCTGCACTACCCGATCGCGCTCGAGGGCGCGCTCAAGCTCAAAGAGATCAGCTACATCCATGCCGAGGCCTACCCGGCGGGCGAGCTCAAACACGGCCCGCTGGCGCTGGTGACCAAGGAAATGCCGGTGGTGGTGGTGGCGCCCAACGACGCGCTGCTGGAAAAGCTCAAGAGCAACATGCAAGAGGTGCGCGCGCGCGGCGGCGTGCTGTATGTGCTGGCCGACGCCGACAGCCACATCCGCAGCGCCGAGGGCCTGCACGTGATCCGCCTGCCCGAGCACTACGGGCACCTGAGCCCGATCTTGCACGTGGTGCCGCTGCAGCTGCTGGCCTACCACTGCGCGCTGGCGCGCGGCACCGACGTGGACAAACCGCGCAACCTGGCCAAGAGCGTGACGGTGGAGTGAGGGGGCTTGGGTAAGTGCGTACGGGATCAGTCGCTGCGCAACTGGCGCCGGGTGGTGCTGGGGCGCTGGCGACAATCCAGCACGCGCCAGACTTGGATCTCCTCGCCCTCGAGGCGGTAGTAAATGGCGTACGGAAAGCGGCGCGACAACGCGCGGTAGCAGCCCAAGACCTTGGCGTGCACGCCGGCGTAAAGCAGCAAGGATTCGATGTCGGAGTACAGGGAATCGAGAAAATAGTCGCCCAAGCCGGCTTGCTGGCGTTCGTAAAAGCGCCGTCCAGCGTCCAAGTCATCGAGCGCCAAGGACAGCAGGCGGATGGTCATGCCCGGCTGCGCGCACTCAAGATTTGTTTGGCGGCTTGCCAGTCGATGAACTCGGCTCGGCCCGCGCGCAGCGCAGTTTCAGCCTCCTGCAAGGCCTGCGCATGCCAATCCGGGGCGGCCTCGCTGTCGGGGGCGTCTAGGGTTTGGGACAGCGACTCCCACAGCGCCTCCATCAAACGCAGTTTTTGGGCCACCGGCATGGAGTCGATTTCGATAGCGTTCATGGAAGCAACCTCTGGTGCGGTAGTGTGGTTTGGTGGCGCCATGGTAGCAAAATCCCATGCTGTTTGGGTTTTTGGGTGCGGGCCAAAAGCGTGACGGTGGAGTGAGGGGGTGGGGCCGCGCTGCTGTTGTGGTTAAACAACAAAAAGGCCGCCTTGGTCTGACGGCCGTCTGGGCTGCCATTGAAACCAGTTAAGCTGCTGCGCAGCTATTGATGTATGCAACCAGCGTTCCCCGCAACGGTGGAGCCACAGGAACAAACCATGCGCAACAACCAGCCCGTGACCCAGCGAGAATACGACTACCCAGACGACGCCACCCTGATGTCCACCACCGACGTGGACAGCCGCATCGTCTATGCCAACGCCGCCTTCATCGCCACCAGCGGCTACAGCCACGACGAGCTCCTGGGCCAGCCGCACAACTTGGTGCGCCATCCCGACATGCCGCCAGCCGCCTTTGCCGACATGTGGGCCACGCTCAAAGCGGGCAAGAGCTGGACGGCGTTGGTGAAAAACCGGCGCAAAAACGGCGACCACTACTGGGTGCGCGCCAACGCCACCCCGATGGTGCGCAACGGCCGGCTCACCGGCTACGTGTCGGTGCGCACCAAGCCGGCGCGTGCCGAGATCGAACAGGCCGAGGCGCTCTACGCCCAGATGCGCGCGGGCCGCCTGAGCGGGCGCAAACTGCACCAAGGTTTGCTGGTGCGCACCGGGCTGCTGGCGCCGTGGTCGTACCTGACGCAAACCCTGTCGGTGGGTGGGCGCGTGTTTCTGGGGCTGGGCCTCATGTGGCTGATCGGCGTCTTGGCGCTGCTGGGTGCGGCGTGGCTGGCACCCGGTGTGTTCGCACACCCTTGGCAGGCGGTGGCGCTGTTCGCCGTGTTGCAGACGCTGGCATTGGGCGTGGGCACGGTGGTCTTGCAGCGCCAGATCGCGGCACCCTTGCGCCAGTTGGCGGCGCAGGCGCAAGACGTGGCGGCAGGCAAACTGCGCGAAACGCCGGGCCTGAACCGGGTCGATGAAATCGGCATGATCGCGCGCTCGCTCAACCAAGCCGGGCTCAACTTGCGCGCGCTGGTCGATGACGTCGGGGTGCAGGTCGGGGGCCTGAGCTCGACCAGCGAGCAGATCGCCCAAGGCAACCACGACCTGTCGGCGCGCACCGAGCAGACGGCGGCCAACGTCGAAGAAACGGCGGCCTCGATGGAGCAGATCACCGCCACCGTGAAGCAAAACGCCGCCACCGCCACCGAGGCTGCTGCGCTGGCCCAAGCCGCCAGCGAGTCGGCCACCCGCGGCGGTACCGTGGTGCAGCAGGTCACGCAGACCATGGACGGCATCACCCAGAGCTCGCGCAAGATCGCCGACATCATCGGCGTGATCGACGGCATTGCCTTTCAGACCAACATCTTGGCGCTCAACGCCGCGGTCGAAGCGGCGCGTGCCGGCGAGGCCGGGCGCGGCTTTGCCGTGGTGGCCGCCGAGGTGCGCAGCCTGGCCGGGCGCAGCGCCGAAGCGGCGCGCGAGATCAAGGGGCTGATCGGCGCCAGCGTCGAGCGCGTGGAATCGGGTGCGCGCCAAGTCGAGCAGGCGCGCCAGAGCATCCAAGACATCGTCGATCAGGTGCAGCGCGTGGCCGTGCTCATCAACGAGATCAACAACGCCAGCGTCGAGCAAGCCGAAGGCGTGGCGCAGATCGGGCAGGCGGTGGCGCAGTTGGACCAATCGACGCAGCAAAACGCGGCACTGGTCGAAGAGAGCGCCGCCGCCGCCGAAAGCCTGCACGGCCAAGCGCTGCGCCTGAGCGAGGCGCTGGCGGTGTACCAAGCCAGCGCGGTGCGTGCGCTGCCGCAGCCGACCCGAGCCCAAAGTGCGCTCGCAGCACTTCCCCCCTCCCCCCCCCCCCCCCGCAAGCTGCCCGCGCGCACTATTGGCCTTCCAGGCCTGAGCCGCAGCGCCTAGGGCGGCTGCGCGGGCGTGGTGCCGGCTTGGCCGGGGGGCTAAAATGCGCCCTTGGTGCGTACGCACGGCGTGCGCGCACCCAGCCCGGCCCGGTCGGCCGCTTTATTGAACCGCTTGCGCCGCCGGACGCGAGACCAGCTTTTTGCCATGCCTCTTCAATTCCTGACCCAGCTCTTTGGCAACCGCAACGAGCGCCTGCTCAAAACCCACCGCAAGACGGTGGCACGCATCAACGCCCTCGAGACCGAGTTCGAGCGCCTGAGCGATGCCCAAGTGCAAGCCAAGACGGCCGAATTCAAACAGCGGCTGGCGCAGGGCGAGACGCTGGATGCGCTGCTGCCCGAGGCCTTTGCCACCGTGCGCGAGGCCAGCAAGCGCGTGCTCAAAATGCGCCACTTCGACGTGCAGCTGATAGGCGGCATGGCGCTGCACAGCGGAAAGATCGCCGAAATGCGCACCGGTGAGGGTAAAACCCTGACCTCGACGCTGGCGGTCTATCTCAACGCCTTGGCCGGCCAAGGCGTGCACGTGGTCACGGTCAACGACTACCTGGCTGGGCGCGACGCCGAGTGGATGGGCCGCATCTACAACTGGCTTGGGCTCTCGGTCGGGGTCAACCGCTCGCAGACCACGCGCGAGCAAAAGCAGGCCGCCTACGCCGCCGACATCACCTACGGCACCAACAACGAATACGGCTTTGACTACCTGCGCGACAACATGGTCTATGAGGCCCGCGACCGGGTGCAGCGCGGGCTGTATTACGCCATCGTCGATGAGGTCGATTCGATTCTGATCGACGAGGCGCGCACGCCGCTGATCATCAGCGGCCAGGCCGAAGACCACACCGACGAATACATCGCCATCAACAAGCTGGTGCCGCACCTCGAGCGCCAAGAGGGCGAAGAAGACATGCGCACCGGCGAGGGCGTGATCAAGCCGGGTGATTTTTTGGTCGATGAAAAGGCGCAGACCGTCAACCTGACCGAGAGCGGGCACGAAAAAGCCGAGGCGCTGCTGGCCCAAGCCGGCCTGCTGCCCGAGGGCGCTTCGCTCTACGACCCGGCCAACATCGCGCTCATGCACCACCTGGTGACGGCGCTCAAGGCGCAGCACCTGTACCACCGCGACCAGCAGTACGTGGTGCAAAACGGCGAGATCATCATCGTCGATGAATTCACCGGCCGCCTGATGGTCGGGCGGCGCTGGAGCGAGGGCCTGCACCAAGCGGTGGAGGCCAAAGAGGGCGTGCGCATCCAGCCCGAGAACCAGACCCTGGCCTCGATCACCTTTCAAAACTACTTCAGGCTCTACGCCAAGCTCTCGGGCATGACCGGCACCGCCGACACCGAAGCCTTCGAGTTCCAAGAAATCTACGGTCTGGAAACCGTGGTGGTGCCGCCCAACCGGCCCAGCCAGCGCAAAGACGAGCTCGATCGCGTGTACAAAACCACGCCCGAAAAATACGTCGCCGCCATCGCCGACATCCGCGAGTGCCACGAGCGCGGCCAGCCGGTGCTGGTGGGCACCTCGTCGATCGAAAACTCCGAGATCATCGCCGATCTGCTCAAAAAAGCCCAGCTGCCATTTGAGGTGCTCAACGCCAAACAGCACGAGCGCGAGGCCGACATCATCGCCCAAGCCGGCCGGCCCGGCGCCATCACCATCGCCACCAACATGGCCGGGCGCGGCACCGACATCGTGCTCGGCGGCAACCTAGAAAAAATGTGCGCCGCCATCGAGGCCGACCCGGCGCTCGACGAAGCGGCGCGGGCGAGCAAGATCGCCGCTGCGCGCGCCCAATGGCAGCTCGACCACGAGCGCGTGGTGGCGCTGGGGGGCTTGCGCATCATCGCCACCGAGCGCCACGAGAGCCGGCGCATCGACAACCAGCTGCGCGGCCGCGCCGGGCGCCAGGGCGACCCGGGTTCGAGCCGCTTCTACCTCAGCCTCGACGACTCGCTGATGCGCATCTTTGCCGGCGACAAGGTGCGCGCCATCATGGAGCGCTTCAATATGCCCGAGGGCGAGGCGATCGAGCACCGCATGGTGACGCGCTCGATCGAGAACGCGCAGCGCAAGGTCGAGGCGCGCAACTTTGACATCCGCAAGCAGCTGCTCGAGTACGACGACGTGGCCAACGACCAGCGCCGCGTGGTCTATCAGCAGCGCAACGAGTTCATCGACACGCAAGAGGTGGGGCCACAGATCCGCAACCTGCGTAGCGGCGCGCTCGAGCACGTGGTGCGCCAGTTTGTGCCGGCCCAGAGCGTGGAAGAGCAGTGGGACTTGCCGGGCCTAGAAAAAACCTTGGCCGACGAATGGGGCTTGCACTTGCCGCTGGTGCAAGAGGTGCACGCGGCCAGCGAGATGGACGACGCCGATGTGGTGGAGAAGGTGCTGCAAGCCGCGCACGCCCACTACGAGGCCAAGGTGCAGCTGGCCAGCCCGGGCAGCTTTGCCGCCTTCGAGCGCGTGGTGCTGCTGCAAAACCTCGACAGCCACTGGCGCGACCATTTAAGCGCCCTTGACTACCTGCGCAAAGGCATCCACCTGCGCGGCTACGCGCAAAAGCAGCCCAAGCAGGAGTACAAGCGCGAGGCGTTCCAGTTGTTCTCGCTGATGCTCGACCAAGTGCGCGGCGAGGTCACGCGCATCCTCATGAACGTGAAGGTGCAGACGCCCGAGCAGGTGAGTGCCGCCGCGCAGGAGCTCGAAGCCGCCGCCGAGCGCTTCAGCAACGTCACCTACACCGCCCCGAGCGAAACCGGCGAGGCCGAAACCGTGGCCGACCGTGGCCTGCTCGGTGGTCGCGCCACCCCGGCCGGCGCACTGCCGCGCGTGGGCCGCAACGACCCCTGCCCCTGCGGCAGCGGCAAAAAATACAAGCATTGCCACGGCAAGCTGGCCTGAGAGGTCTTAGTGGCCTAAGTGGCTAGAGCTTAAGCGGCCCAAAGGCCCAAAGGAGTAAAACCATGCCCGTCAACTGGAGCGCCCCTGCCGTCGAGAGCCTGCTGCCCGTGCCCGGGGTGCGCATCGGCGTGACCGAAGCCTGGGTGCGCAAGCCCAACCGCAAAGACCTGACCGTGCTGCTGCTCGACCCCGGCAGCGCCGTGGCTGGGGTGTTCACGCGCAACCGCTACTGCGCCGCACCGGTGCAGGTGTGCCGCGAGCACCTCGAGGCCGGCGCGGCGGTGCGCGCGCTGCTCATCAACACCGGCTGCGCCAACGCCGGCACTGGTGAGCCGGGCCTTGCGCACGCGCGCCAGAGTTGCGCCGCCCTGGCCGCGCTGCTGGGCCTAGCACCCGAGCAGGTGCTGCCCTTTTCCACCGGCGTGATCATGGAGCCGCTGCCGATCGAGCGCATCGTCGCTGGCCTGCCGGCAGCGCTGGCCGACGCCCAGCCCACGCACTGGCTGCGCGCCGCCGAAGGCATCATGACCACCGACACCGTGGCCAAGGCCGCCAGCCGCCAGCTGCAGCTCGGTGGCCAACGCGTGACCTTGAGCGGCATGTCCAAGGGCGCCGGCATGATCCGGCCCAATATGGCGACCATGCTCGGCTTCGTTGCCACCGACGCCTGCATCGCACCCGCGCTGCTGCCCGAGCTGGCACGGCGCTTGGCCGACGCCTCGTTCAACCGCATCACCATCGACGGCGACACCTCGACCAACGATTCTTTCATCCTGATCGCCACCGGGCAGGCCGGGCACGCCCCCATCACCGACCTAGCCAGCCCAGACGGCGTGGCCTTGCAGGCGGCCCTGACCGAGCTGGCGCAGACGCTGGCGCACGCCATCGTGCGCGATGGCGAGGGCGCGACCAAGTTCATCACCGTGCGCGTCGAAGGCGGGCGCCACGCCGATGAATGCCTGCAGGTGGCCTACGCCATCGCGCATTCGCCGCTGGTCAAAACCGCGTTTTACGCCAGCGACCCGAATCTGGGCCGCATCCTCGCGGCGGTGGGCTACGCCGGCATCGCCGACCTAGACCAAAACCGGATCGAGCTGCACCTCGACGACGTGCACGTGGTCACGCGCGGCGGCCGCCACCCCGGCTACACCGAAGCCGAGGGCGCGCGCGTCATGCGCCAGAGCGAGATCACCATCCGCGTCGGCCTGGGCCGGGGCGCGGCCACCGAGACCGTCTGGACCTGCGACTTCAGCCTCGACTACGTGCGCATCAACGCCGATTACCGTTCTTGATCCGCTCCTGATCCGCTTTGGATGCCCTTCGCCCAGCCCCAGATCAAAGCCCTGACCGCAACCCATGAACGAAGCCTTTGAACGCGTGCTGCTGCGCGCCGAAGCACTCCTGGCGCGCCTCGAGACCGTGCTGCCGCAGCCGCTGGCTGCCCCCGACTGGGGCGCCGCCGTGGCCTGGCGCTACCGCAAACGCGGCGGCCACGGCCTGCTCGAGCCGGTGCGCCACATCGGGGCCATGGCGCTGTCCGATTTGCAGGAAATCGAGCCGCAAAAAGAGCGTCTGGTGCGCAACACCGCGCACTTCGTGCAGGGGCTGCCGGCCAACAACGTGCTGCTCACCGGCGCGCGCGGCACCGGCAAAAGCTCGCTCATCCGCGCCTGCCTAAACGCCTTTGCGGCCCAAGGCCTGCGCCTGATCGAAGTCGATAAAGCCGACCTGGGCGATTTGCCCGACTTGGTGGCGCTGGTGGCCGAACGCAGCGAGCGCTTCCTGATTTTTTGCGACGACCTGAGCTTCGAGGACGGCGAGAGCGGCTACAAGGCGCTCAAGTCGATCTTGGACGGATCGGTGGCCGCCAGCAGCCCCAACGTGCTGATCTACGCCACCAGCAACCGGCGCCACCTGCTGCCCGAGTACCTGCGCGACAACCTGAGCCACCGCCGCGACGAAGACGGCGAGTTGCACCCCGGCGAAGCGGTGGAGGAAAAAATCTCGCTGTCCGAGCGTTTCGGGCTGTGGATCAGCTTTTACCCTTTCAGTCAAGACGAGTATCTGAGCGTGGTGCACCAGTGGCTGGGGCACTTTGGCGTGCCCGAGGCAGCGATCGAGGCCGCACGATCGCAAGCGCTGGTCTGGGCGCTCGAGCGCGGCGCGCGCAACGGCCGCGTGGCCTACCAGTTTGCGCGCGATTACGCCGGCAACCACCCGAGCAGCGCCGTCGCGGGTTCGGCGCTGGCCTAGCCCCCTTATCCTCTAGCCATCCCCAGCCAGCCTGTGGCCCCATACATGAGCCTGCCGCCGCCGTTGCCAGAGTGGACCTTGCCAAACGTGCCACCGGCGCTGGTGGTGGACGCCGAGCGACCGCGCGCCCCGGGCCACGGGCAGCGCCTGATCGAGGTCGCGGTGGGCGTGCTGGTCGACGCCCAAGGGCGCGTTTTGCTCACCACGCGCCCGCCGGGCAAAGCCTATGCCGGTTGCTGGGAGTTCCCCGGCGGCAAGATCGAAGCCGGCGAGAGCCTTGAGGCGGCGCTGCGGCGCGAGCTGCAGGAAGAAATCGGGCTGCAGATCGGCGCCGTGCAGCCTTGGCGCAGCCTCGTGGTGGACTACCCGCACGCCTTGGTGCGCCTGCAGGTGTGCCTGGTGCGCGACTGGAGCGGCACCCTGCACATGCACGAAGGCCAAAGCTGCGCTTGGCAGAGCCTGCCGGTGCAGGTGGCACCGCTGTTGCCGGGTTCGGTGCCGCTGTTGCAGGGGTTGCAGCAGTTGCAGGGCTTGCTGCTGCAGCCTCCCTTGGCCCCTTAACCTTAAGTTAAGCGCAGAGCGTGAACTCCAGCTCGGCCTCGCTCTCGCTGGCCAGGTGCAGCTTGCCGTCGACGCCGCGCTGCAGCAGGCGCACAGCAAACAGCATCCGGTTGCCGCTGATCTCGGGCACCAGGCTCAGCTCTGGGGCGATCCACAGCCGCAGCATCTGGTAGCTTTTGCCTTGGGCCAGGTTTTGCTGGAACTGGCCGTGGCTGGCCCAGACCTTTTGCGCTTGGGCCGAGTTGCGCAGCACGTTCATCAGCAGCTGCACCGGTTCGAGCAACGGTTCTAGGGTCTGCGCCCACGGCTGCAGATCTTGCTGGCGCAGCTCGGGGCTGCGCTGTTGCCAGTCGTGGTAGGCGGGCAAGTCGAACTCGAAGCTGCCGCCGGGGATGGCCAAGCGGCTGCGCACCGCTGTCAGCCATTCGTTGTCGGCCAGCGACTGCCCCACCTTGCCGCATTCCTGCAAGGCGGCGTAGCAGCCTTCTAGGCGGGCGATGAACTGCTCCAGCGCCGCCTCGGAAATGGCCGGGTTGCCACGGTAGCCCAGGTACTGCTGCTTGAGGCGCTCGAGGTCTTTGAGGATTTCTGATTTCAAGTCGGAGCGCGCCCCGATTTCGAGCAGCTCGAACAAGGTGTGCAGCGCAAAGTGGTGATCGAGGGCGCTGGGGCGCAGCAGCAACTGGCCCAAGCGCTCGGCCAAGCGCTCGAGCCGCAGATAGGTGCGGATGCGTTCGTTGAACGGGTACTCGTAGAGGATCACCGCTCGATCATAGCCCGAAAAGCTGGCGCTGCCGGGCATAAGCCGCCGCCACTTGCGCTTGCAACTGGGGCAGGGTGGTGGTGGCGTCGTTGTCGAGCACCGTGTCGGCCAGCGCCAGCCGCTGCGCGCGGCTGGCTTGGGCGTCGAGCACGGCTTGTATTTGCGCCCGCGGCCAGCCGTTGCGCGCGCGCACGCGCTCAATCTGCGTTTGCGCGCTGCAGTCCACCACCCACACCGCATCGACTTGCTGCAGCCAATGCGCCGATTCGGCCAGCAACGGGATGTCGAGCACCACGCAGTCGCTGTGGCCTTGCAGCTGTGCGCAGGCCTGCTCGATCGCGGCGCGCACGAGCGGGTGCACGATCGCCTCCAGCCGCTGGCGCGCCGCGGGCTGGGCAAAAACCAGCGCCCGCATCTGCTCGCGGTCCAGCGCCCCGTCGGGCCCGATGTATTGCGGGCCAAAGGCGGCGCGGATGGGCTCGATGGCGGTGCCACCGGGGGCGGTGCAGGCGCGCGCCAGAGCGTCGGCGTCGAGCACCGGCGCGCCCAGCGCCTGCAGCATCGCCGCCACCGTGCTCTTGCCGCTGCCGATGCCGCCGGTCAGACCGATGCGCCAAGGGGGCTGGGGGTGGGCGCGCATGGTGGGCGGTGCGGTTTAAAGCCCGATCCAGCCCAGCAGCGTGGCCGGCCCCAGCGCCAGTGCCAGCAGGCCGCCAAAAGCCAGGAACGGCCCAAAGGGCACGTAGCCGCCCTCGCGCAAGCCGCTGCTGTACTTCATGGCGATGCCCACGACCGCGCCCAGCACCGAGGCCAGCAGCAGCACCGGCAGCAGCGCCTGCCAGCCCAGCCAAGCCCCGAGCGCGGCCAAGAGCTTGAAGTCGCCATAGCCCATGCCCTCTTTGCCGGTGAGCAGCTTGAAGGCCCAGTAGATCGACCACAGCGACACGTAGCCCACCACCGCGCCCAACAGGGCGGTGCCCAGGTCGATGGTGTTCCAGCCCAGCGCGGCCACGATCAGCCCGGCCCAGACCAGCGGCAGCGTGATGTCGTCGGGCAGCAAGGTGGTGTCCCAGTCGATGAAGGCCAGCGCCAGCACGGCAGCGACAAAGCCCATCCAGGCCAGAGTGGCCAAGCCCGGGCCGTGCAGGTGCATGACCCAAGCAAAGCCGATGCCGGTGAGCAACTCCACCAGCGGGTAGCGCAGCCCGATGGGGGCCGCGCAGGCGCTGCAGCGGCCGCGCAGCAGGGCGTAGCTGAGCAGCGGGATGTTTTGGTACCAGGCGATGCCGGCCCCACAGGCTGGGCAGCGCGAGCGCGGGGTGAGCAGGTTCAGGGCTTCAGCGGGTGCGTGGTTTGGGGCGCTGTGCGCTGAGTGTGCCGCGTGGGTGCTGTGGTGAGCGGCGGCCCCAGCCCCAGCCCCAGCCCCAGCCCCAGCAGGGCTGGGATGCAGCTCGGCGCACTCGGCGGCCCAGCGCCGCTCGAGCATGATGGGCAGCCGGTGGATGACGACGTTGAGGAAACTGCCCACCAGCAGCCCAAGCAGGCCGGCAAACAGCAGTCCGATCCAGCCGGTGAGGAGTTCCAGTGGCATGTGTGGTGTGGCGTAGTCGCAGTGCGGGAAGTGTAAACGGGGCCGGGGGGGTGGCGCTCGCGCTGGCGCTGGCGTTGGAGTTGGGGTTGGGCTTGGGCTTGGGCTTGGGCTTGGGCTTGGGCTTGGGCTTGGGCTTGGGCTTGGGCTTGGGCTTGGGCTTGGGCTTGGGCTTGGGCTTGGGCTTGGGCTTGGGGCTTGGGGCTTGGGGCTTGCGGCTTGCGGCTTGCGGCTTGCGGCTTGCGGCTTGCGGTTAAAGTGGCGACGATGAAGCCGCCCAGCCCACACCCCGCAGCCGCACGGTCGCCTGAGCTTGTCTCGGCGCACATACCGACACCCGTACCCGCAACCGAACTTACACCTGCCTCAGCCTCAGCCTCAGTCCCATCGCAGGCCGCCCCCATCGCCCCCGCCGACCTGCTGCGCCAGCTCTTTGCCGCGGCCGTGGCCTCTGCCCAGCCGGCGCGGTGCCTGCCACCGCATCTGCCGCGCGCGGCCGACATCGGCGCTGGCCGTCTGTGGGTGGTGGGCGCCGGCAAGGCCGCGGCGGCCATGGCGCGCGCCGTCGAAGACCATTGGGACGGCGACCCACAGGCGCTCGGCGGCCTGGTGGTGACGCGCTACGGCCACGAGGTGCCGTGCGCGCGCATCGAAATCGTCGCCGCCGCGCACCCGGTGCCCGACGCCGCTGGCTGGCGCGCCGCCGAGCGCGTGCTCGCCAGCGTGCAGGGCCTGAGCGCGGCCGACACCGTGCTCTGCCTGCTCTCGGGCGGCGGTTCGGCGCTGTGGCCTCTGGCGCTGCCCGGCATGGTGCTGGCCGAGCAGCAGGCGCTGGCGCGGGCCTTGTTGGCCAGCGGCGCCCGCATCGGCGAGATCAACTGCTTGCGCCGCCATTTGTCGGCGCTGCAGGGTGGGCGGCTGGCAGCGGCCTGCTATCCGGCGCGCGTGCTCACGCTGCTGATCTCCGACGTGCCCGGCGACGACCCGGCCGACATCGCCTCTGGCCCCACCGTGGCCGACCCCAGCACCTGCGCCGATGCCTTGGCCATCGTGCAGCGCTACCGGCTGCAGCTGCCCCCAGCCGCGCTGGCGCTGCTGCACAGCGGCCAAGGCGAAACCCTGAAACCGGGCGATGCGCGGCTGGCGCGCAGCGAGCTGCGCTGGCTGGCTACCCCGCAGATGGCGCTCGAAGCCGCTGCCGCCGCCGCGCGCGCCGCCGGCTTTGAGGCGCACATCTTGAGCGACGCGCTGCAAGGCGAGGCGCGCGAAGTGGGTAAGGTGCTGGCGGCGCTGGCGCGCCAGATCGCGCAGCGCCAGCAGCCGTTTGCGCCACCTTGCGTGCTGCTCTCGGGTGGTG
This sequence comes from Pseudomonadota bacterium, assembly GCA_041694945.1. GTDB lineage: Bacteria > Pseudomonadota > Gammaproteobacteria > Burkholderiales > Burkholderiaceae_C > Serpentinimonas. The sequence continues at coordinate 31,652 of JBGFRU010000042.1, forward strand.
AAACCACGGTCACGCTGCGCAGCAGCACCCCCGGCCAAGGCGGGCGCAACGTCGAGTGCCTGCTGGCGTGCGCGCTTGAGCTCGGTGACCAAAGCGCCGCTCAGCCAAGCAGACAACCAAGCGGCCAGCCCGGCATTCATGCGCTCATGGCCGACACCGACGGCATCGATGGCGTCGGTAGCGCTGCCGGGGCCCTGATCGGCCCCGACACGCTGGCACGCGCGCACTTACTAGGGCTGGAGGCGCAACAAATGCTCGACGCCCACGACGCGCACCGCTTTTTTGCCACCTTGGGCGACGCGCTGCACAGTGGCCCCACGCGCACCAACGTGAACGACTTCAGGGCGCTGCTGATCGGCGCGTGCTGACGCGTCAACCCCGCGCCGGCCGCACCTCGGTCACCAAGGCGCGCACAAAGGCCTGCTGCCCCGCGGCGTAATCCCACTGCTCGATCAGGCAGCAGCCCGGGGGGGCGTGCGCACCCCAACGCAGCAGATTCACCGAATTGGGCAGGCCTTCGCGCACCCGCGCCGACACCGCCGTGCCGGCCTGCACCGCCCACAGCGGCCGCGCCAGCGCGGGCAGCGCCAGCACATAGGGCAGGTGGATGTGCCCGCCCAGCACCAAGTCGGCACCCGCAGCCGCCCAGCGCTCCAGCGCGGCCGTGTGCCCGCGCAGCAGGTTGACCCGGTCGGAGGCACGGATCACGGCCACCGGCTGGTGCACCACCACCACGCGCAACTGCGCCGCCCCGGCGGCCTCGAGCCGCTGCGCCACGCGCTCGATCTGCTGTGCCGACACCGCGCCGTGCTTGTGCCGCCACGGCCGGGTGGTGTTCAGGCCCAGCACCAGCAGATCGGGGGCATCGTGCACCGGCTCGAGCGCCGGGCCAAAAGCGGCGAGGTACCGGGCGTAGGGGCGGCGCAGGCGCGTCCACAAATCGAGCAGCGGGATGTCGTGGTTGCCCGGAATCGCCAGCAGCGGTGCCCCCAGCCGGTCCATGAAGGCGCGGGCGGCGCGAAACTGCCCCGGCCGCGCGCGCTGCGTGATGTCGCCCGAGAGCACCGCCAAGTCGGGGCGCAGCTGCTGCGCCAGCGCCACCAGCGCCTCGAGCACCGGGGGCTGTTCGGTGCCAAAGTGCGTGTCCGAGACCTGCAACACGAGGCTCACGGCTGCGCCCTGAGGTCGGGGGCAGGGGGCGGCTTGAGCAGCAGCAGCGGTTGTTCCAGCACGCGAAAGTCGAGCGGTGCGCGCATGCGCGTCATTTACAGCACCAGCGTGCGCACATCGCGCGCCTCAGTGCCCTGTTCGATGTGCAGGCGCAACTGGCGCTGCGCGCGCAGCAACGTGACGCAGGCGGACCAGAACGCCACCCAGCGGCTGCGCCCGAAGCGCGCCTTGTAGGCCTCGCGGTCTTCCAGCAGATCGGGGTACAGGCCCATGCTGGCGTTGACCAGGAACAGGCGCTGGTTGATGGCCGCCACCTGCACCGGTTGCGCGGCCCAGCCCAGCAGCCCACGCACCGCCTCGGCCGGGTCGGTGGGTATTCCGTGCGTGCGCGCAAAGTAGTTGAAGGTGCCTTGGGGCACGGCCCCCATGGGGCAGCCGGCCGCGTGCGCGTACTGCGCCACCGTGTTCAGGGTGCCGTCGCCGCCCACGGCCACCACCGCCGTGCCGGTGGCCAGCGCCTTGGCCGTGGCTTGTTGCGCCACCGCGCTCAGCTCAGCCGGCTGGCAAAAATGCAGCTCCCCGCGCCGTCCGGCGGCCTGCAACACGCTGTCGATGAGCGCGCCCTTGGCGTCGGCGGCGCTGCGGCCCGAAGCCGCGTTGATGACGAGCTGCAGCGCCGCGGCGGGGTCGATGGTGGGGCTGGGGCTCATGGCGCGCACGCCATCCGGGTGGAGACGATCGGATGCAAGCGAATTCAATCGTGGCGCAGCAGGTCGCCAAAGACGGTGTGCTCGCCCTCTCGGCGATCGGCACCGGGTGCGTCGTACAACACCAGCCAGCTGGGCTTGCGCCCCGCAAGGTCGGCCGGCAGATCGCAGATCGCTTCGGCGCGGTTGCTGCCCTGGCCATGCGGCAGCACCACCGATTCGCTCAGCGCCGACTCGAACCGCACCGGCTCCAGGTTGGCTTCGAGCAGCGGCCGCGCGGCCGGCCATTTATAGACGCGGATTTCGCCGTTGAGCACCATCGTCGGGCCGGCCAGCAGGTACAGGTCGTCGCCAGAAAAATGCAGGTCGCGCACACCCAAGCCATCGAGCTGCAAAAAGTGTTTGCGCAGCAGCGTGCCGTTGTCGTCCAGCGGTACCAGGCGCAGTTCGTCGCCGCGCGCCTGCACTTCGATCTCGAGCAGCGCCGACCAGCCGCGCAGCACCGGCCCGCGCAGGCCCAGCAGCAGCCGGCGCCCAAACACCGCCAGGCCTTCGATGTCAAAGCCGTTGTCTTTGCCGGGAATCGCCAAGTAGGGCCCGAAGTGCGGGTCGTCGGCCAGCGCCCGCGTGAGCAGGTTGTGTTGGGCATCGCCCTTGATGCGCAGGGCGCGGCGGCCGTCGGCGGCCAAGCGCACCAAGCAAGGCGCGCCGCTGGCGTCGGGCTCGATCGGCAGGCAGGCCAGCAGGCGCCGGTTGCCGTCTAGGGCCAGCTTGGCCAGCCGCCGGGCGTTGTCGGCGTGGCTGCGCTCGGGTTTGGCGTTTTTGCGCTTCAGGCCATGCGAGCCCACCAGCCACAAAAAGCCGTCCACCACCGCCATGCCCTCGATGTCGGCCTCTTCGTCGGGGGCGCCGGGCAGATCGAGCAGGTCGGCCAGCGGGAAATCGCACACCTCGCCAAAGCGCAGCGTCTCGCGTCCCACCGGCTCGAGCCGGCGCAGGCGCTCGACGCCACAGGCTTCGTCGCCCGCCACCCAGAGCCAGTCGCCCGTAAAGGCCGCCCCCGAGAGGTTGGTTTTGACCAGGCAGTCGGGCGTAAATTCCAGCCGCACGGCATTGGCGCTTCGGGTGTTGGGCATGGGGGGCTCCTGGGTGCGTGGCGTGCACGGGCGCACGGTTTAGCGCTGTATAGCATACACCCGGCGCCAGCCCGCCAGCAAAGGCCACAGCAGCAACATCAGCGCCAGCCCCAGCGCCGGCAGCACCAGCGGTTGCGCCAGCAGCACCAGTCCATCGCCGCGCGCGTGCATGAAGGCGCGGCGCAGGTTGTCCTCGAAGATCGGCCCGAGCACGACGCCAAAGACGATCGGGGCCAGCGGGTAGTCGGCCTTGCGCAACACATAGCCCAGCAGACCAAAAGCGGCCAGCAGCGCGACATCGAAGGCCAGCCGGCTTTGGGCATAGACCCCGAGCACGCCCACGAGCACGATCAGCGGCGTCAGCCAGCCCAGCGGCAGCGCCAGCAGCCGCACCCAGAGCCCGATCAGCGGCAGATTGAGCACCAGCAGCGCCAAGTTGGCCAGCACCATGCCCCAGATGATGGCCTCGAACAGCTCTGGCGAGCGTTCGAACATGACAGCGCCAGGGGCGATGCCGTGCAGCATGAAGGCCCCCAGCAGCACCGCCATGGCCGGGTTGCCGGGCAGCCCGAGGCCGATCAGCGGCACCAGCCCGGCTTGGGCGCTGGCGTTGTTGGCTGCCTCGGGCCCGGCCACACCCGACAGCGCGCCGTACCCGTACTGGGCGCGGTCACGCGCCACGCGCCGCTCCAGCGCCAAGCTCATCATCGAGGCCAGCAGCGTCTTGCCACCCGGCAGCATGCCCACCAGTGCGCCCACCGCCGTGCCGCGCAGCGCCGGCGCCAAGCTGGCGCGCAGTTCGCTCACGCGCGGCCAGATGCGGCCGATGGGGGCGATGCGCGTGCCGGCGCGCAGCCCGGCGTGGCTGGCCAGCACCTCGCCCAGACCAAACAGGCCGACGATCAGCGGCACGAGGCCGATGCCGTCGCGCAGTTCGGCCAGCCCGAGGGTAAAGCGCGGCGCGCCGCCGCCAAAGTCGGTGCCCACCAGCCCGAGCATTAGCCCCAGCAGCAGCATGGCTAGGGCCTTGAGGCGCTGCGGTTGGCCGATGCAGACCAGCGCCACCGCCGCCAGCAGCACCAGCGCCGCCACATCGGCCGGCCCCAAGCCCAGCGCCAGCCGCGCCAGCGCCGGCGTCAGCGCCGCCACCAGCGCCGCGGTGATGAGGCCGGCCAGAAACGAGGCCAGCGCCGCCACCGCCAGCGCCACCCCGGCCTGCCCCTTGAGCGCCAGCCGGTGCCCTTCTTCGGCCGTGACCACGCCCGAGGCCTCGCCCGGCAGCTTGAGCAAAATGGCGGTGGTCGAGGAGCCATACTGGGCCCCGAAATAGACCCCACACAACAGCACGATGGCCGCCTGCGGCTCGAGCAGAAACGAGGCCGGCAACAGCAACGCCATGGTGGCCGCCGGCCCGATGCCGGGCAACACCCCAACCAGTGTCCCCAACCCGGCGCCGAGCAAGGCCGGGCCCGCCAGCGCCCACGCCAGTTCGAGGCTCATCATGGATGCAAGGCCGCTGCCAGGGCCGGCGGCAGCAGCTGAAACGGCACCTGCAAGCCGAGCACAAACACCAGCAGCCAGAGCAGGCTCAAGGCCGATCCGATCAACAGCGCGTGCGGCCAGCGGTTGGCGGCGGCGCGCGCCGCCAGCAGCGCCAGCAACCAGGTGGCCAGCGCCACCCCCAGCACGGGCACCAGCAGAGCAAAGCCCAGCACCGCGGCCAGCGTCAGAGCGGCGGCGCGCGGCTGGCCGGCGTTGGGGGCCTCGGCGGCGCAGACCGCCGATTCGGTATCAGCGGCGCAGACCGCAGATTCGGTCTCAGCAGCGCCGGCCGCCGTTTCGGCCTTGGCCCAGCCGGCCCGATGGCTGCGCCAGAGCAGCAGCAGCGCCACGCCCAGCAGGGCAACGGCCAACAGCCCCGGCCAGTAACCCGGCCCCATGCGTGTGAAGCTGCCCAGCGCCAGTTCGGGCCGCTGCCCGACCTGCGTCAGCACCCACACCGCCACCAACAGCAGCGCCCAAGCCACCGCGCGCAGGCCCCAGAGCTGGGCGGTGGGTGCGAGCTCCAAGGGACCTAAGGGGGCCGAGGAGGTGACGGTGTTCCTACTGCCGGCCGCATCGCCGCTGCCAGACCAAGCCCAAGCCGCAGCGCCAACCGTTGTGTGGGCCGGGCTGCAGGGGGCATCGGGTGGGGGTGCGGGCGCGGGGTTATCTGACGGCCGCATACTGATCAATAATAAGAACCATTCGCATTGGCGTTATTTTATGGTCTAATGCCGTTTCCGTCAAGGGACAGACTGTGGCCGTTTGCGCTGCCGATCGTCGCCTCACCCAAAGCTAATTTTTTCGGAGTTGTCTGCATGAGCACCCGCCGTACCCTACTCAAATCATCGGCCGCTGCGGCGGCCCTGGTCGTCGCCCCAGCGATTGTGCGCGCCCAGAATTTTCCTTCGCGCCCGCTGCGCCTGATCGTCGCTTCGGCGGCCGGTGGCAATGCCGACGTGGTCACGCGCCTGATGGCGCCCGAGCTCAAGCAGCGCCTCGGGCAGCGCATCGTGGTTGAAAACCTCGCCGCTTCGTCGGGCATGCAGGGCACCGAGGCGGTGGCGCGCGCCGAGCCCGACGGTCACACGCTGCTGGTGGGCACCGCCTCGCAACTGGTGTTCAATCTGGCGCTGTTCGACCCCATGCCCTTTGACCTCGTGGGCAGCTTGCGTGGCGTGGCCATGATCAACAAGGTGCCGCTGGTCATGCTGGTCAACCCCAATGATCCGGCCGCCAACATGCGCGACTACATCGCGCGCCTGCGCGCTGCACCGGGGCGTTACCAGTACGGTTCGGGCCCGCGCGGCACCACCACCCACATCACTGGTCTGATGTGGGCGCGTGCGGCCGGGGTCGAAGTCCAACACGTGCCCTACCGCGCCGGCGCCGAGGGGCTGCGCGATCTCATGGCTGGGCGCATCTCGCACCAGTTCGACGTCGCCGTGACCGCCATCCCGCACGTGCAGTCGCGCGCGCTGCGTGCGCTGGCCGTGACCAGCCGCCGCCGCTTGCAGGTGCTGCCCGATGTGCCCACGGCCGCCGAACAGGGCCTGCCAGGTTTCGAGGGCTTTACCTGGAACTCGATCGCCGCGCCGGCGGGCACGCCGCAGCCCATCGTCGAGCGCCTGAACCGCGAAATCGCGGCCGTGCTCGAAGTGCCGGCGCTGCGCGAGCGCCTCGTGGGCTGGGGCAGCGAGTTCACCGGTGCCATGAGCCCGTCGCAGGTCGATGCCTTTTACGCCGAAGACCGGCGCATCTGGGTGCCGCTGGTGCGCGAAGCCAGCCGGGCAGTTTGATTTCAGGCAACCCCCGCCCAGCGCGCAGCAAAAATGCGCGCTGGGCTTGGGGCGTTGCAGTCTTTCAGTGGTGCCCGTTGCACGGCAGCGCTTGGGCTGGCGGTGCGCTGGCAGTTGCGCCGCGCTCAAAGGTGACGACGTGATCCACCGCCGCCTTGATGCCGATCCACTCGCCGACGGCGTGGTCGTGGTGCGAAGGCACGTGCGTCATCACCGTCTCACCGCTGTTCAGTTGCAGGGTGTAGAGGAACTCGGAGCCGCGAAACGATTTGCGCACGATGCGCGCCTTCACCGGTGCGGCGTCGTCGTGCACGATGTCGTCGGCGCGCAGCAGCACGTCGCACAGGCCGTCGGGGTAAGCGCTGGGCAGCGGGCACGCGGCCACGTCTTGCAGCGGCCCTAGGGGGGTTTGCACCTGTACCTCGGCGCCCAAATGGGCGATCTGCGCCGGGGCAAACACGCCGTGGCCGATGAATTCGGCCACGAAGCGCGTCGCTGGCCGGTGGTACAGCGTGTAGGCGCGGTCCCACTGGTGCAGCTCGCCCTGGTGCAAGACGCCGATCATGTCGCCAATGGCAAAGGCTTCGAGCTGGTCGTGCGTCACCAGCAGCGCGGTGGCTCCGGCGGCTTTCAGAATCCCGCGCACCTCGTGCGCCAGGCGCTCGCGCAGGTCCACGTCGAGGTTGGAAAAGGGTTCGTCGAGCAGCAGCAGGCGCGGGTTGGGGGCAAGCGCACGGGCCACGGCCACGCGCTGCTGCTGGCCGCCCGAGAGCTCGTGCGGGTAGCGCCCGTGCAGCCCCTCGAGCCCGACCAGCGCCAGCACCTCTTGCACCCGCTGCAGCCGCGCCGGCTTGGGCAGGTGGCGCAGCCCGAAGGCGACGTTGGCGCGCACGTCGAGGTGCGGAAACAGCGCGTAATCCTGAAACACCATGCCGACGCGGCGCTGCTCGGGCGGCATATGCGTCTGGGCGTTGCTGACCACTTGCCCACCGAGTTCGACCTGACCGCCGCTGGCGCGCTCGAGCCCGGCCACGGCGCGCAGCAAAGTGGTCTTGCCGCAACCCGAGGGGCCGATCAGCACCCCGATCTGGCCCGCCTCGAGGCCGAAAGAAACCGAGCGCACCGCAGGCTGGGCGGTGTGGGGGTATTGAACCGAGAGTTGGGACAGGGTCAGGAACATGGTTGCTTATTCTAGACGATTGCTGTTCTCATTCAGGCAGATTGTGCCGCTGCCGAGCCATCCGTCTGTCATACACCGGATCGCCACCCAATCTATACTGAGCACCACACCCGCTCACCGTTCGTCCTGAACCCCATGGCCAAACCCAAGCTGAAAAGAATCCCGACCGCGCAAGTGCAGTTGGGCATGTACATCGAGGCTTTTCAAGGCTCTTGGATGGACCATCCGTTTTGGCGCAGCAAGTTCGTGATCACCGACGAGCACGAGTTGCGCCTGGTGCATGAATGCGCGATCAAGGAGGTGCTGATCGACGTCAGCCAGGGCCTGGATGTGGTGCCAGCCTCTGCCAGCGACGCCGCCGCAGAACCCTCGTCAGCCGCCACAGCCCCCGAGCCGCCGCCCGCTCCCGCTACCCAGGCGGCCTCGATGCGCGCCGAGTATCAGCGCGCGGCCGCCATCTGCAAGGCCGCCACCGGCGCGGTGCGCCACATGTTTGCCGAGGTGCGCATGGGCCGTGCCATCGACCAAGAGGTGGCGCGCCAGGTGGCCGAGGAGATCACCGATTCGGTGTTGCGCAACGGCGGCGCCCTCATCAGTCTGGCGCGGCTGAAAACCGCCGACAGCTACACCTACATGCACTCGGTGGCGGTGTGCGCGCTGATGGTGGCGCTGGCGCGCCAGCTGGGTTTGAGTGAAACCGAGACGCGCGCGGCGGGCTTTGCCGGCCTGATGCACGACCTGGGCAAGGCCGACGTGCCGCTGGAGGTGCTCAACAAGGCAGGCCGCCTGACCGAAGCCGAATTTGCCCAGGTGCGCCTGCACCCAGAGCACGGGCACCGGCGCTTGCTCGCCGCCGGCGTCGATGATCCGCTGGCGCTCGACGTCTGCCTGCACCACCACGAGCGGCTCGACGGCAAGGGTTACCCGAAGCGGCTGGCGGGCGAGGCCATCAGCCGCATGGCGCGCATGGGCGCGGTGTGCGATGTCTATGACGCCATCACCTCGAACCGGCCCTACAAGGAAGGGTGGGATCCGGCCGAATCGCTGGCCAAAATGGCGCAGTGGACCAACGGCCACCTCGATGCCACGATTTTCCAGGCCTTTGTGCGCAGCCTCGGCATCTACCCCACGGGTTCGCTGGTGCGGCTGAGCAACGGCAAGCTGGCGGTGGTGGTGGAACAGTCCAAGGCGTCTTTGCTCAAGCCGGTGGTCAAAACCGTGTTTTCCACCACAAGCAACGAGCGCGTACAGCCACAACTGATCGACCTTTCGGCACCCGACTGCCGCTGGCAGATCGAAAAGCGCGAAAACCCCAAAGACTGGAAAATCCCCGACCTCGACGCGCTCTGGCTGGACGAGTTGGCGCAGCCGCAGGGTACACAGGGCGGGTGAAGCTGCGTCGGCACCTGGGGGTCCGAGTACGGGCAGGGACATGGTCCCACCGACAGGAATCGAACCTGTATTTGCCGCTTAGGAGGCGGCCGTTCTATCCATTGAACTACGGCGGGGGGTGGCTGCGCGCGATTATCCCCGATGCCCGCTGCCGGGGCGCTATTTCGAGAGCGCCCGCATGGCCTCTTCGAGCCCGCGCAGCGTCAGCGGGTACATGCGCTGGCCCAGGATTTGCTGGATCAGCTCGATGCTGCGCCGGTAGGGCCACAGGCCCGCCGGTTGCGGGTTGATCCAGGCGTGGCGCGGGTAGTGGTGCGCGAGGCGCTGCAACCAGTCGGCCCCGGTTTCGGCGTTGGCGTATTCGACGCTGCCGCCGGGCTGCAGGATCTCGTAGGGGCTCATGGTGGCGTCGCCCACGAAGATGAGCTTGTAATCCTTGTGGTACGTGCGGATCAGGTTCCAGGTGTCGAATTTTTCCGTGTGGCGGCGGCGGTTGTGCTTCCACACGTAGTCGTACACGCAGTTGTGGAAATAGTAGCACTCCAGGTGCTTGAATTCGTTCCTGGCGGCGCTGAACAGTTCCTCCACCTGCTGGACGTGCTCGTCCATGGTGCCGCCCACGTCCATGAGCAGCAGCACTTTGACGTGGTTGTGCCGCTCTGGGACCATCTTGGTGTCGAGCCAGCCGGCGTTGGCGGCCGTGGCGCGGATGGTGTCGGGCAGGTCCAGCTCCAGCGCGTTGCCCTCGCGGGCAAACTTGCGCAGGCGGCGCAGCGCCATCTTGATGTTGCGCGTGCCCAGCTCCTGCGTGTCGTCATAGTCCCGATAGGCGCGTTGCTCCCACACCTTCACGGCGCTCTGGCCACCGCCCTTGCCACCGATGCGGATGCCCTGCGGGTTGTGCCCGCCGTGGCCAAAGGGGCTGGTGCCGCCGGTGCCGATCCACTTGCTGCCGCATTCGTGCCGTTCCTTCTGTTCCTCCAGGCGCTGCTTCAGCGTCTCCATCAGTTCGTCCCAGTCCATCCTGGGCGCGTTGGCCTTTTGCTGGTCGCTGAGCAGCCGTTCGAACTCCTTGCGCAGCCAGTCGGCGGGAATCTCCTTGCTGAAGTCGGCCAGCGTCTCCACGCCCTTGAAGTAGCCCGCGAAGGCGCGGTCGAACTTGTCGAAGTGCTTCTCGTCCTTCACGAGCGCGGTGCGGGCCAGGTAATAGAAGTCGTCGAGCGTGCAGGCGTCGGGGTTGCGTGGGCCCACCACGTCCTGCCGCAGGCACTCCAGCAGGCTCAGGTATTCCTTGACCGAGACCGGCAGCTTCGCGGTGCGCAGGGTATAGAAAAAGTCGATCAGCATGGGTAGGGCAGGGCAAGGCTGGGCGAGCCAAACCGGCTCAGCGGTGGCGCTGGTTCATGAACACCAGTTTTTCGAACAGGGTGATGTCCTGTTCGTTCTTGAGCAGCGCGCCCACCAGCGGCGGCACCACCAACTGCTGCTCTTTGCCGTGCAGCGCCTGGGGCGGGATGTCCTCGGCCAGCAGCAGCCGGATCCAGTCGAGCAGCTCCGAGGTGCTGGGCTTTTTCTTCAGGCCCGGCAGCTGGCGCAGCTCCAGAAAGGCGTTGAGCGCCGCCGTCAGCAGCTCGTCTTTGAGACCGGGAAAATGCACGCCCACGATGCGGCGCAGCGTGGCCGGCTCGGGGAACTGGATGTAGTGGAAAAAGCAGCGGCGCAAAAAGGCGTCGGGCAGCTCTTTTTCGTTGTTCGAGGTGATGAACACCAGCGGCCGGTGCCGCGCCCGGATGGTCTGGCGCGTCTCGTAGCAGTGGAACTCCATGCGGTCGAGCTCGCGCAGCAAGTCGTTGGGGAACTCGATGTCGGCCTTGTCGATTTCGTCGATCAGCAGCACCAGCGGCTGCTCGGCCGTGAACGCCTGCCAGAGCACGCCTTGCACGATGTAGTGGCCAATGTCGCGCACGCGCTCGTCCCCGAGCTGCGAGTCGCGCAGGCGGCTCACGGCGTCGTACTCGTACAGCCCTTGCTGTGCCTTGGTGCTGCTCTTGATGTGCCACTGCAGCAGCGGCATCCCCAGGGCTGCCGCCACCTCTTCGGCCAGCAGGGTTTTGCCGGTGCCGGGTTCGCCCTTGATGAGCAAGGGCCGCTGCAAGGTGATGGCGGCATTGACCGCGAGCAGCAAATCGGGGCTGGCGACGTAGTGGGGGGAACCAGAAAATTTCATGAGCAAAATGGGGGGTTGTACAGGCAGGCAGGGGGCGGTGTGGGGCGGTTCAGGCGCAAAGGGCTGGCGGGTGGTGCAGGCCACAGGCGCTCCACCAACACCATTGGGTGGCCGATCATGGCCTATGGTAGCGCCAAAGTGCCGCAGCAGCATAGAATCACAATTTCCATCTCTCTGCCCCTTACCGCGCACCATGCAGCAACCCAGCACCAGCTTGCGGCCACCTGCCACCTGCCACCGGCCTTGCAGCCGTGGACGGTGCGTCGGCCTGCGCGGGCCCTGGGCGGCGCGGACTTGGCTGGGCGTGCTGGTTTTTCTGGGCATGGTGGCGACGACGGTGCAGGCCCAGGCACTGCCCGAGGCAGCCGATGCCGCGCCCATGCCCCTGCTGGCCCAAGCGGCCCAGTTTGATCTGCTGGCGCAGGCCGAACCCGATTTCTTTGCCGAAAAGACGCAGCTGCAGGTGCTGTCGGTGACGCGCCTGGCGCAGCCGCTGGCCGACACGCCGGGCGCGGTCACGGTGCTGGACCGCCAGACCCTGCGCCGCTCGGGTGCGCGCAATCTGACCGAGGCGCTGCGGCTGGTGCCGGGCTATATGGTGGCCGGCTTGAATGGCGCCAATCTGGTGGCGGCCTACCACGCGCCCGTGGACGAATACGGGGTGCGCAGCCTGATTCTGGTCGATGGGCGTTCGCTCTATTCCCCAAGTTACATGGGCGGTGGCTTCAGGGCGCTCAACGCGGTGCCGATCGAGGAGGTCGAGCGCATCGAGGTGCTGCGCGGCAGCAATTCGACCGCTTTCGGAGCGCATGCCCTGTTTGGCGTCATCAACGTCGTCACCCGGCACGCGCTCGATACCCTGGGTCAAGCGCTGAGCTTCACTGCCGGCAGCGGTGGCGTGGCCGACGCCTACGCGCGCATCGGCTGGGGGGCGCCGGGGCTGGCGCAGCGCTTGAGCGTGAGCCGCAGCGCCGACCACGGCCTGCGCGACCTGCACGACAGCCACGAGCGCGTGCAGTTGCTATGGCGCGCCGACCTCAAACCCAGCCCCGGAACCGAACTGATGCTGCAAGCCGGCTTGAGCGAGCTGGAAGCGGGCCATGGGTTTGCGCGCAATCCGACCGATCCGCAGCGCGACGTGGGGTTGCGCACCTCCCATGGGCTGCTGCAATGGAGTCGGGCCGAGCGGCCCGACGCCACCTGGAAGGCCACCTTGTCTTGGGATGAGGAGCGCCTGACGGACCCGATTGCGCTAAATTTCTCGCCCCGAACCGCCGTCGTCGATTTGATTTACCACGAGCGGCGGCTGGCGCTGGAGCTCGAGCACACGCGCGTGATGTCGCCGAGTTGGCGCTGGGTGCTGGGGGCTGGGGTGCGCGACGACAGCAGCTTTGCGCCGGTGTTGTTTGCCACCACCGAGCGCGTGGGCGTGCGCGATTGGCGGGTGTTCGGGCACGCGGAATGGACGCCGGCACCACGGTGGCTGCTCAACGCCGGCCTGTTTGCTGGCTACCGCAGCGACACCGGCAGCTACCTGGCCCCGCGCCTGATGCTCAACCACGAGCTCGCGCCCGGCCACACGCTGCGTGCCGGGCTCACGCGCGCCGAACGGCCGCCGCTGTTGTTCGAGCGCAGCGCCGATGTGCACGCATACTCCAATGGCATCCGGGGCCCGAGGTTCTACCGTCCGACCCCGGAGTTGCGCAACGAGGTGCTGCGGGTGCAGGAGCTGGGCTACCACGCCAGCCTGGCCGAGGGGCGTGTGAATCTGGATCTGCGGCTGTACCAGGAGCGCATGGGCGATTTCATCCAGTTTCGCCCGGGTGTGCCGCGCCAGTACGTCAACGCCCCTGGCTTCACGCTGCGCGGGCTCGAGTACCAGCTGATCTGGCGCCCGAGTGAGCGCACCGAGCTGCGCCTGAACCAGTCCTTCAACCAGATGCAGTGGCACCAGGCCGAGGCCATGGGGCGCGAGCCGCCCGCGCGCCTGAGCACTGTGGCTTTATTCCAGCGCCTGGATCACGGCTGGGACGTGGCGCTGATGCTGCACGAGCACAACGGCATGTCGTGGCGCCCGCCGGCCAGTGCGGTGGGTTCCGTCACCCGCGTCGATGCCCGCCTGGCGCGCGCCTTCGACTGGGGCGGCGCGCGCGCCGAAGCCGCCTTGGTGGTGCAGTCGCTCGGCGGTGATATCGACGAATTCGTGCCCAATCGGCACAGCAACCGGCGCGTCTATGCGAGCCTGCGCCTCGAATTCTGATCCCGAACAGCCGGCCCGGCGCATGGGTTTGCTGGCCGGCTTGGGTTGGCTGGGTCTGGGCCACTTTGCCAGTGCCGACCTGTGGGCGCAAGGGGTCGGCGCCAGCGCCGCGCCGCTCGCCACCGCGGCCAGCCCTGCGCCCCTGTGGGTGGTGATGTCGGAACGCAACGCTGCGCAGGACGAGGCGCTGCGCGTGCTGCGCGGCAGCGCGGCGCTGCCCTTGCGGGCGGGCTTGTGGTCCGATTGGGCGCAGTGGGAGCAGTTGGCTTCGGGTTCGGCGCTGATGTTGCTGGGCGCGCGCGCGCTGGCGGCCTGGGCGCAGCGCCAGCCCCCCGCCTTGCCGGCCATGCCGTGGGTGGCGGGCCTGCTGTCGCAGGCGGCATGGGCGGGTTTGCCCGCTGCGCTGCGTGGCCGCACGCACGTGGCCTGGTTGGACCAGCCGCTGCCACGCCTGGCCGAACTGCTGCGGCTGGCCTTGCCCGATCGCTCGCGGGTGGCGGTGTTGTTTGGCCCCGCCACCCGCGTCTGGCGTGAGCCGCTGCAAGAGGCCCTGCGTGTGCGCCACTGGCAGATGCAGGCGGCGCAGTTGCACGCATCCGACGGGCCGTCCGAGCTCTTTGCGGCCCTGAGCCGGGTGCTCGACGGCAGCGAGGCGCTGTTGCTGTTGCCCGACGCCCAAGTGGTGCAGCCCAGCCAGTTCCAGAACCTGCTGATCGCCGCCTACCGCCAGCGCCTGCCGGTGCTGTCCTTCAATCGGGCCCACGTGCATGCAGGGGCCACCTTGGGGCTGTACACCACGCCTGCCCAGGCGGCGCTGCAGATGCTCGACCTGCTGCGCTTGGCGCAACAGCCCGGCGCGCGCCTGCAGCAGCAGTGGGCCAGCCAGTTTGAACTGGACATCAACGAGCCGGTGGCGCGTTCGCTCAACCTGCAGTTGCCCTCGGTGGCCATGCTGGCCGGGGCGCTGATGCAGCGCACCGGTGTCGCGCCAGAGGGGGGTGCTCGATGAACCCCGACCCCATGCTGCGCCAGATGCGCCTGCGCCTGTGGCTGGCTGCAGCCTTGCCCGCTGTGCTGGTGGTGCTGGTGTTGCTGGCCGTGTTTGTGCAGCGGCATGGCCACGAACTGCTGCAGGCCAAGCAGCACCAGGCACAGGCGGTGGCCAAGCAACTGGCCAGCCAAGCCGAATTTGCCCTGTTTGCCGCCGACGTGCAGACCCTGCAGCGCCTGGCCGGCGCCACCAAAGACAGCGACAGCGATGTGGTGGCGGTGGCGCTGCGCGCAGCCACCGGCCAGTTTCAGGTCGGAACAGGGCGCTTTGGCGCCCAATTGCCCGATTTTTCAGGCAACCGCGTGCACCTCGAGGGCGAGCGCTTGTGGGTGATCCACGAAGTGCGTTCGCCATTGATGGCGGTCGATGATCCGCTGGCCGCCGGCTGGCTGGAGTCCGGGGCGGCCGAGCCGGTGGTGCTGGGTTTCGTGGCGCTCGAATACGACCTGAGCGCTCTGCAGCGCAGCAACCGGCAGCTGCTGCTGTGGGCGCTGGCGGCCACCGGCCTGGCCTTGGTGTTGGCGGCGCTGCTCTCGACCCTGATCGCCTCCAGCGTGACGCAGCCGGTGGCCCACATCAGCGACGTGGTGCGCCGCATCGGCGGTGGGCAGTTGCAGGCGCGCGCCGACGTCGAGCGCTGCGGCCCGATGGCCCAGCTGGCCAGCGGCATCAACCGCATGGCCGGTCAGGTCGCCGTCACGCAAGCCGAGCTCAGGCAGCAGGTGCAGCAAGCCACCGAAGAGCTGCGGCTGCAAAAACTGGAGGCCGAACGCACGGCGCGCACCGATGGCCTGACGGGTTTGCTGCGCCGGCGCGCGTTCATCGAGCTGGCCGACGCCGAGATCCAGCGCAGCCTGCGCTACGAAGACCCGCTGTCGTTCATCATGTTCGACGTGGACCACTTCAAGGCCATCAACGATAACCACGGCCACGCCTGTGGCGACGCGGCCTTGGTGCACCTGTCCGAGCTGTTGCGCGAGCAGATGCGCGACTCCGACCTGCCCTGCCGCTGGGGGGGCGAGGAGTTCGTGGTGTTGCTGCCGCGCACCAGCGCCGACGTGGCGCGCCACGCGGCCGAGCGCATCCGCAGCCACTTTGAGGCCAACCCGGTGCGCTGGGAAGATCGCAGCCTGCGTGTGACGGCCAGCTTCGGCGTGGCCGCCTTCGATGCGCGCGACCTCAGCCTGTCGAGCATGGTGGCGCGCGCCGATGTGGCCCTATACCGCGCCAAACGCAACGGCCGCAACCGGGTCGAGGTGGCCGAGGGCGGCCAGCCCTCGGGCCTGGAGCAGCCGGCGGCCTGAGGCGGCTCGCGCAGGGGGTGCCGCACCGCAGCGGCAGCAGGTTTTCAGGGGGTTGCAGCGGCTGGTGCATCCAGCCCCAGCCGCGCGCGCTGGCGCGCCAGTTGCAGCCGCACCTGGGCCGGCGCCGTGCCGCCCACGGTCGAGCGCGCCTCGAGCGAGCCGCGCAGGCTCAGGCAGTCGTAGACATCGGCCCCGATCAGCGGGTGAAAGCCTTGCAGCACCGCCAGCGGCAGCTCGGCCAGGTCGCAGGCGTGGCTGCTGGCGGCCTTGACGGCGTGCGCCACGCATTCGTGCGCGTCGCGAAAGGGCAGCCCCTTTTGCACCAGATAGTCGGCCAGGTCGGTGGCGGTGGCGTAGCCTTTTTGTGCCGCTTGCTCCATGGCGGCGGCGTTGACACGCAAGCCCCCGTGCCTGAGGCCCGTGGCCGCATCGGGCGTGCCGCCGATCATCTCGGCAAAAATGCGCAGCGTGTCGCGCAGCGTGTCCACGGTGTCGAACAGCGGCTCTTTGTCTTCCTGGTTGTCTTTGTTGTAGGCCAGCGGCTGGGCTTTCATCAGCACCAGCAGGCCCATCAGGTGGCCGACCACGCGCCCGGTCTTGCCGCGCGCGAGCTCGGGCACGTCGGGGTTTTTCTTTTGCGGCATGATCGAGCTGCCGGTGGTGTAGCGGTCGGCCAGTGCGACGAAGCCAAAGTTTTGGCTCATCCAGATGATCAGCTCTTCGCTCAGACGGCTGAGGTGCACCATGCACAGGCTGGCGGCGGCGCAGAACTCGAGCGCAAAGTCGCGGTCGCTCACGGCGTCGAGGCTGTTGAGGCACAGCTGCGGCTGGCCGTGCTCATCGACCATGCCCAGCGTGCGCGCCACGCGCTCGCGGTCCAGCGGGTAGCGGGTGCCGGCCAGCGCCGCGCTGCCCAGCGGCAGCCGGTTGGTGCGCCGGCGCACCTCGGACAGGCGCTCGGCGTCGCGCGCAAACATCTCGACATAAGCCAGCAGATGGTGCGCAAAACTCACCGGCTGCGCCACTTGCAGGTGGGTGAAGCCGGGCATGATCACGTCCACGTGCTGCTCGGCCACTTCGACCAGGGCGCGTTGCAGTTGCTGCAGCAGCGCCTGCAGGCCGTCGATCTCGTCGCGCAGCCACAGGCGCACGTCGGTGGCCACTTGGTCGTTGCGGCTGCGTCCGGTGTGCAGGCGCTTGCCGGCGTCGCCCACGAGCTGCGTCAGGCGTGCCTCGATGTTCAGGTGCACGTCCTCGAGCTCGAGCTTCCACTCGAAGCGGCCGGCTTCGATCTCGGCGGCGATGCTGGCCATGCCGCGCTCGATCGCGGCCCAGTCGGCAGCGCTGATGATGCCTTGCGCCGCCAGCATCTCGGCGTGCGCCAGGCTGGCGCGCAGGTCGGCGCGCCACAGGCGCTGGTCAAAACCCACGCTGGCGGTGTAGCGTTGCACCAGCGCGCTCACGGGTTCGCTGAACAGGGCCGACCAGGCCTGGGTTTTGGAGTCGAGTTGGCTGGCAGTCATGGCGGGCGGGTGTGGGGCAGGGCGCAGGCAGGGCACGGGCGCGGGCGCGGGCAGGGCAAAATTGGCGAAAATGGACGAGGCGGTAAACGCCAGCCTGAATTTTACGTGGCCCGGCTGGGCACAGCGGGCTGCGCGGGCTGCATGTGCACAGAGAAAGGGCTGCCATGGCGTTGCGGGTGTTGCTGGTGGATGACGAGGCGCTGGCGCGGGCGCGGCTGCGGGCGTTGCTCGATGAGCTCAGCCTGGCCGCGGCGGGCGCTGCGCTGGAGGTGGACGAGGCCGCCAACGCGGTGCAGGCCATGGAGCGCTTGCAGCACGCCGCTTGGGATGTGCTGTTGCTCGACATTCAAATGCCCGGCCTCAACGGCTTGCAATTGGCCGAGCGCTTGCGCCAGTGGCCCAGCGACTGGCCGGCGCCACCGGCGCTGGTGTTCGTGACTGCCCACTCCGCGCACGCACTGGCGGCCTTCGAGCTGCAGGCCATCGACTACCTGACCAAACCGGTGCGGCGCGAACGGCTGCAGCAGGCGCTGGCCAAGGCGGCGCGCTGGCGGCTGGCGGCAGCACAGGCGGCGGCTGGAGCGGCCTTGGCCGATGTGGCGGCGGCCGCAGCCGCCGCGGCGGGCGGCTCCCCGCCACCCGCCCTGGCGCCCGCCACGCTTGCCGAGGCGCTCACGATCCACGACCGCAGCGGCCTCGTGCGGGTGCCGCTGGCCGATATCCTGTACGTCAAGGCCGAGTGCAAGTACCTGACGGTGCGCACCGCCGCCCAGAGTTACCTCTACGAGGGCGCGCTGAACGAACTGGAGCAGGCGCAACCGGGGCGCTGGCTGCGCATCCACCGCAACGCGCTGGTGGCGCGGCACCGCGTGCGCGCGCTCGAGAAAGCCGGCGCGCGCAGTGGCCACGACGAGCCCGAGGGCTGGTGGCTGCGCCTCGACGCGGTGCCCGAGGCGCTGGCGGTCTCCAGGCGCCAGTTGCCGCTGGTGCGCGAGCTGCTCGGCCGCTGAGCCGTTGAGTCGCGGCTGGCGCCAGGCCGATGGCATCCGTGGGCCGCACCGGCGCTGCATGCGGTCGTGGGGTGCAGGCCGGGGGGGCTGGGCAGGCCCTGCGGTGCGCCTGTGGGTTTAAGCGCCGGCAGCGGATAATCGCTTGCCCAAGGGTCGGGCCAGCTGCCTGCGCGGCGGCGCCGACCCGTGTCCTGCCCCATTTGTTGCTGGTGCCCGCCCCATGACCCTTGCCGCCTCCCGCTCACTCACCATCGCCACCCGCGAAAGCCGCTTGGCGCTGTGGCAGGCCGAACACGTGCGCGCCTTGCTGCGCCAGCGCGGGCACGCGGTCGAGTTGCTGGGCATGACCACGCTGGGCGACCAGATTCTAGACCGTTCCCTGAGCAAGGTAGGCGGCAAGGGCCTGTTCGTCAAAGAACTGGAGCTGGCGCTGGAGCAGGGCCGTGCCGATCTGGCGGTGCATTCGCTCAAGGACGTGCCGATGGAGCTGCCGCCCGGCTTCGAGCTGGCGGCGGTGCTGCCGCGCGAAGACGCGCGCGATGCCTGGGTCTCGCCGCACTGCGCCGCGCTGGCCGATTTGCCCCGTGGCGCCGTGGTGGGGACCTCGAGCCTGCGCCGGGTGGTGCTGCTGCGCGCCCTGTTGCAGGATTTGGGTCGCGACGACGTGCGCATCGAGCCCTTGCGCGGCAACCTCGATACGCGGCTGCGCAAGCTCGACGCCGGCCAGTACCACGCCATCGTGCTGGCGGCGGCCGGCCTGGTGCGGTTGGGGTTGGAGGCGCGCATCCGCCAGCGCTTCGAGCCCGAGCAGATGCTGCCCGCCGCCGGGCAGGGTGCGCTGGGCATCGAGGTGCTGCGCAGCCGCCCCGAGCTGTTGCAGGCGCTGCAGCCGCTGGCCCATGCGCCCACTTGGGCGGTGGCGACGGCCGAGCGCGCCGTCTCGCGCACCTTGGGCGGCAGCTGCTCGATGCCGCTGGCGGCCTACGCCACCTGGGTGCAAGCGCCCGCGCAGGAGCGCCTGCCAGCCGGTGGCACGCTGCAGTTGCAGGCCGCTTGGGGCGAACCCGAAGGCGCTGCGGCTGGCCAGCCGCTGCTGCGCGCCAGCGCCAGCGCTTGGGTCGATGGCCTGGAGGCGGCCGACGCGCTGGGCGTGCAGGTGGCGCAGCAGCTGCTGCGCGCCGGGGCGCGGGCGGTGGGGACGGCCGCTCAGGCCCACGCCAGCGGCGCTTGAGCGCCCTCCCGGAAGCCGCAATCGACACCCTGCCCGCCACCACAAACACCGCAAAACCACGCCCCGCCAGCCCCAGCGCCCTACATGATGCCTTCCGACCGCCCCGCGACCCGCCCTGCGAGCAACCTTCCCTGCCGCCGCACCCTGCTCGTGACCCGGCCGGCGCACGAGGCCGCGGCTTGGGTACAGGCCGTGCAAGCCGCCGGTTGGCCGGCCGAGGCGCTGGCGCTGATTGACATCACCCCGGCACTCGACCCGCTGGCACGGCACCAGGCGCACCTGCAGGCGGCGGCTTGCGATGCCCTGATGTTCGTCAGCGCCCAGGCGGTGCGGCACTTTTGCAGCCCCGATGGGCCGCCCATCACCGCGCGCTGCTGGGCGCCGGGCCCGGGCACGGCGGCCGCGTTGCAGGCGGTCGGGATCGCACCCGAGCAGATCGACCAGCCGCCGGCCGATGCGGCGCAGTTCGACTCCGAAGCCCTGTGGGCTGTGGTGCAACCCCAATTGCACCCCGGCCACCGGTTGCTGGTGGTGCGCGGCCAGTCGGCCGATGGCCGTTTGGGCCGCGACTGGTTGGAGCAGCAATGCCGGGCGCACGGCGGGCAGGTGCACAGCTGCGTGGCCTACAGCCGCCGTGCGCCGCAGTGGGATGAGGACACCGCCGAGCGGGTGCGCGCATGGGTGCGCAACGGGGCCGTGTGGTGGTTCAGCAGCTCCGAGGCGATACAGCATCTGCAGCAACTGCTGCCCGATGGTTCCTGGGCGCAATCGGTGGCACTGGTGTCGCATCCGCGCATCGCGGCGTCAGCCAAACAACTGGGTTTTGGCGAAATAATGGCTCACCGCCCCACAATCGACGATTTGTTGCGTGCCTTGTCCGAATTGCCCGCCCCATGACCGAACCCTCAGCCCCCGATAGGCCTGCGGCCCCCGCGCCGTCAGCAACCGCTTTGCGCACCGAGCGCGCGGGCGGGCTCTCGTCCGCGCCGTGGCTGCTCGGTTTGGCTTTGGTGTTGGCGCTGGCGGCTTTGGCCTGGACTTACACGCTGGTGCAGCGGGTGGAGCGCAGCGAACAGGAAATGGCGCGCCGCGCCGCCAACAGCCTGGCCGAGGCGGTGGCTGCGCGCGAGCTGGCCGCTGCCGCCGAGGCCCAGTCCAAAGACCTGGCAGCGCGCCTGGGGTTGGCCGAGTTGCGTTTGGCCGAAGTGGCGCTGCAGCGCAGCCAGCTCGAAGAGCTCATGCTCGCCGTGGCGCGCACGCGCGACGACACGCTGGTGCACGACCTCGAGTCCAGCGTGCGCTTTGCCCAGCAGCAAAGCCAGCTGTCGGGCAGCGTGCAGCCCCTGATTTCGGCCTTGCGCGGGGCCGAGCAGCGCATCGCCCGCGCGGCGCAACCGCGCCTCAACCCGGTGCAGCGCGCCATTGCCGCCGACATCGAGCGCCTGCAAGCCTCGCAGTGGGTCGATGCCCCCGCGCTGGCGCAACGGCTCGACGCGCTGGCGCGGCGCGTCGATCAGTGGCCGCTGCTCAATCAGCCCTTGCCGGCTGCAGCGCTTCTCCCAAGCCCTGTTGCGGCGCTGGCTGCTGCCGCAGATCAGGCCCCTGATGCGGCTGCGGCTGCGGCGACCCAAGCGGCGGACCCAGCGGCCCCCGCCACGGCCCCCGCTGCTGCTCCAGCTGCGGCTCCAGCTGCGGCCCCGGTGGCCGCTGATCCGGCCCCAGCGGCCGCCGCAGAAGCCTCGATCTGGGCCCGCGCCTGGGGCTGGGTCGGGCAGACGGGCAGCGGCGCGGGCGCTTGGCTGTGGCAACAGCTGCGTCAAAGTGGCGCCGACCTGATCCGCATCAGCCGCATCGATGAGCCCGAGGCGGCCCTGTTGGCGCCCGAGCAGGCTTATTTTTTGCGTGAAAACATCCGCCTCAAACTGCTCAGCGCGCGCTTGGGCGTGTTGACGCGCCAGTTCGACGCCGCCCGGGCCGACGTGCAAGCGGTGCAGGCGCTGGTGCAGCGCTACTTCGACCCCGCCGCCCCCGAAACCCGGCGCGCGCTCGAACAGCTGGCGCAACTGCAAGCCGATATGCAGCAGCCTGATCTGCCCCGGCCCGACGCCACGCTGGCGGCGCTGCAGATCGCCGCGGGCGGCCGCTGACCACGGGGGCCTGGCACCGACATGAAAAACGTGATCTGGTTTTTGCTGCTGGCCGCCGCGGCGGTGGTGGCGGCCTTGTTGCTGGGGGACAACCAGGCGATCGTGAGCGTGTACTGGCCGCCGTGGCGCATCGATGTGTCGCTCAACCTGGTGCTGGTCGGTTTGCTGCTGGCTTTCGTGCTGCTGCATCTGGCGCTGCGTGGCATTGCCCTGCTGCGCGCTTTGCCGCAGCGGGCCCAGCGCTGGCGCCAGCGCCAGCAAGAAAAGGCGGTCTATGTCGGGCTGCTCGAGGCCCTGGTGCAGCACTGGGCGGGGCGGTTTGTGCGCGCCCAGACCAGCGCCGAGCAGGCGCTGCAGGTGCTCGAGCGCCTGCCCGAAGGCACGTTCGCGCACCAGGGCCGCTGGCTGCTGCTGGCGCGCCTGCTGCTGGCCGAGAGCGCGCACAGCCTGGGCAACACCGGGCGGCGCGACGCCACCATCGAAGCGGCGCTGGCCGGCGCTGGACCCGACGCCGCGGCGGCGCGCGAGGCGGCCCTGCTGCGCGCCAGCGCCTGGGCGATCGAAGCCCGCGACGCGGTGCAAGCGCGCCACTGGTGGCAGCAATTGCCGCAAGGCGCGGCGCGGCGCATCCAGGCGCTGCGGCTGCGCCTCAAGCTGGCGCAACTCGAGCGCGACAGCCTGGGCGCGATCGAGATGGTGCGCCAGCTCAAAAAGCACAAGGCTTTTTCCGACGCCATCGCCACCCGCTTGCTGCATACGCTGGTGGGCGAGGCCTTGCAGCAGACCCACGATGCCGAGCAGTTGCTGCGCGTCTGGAAAGGGCTGGACGCCCGGGAGCGCGCCGACGCCGGGCTGGCGCTGGAATTTTTGCACCAGGGGCTGCGCGTCTGGTCCCAGGGGGCTGAAGGAAGCGATGGGGTCGCTGGCGTTGCTGCTGCCATGCCCCTGCCCGAGGCCAGACGCTGGCGCGACGAGGCCCTGCAAACCCTGCTGGCGGCCTACCCGCAACTCGAGGGCGTGGCGCAGCGGCGCAGCATCCGGGTGCTGCAAGACTGGCTGCCGGCGCTCAATGCGCGCTGGCTGGCGCAACTGGATGCGGCGCAGGCCGCCCGCCCGGCCGATGCCGGGTTGCAGTACCTCTGCGGCCTGGCCTTGTTGCAGCGCCAGCTCTGGGGCAAGGCGGGCCAGATGCTGCAGCAGGCCAGCCGCAGCCTGCAAGATGCCGGTTTGCGCCGCCGTGCTTGGCGCGCACTGGCGCAACTGGCCGAGCAGCGCGGCGACGAGGCCGCAGCGCAACAGGCCTGGAAGCAAGCCGCCGCGTGCGCAGAAACGGGGCCTTGAAAGACGCGCCCGCCGGCGGCCGCCTCAATCGGGGTTGCGCATTTTGCGCAAGCGCTGCCGGCGCGCCAGGCGCACCCGCAGCGTCCAGATGGCGCTGACCCCAAAATACACCGCCATACCGAGGGTCACGGCCAGGATCGACAGCCCCAGAATCAGCGGTCTGCCGACTTCGCCCAGCCTGCGCCAGCCTTGCTGGATCTGCTGCGTCAGGGTCAGTTCGCCGGCCTGCACGTGGTCCTGGGCTTTGCGCTCGACGATGCGGGCCAACTCCTCTTCGCTGGCGGCGCTTTCCCGCAGGATCACGCGGCCCAGTTCGTAGGCGGCGTAGTACACCGGCGCAAAGGTGACGGGGTTGGTCACCAGCGTGCTGGCCGCAGCCGCAGGCAGGTGGGCGCGCAGCAGCACCGAGGCCACCGCCGAGGCCGGAATTTGCGCCACCGGGATCAACAGCCCAAAAAAAACCCCGATCGCCATGCCCAGCGCCACACCCTTGCGACTCAGGTGCCAGAGCCGTGGGTGCCCCAACCAGGGCTTCAGCCAGCGCAGCCAGCGGTTTTGCTGCAGGCGTTCGCGCTCGGGCATGAGCTTTTTGAGGCGGTCGAGCATGTGCGGGCAGGGATAAGGCGCTGGCGTGCGATCACTGCGCTGATTGTCGTCGAAGGGCTCGCGGCGCACACGGCGCGCAACCGAAAAATCGGCTCCGCAGAGCGCCGCTGTGGCACTGGCGCCGGCCAAAGCCGGCTATGCTCGCCCCCATGCAACTGCAGGCAATTTTGTATAGCCAGGGTTTTGGCACGCGGCGCGTGTGCAGCGGCCTGATCGAGCAAGGTTGGGTGGCACTGGGCGAGCCCGCCCAGATCTGCCGCGACCCGTGGCGGGAATGCGAGCCCGAGGGGCTGGTGTTTTGGGTGCAAGGCCAGCGCTGGACGCACCAGCGTCTGGCCTACCTGATGTTGCACAAGCCCGCCGGCTACGAATGCTCGCAGAATCCGGGCGCGTGGCCCAGCGTGTATGGCCTGCTGCCCAGCCCCTTGCGCCAGCGTCCGGGCGGCGCGGCCAGCGGCGTGCAGGCGGTGGGCCGGCTCGATCAGGACACCACCGGCCTGCTGTTGCTCAGCGACGACGGTGCCTTCATCCACCGCATGGCCTCCCCGCGCCACCACGTGCCCAAGGTCTATGAGGTGCGCTGCAAGCACCCGCTGCAAGCGGTCCAGATCGAGCGCCTGCTGCAAGGCGTGGTGCTCGACGACGACCCAAAGCCGGTGCGGGCCGCGGCCTGTGAGGCGGTGGACGCGCAGCACCTGCGCCTGACGCTTACCGAGGGCAAGTACCACCAGGTCAAGCGCATGCTGGCGGCCGTGGGCAACCGGGTCGAGGCCCTGCACCGCAGCCGCATCGGCCCCGTGAGCCTACCCGAGGACCTCAAACCCGGCGCATGGCGCTGGTTGACGCCGGAGCAGGTGGCCGGCCTCACGGCCAAGGCCTGAGCCAACGCCTCCGCGCCGCAGGGAGGGCGTCTGGCCGGGTGCGCGTGGTCTTCGGCTTTTCCATGCGGGCATGTGCATCGACGCCAAAGCCGCCACCTTGGGGTATTCTCTGGGGATGCGCACACTGGTCAGTTCATTCTTGCGATCGGCGGCCTATTGCCTGCACCCGCGTGTCATCGCCTGGTCTCTCATCCCGCTGCTGCTGATGGTGCTGGCGGCCTTTGCGCTGGCTTATTTTTTTTGGGACGCGGCCGTGGCTGCGGTGCAGCTCTGGCTCGAGCAGTGGGCGCTGGTGGTGTTTGCCCTGCAATGGCTGGAGTCGGTCGGGCTGGGTTTTCTGCAGGCGGTGCTGGCGCCGCTGATCGTGCTGTTGCTGGCTTCGCCGCTGATCGTGCTCGTCACCTTGCTGCTGGTGGCGGTGGTGCTCACGCCGGTGGCGGTCGAGCTGGTGGCGCGGCGTCGCTTTGCCCACCTGGAGCGGCGCCGGGGCGGATCGTGGCTGGGCAGCTTGGGCTGGTCGCTGGGGCACAGCGTGCTGGCGCTGCTGGCGCTGCTGGTCTCGCTGCCGCTGTGGCTGATTCCGCCGCTGGGGCTGGTGCTGCCGCCCCTGATCCTGGGCTGGCTGAGCTACCGCGTGCTGGCCTTCGACGCGCTGGCCGAACACGCCAGCCGCGCCGAACGCCACGAGCTGCTGCGCCGCCACCGCACCGTGCTGCTGCTCATGGGTGTGTTCTGCGGCCTGCTGAGCGCAATACCCAGTCTGCTGTGGGCTTCGGGCGCCATGTTCATCGCCATGGCGCCGCTGTTGGTGCCGCTGGCGGTGTGGGTGTACACGTGGGTGTTTGCGCTGGCCGCGCTGTGGTTCGTGCACTTCCTGTTGGAGTCGCTGCAGGCGCTGCGCGCCGAAGCCGCCGCCGACATCGAAGCCGCTGCCGCCCTGCCGCCCGAGCCGCAGCGGATCCACGCCGCCACGGTCGAGCCCGAGCCGGAGGCCGCCCGCCCAGGCCCCGGATTGGTGCGTTGAGGGCTGCGGGAGCGCGTGCGCCCCATGGCGGTGCGCATACGCACCAAAAAAGTGCGCTAAAGCGGCGCGCGCGCACGATCGCTGGCCCGCCGCCAAGCGCGGCGCGGGTCGCCGGGCAGTCACCAAGTTGGCACGGTTGCTGCTATAAACTGTGCACAGATTTTGCCCCCCTTTTTCAACGCAACCGGAGTATCCCAAATGAGCAAAAGCGTCGCCGACGTGATGAGCATGGTGCTGACCAACGAAGTCAAGTTCGTTGACTTGCGCTTCACCGACACCCGTGGCAAAGAGCAGCACGTGACCGTGCCGATTTCGCACTTCGACGAAGACAAGTTCAGCTCTGGCCACGCCTTCGACGGCTCGTCGATCGCCGGCTGGAAAGGCATCGAGGCTTCGGACATGCTCTTGATGCCGGACCCGAACACGGCCCAGATCGACCCGTTTTTTGAAGAAACCACGGTCTTCATCCAGTGCGATGTGGTCGAGCCCAGCGACGGCAAGGCCTACGACCGCGACCCACGCTCGATTGCCCGCCGCGCCGAATCCTACCTCAAGGCCTCGGGCTTGGGCGACACCGCCTACTTCGGCCCTGAGCCCGAGTTTTTCCTGTTCGACAACGTGCGCTGGAGCACCGAGCCCGGCCGCAGTTTCTACGAAATCGAAGAATACGAAGCGCCTTGGAACACCGGCACCAAGCTCGAAGGCGGCAACCGCGGTCACCGCCCGCGCACCAAAGGCGGCTACTTCCCGGTGCCACCCGTCGATAGCACGCACGATATGCGCGCCGAAATGGTGCTGATCCTCGAGAGCCTGGGCATCCCGGTCGAGGTGTTTCACCACGAAGTGGCCGGCGCCGGCCAGTGCGAGATCGGCACCAAGTTCAGCACCCTGGTCGAGCGCGCCGACTGGACGCAAAACCTCAAATACGTGGTCTGGAACGTGGCCAACAGCTACGGCAAAACGGCGACCTTCATGCCCAAGCCCTACCACGGCGACAACGGCAGCGGCATGCACGTGCACCAGTCGGTCTGGAAAGACGGCAAAAACCTGTTTGCCGGCGACGGCTACGCCGGCCTGAGCGATTTTGCGCTCTACTACATCGGCGGCATCATCAAGCACGCGCGCGCGCTCAACGCCATCACCAACCCCGGCACCAACAGCTACAAGCGCCTGGTGCCGCACTTCGAGGCCCCGGTCAAGCTGGCGTACTCGGCCAAAAACCGCTCGGCCTCGATCCGCATCCCCTACGTGGCCAACCCCAAAGGGCGCCGCGTGGAAGCGCGCTTCCCCGATCCGCTGATGAACCCCTACCTAGGCTTTGCCGCGCTGCTGATGGCCGGGCTCGACGGCGTCGAGAACAAAATCCACCCCGGCGAAGCCGCGACCAAAGACCTGTACCACCTGCCGCCCGAAGAGGACAAGCTGGTGCCCACGGTCTGCCACAGCCTCGATCAAGCGCTGGACTACCTGGATAAAGACCGCGCCTTCCTGACCAAAGGCGGTGTGTTCAGCGACGCCATGCTCGACGCCTACATCGAGCTCAAAATGGGCGAAGTCACGCGCGCCCGGGTCGAAGTCACGCCGACCGAGTTCGATCTGTACTTCAGCAACTAAAGGCGGGGCGCGCCGCCTGCTGCTATCATGGCCGAATGATGAGCAAGGCCTTGAAAACAGTGGGTGCGCGCGCGCTGCGGCTGCTGGCTGGGGCGGGAGCCGTGGCCGCTGCCACCGTGCTGTCGGCGCCGTCGGTGCTGGCGCAGGGGCAGATCTGGCGCTGCGGCAACGAGTACACCAACCAGCCCGGCGAGCGGCCCGAAGCCCGCGGCTGCCGCTTGCTGCAGGGCGGCAACTTAAGCATCGTCGAGGGCCGCCGGCCTGCGGGCAACCAAGCAGCGGCTTCTGATGCAAGCCCCGCTGCCGCCAACGCCGGTGCGCGCGCTGCCACCAGCGCCGAGCCGCGCCCCCCGAGCCAGCGCGTGGAGCGTACCGAGCAGCAAGCCCGCGACCGCGATGCGCGCCTGATCTTGGAAACCGAACTGCGCCGTGCCCAGGAGCGCGTGCGCGAGCTGCAAGCCGAATTCAACCAAGGCCGGCCACAACCGCTGCCGAGCGAGCGCGCCGACGCGGCCCGGCTGGCCCAGCGCACCGAGGAACTGCGGCGCCGCCTCGAGCGCGCCCAAGGCGACGTGACGGCGATCGAGCGTGAAATCGGCCGCCTGCCACCGGCGCAGCCGACCGCTGCTGCTCAGGGTGGCGCTGCGGCTGGGGCATCGGCAAGCGTTGTCGGGTCAGGAGCTGCGGCGCCGGTGGTTGCAGGGTCGGCAGCTGGGCAGTTCATTGCCCTGCCGGCTGCGCCCTCTGCGCCCAGCGCGGCGCGTTAGGCCGAGCGCATGAAGGCTGCGCGCCCACGTTCGGCGCCCACGGTGGCCAGCGGGCCCCAGTACCAAGCCCTGGATCGGCTCGCTACCCTGGTGGCGGTGGTCGATGGCGGTGGCGCCATCCGCTGGGCCAACAATGCGCTCGAAGACGCGGTGGGTTTGTCGCGGCGCACGCTGGCAGGCTTGCCCTTGGCCGACTGGTTTACCGAGCCCAACCTGCTGCAAAACGCGGTATCGGGTGCCAACAGCCACGAATACGCCGTCATCCGCTACGATGCCTGGCTGCTGCGGCTCAACAACGAGCCGCTGCCGGTGCACGTGGTGCTGGCCAAAACCGAGCACGGCGGCGAGCTGGTGGTGGAGCTGCTGCCGCTGGAGCAGCAAACGCGCCAAGAGCGCGAACAGCGCCTGCTCGAGCAGGCGCACGCCAACAAAGAGCTGATTCGCAACCTCGCGCACGAGATCAAAAACCCCCTGGGGGGCATCCGCGGCGCGGCGCAGTTGCTGCAGCTCGAACCCGATGCGCGCGAATTGGCCGAATACGCCCAAGTCATCATCCACGAAGCCGACCGCTTGCAGGCCTTGGTCGATCGGCTGCTGGCACCGCACCGGCGTGCCCGGGTGGTGGACGATGTCAACATCCACGAGGTCTGCGAGCGCGTGCGCGCGCTGGTGCTGGCCGAGTTTCCGCGTGGCTTGCGCGTGCAGCGCGACTACGACCCCTCGATCCCCGAGTTTCGCGGCGACCGCGAGCAGCTCATCCAGGCCGTGCTCAACCTGGCACAAAACGCCGCCCAGGCGCTGCGCGCACGCATCGCCGCCGGCGACGCCGAGATCGTGCTGCGCAGCCGGGTGCTGCGCCAGGTCACGTTTGGGCGCCAGCGCTACCGCCTGGCATTGGAATTGCATGTGATCGACAACGGGCCCGGCGTGCCCGAAGCGATCAAAGACCGCATCTTCTACCCCCTGGTGTCGGGGCGCGAAGGCGGTTGCGGCTTGGGGCTGACGTTGGCGCAGACCATCGTGCAGCAACACCACGGTTTGATCGAGTGCGACAGCGCGCCGGGCCGAACCGATTTCAAGCTGCTCATACCCCTGCCTTGAGCGCCTGCCGACGGTCGGTTCTGGCCGTGACCGGATAGGCTGCAGGGGCAAAAAACGTCGAAAGGAACGCAGGCATGAAACCCATCTGGATCGTCGACGACGACCAATCGATCCGCTTCGTGCTCGAAAAAGCGCTGCAGCGCGAGGGCCTGCCCACGCGCAGCTTCAGCCAGCCGCGCGAGGTGATGGCGGCGCTGGTGGCGGGCGACGACGCCGGCCCGCAGGTGCTGGTGAGCGACATCCGCATGCCGGGCGGCTGCGGGCTGGATTTGTTGCAGCAGGTCAAGCAGCACCTGCCGGGCCTGCCGGTGATCATCATGACCGCCTACTCCGACCTCGACAGCGCCGTGGCCTCGTTCCAGGGCGGGGCCTTCGAGTACCTGCCCAAGCCCTTTGACCTGACGGCGGCGGTCGATCTGATCCGGCGCGCCATGCAAGAGAGCCAGCGCGAGCAGGTGGCCGAAGAGGGCGCGGCCGCTGCGCCCGAGATGCTGGGCCAGGCCAGCGCGATGCAAGACGTGTTTCGGGCCATCGGGCGCCTGAGCCAAAGCCTGGTCACGGTGATGATCACGGGCGAATCGGGCACCGGCAAAGAGCTGGTGGCGCGGGCGCTGCACAAGCATTCGGCGCGCGCGCGCGGGCCGTTCGTGGCCATCAACACCGCCGCCATCCCCAAAGACCTGCTCGAGAGCGAACTCTTCGGCCACGAACGCGGCGCCTTCACCGGCGCCCAGACCATGCGCCGCGGCCGCTTCGAGCAGGCCGAGGGCGGCACCCTGTTCCTCGATGAAATCGGCGACATGCCCTTCGAGCTGCAAACGCGGCTGCTGCGCGTGCTCTCGGACGGGCAGTTCTACCGCGTCGGCGGCCACAGCGCCGTCAAGTCGCAGGTGCGGGTGATCGCCGCCACGCACCAGAACCTCGAGCAGCGGGTGCGCGAGGGCGCCTTTCGCGAAGACTTGCTGCACCGCCTCAACGTCATCCGCCTGCGCCTGCCGCCGCTGCGCGAACGGCGCGAAGACGTGCCGTTGCTGACGCGTTTTTTCCTGCAGCAAAGCGCCAGGCAGCTCGGGGTTGAGCCCAAGCGCATCAGCACCCCAGCGCTGCATGCCCTGGCCGCCTTTGATTTTCCGGGCAACGTGCGTCAGCTGGAAAACATCTGCCACTGGCTCACCGTCATGGCGCCGGCCCAGGTGGTGGAGCGCAAAGACTTGCCGCCCGAGGTGCTGCAGGCCGTGGCGGATGCGGGCGCCGGGGCTGCGCCTGCGGCTTGTGCAGTGGCAGCGGGGGCTGGCGTGGCTGGGGTGGGGGATGGGGTTGGGGCGGCCGGTGCGACGTGGGAGGCGGGCCTCTATGCCCAGGCGCAGGAGCTGCTGGCCGCAGGCCACAACGGCGTTTGGGACCAGTTGCTGCACCGCTTCGAGGCCCGTTTGCTCGAGGCCGCGCTGGCGCACACCCAAGGCCGGCGCATCGAGGCGGCGCAGCAGTTGGGCATCGGCCGCAACACCCTGACGCGCAAGCTGCACGAGCTCGGTTTGGGCTAGCAGGGCGCCAGCCTGCGGCTCAGAGCCCTTGCAACTGCACCCACAGCGGCGCGTGGTCGCTGGGCTGTGGGTGCTTGCGCGGGCTGCGGTCGATCTGGCAGGCCTTGGCCAGCGGGCGCAGCGCATCGCTGAGCAAAATGTGGTCGATGCGCAGGCCACGGTTTTTTTGGAAGCCCAGCTGGCGATAGTCCCACCACGTATAGCTTTTGGGCGGCTGCGCAAACAGGCGGTGCGCGTCGTGCAGGCCCAGCGCCAGCAAGGCCTGCAACTGCGCCCGCTCCACGCTGCTGCAGTGCAGGCTTTCGCGCAGGCCCTCCGGGTCCCAGACGTCGGCGTCGTCGAAGGTGATGTTGAAGTCGCCCAGCAGCAGCAGCCGTGGGTGGCGCTGCATTTCGTCGGCCAGCCAGCCGCGCAGCGCCTCAAGCCAGCGCAGCTTGTAGGCAAACTTGTCGCTGCCCAGCGCCTGCCCGTTGGGGAAATAGGCACCGACCACGCGCAGCGCGGGAGTGCCGGCGCCAGCGGTTATCTGGGCGCTCGCCGTGTCAATCGCACCCAAGGTGGCGGCGATCAGCCGCGCCTGTGGGTCGTCGAAGCCGGGCAGGTTGCGCTGCACCGCGCTCCAGCCCGAGCGCGCCAGCAAGGCCACGCCGTTGTAGGTTTTTTGGCCGTGCCAGACGGCTTGATAGCCGGCCTGCGCGAAAGCGGCGGCGGGAAACTTGTCGTCGCTGAGCTTGAGCTCCTGCAGCGCCAGCACATCCACCGGCGCACCTGCGCTGGCCTGCGCCGCCAGCCAGTCCAACACCTGCGGCAGGCGCACGGTGAGCGAGTTCACGTTCCAGGTGGCGATTTTCATGGTCGCGGCAAGTATAGGGCCCCGGCAGACAGGGCGCTGTTGCGGCCGCTGGGCGCGTCCAGTCGGGGTGCGCTTGGGGCACAGCGTGGGCCCCAAACGCCTGCAGCCGAGCCGCGATCGGCCACAATGGAGTGCCTCGCTGCACCAGCCGCCCATGAAGCCCCACGCCACCTTGCCCGATTTTCGCAACCTCGGGGTGTGGCTGCGCATCTTGCTGCTGGCGCAGGCGCTGCGGCTGGCTTTTGTGGTGCTGGCTGGGCCCGGCGGCCAGCCGTGGCTGGAGCAGCTGCTGCAGCAGTCGGTGCGTTTTGATCCGCCCCTGCTGGCGACCGTGTTGCTGCTCTATCTGCTGCAGCCGCTGCTGGCACAAACCGGCTACCGGCGCGGGCTGGTGCTGGTGGTGCTGCTGGCTGCGAGCGTGGCGGCGCTGTGGCACGTGGCGGTGGAGCAGGGGCTGGGGCTGGCGCTGGCGGGCTCGGCGGCGCACAGCGCCAGCGTGGCGGGGCTGCTGGCGGCGGCGCTGCTGTTTTATTTTGACTGGCGCCAGCAGCGCCTGTCGCCGGCGCTGGCCGAGGCGCGGCTGGCGGCGTTGCAGGCGCGCATTCGGCCGCATTTTCTGTTCAACAGCCTCAACAGCGTGCTGGCGCTGCTGCGCCACCAGCCGCAGCAGGCCGAGGCGGTGCTGCACGATCTGGCCGATTTGTACCGCGCGCTGCTGTCGGAGGCGCGCACCCTGGTGCCGCTGGGGCAGGAGCTGGCGCTGGCGCGCGCCTACATCGAGATTGAAACCCTGCGCCTGGGCGCGCAGCGCTTGCGCATGCAGTGGCGCACCGAGCACGCGCCGCTGCAGGCGCTGGTGCCGCCGCTGCTGCTGCAACCGCTGCTCGAAAACGCAGTGCGCTACGGCGTCGAGCCGGCGCCCGAGGGGGCCGAGGTGTCGTTGGAGGTGTACCTGGACGGCAGCGAGCTGCGTCTGTTCGTGCGCAACTCGCTGGCGCCAGGGCCGCTGGCGGCGGCAGCGGCCGCCGCCGGGGGCAACCACATGGCGCTGGGCAATATCCGCGAACGGTTGCAGCTGCATTTTGATGCCGAGGCGCAGATCAGGCGCTACCACACCGACAGCGAGCACGTGGTGCTGGTGCGGCTGCCGCTGCGCAAGGGCGCGGCTGCAGCGGCGGCTGGATGAGTTTCTTGCAAGGGCACAACGCCCAGGCAGGCGGGTTCAGTGCACCCGCACCGCTTCGGCGACTTCGCCGCGCAGCGAATGCGCCCGTGCCTCGGTGATGCGCAGGTCCAGCAGCTGCCCGATCAGACGCGTGCCATGGCTGCCGGCGTCGAAGTTGACGCTGCGGTTGCAGGCGGTGCGGCCGGTGAGCTCGTGCGCGTGTTTGCGCGATGGGCCTTCGACCAGAATGCGCTGCACGCTGCCCACCAGGCCCGTGGCGATGGCTTGCGCCTGCTGCTCGAGCAAGGCCTGCAGCGCGTGCAGGCGCTGCAGCTTGAGCGCCGGCGGGGTGTCGTCGGGCAGATTGGCCGCCGGGGTGCCGGGGCGCGGGCTGAAGACGAAGCTGAAGCTGGAGTCAAAACCGACGTCGCGCACCAGCTTGAGCAGTTGCTCGAAATCGGCCTCGGTCTCGCCGGGGAAGCCGACGATGAAGTCGCTCGACAGCGACAGGTCGGGGCGCACGGCACGCAGCTTGCGCACCGTGCTTTTGTACTCGAGCGCGCTGTAGCCGCGCTTCATGGCCGCCAGCATGCGGTCGCTGCCGTGCTGCACCGGCAGGTGCAAGTGGCTCACCAGCTTGGGCAGGCGCGCGTAGACCTCGATCAGGCGTGGCGTGAATTCCTTGGGGTGGCTGGTGGTGTAGCGGATGCGCTCGATGCCGGGGATTTCATGCACGCACTCGAGCAGCAGCGCAAAGTCGGCCAGATCGGCGCTGGGTGCCATGGCGCCCTGGTAGGCGTTGACGTTTTGCCCCAGCAGCGTGATTTCCTTCACGCCCTGCTCGGCCAGGGTGGCGACTTCGAGCAGCACCTCGTCGAGCGGGCGGCTGAACTCCTCACCGCGGGTGTAGGGCACCACGCAGTAGCTGCAATACTTGCTGCAGCCCTCCATGACGCTGACGAAGGCGCTGACGCCTTCGACCCGCGCCGGCGGCAGGTGATCGAATTTCTCGATCTCGGGAAAGCTGATGTCCACCTGCGGCCGCTGTTGCGCCGCGCGCGCCTGCAGCAGCTCGGGCAGGCGGTGCAGGGTCTGCGGGCCAAACACCACGTCCACATAGGGTGCACGGCGGACGATTTCCTCGCCCTCCTGGCTGGCGACGCAGCCACCGACGCCGATGAGCACGCCTTTGTGCTTGAGGTGGCGCACCCGGCCCAGGTCAGAAAACACCTTTTCCTGCGCCTTTTCACGCACCGAGCAGGTGTTGAACAGGATCAGGTCGGCCTGCTCCACATCGCTGGTGGGTTCGTAGCCTTCGGCGGCGGCGAGCACGGCGCCCATTTTGTCCGAGTCGTACTCGTTCATCTGGCAGCCGAAGGTTTTGATATAGACTTTTTTGCTCATGGCGGGCAGCGGTTCGTGGTGTAGATCCAGAGGCTGTCGGGGGCAACAGGGCCGCGGATTTTAGCCCGGGCTGGCGGCTTCCTGTGCGGCGCGCTCCATGGCGGCAGCCACGCCCTGCATGAAGCCCAGCAAGGCGGGTGGGGCTTGGGTGTGCTGTTGCAGCAGCAGGGCCAGCTGCCAGGCGTCGCGCGCCTGCCCGATGCGGGTTTGCCACAGGGTGGCGTCCTTGACCCACTGCTGGCTCTGGTGCAGCCGCTTGGCCGGCAGGGTGCTGGCCATGGCCTCGCTGCCGTAGCGCAGCCGTTTGGCCAGCAGGCGCGCTTCGTGCAGCGTGGCCACGTCGAGCAACTGGGCCTGTTCGCCCTGCAGCAGGCGGTGCAGGCGGCGGTGCCAGCCCGCGAGCCTGGCGCCGATCGCGCGTTTTTCGATCGCCATGGGTTGCTGCCCTGCCTGCCACAGATGGCGCGTCAGCGCCAGCAGCGCCTGGCCGGTGGCGGGGTCGAGCAGGGTCTGGCGCAAGCGCGAGCGCTGGGCGCTGCGCGCCGCTTGCAGCTCGGCCAGGGCTAGAGCGCAGGCCTTGGGGGTGGCGTCGTCGGGCGCGGGGGGCACCGGTGCAGCGCCGTCGGCTGCGCCGGCCTGAGCACAGGCCCAGGCGCCGCTCCAGGCGGGCAGGGTTTCGCTGCAGGCCACATCGAGGTTGCGCTGTGCGCCCAAGGCCTCGAGCAGTGGGCGCAGCGCCGCGAAATCGGGGCCGGGGCCCAGCCACGGGCGCAGCAGGCGCAGCAGGCTGCGCCAGCGCCGCCAGCCCACCCGCGCCTGATGCACCCATTCGGGCGCCTCGCTGTGCAGCAGGCCTTCGAGGTTGCGCAGGAATTGATCCAGCGCCTCGCCCAGCACGCGCAAAGCCAGCGCCGGCAGGGCCTCGCCGCGCTGGCGCTCGAGGCGGCGCGCCCGCACCGGCTGCAGCAGTTGCCCGTTGGCCAGCAGAC
The DNA here is from genome assembly GCA_041694945.1 of Pseudomonadota bacterium. Lineage (GTDB taxonomy): Bacteria > Pseudomonadota > Gammaproteobacteria > Burkholderiales > Burkholderiaceae_C > Serpentinimonas. Next base: position 66,620 of record JBGFRU010000042.1, read on the forward strand.
CGGCGCGCTCGGCCTTGCTCAGGTTGCAGGGCAGGCAGGGCAGGCGCCGGGCCAGTTCGTCGGCCAGTTCGAACAAGGCCGTGGGCGCGCCGGCCAAGAGTTCGAGCTCGATTTCCAGCAGCGGCTGCGTCTGCCCGTCGGCGAGCACTTCGCCGGCGTCGAACGCGACCTCGAGCAGCGTGCCGTCGCGGCGCGCCACCAGCCAGGTGGTGCGCAGACAGCGCGTCTCGAAGCAGGGTTGCAGGCGCTCGAACAGCGCGCCATCGGGGTCGAGCGCGTCCCAGGCGGTGCCGCGAAGCCCGGCGCGCTCGGGTTGGTCGGCGGCCACCAGGCACTCCCACTCGCCGCGCTGGCTCAGACCGGCGCTGGACGAGCCTGCCGTCTTGAGGGTCTGCACCCACACCGCAGCGCCCGTGAGCGTGTCGCCTTCGGCGCCCGTGCCTGCGTGCAGATCGCGGCGCTGACGCACGCGCAGGGCGCAGCGCTGCTGCTGCAGCAAGCGCTCGGGGGTATCAAAGTAGCGGTTCACCAGCTGCTGCTGGCGCAGCTTGCGCCGCGCCAGGCTGGGTGCGCGGCGCAGCAACTGCAGGGCCGCCTCGTGCGTCAAGCCCGGCACCAGCAGCTTGAGTTCGATTTCCTGTGGGTTGCTCATGTAGGGTCTGTGGTGCCTGGGGGCCAAAGGTTCCTCTGCCTTTCATTATGGGCGGCGTGCGGTATTTTGGCAAGCTCGAGGCCGCAGCCACAGGGCTGCGCTTGCGGCACAATGCGCAGCATGGATGCGACCTCCCCACCCCTATCGACTTCACCTTCGTCCACCCTGGCCCCGGCCGAGCGTGCCGCAGTGCTGGCCGAGCTCCTGCCCAGTCTGCGTGCGCAGCAGGGCCAGACGCTGGTCATCAAGTACGGCGGCAACGCCATGACCGAGCCCGCGCTGCAGCTCGCTTTTGCCCAGGACGTGGTGCTGCTGCAACTGCTGGGCATGCGTCCGGTGGTGGTGCACGGGGGCGGCCCACAGATCGAAAACCTGCTGCAGCGCCTGGGCAAGCAGGGCCGCTTCGTGCAGGGCATGCGCGTCACCGACGCCGACACCATGCAGGTGGTCGAATGGGTGCTGGCCGGCCAGGTGCAACAAGAAATCGTGGGCCTGATCAACCAGGCCGGTGGCCGGGCGCTGGGGCTGACCGGGCGCGACGGCGGCCTGATCCGCGCCCAGGCGCTGCGCCTGCCCGACGCCACCGACCCCAGCCGCTGGCACGACATCGGGCAGGTGGGCGACATCGTGGCAGTCGATCCGGCCTTGCTGCACACCGTGCAGGCACAGGGCTACATCCCGGTGGTGAGCCCGATCGGTTTCGGCGCCGGCAACGAGCGCTTCAACATCAACGCCGACGTGGTGGCGGCGCGGCTGGCCACCAGCTTGCAGGCCGACAAGCTGCTCATGCTCACCAACATCCCCGGCGTGCTCGACCGCCAGGGCCAGCTGCTGGCGCGCCTGAGCATGGCGCAGATCGAGGCCCTGATGGCCGACGGCACCATCAGCGGCGGCATGATCCCCAAGATCGCCGGCGCGCTCGAGGCCGCCCAAAGCGGCGTCAAGGCGGTGCACATCATCGACGGCCGGGTGCCGCACGCCATGCTGCTCGAGGCGCTGGGTCTACACGCCTGCGGTACCACCCTCTGCGTGGCTTGAGCAGGGCCCCCGCCTGGGGCCGACAGAGCCGAAAGATTTAGGGAAAACCCTAGGCCTCTGGGGCGCGCTGCACGCCTTGACAGGCTGCGGCTTGGGCATAAAATAGCACGATCGTTCGTATTTTTTGCCATGACCCTCATGCCCCCTGCTCCCAAAGTCCAGATCGAGGCCGTCCAGCGCCCGCGCCGGGTGGCCGCTGCGGGCCTGCGCGCCGGGCGGGCGTTGCAAAAGGGCCAGCAGACGCGCGCCGCCATTTTGGATGCGGCGCTGGCGCTGGCGGCGCCGGTCGGGCTCGAGGGCTTGAGCATCGGGGCCATTGCCGAGGTCATGGGCATGAGCAAGTCGGGCGTGTTTGCCCATTTTGGCTCGCGCGAAGAATTGCAGATTGCGGTGGTGCGCGAATACCACCGGCGCTTCGAGCGCGACGTGTTCTACCCGGCGCTGCAGCAGCCGCGCGGGTTGCCACGGTTGCGCGCGCTGTTCGATCTGTGGATGCGCCAGACGGCGCTCGAGATCGATGCGGGTTGTGTCTACATCAGCGGCGCGGTCGAGTTCGACGACCGTCCCGGCCCGGTGCGCGACGAGCTGGTGCAGACCGTCAAGACCTGGCAGGCGGCGCTGCGGCGCGCGGTCGAACAGGCCATCGCCGAAGGCCATCTGAAACCCAGCGCGCAGCCGGAGCAGATCGCTTTCGAGATCCACGGCCTGATTCTGGCGCTGCACTACGACGCCCGTTTTCTGCGCAACCCGCAAGGGCTGAACCTGGCGCGGCAAGGCTTTGAGCACTTGCTGGAGCGCCACCTCCGTTGACCCCCTTTCCACCGTCCTTTCCCATCAGGAGACCTGTCCCATGCCCGCTTACACCCCGCCGCTGCGCGACATGCAGTTCGTGTTGCACGAAGTGTTCCACGCCGTCGATGCGCTCAAGGCTTGCCCGGTGCACGCCGACGTCGATGTCGATACCCTCAACGCGGTGCTCGAAGAGGGCGGAAAATTTGCCGCCGAGGTGGCGTTTCCGCTCAACCTCAGCGGCGACCTGGAGGGTTGCACGCTCGACCAAAGCACCCACGAAGTGCGCGCGCCCAGCGGTTTCAAGGCCGCCTACGAGCAGTACGTGGCCGGCGGTTGGCCGGCCCTGAGCTGCGACCCCGAATACGGTGGCCAAGGGCTGCCGTTCGTGGTCAACCAGTGCTTCTATGAAATGCTCAACAGCGCCAACCAGGCTTGGGCCATGTACCCGGGGCTGAGCCACGGCGCCTACGAGTGCCTGCACGCCCACGGCACCCCCGAGCAGAAAAAAGCCTATCTTTCCAAGCTCGTGAGCGGCGAGTGGACCGGCACCATGTGCCTGACCGAACCGCATTGCGGCACCGACCTCGGGCTGCTGCGCACCAAGGCCGAGCCGCTGCCCGACGGCACCTACCGGATCAGCGGGCAAAAGATTTTCATCAGCGCTGGTGAGCACGACCTCACCGCCAACATCCTGCACCTGGTGCTGGCGCGCTTGCCCGGCGCCCCGGCGGGCAGCAAGGGCATCAGCCTGTTTCTGGTGCCCAAATACCACGTGCAGCCCGATGGCTCGCTGGGCGCGCGCAACCCGATCCATTGCGCCGGCCTGGAGCACAAAATGGGCATCCACGGCAACTCCACGGCGCAACTGGTGCTCGACGGCGCCATCGGCACGCTGGTGGGGCAGCCCAACAAGGGCCTGCAGGCCATGTTCGTGATGATGAACGCCGCCCGCCTGGGCGTGGGCAACCAGTCGCTGGGCCTGACCGAAGTCGCGTACCAAAATGCGCTCGCCTACGCCAAGGACCGCATCCAGATGCGTTCGCTCTCGGGCGCCAAGGCCAAGGACAAGCCGGCCGACCCGATCATCGTGCACCCGGACGTGCGCAAGATGCTGCTCACCGCCAAGGCCTGGGCCGAAGGCGGGCGCGCGCTCATGAGCTACTGCGCCCTGTTGCTCGACCAGGAAATCAACCACCCCGACGAGAAGGTGCGCAAAGACAGCGCCGAGCTGCTGGCGCTGCTCACTCCGATCGCCAAAGCCTTTGTGTCCGACAACGGCTGGCAGGCCACGGTCATGTGCCAGCAGGTATTCGGTGGCCATGGCTACATCAGGGAGTGGGGCATGGAGCAGTACGTGCGCGATGCCCGCATCAACATGATCTACGAAGGCACCAACACGGTGCAAAGCCTCGACTTGCTCGGGCGCAAGGTGTTGGGCAACAACGGCGCATCGCTGAAAAAATTCGGCAAGCTGGTGGCGGCGCTGGTGGAGGAAGAAGGCACCAACGAGAAAATGGCCGAGTTCATCAATCCGCTGGCTTACCTGGGCGAGCAGATGACCAAGTTCACGACCGAGATCGGCTTCAAGGGCCTGCAAAACCCCGACGAAGTGGGCGCGGCGGCGGTGGACTACCTGCGCGTGGCCGGGCACCTGGTGTATGCCTACTTCTTTGCCCGCATGGCCTCGGTGGCGCTGCGCCAGATCGCCACCGGCAGCACCGATCCGTTCTACACTGCCAAGCTGCAAACGGCGCGTTTCTACTTTGCCAAGCTGCTGCCCGAGACCGCCATGCTGATGCGCACCGCGCGCGCCGGCAGCGCCGCGCTGATGGACACCGAGGCCGCCTTGGCCTGATGACTTGCCCACCCCACCCAGGAGACACGACATGAAACACGCACTACGCACCTTTGGGCGCTCGTCCCTGCTGGCCGCTGGCCTGCTGTTGGCGGCATCGGCCTGGGCCCAGATGACCCCGGTCGGCACCTGGCAGTCGATCGACGACCAGACCAACCAGCCGCGCACCGAAGTGGTGATCAGCGAGCAAGGCGGCGTGCTTACCGGGCGCATCACGCGCCTGTTGCGCCCAGGCGCCGACCCGCAAGGGCGCTGCACCGCCTGCACCGACGACCGCAAGGATCAACCGATGATCGGGCTCGAGATCATCCGCGGCGCACGCCAGGCCGAAGGGCGCGCCGTCTGGGAGGGTGGGCGCATCCTCGACCCCGAAGACGGCCGCACCTACACCCTGCGCCTGACGCCGATCGAAGAGGGCCGCAAGCTGCAGGTGCGCGGCTCCATCGGCCCCTTTGGTCGCACCCAGACCTGGGTCCGCGTCCAGTGACGGCAGCCCGCTTCAACGCAAGGAACATTCCGTGAGCCGATTTCAAATCAAGCAAGTCGCCGTGCTCGGCGCCGGTGTGATGGGGGCGCAGATCGCAGCGCACCTGGTCAACTGCAAGGTGCCGGTCATTTTGTACGACCTGCCCCAAGCCGATGCGGGCACGGGCGACCTGAACGCCATCGCCAACCGCGCCATCGCCAACCTCAAAAAGCTCAAGCCCGCGCCGCTGGGTGTGGCCGACGACGCCGAGCTGATCGAGGCCGCCAACTACGAGCAGCACCTCGAGCGCCTGCGCGGCTGCGACCTGATCATCGAGGCCATCGCCGAGCGCATGGACTGGAAGCGCGAGCTCTACGCCAAGATCGCGCCCTTTGTCGCCGAAGGCGCGCTGCTGGCCTCGAACACCTCGGGGCTGTCGATCGGCGCGCTCTCCGACGTATTGCCGGCGGCTTTGCGCGCGCGCTTTTGCGGCATCCACTTCTTCAACCCGCCGCGCTACATGCCGCTGGTCGAGCTCATCGCCACTCGGGATACCGGCCCGCAGGTGCTCGATCAGCTCGAGATCTTTGTGACCAGCGTGCTGGGCAAGAGCGTGGTGCGCGCCAAAGACACGCCCAACTTCATCGCCAACCGCATCGGCATCGCCGGCATGCTCTCGACCATGCAAGAGGCCGAGCGTTACGGCCTGACGTTCGACGTGGTCGATGACCTGACCGGCAAGCGCCTCGGGCGCGCCAGCAGCGGCACCTTCCGCACCGCCGACGTGGTGGGCCTAGATACGATGGCGCACGTCATCAAGACGCTGCAAGACACCCTCAGCCCGGCCACCGACCCGTTCTACCCCAGCTTCCAAACCCCCGAGGTGCTCAAGGCCCTGCTCGAACTCGGGCACCTGGGCCAAAAAACCAAGGCCGGTTTTTTCAAGAAGGTGGGGCGCGACATCCACCGCTTCGAGCTCGCCAGCCGCGACTACGTGCCCTGCGCCGACGGCAAGGGCCAGAAGGCCGACGAAGTCTATGGCCGCATGCTCAAAAAGCCGGCGCCCGAGCGCCTCAAGCTGCTGCGCAACGCCGAAGGGCCGCAGGGGCGTTTTCTGTGGGCGATACTGCGCAACGCCTTTCACTACGCTGCGCTGCACCTGGCCACCATTGCCGACTGCGCGCGCGACGTCGATCAGGCCATGCGCTGGGGCTTTGGCATGCAGCAAGGCCCGTTCGAGCTCTGGCAAGAGGCCGGCTGGCTCGAGGTGGCGCAGTTGGTGCAAGCCGACATCGACGCCGGGCTGGCGCTGTGCCGCACGCCGCTGCCCGCTTGGGTCTTTGATGGCCCGGTGGCCGCGCGCGGGGGTGTGCACCAGCCCGAAGGCTCGTGGAACCCCAGCCTGGGCCAGTTTCAGCCCCGGCGCGAGCTGCCCGTGTATGGGCGCCAGCTGTTCCGCGAGACCTTGCTTGGCGAGGGCGCGCAGCCCTTCCACAGCGCTGGCCAAACCGTGTACGAAGACGCCGACATCCGCCTCTGGACGCTGGCGCAGGGCGACCTGGCCGGCGTGCTCATCGCCAGCCTCAAGAGCAAGATGCACGCCATCGGCCCCGGCGTCACCGAGGGTCTGAGCCGCGCCGTCGATCTGGCCGAGGGCGGCTACCAGGGCCTGGTGATCTGGTCGGGCGACGAGCCGTTCAGCGTCGGCGCCGATTTGCAAGCCGTGATGCCGGCCTTCCTGGCCGCGGGCGTGTCGGCGATCGAAGACGTGGAGGCCGAACTGCAGCGCGTCATGCTCAAGCTGCGCTACGCCCAGGTGCCGGTGGTGGCGGCGGTGCGCGGCATGGCGCTGGGCGGTGGCTGCGAGCTGCTGCTGCACTGCGCGCACCGGGTGGTGCACCTCGAGAGCTACATCGGTCTCGTGGAAGTGGGCGTGGGCCTGATCCCGGGCGCCGGCGGGCTGACCTACATCGCCCGGCGCGCGGCCGAAAACGCCCGCGCCAGCACCGGCACCGATATGCTGCCGTTCCTGAGCGAAGGCTTCAAGGCCGCCGCCATGGCCAGCGTGGGCACCAGCGCCCTCGAGAGCCGCAAACTCGGCTACCTGCTGCCCAGCGACACCATCGTCGCGCACAAGGACGAGCTGCTGTACGTGGCCATCGGGCAGGCGCAGGCGCTGCAGCGCGCCGGCTACCGGCCGCCGCTCAAGCGCCTGTTCCCGGCCGCTGGGCGCTCGGTCAAAGCCACCCTCCTGGGTTCGCTGCTCAACATGCGCGACGGCGGCTTCATCAGCCAGCACGACTTTTACATCGCCAGCCAGATCGCCCACGTGGTCTGCGGCGGCGAGGTCGATGCCGGCACGCTGGTGAGCGAGGAGTACCTGATGCAACTCGAGCGCCAGGCTTTTTGCAGCCTGATCGTGCACCCCAAAACGCAGGCGCGCATCATGGGAATGCTGCAAACCGGCAAACCGCTGCGCAACTAAATACCCGGAGCCCTCCCCGATGAAACCCCTACAAGACGCCTACATCGTTGCGGCCAAGCGCACGCCGATCGGCAAATCGCACCGCGGCGCCTTCAGGCACACCCGCCCCGACGACCTGCTGGCGCACGTGCTGCGCGCCGTGCTGGCCGAGGTGCCCACCCTCGACCCGGCGGCGATCGAAGACGTGATCTGCGGCTGCGCCATCCCCGAGGCGCAGCAGGGCCTGAACGTGGCCCGCATCGGCGCCGTGTTGGCTGGGCTGCCCAACAGCGTGGGCGGCATCACCGTCAACCGCTTTTGCGCCTCGGGCCTGAGCGCGGTGCAAATGGCGGCCGACCGCATCCGCGTCGGCGAGTCCGACGTGATGATCGCCGCTGGCGTGGAAAGCATGAGCATGGTGCCGATGATGGGCAACGCGCCCAGCCTGTCGCCAGCGGCGTTTCGCAACACCGAGCGCGTCGAGGACTACGGCATTGCCTACGGCATGGGTCTGACGGCCGAAAAAGTGGCGCAGCAGTGGAAGGTGAGCCGCGCCGACCAGGACGCCTTTGCCCTGCAATCGCACCAGCGCGCGCTGGCGGCGCAGGCGGCGGGCGAGTTCGGCGCCGAAATCACGCCGGTGGCGGTCACCGAGCGCCGGCTCGACCTCGCCAGCGGCCAGGTGCACGAACAGCAGCGCGTGGTCAGCCTGGACGAAGGTGCGCGCCCCGACACCTCGCTCGAAGGGCTGGCCAAGCTCAAGCCGCCGTTTGCGGTGCCACGCCGCGCCGACGGCACCCCGACCGGGCTGGGCAGCGTCACCGCCGGCAACAGTTCCCAGACCTCCGACGGTGCCGGGGCGCTGCTGCTGGCCAGCGGCGCGGCCGTGCAGCGCTTTGGCCTCAAGCCGCTGGCGCGCTTCGTCGGTTACGCCAGCCGTGGCGTGCCGCCGCACCTGATGGGCATCGGGCCGATCGAGGCCATTCCGGCGGCGCTCAAGGCCGCTGGCATCGGCCAGCACGACCTGGACTGGATCGAACTCAACGAAGCCTTTGCCGCGCAGGCGCTGGCGGTGCTGCGCTCGCTCGGGCTCGATCCGGCGCGCGTCAACCCCATGGGCGGGGCCATCGCCCTTGGGCACCCGCTGGGCGCCACCGGTGCCATCCGCGCCGCCACCGTGGTGCACGCCTTGCAGCGGCACCAGTTGCGCTACGGCATGGTGACCATGTGCGTGGGCATGGGGCAGGGCGCAGCCGGTATTTTCGAGCGGGTCTGAGGCCTGCTGGGTTTAAGATCGTGCACCGGGCCGCCGCCGCAGGCGGCCCGTGCGCTTTGTGCGCCCGATGCGCCCTTTTTCCCCTCCACGAGGTGCCCCACGGTGAGAACGCAGCAGATCAAGGCCAAAGACGGTTTCAAGCTCGGCGTGCGGGTGTTCGAGTCCACGGGGCCGGCGACGGGCAGCGTGGTCATTGCCGCGGCCATGGGCGTGCGCCAGGATTTTTACACTCCCTTTGCCCAGTGGCTGGCGGGGCAGGGCTGGCGCGTCCTGAGTTTCAGCTACCGCGGCACGGGGGATTCCCTGCCCGCCGGGGTGCGGTTGCGCGGCTTCCAGGCCGATCTGCACGACTGGGTGCGCGACTTTGAGGCGGTGATCGACTTTGCCCACACCGACCGCCCCAAGCTGCCGCTGCTGCTGCTGGGCCACAGCCTGGGCGCGCAACTGGCGGGGCTGCTGGCCAACGCCGACAAGGTCAGTGGCCTGTTGAGCGTGGCCGCCGGCAGCGGTTACTGGCGCGAAAACACGCCGCGGCTGCGCTTCGTGGTGCCCTACTTCTGGTTTTTCGTGGTGCCACTGGCCACGCGCCTGTGCGGCTACTTCCCTGGCCGCAGCCTGCGCATGGTGGGCGACATTCCGGCCGGCGCCATGCTGCAGTGGCGGCGCTGGTGCCTGCACCCGCGCTACAGCGTGGGCGTCGAGGGCGAGGCCGCGCGTGAGCGCTACGCCGGCGTGCGCTACCCGCTGCTGGCGCTGTCCATCAGCGACGACGAGCTCATGACCCTGCAGGGCACGCGCAGCCTCGTGCGCCTGTACGCAAACGCCCCGAGCGAGGTGCGCCGCATCGTGCCCGCCGATCTGGGGCTGCGCCGCATCGGGCATTTTGGTCCCTTCAAGGCCGAACACGAGCCGGAACTGTGGCCCCTGATGCAGCAGGCCCTGCACGAGTTGCTGCAGCGGCCCGTGCGGCTGGGGCAAGATTGATTCACACATCGATTCCAGACATTCATTCAAGGAGACCGATCCATGTCCGACATACTGAGCCACCTCGAAGGCGGGGTGCACACCCTGACCCTGAACCGCGTGGAGCGCAAAAACGCGCTCACCAGCGCCATGTACAGCCAGCTGGCTGCGGCGCTCGAGCAGGCCGCCACCGACCCCGCCGTGCGCGTGCTGGTGCTGCAGGGCGACGCCACGGTATTCTGTGCCGGCAACGATCTCAACGATTTCTTGCACAGCCCGCCTCTGGGCCCCGACTCGCCGGTGCTGCGCTTTCTGCGCGCCAGCGCCAGCTTCCCCAAGCCCTTGCTGGCGGCGGTCTGCGGCCCGGCGGTGGGCATCGGCACCACCTTGCTGCTGCACTGCGACCTGGTCTATGCCGGCGACAACGCCGCGTTCTCCATGCCTTTTGTCAACCTCGGGCTGTGCGCCGAAGGGGCTTCCAGCCTGTTGCTGGCGCAGCTCATGGGGCACCAGCGCGCCGCCGAGGCGCTGCTGCTCGGTGAGCCCTTTCATGCCGAAGCCGCGCTCGAAGCCGGGCTCGTCAACAAGGTGCTGCCGCCGACCGAGGTCAACGGCTACGCCCAAAGCGTGGCGCGCAAGCTCGCCGCCAAGCCGCAGCCCTCGCTGCTCGAAACCAAGCGCCTGATGAAGCAGGGCCAGCAGGCGCTGGTGCTGCAGACCATCGAGCAAGAGGCGCTGGTGTTTGGCCGCATGCTGCGCGAGCCGGCGGCCAAAGAGGCCTTCGGCGCCTTCATGCAAAAGCGTCAGCCAGATTTTTCGCGTCTCTGAGCCACCCGCCGCCATGAGCAAAACCCCATCTGCAGCAGCGCCACCGCCGCACGTCTTCGAGCCCGAATTCATCGACGGCGTGCGTGAGATATTCGAGCGCCGCATTCTGTTCAACGCCTTGCTGGGTTTGCAGATCACCGCCATCAGCCCCGAGCTGGTGACGGCGCAGATCGCCATGCGCCCCGACCTGATCGGGCACTTTGCCCACAACCGCATCCACGGCGGCGTCATCAGCGCCGGGCTCGATGCCATGGGCGGGCTGGCGGTGATGGCCGCCATCGGCGCGCGCCACCTCGACGAGCCGGTGCTGGCGCGCCTGCACCGTTTTGCCAAGCTGGGCACCATCGATCTGCGCATCGACTACCTGCGCCCCGGCATCGGCGAGCGCTTCGAGCTGCGCGCCGAGGTGCTGCGGCTGGGCTCGCGCGTGGCCTCCACCCGCATGGGATTTCACGCCGCCGACGGCAAGCTGCTGGCCACCGGCGCGGCGGCCTATATCGTCTCGTAGGGCGCTTGCCGGCCCTCATCTCTGGGCGGCCGGGCAGCGCTGGCGCGCGCTGGGCGTGTGCTGTCATGGGCGGCACGCGTGGGCTTGTTATGATGGCGACGGCCGAAGCCCCACCCCCTTGCCACCCTTGGAGAGCCGCGCCTTGCTGCAATTCGACCTGTTCAACCAGCTCTGGCTGACGCTGTTTCTGGTCATCCCCATGGTGCTGATCGCGCGCACCGTGGTCGCCGGTTCGTGTTATTCGCCGATCCTGATCATCGTCATCTTTGGGCTGGCGCTCGGCCATGTGCTGGTGGCCACCGGCGCCGGTGCGCCGGGTCTGGCCGAGTTCTCGCTCCTGGGGCTGCTCAGCGGCACCACGGTGGTGGTGCTGACGGCGGCCTTTTTTGCCGGCGGGCAGCAGTTGCGGCGCATCTTTGGCCAGTTGCAGGTGCCCCCAGACGACTCGATGCAGCCCTGCACCGAGGAAACCCTGCTCGGCACCAACCGCACCCAGCTCATGTTCGTGCTGCGCTCGGTGTTTTTGCTGCTCGGCGTCGAGGCCGCCCGGCGCGTGCTCATGGGTGTCGACAGCGGGCCGCTGGTCGCCTACTACCCGCTGATCGCTTACATCGGTCTGTTGCTGGCCTTCATCCTGATCGACCACAAGGCACAGCTGCGCAACAAGCGCGAGTACCTGGGCAAGGGCGTGCTCGAACTCGGGGCGCTGGTGGCACTGCTGCTGGCGGCCTGGTTGCTGGCGCAAAGCGTGCGCCCCTTGCTCGCACTGCCGACGATCTTCTTTGCCATGCTGCTGGCCTGTGGCCTGGGGGCGCTGGCGTGGCGCTGGCAGTTTGGCCCGACGCTGCGCGCGCTGCTGTTTGCCGGCATCCCGGTGGTGCTGGCGGCCAACTTTGTCATCGGCGGCTCGCGCATCGCCGATGCGTTCCAGATCGAGGGCATGGACGCGGTGCTGGCCTACGGCTTCTTTGGCCAGATGCTGTGGATGTTTGGCGGCATCGCGCTGCTGATGGGGTTGGGGCGCACCAATCAGGTGCGCAACCTGGCACCCGGAATGGCCGGGGCGCTCTCGCACGCCGGCCTGACCGGGGCCTGCACGGCGGGCGACCTGGGGCCGACGGCGGCGCAGCGGGCGCCGATCATGATCAACGTGCCCTTCATCGGCCACATCTTCGTCTTTTCCATCCTGGCCATCAGCATGGAGTATGGGCAGTTGCTGTGGCCCGCGGCGCTGGCGGTGTTCGTGGGCGGGCTGCTGCTCACGGCGCTGGCGCTGCGCAGCCTGAGCCGCGCCGATGGGGCCGATGCGCCCGAGGTCAAGGGCCTGATGCAGTTCTCGCTCGGCTGGCAGCTCACGGCCATGTTCGGCGGCCTGCTGCTGCTGGCGCTGTTTGCCATGCCGCTGGAACATTCGGCACTGGCCAAGGCGGCCTCGCTGTCGCATTTCGGGCTCTTTGCCGCCACCCAGGGCGGCATGTTTGGCCCCGAGGCGGCGGGGTTGATCGCGCTCATCTTCTCCATGCCCTTTTTGGTGCATCCGTTCGTGTTCTTCATGTTTGGTCGCGCCATGGCCAACGGCGGCGCCATGCCGCGCTGGCCGGTGTTCGTGCTGGCGGGCGCGGGGCTGTTCGGGGTGGCGCTGACGCTGGCGCGTTTTTGAGCGCCGGGCAGGGGGCAGGCCGCGCTGGGGCGCAGCCGACCGGGAGCAGGAAAAATGGGCGCAGCCAGTTGCCGCGCTGCAGCACGCAGGGCACAATGGGCCCTGGCGCATCCCGGCATGGGGCCGGAGGCGTGCCGCTTACATGCACTACAGGAGCCCGGTTTCATGCGCAGCCAAGTCATCGTCAGTTGGGGCGACACCCAAGAGTACACATTCGATCTGGAAGAAATGCAGCCCATGCCCAACGGGCTGGCGCGCGAGTGGCTGGATCAGCAGTTCGTCGAATTGGGTTGCGAACCGCTGCGCCTGTCGGGCAAGGTGTTGCTGGCCGACAAGGTGGCGGTGATCGCCCGAAGCGCCGGCGAAGCCCATTTTTCCGACCCCGCCCAGCACGCCTGGGCACTGGCCTTTGCCCAGGCCGCCAGCGCCACGCTGGCGCGGCCCGTGGTGCACATCGACGTGCCGACGATGACCGTGAGTTACTGAGCGGCTACCCCGATCGGCTTGTGGGTGCAGCGCAAGCGGGCGCGTCAAAGCGCTGCCGCAGCGCGTGCAGCAGCTTGTGGTGCACGCCGCCAAAGCCACCGTTGCTCATGCACAACAGGTGGTCGCCCGCTTGCGCGGCGGCCACCGCCTGCTGCACCAGGCTGTCGATGTCGGCGGCCACCACGGCCCGAGCGCCCAGGGGGGCCAGCGCCGCAGCGGCGTCCCAGCCCAGGCCGCCGCTGTGGCAAAAAGCCAGGTCGGCGTGCTCCAGGCTCCAAGGCAGTTGTGCCTTCATGGTGCCCAGCTTCATGGTGTTGGAGCGCGGCTCGAACAGCGCCAGGATGCGCTGCCCGCCGCCGCCGCGACGGTCGAGCTGGCGCCGCAGGCCGTCGATGGTGCTGCGCATGGCGCTGGGGTGGTGCGCAAAGTCGTCATAGACCGTGATGGCGCCGTCGGCGCCGGCAGGCCCAGCGCCCCCGAGCTGCCCCGGCGTCGGCTTGGCCACCTGCACCTGCCCGCGCACTTCGAGGCGCCGTTTCACGCCGGCAAAGCGGCCCAGCGCCGCGGCTGCCAGCGCCAGCGGCACGCCCAAGTGCTCGGCGGCAGCGGCGGCGGCCAAGGCGTTGAGCTGGTTGTGTACCCCGCTCAGCCCCCAGCGCACGCGGCCGCTGGCGTGGCCGCGCTGGCGCAGCACGAAGTCGTCGGCTTCGCCTTCGGCGCAAAAGTCGCTCACCGCGCTGCCGAAGCTGCGCTGCTCGCTCCAGCAGCCCTGGTGCAGCACGCGCGCCAGGCTTTCTTCGAGGCCGTTGTAGATCACGCGGCCGCTGGCCGGCACGGTGCGCAACAGGTGGTGAAACTGGCGCTCGATGGCCGCGAGGTCGTCGAAGATGTCGGCGTGGTCGAACTCGAGGTTGTTGAGCACGGCGGTGCGCGGCCGGTAGTGCACGAACTTGCTGCGCTTGTCAAAGAAAGCGGTGTCGTATTCGTCGGCCTCGATCACGAACGGGGCCGCGGCCGCGCCCAGCCGCGCCGAGACGCCAAAATTTTGCGGCACGCCACCGATCAGAAAACCCGGTTGCCGCCCGGCGTGTTCCAGAATCCAGGCCAGCATGGCGCTGGTGCTGGTCTTGCCGTGCGTGCCTGCCACCGCCAGCACGTGGCGGCCGTGCAAAAGCTGCTCGCTCAGCCACTGCGGGCCGCTGCTGTAGCGCGCACCGGCGTCTAGAATGGCTTCCATGAGCGGAAATTTGGGCGTGCCGTCGGGCCCGCGGGCGCGCGACACCACGTTGCCCACCACGTACACGTCGGGCTGCAGCGCCATTTGCTCGGCGCCAAAGCCTTCGATCAGGTCGATGCCGAGCGCCTGCAGCTGCTCGCTCATGGGCGGATAGACGCCGGCGTCGCAGCCGGTGACGCGGTGGCCGGCGGCGCGCGCCAAGGCCGCCAGGCCGCCCATGAAAGTGCCGCAAATGCCCAGGATGTGGATGTGCATGGGGCGCGATTATCGCGGTTGCAGCCAGCCGGCATGGAGCTGCGGTGCCGCAACGGCTGGCGAGCACAAAAAGCCCTGGAATTGGTCGCAACCGAGTGCCTGCAGGTGCTGGCGCTGCGCTTCCAGCTCCACGCCTTCGGCCACCACTTCCATTTTGAGCGCCCGCGCCAATTGGATGATCGAGGCGACGATGGCGGCATCGACCGCGTCGTGGTGCATGGTGGCGATGAAGCTGCGGTCGATCTTGATCTGCTGCAACGGGAAGCGTTTGAGGTAGCTCAGGCTCGAGTAGCCGGTGCCGAAGTCGTCGAGCGAGAGCCGCACACCCAGGGCGCGCAGCGCCTGCATCCGCGCCAGCGCTTCGTCGGCATCCTCGATCAGGATCGATTCGGTCAACTCCAGCTCCAGCAAGTGCGCCTGCAGCCCGTAGGTGTCGAGCAACTGCTGCACCCGCATGACCAGGCCGTCCGGGTGAAATTGCAGCGCCGAGAGGTTGACCGCCACCGGGCACGGCGTGCCTGCGTCCTGCCAGGCGGCCGCTTGGCGCACGGCTTGCTCCAGCACCCAGTCGCCCAAGGCGACGATGAAGCCGGTTTCTTCGGCCACGCCGATGAACTCCCCCGGCAACACCAGGCCGCGTTCCGGGTGTTGCCAGCGCAGCAGCGCCTCGCACGAGCGCATTTGGCCGTTGTCCAGGGCGACGCGCGGCTGGTAGTGCAGCACGAATTGCTGCGCACGCAAGCCTTCGCGCAGGGCGTGGTCGAGCTGCAGGCGCGCCAGCAGGTTGGCGTTCATTTCGGGCCGGTAAAAGCGGTAGTGGCCTTTGCCGCGTCCTTTGACCTCGTACATGGCGGTGTCGGCGTGGCGGATGAGCGCATCGAGCGTGTCGCCGTCTTCGGGGTAGAGCGCGATCCCCAGGCTGCACGACAGGTTGAAGTGCATCTCGTCGATCTCGATCGGGCGCACCACGGCGTCGATCAGGCGCTGGGCGCTGTTTTCGGCCCCGATGGCATCGGTATCGTGCAGGTGGACGACGAACTCGTCGCCGCCGAGGCGGCACAGGGTGTCGGTCTGGCGCAGGCAGAGCTTGAGTCGGCTGGCGATCTCGATCAGCACCCTGTCGCCAAACAGGTGACCAAGCGAGTCGTTGATGCTTTTGAAGCGGTCCAGGTCGAGGAGCAGCACGGCAAAACCCAGCCCGTTGCGCTGCGCCAGCCGGATCGCGTGCGCGACGCGCTCGGTCAGCGTCAGGCGGTTGGGCAGGCCGGTCAGGGCGTCGGTGTAGGCGAGCTGCTCGATGCGCTGCTGCGCCGCCAGTTTTTCGGACAAATCCTTGGCAAACAAGACCGTGTTGAGCGCCTGCCCGGCGGCGTCGCGCAGCACCACCCACGAGACCTGCAGGGCCAGCGCGGCACCGTCGGCGCGGCGGTGCCAGAGCTCGTCCTGCCAGTAGCCCGGCCCCTCGAGCTGATGGCGCAATGTGGTTTGCCAGTCGATCTGGCTGGGGGCAAAAAACAGCGTGCTGGCGGGCGCGCCCACCAGATCGGCTTGCTGGCTTTGCGTCAGGCGCAGCGCCGCCGGGTTGCACGCCAGGATGCGTTGCTGCGGGTCGGTGATGAAAATCGCATCGAGGCTGGACTCGAACACCTTGGCCGCCAGCTTGAGCTGCGACTCGGCGGCGCTGCGTTCGGTGATGTCGCGAAAGGCATACACGCGCCCGATCGGCCGCCCGCGCGCCAGTTGCGGCCGCGTGACGCGCTCGAGCAAGCGCCCGCTTTGCAGCAGCAGCACGTCGCTGGCTTCGAGCAGGGGCGAGCGCTGGATCAGCCCGAGCTGCAGCCGGTAGCCCTCGGCGTCGGTGACGCGGCTGCTCAGCCAGTGGTGGATCGCTTCGTCGTTTTGCTGCGTCAGCAGCGCTTCAGGCAGCTGCCACAGCTGGGCGAACAGGCGGTTGAAGGCGCGAATGCGGCCGTCGAGGTCGCACACCAAGATGCCGTCGGCAGTGGATTCGAGCGTGGCGCGCAGTTCGGCCAGCAGGTATTCGAGCTGCTGTTGCGTGGCGTGCTGCATGCTCAGGTCTTGCATCGCCACCAGGCGCAAGGGCGCGGTGGGTTCGTTGGGCAGCGGTGTGATGCGCCGCAGCACCTGCACCGTGCTGCCGTCGGAGCGGCGCAACACCGTCTCGGACTGCAGCAACCGGGTTTCGGGTTGCGCCAGCGTGTCCCAGTACAGCGCGTCTTCGGGGCTTATAGTCCAGTCGGTGACCAAGCTGCCGCAGATGGCTGGCGCCGGCAGGCGCTGCAGGGCCGACGCGGCCTGGTTGGCGCACAGGATGCGCCGCGTCTGCGCATCGACCAGCCACACCGCTTCGAGCAAGCCTTCGATCAGCGGTGGCCAGTGAAAATAACTCATGCCAGCTCCCCGGAGCGCTCGGCGGGGCTGAGGACGCGCTCGAAAAAATAGCAGTAACGTGGCTTGGGCGAAAGGCACAGCAGCACCGGGCGTGGCAGTTGCTGCGGCCGCAGGCTGCGCAGGATGTGGAGTTGCGGCTCCTGCTGCAAGTCGAGCAGCTGCACCACCTCGGTGCTGGCGGTGGGGCCTTCATAGACCATGACCTCGGGTTTGAGCGGGCGCGCGGTGTTGACCGACAGCACCACGGCGTAGCGCTCGTCGCTGAGCTGCACCACCGAGCCGGGCGGGTAAATCCCCATCATGCGGATGAAGGCGCTCAGGGTGCGGGGTTCGTGTTGCGCCCTGTGCTTGGCAAACAGCAGCGACAGCGCCTCGTGCGGTGTGACGGCATGCAGCGGGTTGTGCGGGTTGCACAGGGAATCGTAGTGGTTGACCAGCGCCAGAATGCCGCCTACAGTGCCGATCTGCTCGGCGCGCAGGCCCTGCGGGAAGCCGCTGCCATCGGCGCATTCGTGGTGCAGGGCAATGGCCTGCAGCACCGGTTCGGCCAAGCCCATGCGCTTGCCCCAGGCCAGGCTGTGCCCCACGTGCTGGCGATAGACCTTGAGGTGGGCGGCGCTCAGGCTGGCGTCGCGGTGGCGCACCAGCGCCGGCAAGTCGATTTTGCCGACGTCATGCAGCAGGCCCGCCAGGCCCAGGGTGTGCAGATCGGCGGCGGGCAGTTGCAGAGCGCGCCCGAGCAGCAGGCTGAGCACCGAGACGTTGAGCGCGTGCTGGGTGCGGTGATCCGATGAGGTGTCGGCCAGCAGACGCAGGGCCGACTCCTGCTGCCCGAGCATCTCGTCGAGCAGGTTTTGCACCAATTGCTGGCTCGCGGCGCCGGCGCTGGCGGGGTCGGACTCGAGTTGCGCGTAAACCGCCTTCACGGCGCGGCTGCTCTGGGCGTGCTGGCGCTCGCAGTGGCAGCAGGATTTTTTCCAGGACTCTGCAGGGGTTGCGGTTTTCTGGGGGGTGGTGACAGCCGCTTGTGCGGCGGCTGCGGGTGTCGCATCGGTGTCAGGGGCGGCACTGGCGGGCACGGCCGCCGGATGCGCAGGGCCAGCCTGTGGTGCCGCTTGTGCCGCTGGTGCCGCTGGTGCCGCTTGTGCCGCTGGTGCCGCTGCGCCGGGCAAGGCCTGCGCATCGCTGAGTTCGGGCGCGTAGCGCAGCGTCTGCAGTCCGAGGGCGCGGATGGTGTCGATCTGCTCCTGGGCCGTGATCTTGAACCGGTTCAGGGGAAAGGGGTGATCCATCCAACCCAGATCGAGATAAACGTACAGCCCCACGCGCAGCTCGGACACGGCGACGGTGGGGGGGCGGGGTTCAGACACGAAACGGGCTCCTCGGACGCAATTCTATTTCTAACGGTATCTTAAAAAAGCAAGGCTCATGCGTAGTCTGTTCATGTGGCCGCGCACGCTGCTAGCATACACGCATGCGTGTCCCCTTGTCACTGGATCAGATCGAACTCGAGGCGCCCTTGCCATTGAATCTCTGGGACGGCAACGGCGTGCTGCTGCTGCGCCGTGGGGAAACCATTCGCAACCTGGAGCACCGCCAGTTGCTGCAGTCGCGTGGTCCGATGGCCGACGAAGAGGAGTTGCGCCAATGGACTTTTCGCTACACCACCGAAATCGACCGCAAACTGCGCGGCAATGCCAGCTTGGCGAGCATTGCCAGCGTGGCGCGCCCCATGGGCCCTGGGCCCGAGCGCTCGGAGCAGGAACTGCCGGTGCCGGCGCGTTGGGCCGACCTGCACACCAGCCTGGGGTTGTTGTTGCACCAAGGCGAGCAGGCACAGGATTTTCTGCGTCGGCTGAGTCTGGTCCGCGTGCGCATCGATGAGGTGCTGCAGTCGCGCATCGACGACAGCCTGTTCGTGCTGGTGCAGATGCTGCTCGATCGCACCTTGGGTTACAGCACCGGCCATGCCTTGCTGTGTGGGCTGTTGTGCCGCATCGTCGGCAAGCTGCTGCTCAAGGAGCCCAGCCAGATCGATGCCCTGATCAACGCCGCGCTGACCATGAACATCGGCATGACGCGTCTGCAAGACGAACTGGCCTTGCAAACCGAGCCGCCCAGCGCCGAACAGCGCCGCCGCATCGACCAGCACCCCTGGCTTGGGGTGCGCTGTCTGCAGCACCTGGGTGTGCAGGATGAAACCTGGCTGCGGCTGGTGCAACACCACCACACCCAGCCCACCACCCTGGGCAGCCTGGAGCACGCCGAGCCGCTGCTGCTGATGGCGCACCTGCTCGCTCTGGTCGATGTGTTTGTTGCGCGCATCAGCCCGCGTGTCAGCCGCAAGGGCTTGCCAGCGCAGCGCGCGGCACGTGACGCCTACCTGACCGCCGACGGCCAACCCAACCCCCTCGGGGCGGCGCTGATCAAGGCCGTTGGCGTCTATATCCCGGGCAGTTTTGTGCGGCTGGCCAGCGAGGAACTGGCGGTGGTGGTGCGGCGCCAGCGCCGCGCCAACGAACCGCTGGTGTTTGCACTGGTCGGGCGCAGCGGCATGCCGCTGGGCGAGCCGGCGCTGCGCGACACCAGCGAGGCGGCCTACGAAATCAAGGCCGGCCTGGCGGCCGACGAGGTGCGGGTGCGCGTGAACACCGCCAAGCTGCTGGCGCGGCTCTGAGGCCCTCAGCGCGGTCTGGCGCGCTGTTGCTGGCGGTATTCCCACGGTGGCGTCGGGGCCGGGTCGGCCCACAGCCCGCGCTGCTCGCGCTGCGCCTGGCGTTCGGCGCGGGCATAGCGCCAGCGCTCCAGCCACCACTGATCGGCGGCGTAGGGTTTGTGGTGCCAGGCCAGCCCAGCGCGCAGCAGTTGCAGGTTCACGTCCTGACCCTGCAGGCGCAGCGTGCCGACCAAACGGCCATGGCGGTCGGTCTTGGCAAAGTCCACCTGCACCTCGCGCTGCAAGACCAGGGCCTTCAGGTGCGCGCCCGCCTCGGCGCCCCAAGGCTGCGCTTGCTCGGGCGCATCGATGCCCAGCAGCCGCACCCGGTGGCGCCGTTGCTGGGCATCGATCACGGTCACGCTGTCGCCGTCGGCCACCGCAATCACGCGGCCATGCAGCGGGCTGGATAGGGCCTGGGCCTGCAGCGGCGCGCTGCCCAGCGCCAAGGCGATGGCCAGCCACAGCCACCGCCACCGCCAATGCCAAGGCAATGGCTTGAAGCAAGCGGCGGCGACAGCGTCCATCCGCCGCAGTTTAACCGGCGGCTGTGACGCGCGGGATCAACGCCCGGCTTGCAGCACGCTGCCGGTCTTGGCCTGGTCGCGGGCCAGCGCCTCGCGGTCGGCGATGCGGCGAAACGCCAACGTGACGAAGGTGCTGGTGATCACGATGAAGAGCGAGTACAGCACCGGAATCAGCAGCACGTCTTGCTGCATCGTGCCGGTGAAGGTCAGGGTGACGATCAGCACCCCCAGCGGGCCGTTCTGGATGCCGGTCTCGAGCGCGATGGTGCGGCTGCGGCTGCGGTCCTGGCGCAGCAGGCGCGCCAGCCAAAAACCCAGCGCCATGCCGATCAGCCCCAGGCCGATGACCGCAAAGTAAACCGAGAACGGAGTCGCTGCCAGCAGCATGTGGTTGCGCGGCACCCAGGTGACGATCAGGAACACAATCACGAAGATGCCCATGAAACTACCAATCAGTTCCATGGTGGCGCCGATGTTGGGGTTGAGCTTGCGCGTGACCATGCCAATGATCGTGGGCACCAGCAACACCACCAGCACCTGCGCCACGTTGCTGGCGGGCACGGCAAACTCGCTGCCGATACCGGCCGCACCGGTGTAGAAAGCCAGCAGCGCCGGCACCGCCACCAGCGCCACCAGGGTCGAGATGCTGGTCATCATGATCGACAGCGCCAACACGCCCTTGCTGAAGTAGGCAAAGATGTTCGACGTGGTGCCACCCGGCATGCAGCCCATCAGAATCAGGCCTACCGCCAGCGCAGGCGGAAAGTTGAGCACCATGGCCAGGGTAAAGCCCAGAAAGGGCATGATGCCGTACTGGCACACCAAGCCCACCAGCACGCCCTTGGGTTTGCGAAAGGCGATCAGAAAGTCGCGGTGGGTGAGCGAGGCGCCCATGCCCAGCATGATGACCATCATCATCAGGCCGAGCAGTTGGGTTTCAAATTCGGTAAGCATGGGGTCTGGTCTCCGGGATCTTTGGTGTGTGGGTGCTCAGCCGTTCAGTGCTGCAGGCTGGCCTTGAGTTGCGCCTGCCACTCGGCCTTGACTTCGGCCTTGAGGTTCTTGCGCAGCACCTTGCCGACCGCCGTTTTGGGCAGTTCCTCGCGGATCACGATGCTCTTGGGCACCTTGTAGGGCGCCAGAAACTTGCGGCAGTGGGCGATCACGGCGTCGGCTTGCAGGGCCCCTTCGTGTTCCGGGTTGTGCACCACGTAGGCGCGCACCGCCTCGCCGGTTTTTTCGTCCGGGGTGCCGACCACCGCCACCTCGAGCACGGCGTCCATCTGGGCGATCACGTCCTCGATCTCGTTCGGATAGACGTTGAAGCCCGAGACCAAGATCATGTCTTTCTTGCGATCGACGATGTGCATGAAGCCCTTTTCGTCCATCTCGGCCACGTCGCCAGTGGCCAGCCAGCCGTCGCGCAACACCTCTGTGGTTTCGGCTGGCTGGTGCCAGTAGCCCTGCATGACCTGCGGGCCGCGCACGTAAATCTCGCCCGCTTGGCCAGCGCCCACGTCCTTGCCGTCCTCGCCCACCAAGCGCACTTCGGTGCCCGGCGCCGGGATGCCGATGCTGCCCAGACGCGGCTCGCCGTGCAGCGGGTTGAAGCTCACCACCGGCGAGGTTTCGGTCAGGCCGTAACCCTCGGCGATGGGTGTTTGGGTGACTTCGCGCCAGCGCTTGGCCACGGCGCTGTGCAGCGAGGTGCCACCGGCGATGGAGGCCTTGAGCTTGCGCGGCGGGTAGGCGACGAACCACTCCTCATTGAGCAGGCCGTTGTAGAGCGTGTTGACGCCCGTCATCCAGGTGATGGGGTAGTTCTCGACCGCGCGCTGCAGGTTTTGCACCGGGCGCGGGCTGGGGATGAGGATGTTTTGTGCCCCGATGGCGAGAAATCCCAGCAAATTGGCGGTAAAGGCAAAGATGTGATACAGCGGCAGCGCAGTCAGCACGCATTCCTTGCCGGGTTCCATGTGCGTCCCGCCCATGGCCAGCATCTGTTGCACGTTGTGCAGCAGGTTGCTGTGGCTGATCATGGCGCCCTTGCTCACCCCGGTGGTGCCGCCGGTGTATTGCAGCAGCGCCAGTTCGTGTGGCTGAATGGCTTTCCAGTAGTTCTGGGCGTGCACGCGGCCGCCGGCTTTTTGCAGCGCGGCGCGGCCCTGGGCCAGCGCAGCGGCCAGGCGCGTGTGCGGCACCGTGACCGGGGGCAGCACCTGCGCCCAGACCTTTTGCACCCCACGGATGACGAGCTTGGGGATGACGGGGAAAAACTCCGGCACCCCAGCCAGCACCACGTGCTTGATGGTGGTCATGGCCAGCACCGAGGGCAGCTTGTCGGCAAACATGTCGATCAGCACCAGGGCCTTGACGCCGGCGTCCTTGTACTGATGCACCATTTCGGCCGGGGTGTAGAGCGGGTTGGTGTTGACCAGCACACACCCGGCCTTGAGGATGCCAAACACCACCACTGGGTAGGACAGGCCGTTGGGCATCTGCACCGCCACCCGGTCGCCCACGTGCAGGCCCAGCACCTCGCGCAGATAGGCGGCAAAATAGTCTGATAATTCATCGACTTGGGCAAAACCCAGGCTGCCGTTCATGCCGTTGGGCACGACGCAGGTGAAAGCCGCCTTGGCCTTGCTCTCGCGCGCCCAGCGCGTGCAGGCATCGTGGATGAAGGCCCCCAGGTTGGGGTGGCTCAAAGGCGGCAGCTCGGGCACGATGCCGACTTCTCGGTACACAGCAGCCCAAGGGCGGGGCGTGTCGGCTGGCGGGTGTTGCATGATCGGTGTAAGGTTGAAACGAACGATCGTGCTATTTTGCCCGAAGCGCGGCCGAGTGGCGCAAAAAAATGTCCGACTAACGGCAAAAAACGAACATTTGATGATAGGGATAAACCCTGATATCTGCCTGTCCTCGCAGCAAAACCAAAGCGCCGCAGTCAAGGTTGATCAAACTTCCTCGCCCGAAATGAAAAACCCGCTGGCCTCGCGGCAGCGGGTTTTGGCATTTTGGTGGCGCTTCAGGGATTCGAACCCCGGACCTGCGGATTATGATTCCGTCGCTCTAACCGGCTGAGCTAAAGCGCCTTCCAGCCCAGCATTGTAGCAGGTCTGAAACCCCCTCGCCGACACCGGCGCCTGCGCGCCGGCGTTGCAGCCGGCGCGGCCTCACTGATGCGTGAACTGCGCCGGGCGTTTTTCGACGAAGGCGGCCATGCCCTCTTTTTGGTCGGCGGTGGCAAACAGGGCGTGGAACAGGCGGCGCTCGAAGGCCATGCCGTCGGCCAAGGTGCCCTCGAAGGCCTTGTTGACCGCCTCTTTGGCCGCCATGACGGCGATCTGCGAGTAGCCGGCGATGGTCAGGGCGGCAGCCAGGGCCTCGTCCTGCAGTTGCTCCAGCGGCACGACGCGGCTGACCAAGCCGGCGCGTTCGGCCTCGGTGGCGTCCATCATGCGCCCGGTGAGCACCAGCTCCATGGCCTTGGACTTGCCCACGGCGCGTGGCAGGCGCTGGGTGCCGCCGGCGCCGGGGATGATGCCGAGCTTGATTTCGGGCTGACCGAATTTGGCGTTGTCGGCGGCGATGATGAAGTCGCACATCATGGCCAGTTCACAGCCGCCACCCAGGGCAAAACCGCTCACGGCGGCGATGATGGGCTTGCGGATGCTGCGCACGGTTTCCCAGTTGCGGGTGATGTAGTCGCCCTTGTACACGTCGGCAAAGCTGTACTGGGCCATGGCGCCGATGTCGGCGCCGGCAGCGAAGGCTTTTTCGCTGCCACTGAGCACGATGCAGCCGATGTCGGCGTCGGCGTCAAAGGCTTTGAGGGCGGCGCCGAGCTCGTCCATGAGATCGTCGTTGAGGGCGTTGAGTTGCTTGGGGCGGTTGAGGGTGATGAGGCCGACGCGGCCTTCGGTGCGCACCAGGATGTTCAGATAAGTTGGGCTCATGGGTGGTGTCTCTGGTTCAGGGTTGGGCGGGAGCGGTCACTATAGCGCGCCGGCAAGGCGGTGCCACGGCGCATCGGGGCGGGCTGCCTGGTCTGGGCTGGCCGGTGGTGGGCTGGCCGCTGTTGCGGTGGCCGCTGCGGCAAGGCGCTGCAGCCGCACCGTGAGCGCTTGGGGCTGCTCGGGTGTGGGCCAGCGCAGCGGCAGACGCAGCAGCCGGCCGTCGCGCGCCACCAGCGCCACGACGCTGGTTTGCCCGTGGGCGTGGCGCGCGGCGTCGTCGAGTGTGCGCACGCGCCAGGCGCTGGGGGTGGCGTGGGTGTTGCCGTTGCGGGTGCAGCCGTTGCTTGCGCCGCCCACTTCCAGGCCCAGCCATTCGTCGCCAGCGGCCAGCCCGGCCTGCTCGGCCAGCGAGCCGCGCAGCACGTTTTTGATCAGCAGGCCCTCGCTTTCGCTCACGCGCAGCCCCAGCTGCTGCGTCAGCGGCGCGGGCTCGGTGAGCCAGTCCATGCCTTGGGTGCGCAGCAACTCGGGCAATGGCAGATCGGCGCAGCCATGCACCCAGGCCGCGATTTCGGGGGCGTAGCTGCGCCCGCCGCATTGCTCGAGCACCGCCAGCAGGTCGGCCTCGTGCATTGGGCCGCCCTGGCCGCGCTGGTAGAGCGTGCGCAGCACCGCGTCGAGGCTGCTGCGGCCCTCGGCGCGCAGCTGCAGGTCCAGCGCCAGCGCCACCAAGGACCCTTTGGCGTAGTAGCTCACGGTGGCGTTGGGGCTGTTTTCGCTCACGCGGTAGTATTTGGTCCAGGCCTCGAAGCTGGATTGGGCCAGGCTGTGCACCAGCCGGCCCGGGCTGTGCAGCACTTGGTTGAGGGTTTTGGCGAGCAACTGCAAGTAGCAGGCTTCGTCGATCAGGCCGGCGCGCAGCAGCAGCAGGTCGTCGTAGTAGCTGGTGAAGCCTTCGAACAGCCACAGCAGCTCGGTGTGCTGTTCGCCGTCGTAGTCGTAACGGCTGAACTCGGCCGGGCGCAGGCGCTTGACGTGCCAGGCGTGAAAGTATTCGTGGCTGATGAGGCCCAGCAGGCTGGTGTAGCCGTCGCTGGCGCCCAGGGCTGGAACCTGGGCCGCAGTGGCGGTGAGCGCCGGGGCGGGGGCGCCACCCAGAGGCAGCTGCGGCAGGTCGGCGCGGCGGCAGATCAGGGCGGTGCTGTGGCGGTGCTCGAGCCCGCCGTAGCCTTCGTGGCGGGCGTTGAGCATGAACAGGTAGTGGTCAAAGGGCGGCGCCTCGTGCGCACCGTGCCAGAATTCGATGCCAGCTTGGCAGATGGCCTGGGTGTCGCGCAGCAGGCGCGAGCCATCGAAACCCGGCCCGGCACCGCTGACCACGAGCCGGTGAGCGACGCCGCGCACGCAAAACGCGGCGCTCCAGAAGCGGCCCAGTTCGAAGGGGCTGTCGGCCAACTGGTCGTAGTCGGCGGCCTGCCAGCGGCCCAGGCGGTGGGGGGCGTCGGCATGGGCCGCATCGGGGGCAATGGGCGCCAGGGCCGTGGCCACTTGCCAGCCTTGGGTGGCGGCGCTGCCCCAGAGCTCGAGCGTGTGCGAGCGCGCTTGCTGCCCATGCACGCGCAGGCACAGGCTGGTGGGGTTGAAGAAACCGCGTTCGGCGTCGAGCCAGGCGCTGCGCACCGAGGCGTCGTAGGCATAGACCTGGTAGCGCAGCCGCAGCAGCTGGGCACCGGCTGGGGTGGGGGCTTCCCAGGTGTTTTTGTTGAGCTGGCGCAGCGGCACGGCGTGGCCGTCGCAGTCGGCGCACAGGCCGTGCAGGTGCTGGGCAAACTCGCGCACCAGATAGCTGCCCGGTATCCACACCGGCAGGCTGACGCGCTGCTGCCGCGCCGGCTGGCTGATGTGCAGGGTGAGCGTGTACAGGTGGGCGTGCAGCTCGATCAGTTCGACGACGTAGCGCGGGCCGGGGGGCTGAGCGGGGGCAGCGGTGGCGGTGGCGGTTCCTGCCGGCCCTGCGGACGCAGGCGGCGCGGGGTCGTTCGATGGGGCGCGGCTGGCAGTGGTCATGGGCGCGGGGGTAGGCGGGATGGGCCGATCTGCGCCCGCTCAACGCGCCGCCGCCGCGCTCAGGCGCTGCTCGAGCACCTCGAAGCCGGCGGCGCCCGAAAGCCGCGAGCCGTCGGCAAAGAAGGTGGTGGGGGTGCCGGTGATGGCGTGCCGTTGCCCAAACGCCAGGTTGCGCTGCAGCGCGCTGGTGTCGCAGCTGGCCGCAGGCGGATCGACATTGCGCAGCATCCAGTTTTCCCACACTTGGGCGCGGTTGCGCGCGCACCAGATGTGCTGCGACTTGGCGAGCGAGTCGCGCCCCAGAATCGGGTACAGGAAGATGTGGATGGTGACATGGTTCAGGCGGCTCAGATCGCGCTCGAGCCGTTTGCAAAAGCCGCAGTTCGGGTCTTGGAACACGGCCACGCGGCGCTGGCCGTTGCCGCGCACGATGGTGAATGCATCGCGCAGCGGCAACTGATCGAAGGCGATGGCGTTGAGTTGTTCGAGCCGCTGTTCGGTCAGGTTGTTGCGGCCGCGGGTGTCGATCAGTTGGCCCTGAAGCAGGAAGTTGCCCTCGGCGTCGGAGTAGAAAATCTGGTTGGCGCCGATGCGCACCTCGAACAGGCCGCGCATGGGTGTGGCACGCACCTCCTCGATCTGGGGCAGGTTGGGCAGCCGCTCGGCCAGGTTGGCGCGGATGGTGGCTTCGTTGGCGCTGGCCAGCGTGCCCACGGCGAGCAGGGCGGCCAGGGCGCCGGCGCGCCAGCACGCGCGCCACAAGCCAAGCCAAACAGTGCCCAACCCAGTGCCTAATCCAGTGCGCCGCGCTGGCGCCGGTCGCGGCGGTTGGGGCCCTGCTGCCGCGGCATGGCAGCGAGCTGGGGTGGCGGTGCCGACAGGAGGGCTTTGCATCTGGGGGCTCGGGTGGAGGGCTTAGGGGGTGGCACAGGGCGCAGCATTCGCCTCGGTGCCACCCATCGCCAGGCGGATGGCGTGGTGTTTGAGCGGCGTCAGGGTGTCGAAGCGCCGCAGCCCCCAGCGCCGCAGCGCCGCGACGCGCGCGTCGCCGTGGCCAAACAGGCTGTAGAGGCCGTCGGTGAGGGTGGCCATGCGCTCGAAATCGGCGCGGCGCGCGCGCTCGTAGCGCCGCAACAGGCGCCAGTCGCCGGGGCTGCGCCAGTATTCGCGCGTGCGCAAGACGCGGCCCAGTTCGGCCACGTCGCCCAGACCCATGTTCAGCCCCTGGCCGGCCAAGGGGTGCATGGCGTGGGCGGCGTCGCCTGCCAGCGCCAAGCCGGGCCGCACCCAATGCCGGGCGCGCGACAGCTGCAAGGGCCAGCCGGCGGGGGTGCCTTCGGTGCTCATGGCGCCCAAGGCGTGGTCGCAGGCTTGGGCCACGGCGTCGGCAAAGGCGGGCGCCGGCAAGGCCAGCAGCTCGGCTGCGCGCGCGTGGGGCACCGACCAGACCAGGGCCACCAGCTGGCCCTCGGGGCCGTCCATGGGCAACAGCGCCAGCACCTCGCCATGCTGGAACCACTGCCGCGCCACGCCCTCGTGCGCACGCGCGCAGCGCAGCCGCGCCGCCACGGCGGTGTGGGCGTAGGGTGTGACCTCGTATTCGATGCCGAACTGGGCGCGGCTGCGGCTGTGCTTGCCCTCGCAGATCACGGACAGTTCGGCGGCGGGGGGGCTGCTCACGAGGTCGATGCCGCTCTGAAACGGCAGCGCCTGCGCCAGCCGCTGCTCCAGCGCCGGCACATCCACGATCCAGGCCAGTGGCTGCTGCGCCGCAGGCGCGTGCAGGTTGAGGGCGGCAGGCCGCTCGGCGTCGGGCTCGCAGACCCACATCTGGCGCACCGGCGTCACCGCCGGGGCCTCGGGCCAGACGCGCAGATCGCTCAGCAGCGCCACCGCGGCCTGGTTGAGGGCGTAGGCGCGGATGTCGGGGCTGGCCGCCGCTGGCGCTGGCTGGCGCAGCAGCGCCACCCGCAGGCGCTCGCGCGCCAGCAGCAGCGCCAGCGTGTGTGCCACCACACCGCTGCCCAAAATGGCGACGTCGTACCGTGGGTTCATGCGCGCATTGTAGGTCGGGGCAGCGGCCGGGGCAGCACGGTTTGTGGCATCACGCGCTGGGCCTCACTGAAACGCGACCTCGGCAAAGCTGCGCAGCTTGCGGCTGTGCAGCTGATCGACGCCGCCGGCGCGCAGGCGCTCGATGGCGCGCAGGCCAATGCGCAGGTGCTGATCGACGCGCTCGCGGTAAAAGGCGTTGGCCATGCCGGGCAGTTTGATTTCGCCGTGCAGCGGTTTGTCGCTCACGCACAGCAGGGTGCCGTAGGGCACGCGCAGCCTGAAGCCGTTGGCGGCGATGGTGGCGCTTTCCATGTCGAGCGCCACGGCGCGGCTCTGGCTGAAGCGGCGTTGCGGCGTCTGGCCGGGCAGCAGCTCCCAGTTGCGGTTGTCGGTGCTGGCCACGGTGCCGGTGCGCAAAATGCGCTTGAGTTCGGCGCCGCTCAAACCGGTCACGTCGGCCACTGCGCCTTCGAGCGCGAGCTGGATTTCGGCCAACGCGGGGATGGGCACCCACAGCGGCAGTTCTTCGTCCAGCACGTGGTCTTCGCGCACGTAGGCGTGGGCCAGCACGTAATCCCCCAGCTGTTGGCTGTTGCGCAGTCCGGCGCAGTGGCCCAGCATCAGCCAGGCGTGCGGGCGCAGCACGGCGATGTGGTCGGTGATGGTCTTGGCGTTGCTGGGCCCGACGCCGATGTTGAGCAGCGTGATGCCGCTGCCGTCGGCGCGCAGCAGGTGGTAGGCCGGCATCTGCGGCAGGCGCGGCAAAGCGCGGCCCGGTTGGCCTTGTGCAAGTTCGTGCAGCAGCTGTTGTTCGGCGGCGCTCAAACCCGCGCGCGGCGTGAGCACGTTGCCGGGCTCGACCAGGCCTAGGTATTCGCTCGCAGGGTTGGCCAGCGCCTCTTGCCCGAGGCGGATGAACTCATCGACGTAGAAAGGGTAGTTGGTAAACAGCACGAAGCCCTGAAACCAGGCCGGGGCGGTACCGCTGTAGTGGCGCAGCCGCTGCAACGAGTAATCGACCCGCGCCGCACCAAACAGCGCCAGCGGCTGCGCTTCGTGGGCGGCGCTCTGGTGCGTGCCGTTGGCGATGCCGTCGTCCATCAGGCTCAGGTCGGGCAGGTCGAAGCAGTCGCGCAGGGCGGCGCGCTGGGCCGGGCTCAGCTCGCCCTCGAGGTGCTCGTGCTCGGCCAGCGCGAAGTGCAGCGGGATCGGTTGGTTGCTCACCCCCACCTCGAGCGCGCCGCCGTGGTTGTGCAGCAGCAGCTCGAACTGCTCTAGGTAGTAGCTGGCAAACAGATCGGGGCGGGTCAGGGTGGTTTCGTAGCGGCCGGGGCCGGCGACGAAGCCATAGCTCAGGCGGCTGGGCGCGCCCGCGCCGGGCCCGCCGTGGGCGCGCTGGCAGTGCAGGCGCACGAAGGGGTAGCAGGCGCGCACGCGCTGGGGTGCGCTGGCGCCGCCGGCGCGCACGTACTGGTGCAGCGCTTGGCGCAAATGCGCCACCGCGCGCTGGTACAGCGCCTGCACCTGGGCCAGCGCGGCGGCGGCGTCGTTGTAGCTTTGGGGCGGGGTGAAGGGAGGGCTGTGGGGCGGGCTGTGCGGCATGGTGGGGGCATTGTGGCGCAGAAGCGACTGTATAATGGCCGACAAAGGGGGCTTTGGCGTATGCGGGAGGCACTTTTTTCAGTCGTCGGTTGCCAAGTCAAGCGCAGTATTTGCCGTGGCGCTGCGGAGCTGCCGCGCTTGGGCCCGCTGCCGCATCGGGTGTGGCGGTGAACTGCGCCGCACCCACGCAACCTTGGGGCAAGCTCTCCCCCGATGGCCGCCGCCACCCCTTGGCCGACCACTGCCTCGATGTGGCACTGGTGCTGCGTGCGCTGCTCGATTTGCCTGCGCTGGCGCGTCTGGGGGAGCTCAGCAGCGCGCAAAAAGAGCGGCTTTGCGTGATCGCTTTTCTGCACGATTTTGGCAAGTGCAACGCGGGTTTTCAGCGCAAGGCCGAGCCTGAGTCGCGCGACACGGCGGGGCATGTCTTTGAAGCCGCCGCCTTGCTTCTCAACGACAATCTTCGCGCTGCATGGCCCGCCGAGTGGGAAAGCCTCGTCGGCACGTTGTGTGGGTGGTTTAAGCCCAACGAAGATGGTGATGGGGCCTTGCAAATGCTGCTGGCCGCCATTTCGCACCACGGCAAGCCGGTTTCGGTGCTGGATTGCAATGCGGCCGGCCTTCACGCCATGAACCGGCACTGGGTGCCACCGCATCCACAAACGGGAAGCTACTGCCCCATGCAGGCGTTGGCCGATTTGGCCGCTCGGGCGCGGTCTGCCTTTGCGGCTGCTTTTTCTGCTAGCACAGCCCCTATAGCCGCCACACCCGAGTTGCAGCAGCGCTTTGCGGGCTTGGTGATGCTGGCCGACTGGATCGGCTCCGATACCCAGTTTTTTCCCTACCGTGCCTCCGATGACGAAAACCGGTTTCATCTGGCCCAGGTTGCAGCACAGCGGGCGCTGCGCACCATTGGCCTGAGTCCACCCAAGGCGCCCGGATGGCGGCAAGCCAAACCTTTTGCCGAGGTGTTCGGGTTTGCAGCGCACCCCCTGCAACATCTTCTGGCTTACACCCTGCCTGCTGACGACGCGGCGCGCCTGACCTTGATCGAATCCGATACCGGTTCTGGCAAGACGGAGGCCGCGCTGGCTTGGTTCATGCGCCTCTATGCCAGCGGGCAGGTCGAAGGCTTGTACTTCGCCTTGCCCACCCGGGTGGCCGCGCGCGAGTTGTACGGGCGTGTGCTGCGGGCCATCGATGCGGCCTTTGACCCGCCCGCACGGCCCGCGCCCGTGCTGCTGGCCGTGTCCGGTTACACACGGGTCGACGGGGCCCCGATCCTGCCCGATCCGGTTGGCACCTTGTGGGAAGATGATGCCCAAGCGCAGCGGCGCGAAAACCAGTGGGCGGCTGAGCGGCCCAAGCGTTTTCTGGCTGCGCCCGTGGCAGTGGGCACCATCGATCAGGCGCTGATGTCGGTGCTCAAGGCCAAGCACAGCCTGCTGCGTTCGGTTTGCCTAGATCGGCACCTGCTGGTGGTCGATGAGGTGCACGCCTCCGACACCTACATGAGCGAGTTGCTGCGGGTGCTGCTGCGTGCGCACATCAATCGCGGTGGCAGCGCCTTGCTGCTGTCGGCTACGTTGGGCGAAGCGGCGGCGGCAAAATTGTTTGACCGCGAAACCCTGCCGCTGGCGCAAGCGCTGACAAAACCCTATCCCGCATTGGCAACTCGATCCAGCCTAATGCCTGTGGCCAGCGGCCGGGCGGCGCGCACCATCACGGTGGAGTTTCAACCTACGCTGGCCGATGACCCCTTGCTGATGCCGCTGACCGCTGCTTTGCTTCAAGGCGCGCGGGTGCTGGTGGTGTGCAACACCGTAGGGCGCTGCAACAGCCTGCTGCGGGCGCTGGAAGCGCATCTGACTGCACAGGCGCCACAACTGTTGCCTGCTTTGTTTGAACTCAATGGCGTGCGCTGCCCGCACCACGGCCGCTTTGCCCGCCCCGACCGCGAACGGCTCGACGCCGAAGTCACGCGGCGCCTTGGCAAAGGATCGCCCAACGGCCCTTTGCTGCTCGTCGGCACGCAAACGCTGGAGCAAAGCCTAGACATCGACGCCGACTGGTTGGTCACCGACCTGGCTCCGATGGACGTGCTGTTGCAGCGCATAGGGCGCCTACATCGGCATGAACGTATCCATCGGCCTGCTGGATTTGCAGCGGCGCGCGTGCTCGTGCGTTTGCCTGAAAAACCACTGGGTCAGTACTTGCAATCCAGAGGGGAATTGAACGGCCCAGCGGGCTTGGGCAGTGTCTATGCCGACGGTCGGGTGCTGCAATGCACCCTCGAGAGCTTGACCGGTCAGCCCCAGATCGTCATCCCGCAGCAAAACCGCGAGCGCATCGAAACCACCACCCACCCCGAAGTTTGGGCTGCCCTTGGGCCGCTCTGGCGCAAGCACGACGACTACATGAACGGTGATTTTTTGGCCGACTTGCGCCAAGCCGACCGATCGCTGATGCGCGACCTGCCTTTTGGGGAGTTGCACTATGCAAGCGACCAAGGGCGGGTCCTCACCCGGCTGGGTGATCCGAGTTACGAGCTGCCTCTGCGGTCAGCGTGCCGATCCCCCTTCGGGCAGGCGCTGGACAGCCTGACCTTGCCAGCGCGCTGGCTCAAAGGCGCGCCAGCCCCGGAAACCTTGTTGCCGGTGGCAACCGCAGCGGGTTTCGACTTTGCCATTGGTGCGCTCCACTTCAGCTACACCCGTTTCGGGTTGGAGAAAAACGATGCACGACCTGCTGCGCGATGAATTGATCGGTGTGAGCACGCCCCAAGGCGAGCGCCGCGTCGATCTGCCGCAACTCTTGAGCCTGCTTTGCGCGGCTGAGGTGGAGGGTTATACGGGCTTGCGCGCGCACCAAGCCGAGCCTTGGCACGTGTTCTTGGTGCAACTGGCCACTGCGGTGCTGGCACGCCAGCCCAGCGCCACGCCGCCGCCCGACCCCGATTACTGGCGTGCTGGGCTGCTGCTGCTGGCCGCGGGCAAAGCGTCGGCTTGGCACCTTCATGTGGAAGACTCTACGCAGCCGGCCTTCATGCAGCACCCATGGAGCAGCCCAGATGCCAAGATTGAGGGCTACGAGAAGGTCAAAGCCTGCACCCCAGACGAGCTCGATGTGCTGGTCACAGCCAAAAACCACGATGTGAAAGCCGCTCGGTTTTGTCGTCCCGATCCCAAGGCGTGGTTGTACGCCCTGCTGACGCTGCAGACCACCGAGGGCTATCTCGGGGCAGGTAACTTTGGCATTGTGCGCATGAACGGCGGTTTTGCCAGCCGCGCCATCCTCTCTTGGGCGAACGATTTGCACCCGGCACGCCGCTTTCTCGAGGCCTTGCCAATCGTGCTGGCGCATCGCGCCGACATCCTTGCGCACGGGCGCTACGGCTACCGCGCAGATGGCGTGGTGCTCACATGGCTGCATCCGTGGCGGCGCAGCGATCATCAATACACCCTGAGCGATCTGGACCCGTGCTTCATCGAGGCCTGTCGGCCCCTGCGCCTTGGGCTCGATGCCAACGAAAACTTGCTTGCGCTCGGCGCCACCAGCGCTGCGCGCCAGATCGGCCCCAAATCCCCAGACGGTGGCGACGTGGGCGACCCATGGACGGCGATCAATGTGGAGGACAAGAAAAAGGGCGCTTCGGCGCTGACGGTTTCGAGCCAGGGTTTCAGCCCCAAACTGGTGACCGACCTGCTGTTTGCACAAGGCTACGAACTGAGCCCACTGCAGACCCCTCGGGCCGGCCCAACCGCCGGTTGGTTGGTGGGCAGCGTGTTGGTGCGCGGTCAAGGCAAAACCGATGGGCTGCACCGGTTGGAACTCCCTGTTCCGGCCAAGGCGCGTCAGAGCTTTGCCCGCCCAATGGGCGATGCTCAAAGTGCACAACGCAAGCGGCTAGCCGAGCAGGCGCAAACCCTGTTAACCGACGCCAAGCACGCAGCGGCTGCACTGCGCACTGCGTTGACAGTGCTCGCCCAAGGCGGACCGGAGCAGGCCGACTTTGACCGCGAAGCCATCAAGCATTGGGTGGCCGCTGTGCAGCGCGATTTTGAGCGAGATTGGCCGCTGCACTACTACCCCGCCTTGTGGCGCTGCTGCGACGAAGACCCCGAGGTGGTGCTGCGCGACTGGCGCACCCTGCTGGTGCAAAACGCCCGGCGCGTGCTCGACCAAGCCAGTACGCGCCTGCCGCTACCAGCCAACCGCCGCTGGCGCGCCCTCACCCAATCCCACAGCGCCTTCATGGGCGTGCTCAGCAAGCACAGCCTTTTGCCCACAAAGCCCGAACCACAGGAGCGCAATACATGAACACCGAAGCGATCGATCAGCCCACCACCGTGCCCGCCGCCGCCGAGCCGGGGCTAGAGCAAACTGTGAGTCGTCTGGCACACGAGTTGGCCCAGGCACACTACCCCAACGCAGACCGGGCAGCGCTCAAGCGCTGGACCCCGAGTGCGCCCCTGCCGCTGGCCTACTACCGCCTCTGGTTACAGCATCTGCGCACCGAACCGCCCTCCGAGCAGCAAACGCTGGATTGGATGGCCATCGTCTGGGGCTTGGCGCTCTCGGGCTCCAAGGCGCACCAAGCGCAGCGTGCGCTGGGCGAGGCGCTGGCGCAGTCTGGCTTTGCCCAAGCACGCTTGGAGCGCCTGCTTTCGGCCCCCGAGGTGCTGCGCTTTGATTTTTATCAGTCGGCCGCGCGCTTTCTGGCTGCCAAAAACGAGGGCTGCAACTGGACCGACTGGGCCCTCTACCTGCTCACCCACGACCCTGAAAAGCGCGAGAGCCTGCACCGGCGGATCGCGCTGGGCTACTACCGCCACCTGCCAAGCCCGTCAGGTGCCGAGAACTGATCGCCTTGTTTCCATGCCTTTTTGAAAAACCCAAGGAGCCCGCGATGTTTTTGCAAATCCACACCCTTACCGCCTACCCCGCCAGCCTGCTCAACCGCGACGATGCCGGCTTGGCCAAGCGCATCCCCTTTGGCAATGCGCAGCGCCTGCGCGTGTCTTCCCAGTGCCTCAAGCGCCATTGGCGTGAAACCGTGACGCCGCAGCTGCCCGAACTTCCCGATGGCCAGCGCACCCGATCTTTCTTCACCCGCACCGTTTTGCCACAGGCCATTGCTGCGGGCGTGCCACAAGCCTGTGCGCAAAGCCTGATCGAACCGCTGGCCAAAGCCCTGATCAAAGGCGGCGTCAAAGAAGGGGGAGACCTCAACCAGCCGGTGCTGCTGGGGCTGCGTGAGGCCGATTACTTTGTTCAATTAATGCGCGACGCGAGCCAACTGGACGACCCCCTGCGGGCGCTTGAGGAGCGGCTTAAAACCAAAGGGGAGAAAGACAACCTCAAGGCCATGAGCAAAGCTGCGGCCGGTCTGAGCGCGGCCCTGTTTGGCCGCATGGTCACCTCCGACCTGTTGGCCCGTGTCGATGCCCCGGTGCACGTGGCGCACGCCTTCACCGTGCACGCAGCCCAGACCGAAATGGATTACTTCACCGTCGTCGATGACCTCAACCGCGACGATGAAACCGGGGCCGCGCACGCCAACCAAACCGAACTCGGTGCCGGCGTGTACTACGGTTACGTGGTGGTCGATGTGCCATTGCTGGTATCCAACCTGAGCGGCTGCGAGACCAAAGACTGGCTCAGCCCCGACCCGAGCGCGGCGCGCAAGGTGCTGGAGGTGCTGCTCCAAGCCATCTTGCTGCAAAGTCCGGGCGCCAAACTCGGCAGCACCGCACCGTATGCCCATGCCGATTTTCTGCTGCTCGAGGTCGGGCGCACCCAGCCCCGCGCACTGTCCAATGCGTTTCTCAACAGCGTGCGCCCCAGGGACGGTCTGGACTTGCGACAGTCCGCGCTGGAGGCGCTGGCAGGCTATATGGCCCGCCTCGATGCCATGTATGGCAGTGCAGGGGCAAGCCGCCATTGCGCCAGCGCGCTCGATTTGCCGAGCAACCTGCCGGCAGCACAAACGGTGCCCGAGGTGCTTCAGGCCGCACTCGGTGCCCTGTGGTCGCAGCGCACCGCCTGAGACCCAGCCATGGACTGCTTGATGCTGCGCTTTGATGCGCCCTTGATGAGCTTTGGCGCCGTGGTGGTGGACCAACTCAACCCCACTTGGCGCTTTCCCGGCGCCTCCATGCTGACCGGGCTGCTGGGCAATGCCCTAGGCTGGGATCATCGCCAAACGCTGCAGCTGCAAAGCCTGCAACAGCGGCTGCGCTTTGCCGCGCGCTGGGATGCCGAGCCTGAACCCTTGACCGAGTACCAGACCGTGGACCTAGGGCAGGATTTCATGCAAGACACCGGCTGGACGACGCGCGGCAGGCGCGAAGATCGTGGCGATGGAGCCGCCACCCGTGGCACGCACCAGCGCTGGCGCGACCATTGGGCCAATGGTGTGCTGACGCTGGCCATTGCGCTCAATGACGCGCTCGATGATGCTGGTGAGCCTTCGCTGCAAGCGCTGGAGGCGGCCTTGCTTGCCCCAGCCCGTCCACTGTTCATAGGCCGTAAACCCTGTCTGCCGGCGGGCCCGATTTTTCTGGGACGCAGGCAAGCGTCTGGTGTCAGGCAAGCATTGGCCGCCGAACCGCTGGCCGAGATCGGGCCGCGCCACAGAGCGCGGCGCGTGAGCGCCATCTGGCCCCTCGATGAGGGCGACGGCGTGCAGCACGAGGAGCGCTACGATCTGCGCGACTGGGCCCACAACATCCACCGTGGCAGCCAGCGCATGGCGCTCGGGTTTCTGGAGCTTGGGGCATGAGCACACTGCATTTGATCCGCTTGCCGCTGCACTTGCCGGCCTTGCTGCGTTTTGCCGCTGAGCGCGGCGTCACCCACGGCGACGAGGGTCTGGGCTACAGCCTGCATCTGTGGCTGACCGCGTTGTTTGGTGACCATGCGCCCAAGCCGTTTCGATACTTCGATGCCCGCAGCGAAGTGTTGGCCTACACGCCCCTGAGCCAAACCGAACTGCTGGCGCACGCGCAAGCTTTTGCCCCGCCAGCGGCTTGGGCAGTGATGGCGCAAGACGCCGTGGCCAGCAAGCCCATGCCAGACACTTGGAACCCACGGCAGCGCCTGCGGCTGGAGGTGTTGGCCTGCCCGGTGGTGCGCCACGGCGCCGAGGAAAAAGATGCCTACCTGAACGCGCTGGATCGGCTGGGCGACGCCACCCCGGCGCGGGCCGAGGTCTATCGCCAATGGTTCATCGAGCGCTGGGAGCACGCCTTGGACTTCGAGCGCATCGAGCTGCGCGGGCTGATCGCGCGCCAGTCTTTGCTGCGGCGCGCACGCAATGACCGGGTGCGCCTGCAACTGGTGCAGCGTCCGCAAGCGCTGTTTGTGGCCGAGGCAGCGATTGCGCAGCCGCAGCGTTTTGGGGAGTTGTTGGCGCGCGGCATCGGCCGCCACCGCGCCTTCGGCTTTGGCATGGTCTTGCTTGCACCGGCTGGCACATGAGTCCGGCGCTGGGTCTGCTGCATGGGCGCTTGGGGCTGGCCGCAGCGCGCATTCCGCACGCGGATCGGCATGGGTTGCTGTGGCTGGAATACGGCAAGCTGTCGGTGGAAGACGGCACCTTGCGTTTCGTTGCCGCCCAAAGCGAGGTGATGGACGCGGGCGACTACGCCATCCCGTATCAGGCCGTTTCTATGATTTTGCTCGGCCCGGGCACCAGCCTAACGCAGGATGTGCTGCGACTGTGCGCCCGGCACGGAGCCCTGATCGCTGCGGTAGGCGAGGGCGGCGTCAAGAGCTATACCGCGCCGCCCATGGGTCAAGGCCACTCCGACGTGGCAAGGCGGCACGCCCAGCAGTGGGCCGACCCCAAGCAGAGGTTGGACGTTGCACGGCGCCTTTATGGTTGGCGCTTTGGGCGCATCCTGCCACACCGCGACATCGAGACGTTGCGCGGCATCGAAGGCGCGCGCGTCAAGGAAAGTTACCGGCTGGTGGCGCAACGCTTCGGCATCGACTGGCAAGGCCGCCGTTATGAGCGCGGCGACCCCGGTGCCGCCGACCTTCCCAACCAAGCCATCAATCACGCCGCCACTTTTGTCGAGGCGGCCGCCGACATTGCGGTAGCGGTAGTTGGGGCTCTGCCACCGTTGGGCTTTATACACGAAGAATCGAGCAATGCCTTCACGCTCGACATTGCCGACCTCTGGCGCATCGACCTTGTGCTGCCGCTGGCTTTTGGTGCCGTGCAGGCCTGCACAGAAGGCAAGGCCCACAACTTGGAGAGCGAGGTGCGCCGCCGTGCGGTGCGGATGTTCCGGCAGGAAAAGCTGATTCCGCGCATGATCGACCGCATCAAGGAGCTGTTTGATGTCAATGACAGTGGTCGTGACGCGTAATGTGTCGGCGCGGGTGCGCGGCTTGCTGGCATCGGTCATGCTCGAAGTGGCGCCCGGCGTTTACAGCGCTCCGCGCATCTCGCCTGCGGTGCGCTCGCGCCTGTGGAGCGTGCTCGAAGACTGGTTTCCAAACGAACGCGAAGCCTCCATCGTGCTGCTCTGGCAAGAGCGCGATGTGCCGGGCGGTCAAGCCATGCGCACACTCGGCAGCCCGCCGGTTGAGTTGGTCGAGGTGGATGGTCTCCTGCTATCGCGCAGAGCGGCATCCTGACGCCGTACAGGTTCCTTAAAAATCGAAATCACAAGCGCAGTCAATCGCTTATGATCTAGAGTCTCCCCCGCGTGAGCGGGGATCGACCCGGGCACGATTGCCCTGGTCGAAGCCAAACTGGGTCTCCCCCGCGTGAGCGGGGATCGACCCGCTCTGCCAAAACCACAGTCC
The DNA here is from genome assembly GCA_041694945.1 of Pseudomonadota bacterium. Lineage (GTDB taxonomy): Bacteria > Pseudomonadota > Gammaproteobacteria > Burkholderiales > Burkholderiaceae_C > Serpentinimonas. The sequence continues at coordinate 105,258 of JBGFRU010000042.1, forward strand.
GCTCGGTGCTGGTCTCCCCCGCGTGAGCGGGGATCGACCCGTGGCCGGGTTGTTGCCCGTGTTGTTGTTGACGTCTCCCCCGCGTGAGCGGGGATCGACCTTGGATGGAGCTTCGCTGATGATTCACTACGTTGTCTCCCCCGCGTGAGCGGGGATCGACCCGATCTGATCTGCTTGATTGGTTGATTCATGCCGTCTCCCCCGCGTGAGCGGGGATCGACCTAAGCCGCAGCAGATGCTTGCTTGCGAGAAGGCGTCTCCCCCGCGTGAGCGGGGATCGACCCCACGAACAGACGGGAGGCTATCGCCGCTTGATGTCTCCCCCGCGTGAGCGGGGATCGACCCCTACGATAAAGGTTCTTACTCTATTTATTACAGTCTCCCCCGCGTGAGCGGGGATCGACCTGGATGCAGCGCTCGATAACGTCCAGTTGCAGCGTCTCCCCCGCGTGAGCGGGGATCGACCCATTCGCCACTGCCTCAAGACCCACGCCGCTGCGTCTCCCCCGCGTGAGCGGGGATCGACCTCCGACTGCTGATGATGCTGATGGGGTTTTCGAGTCTCCCCCGCGTGAGCGGGGATCGACCCCGTCAAGAATTACGGCAAGGATTTTAAAGGCGGTCTCCCCCGCGTGAGCGGGGATCGACCCGCAGCATAGACATGCTCTACGCATGGCTAGAGGTCTCCCCCGCGTGAGCGGGGATCGACCCTTGCTTGCCAGTGCATCCATGTGTTTACGGCCGTCTCCCCCGCGTGAGCGGGGATCGACCTGCGCCAAGGCTACATCGGCCTGCGTGATTTTCGTCTCCCCCGCGTGAGCGGGGATCGACCTGCCCATCGGCGCATTAGGCCAGTGCTGGCGCAGTCTCCCCCGCGTGAGCGGGGATCGACCCGCGGCACACCGTTCCGCGCGCATGATGACCCGGTCTCCCCCGCGTGAGCGGGGATCGACCCCCCCTACCCACGCACACAAAAGCGCGATAGAAGTCTCCCCCGCGTGAGCGGGGATCGACCATGGGCCGCAGGTGTCTCACAGAGCCGATAACGGTCTCCCCCGCGTGAGCGGGGATCGACCCTGAATCCCCGCCGCCTTTGCGGCCAGTTCAAGGTCTCCCCCGCGTGAGCGGGGATCGACCCACCACCCTCGTGCGCTGTGAGCAAATCCCCGGGTCTCCCCCGCGTGAGCGGGGATCGACCTGACTCGGTTGTACTCGTCTTGCACCGACTCCTGTCTCCCCCGCGTGAGCGGGGATCGACCCCCCTCGCCAAGCCCGCCTAGCACTGCTCCAGAGTCTCCCCCGCGTGAGCGGGGATCGACCCCTCAGGTAACCTCGGTAACTGTGCCACTTTGCGTCTCCCCCGCGTGAGCGGGGATCGACCTTCGTACCTGTCCGACGTTGACCTCGCTGGCAAGTCTCCCCCGCGTGAGCGGGGATCGACCTTTCACGCACTACCGCACCGATGCAGACCTCGCGTCTCCCCCGCGTGAGCGGGGATCGACCCCAGGCGAGTGCGAGGAACGCGTAAAGCATGATGTCTCCCCCGCGTGAGCGGGGATCGACCGTTGGTCGGTGTCTTGCAGTGTGGCCAGTCCGAGTCTCCCCCGCGTGAGCGGGGATCGACCCGGCCCCACAAACACAGGGTATTGGATGGCATCGTCTCCCCCGCGTGAGCGGGGATCGACCCTCGCAAATATCCGCGCACACTTGAGCAGGCATGTCTCCCCCGCGTGAGCGGGGATCGACCCCCATCAACGTCAACGAACTGCCTGAAGACACAGTCTCCCCCGCGTGAGCGGGGATCGACCCTCAGGCTGAAAAAAACGCGTCCATGGTGATCGGTCTCCCCCGCGTGAGCGGGGATCGACCCCCAGCCAGCACAGCGGCCTCGCCGCGCAGTTGGTCTCCCCCGCGTGAGCGGGGATCGACCCTCAGGGCCACGAATGATGGCACCGGCCAATACGTCTCCCCCGCGTGAGCGGGGATCGACCTCTTGCCGGTTCTGACGGCTCGGGCCTGCATTTGTCTCCCCCGCGTGAGCGGGGATCGACCGTAAAGGCAAAAAACCTGATCGGGTTCGCGCACGTCTCCCCCGCGTGAGCGGGGATCGACCCTCACCGGAGTGAAGGGGTCTGCCGTTCGCGCCGTCTCCCCCGCGTGAGCGGGGATCGACCCATCCCCGCCACGCCCAGCCAGGCCGATCTGGTGTCTCCCCCGCGTGAGCGGGGATCGACCTGCCACACGTGGGATCGGCAGCACCATGGCCTGGTCTCCCCCGCGTGAGCGGGGATCGACCCCCAAGCTCTTGCAGTGGCTCAAGCCTTGAACGGTCTCCCCCGCGTGAGCGGGGATCGACCCGCTCCAAAAATGAACAAGACGGGACGGTGTTTGTCTCCCCCGCGTGAGCGGGGATCGACCCTATGCCGCTGCTGCCTCTAGGCCCACCCTCTAGTCTCCCCCGCGTGAGCGGGGATCGACCCCTGGCATTGGCGGCTACGGCTATCATCGTGGCGTCTCCCCCGCGTGAGCGGGGATCGACCTATCGTTCCGAATACTGTACCTATCCCCGTTGAGTCTCCCCCGCGTGAGCGGGGATCGACCCCCTGAAGTTCTTGCCTGTGCTCGTGTACCGGAGTCTCCCCCGCGTGAGCGGGGATCGACCCTCATCCTCGGCCTAGTGCGTCACGGCACCGCCGTCTCCCCCGCGTGAGCGGGGATCGACCCTCACAGGCTCCCCCACTGCTCGGCCATGGCCTGTCTCCCCCGCGTGAGCGGGGATCGACCTTTTGAGGCCGCTGGATTTGTCAAGGTTAGCGGGTCTCCCCCGCGTGAGCGGGGATCGACCCACGCCCACCGAGACCGTGCTGGGCGCCGAGGTGTCTCCCCCGCGTGAGCGGGGATCGACCGCGAGACCGCCTGATGGCCACGATCTTCGATGAGTCTCCCCCGCGTGAGCGGGGATCGACCTTTCCCGCACATCTCCCAGGTGGTGCGGCCCCGGTCTCCCCCGCGTGAGCGGGGATCGACCCGCTACGGCACACCGCTGACCAGCACCATCGCCGTCTCCCCCGCGTGAGCGGGGATCGACCCGCATCGGCACCACCCAGACCGTCGAGAAACGTGTCTCCCCCGCGTGAGCGGGGATCGACCGTATCGAAGATGTATTTCCCAGCGATTTGCGAGGTCTCCCCCGCGTGAGCGGGGATCGACCTTCGTGCGCCGGTCACCATTCGTTGATCTCCCGGTCTCCCCCGCGTGAGCGGGGATCGACCCTACTGGAGGCCAGAAGCGACCGACAACACCATGTCTCCCCCGCGTGAGCGGGGATCGACCCACGCCCACCGAGACCGTGCTGGGCGCCGAGGTGTCTCCCCCGCGTGAGCGGGGATCGACCCTGGTGCGACGGATAACGGTTGGAATCGGCCACGTCTCCCCCGCGTGAGCGGGGATCGACCTGACGTCGGACAGTTCGTGCCATTCGACTGTGCGTCTCCCCCGCGTGAGCGGGGATCGACCCGGCACTTCGCGCATCGGCATCGTGCGCGGCACGTCTCCCCCGCGTGAGCGGGGATCGACCTCCCCGAGCGCTATCACCCACAGCTTGAGCAAGGTCTCCCCCGCGTGAGCGGGGATCGACCCGGCTCGATGCCGCCGAGGATAACGCGCTGGCCGTCTCCCCCGCGTGAGCGGGGATCGACCTCAGCTGCTCGATCTGGGCAATCTCCTTCGGGGGTCTCCCCCGCGTGAGCGGGGATCGACCCACGGTGGACTTGACGATGCCCAGCGGCTCGGCGTCTCCCCCGCGTGAGCGGGGATCGACCCGTCGGGAGCTACGCCGTGAAATCACTCGTCTTGTCTCCCCCGCGTGAGCGGGGATCGACCGAAGGCCCCAGTTACCGAGACCGTGCTGGAGCAGTCTCCCCCGCGTGAGCGGGGATCGACCCTATTGCGCGCTCAGGCAGATTGACGTAGTGGCGTCTCCCCCGCGTGAGCGGGGATCGACCCGCAGAGGGCGCTACGTTGGGGCCGCCAAGCGGGTCTCCCCCGCGTGAGCGGGGATCGACCTCGTTCTTGCGTTGAACCAACGCACACCGTTTGGTCTCCCCCGCGTGAGCGGGGATCGACCTGGCACTGGGTGAAGCCTCGCAAATCGCTGGGAGTCTCCCCCGCGTGAGCGGGGATCGACCCGACCGTGCACCGCGAGGGCGAAAGCCCCTTGTGTCTCCCCCGCGTGAGCGGGGATCGACCTCGTTGTGGGATCGCGGCGAAAACCTCATCGGGGTCTCCCCCGCGTGAGCGGGGATCGACCCTGCCGGATTCCCCAGGTGCTGGCCCACGCCTCGTCTCCCCCGCGTGAGCGGGGATCGACCTCTTGCGTGATGGTGGCCGGGTGCTGGCCTTCGGTCTCCCCCGCGTGAGCGGGGATCGACCTCACCCGGCTGACGTGGGCCGACCTCGATGTCGGTCTCCCCCGCGTGAGCGGGGATCGACCGCCGTTGGGCACCAGCTCGTCGGAGTAGCGCCCGTCTCCCCCGCGTGAGCGGGGATCGACCCGACAGCTGCGGGATGCCGATGGTGACGCGCACGTCTCCCCCGCGTGAGCGGGGATCGACCGTGAAGCGGGGTTCGGTACCGCCGAAGCCATTGGTCTCCCCCGCGTGAGCGGGGATCGACCTCCGAAGGCGCCCTTCACCAGTCCACCGAAGGCGTCTCCCCCGCGTGAGCGGGGATCGACCCCCCAGCCAGCATCGAAGCCATGCTCTCCAGCAGTCTCCCCCGCGTGAGCGGGGATCGACCCATGGCTGTACCTTGGTAGTCAAGCCCCTTTGTGTCTCCCCCGCGTGAGCGGGGATCGACCCCTGGCGGCATTTACTGCCGAGCTGGAGCAGCTGTCTCCCCCGCGTGAGCGGGGATCGACCTCGGACCTTCCCGGCACGGCGCGAGGCCGCAGGGTCTCCCCCGCGTGAGCGGGGATCGACCGTGGACTCGGTGCCCATGGTCGACGTGGTGCTGGTCTCCCCCGCGTGAGCGGGGATCGACCCCGCACCGCCGAAGGCGGCAAGAAGTTCTGAGGGTCTCCCCCGCGTGAGCGGGGATCGACCGCCGCCAGAGCTGAGGAACAACGCCGCACCGCAGTCTCCCCCGCGTGAGCGGGGATCGACCCTACCTTTCTCACCTTGCCAGCGTGTTCGCCATGTCTCCCCCGCGTGAGCGGGGATCGACCCGATGCCCGATAGGCGGCCAGGCGCTCCTTTGCGTCTCCCCCGCGTGAGCGGGGATCGACCACACACGACCCACATCTTAAAATACGGGCCATGGTCTCCCCCGCGTGAGCGGGGATCGACCCGGGGATTACGCCACGGCTCAAGCGCATTGCCGGTCTCCCCCGCGTGAGCGGGGATCGACCCTTCCCTGGCTTCGAGCGGCACGTGATCGAGACGTCTCCCCCGCGTGAGCGGGGATCGACCCATTCCCGCCGCTGCGATTCGTGCGCCGTTCACGTCTCCCCCGCGTGAGCGGGGATCGACCTGGAGTTTGGTTCGGACGGGGCATCGCTGGCGGGTCTCCCCCGCGTGAGCGGGGATCGACCGCCGCGCTGGTGCCCATGTGCTGCGTGCGCATGGTCTCCCCCGCGTGAGCGGGGATCGACCACAATGATGGTTCTGTTGTCGATGGTTCCGGCCGTCTCCCCCGCGTGAGCGGGGATCGACCCCAGCATTCTGAAGGATCTTGCTCGCATGATGAGTCTCCCCCGCGTGAGCGGGGATCGACCCCAGACCGACAGCGGAAACAACCGACTGCCACCGTCTCCCCCGCGTGAGCGGGGATCGACCTTCAGCGGAATCTCAAGCACCAGTCTAGGGGGCGTCTCCCCCGCGTGAGCGGGGATCGACCCCGCACCGCGACCGCTGAGAGCGAGATATTCAAGTCTCCCCCGCGTGAGCGGGGATCGACCCCTGCGATTGCGATTGGGTGGAACGACCTTCACGTCTCCCCCGCGTGAGCGGGGATCGACCCTACCCCGAGAGCGAATGCAAGGGAGAGTGCATGTCTCCCCCGCGTGAGCGGGGATCGACCCGCAGGTCGAGCGTTTCTATGGGGTCGCCGTGGGTCTCCCCCGCGTGAGCGGGGATCGACCTCGTTGTCAGCTCTACCGCTTCGGCAAGGCTGAGTCTCCCCCGCGTGAGCGGGGATCGACCCGCAAGGCGGCAGAGATTGAATGGGAGTACGCCGTCTCCCCCGCGTGAGCGGGGATCGACCCTCACAACCCGCGACTTGATGGCGGCAGAGGCAGTCTCCCCCGCGTGAGCGGGGATCGACCCTCAGGCGAGAAAGGGTTTAGGCCGCAATGCATGTCTCCCCCGCGTGAGCGGGGATCGACCCATGGATGACTACGACGGCGCAGACCGCAGACGGTCTCCCCCGCGTGAGCGGGGATCGACCCATCATGCCAGCCGCCGCAAGCGAGGATGTGCAGTCTCCCCCGCGTGAGCGGGGATCGACCCAAACAAACGACCAGCAACCGCCGCCAAAAGCAGTCTCCCCCGCGTGAGCGGGGATCGACCCTGGTGAGGCATCAACAACGGGCGAGGCAGCAAGTCTCCCCCGCGTGAGCGGGGATCGACCCCAGGTCGCCGCCGCTGGAGTTCTACCAGGTCGGTCTCCCCCGCGTGAGCGGGGATCGACCCCAGGTCGCCGCCGCTGGAGTTCAACCAGGTCGGTCTCCCCCGCGTGAGCGGGGATCGACCCTGCTGGCACAGGACGGGGCTTCTGAGGGAATCGTCTCCCCCGCGTGAGCGGGGATCGACCCCCGGCAGGCAGAAGGCGTATGGAGCGGTTACCGTCTCCCCCGCGTGAGCGGGGATCGACCCTAGTAAAGGATTTGCATGGACTACATCACCATGTCTCCCCCGCGTGAGCGGGGATCGACCCCACATGATCGCCATGCACCAGAACCCGGCTGCGTCTCCCCCGCGTGAGCGGGGATCGACCCCTTCCACCCTGCCCCATCAAGCGCGCTGAGATGTCTCCCCCGCGTGAGCGGGGATCGACCCTGGCGAGGCGGCAGCATCAGGCGAGGCGGCAGGTCTCCCCCGCGTGAGCGGGGATCGACCCCGTTCCGCTGCTGGAGCGCACCCTTTCCATCGGTCTCCCCCGCGTGAGCGGGGATCGACCGTCACCGACGTGCGCGTGGAGCGGTTGCAGGACGTCTCCCCCGCGTGAGCGGGGATCGACCCGCCTCCAGCGCCTGCTGCGCTGCGTCTCTGAGGTCTCCCCCGCGTGAGCGGGGATCGACCTCGGCGACGTCGACGGCGGCATGGATAACTTCCGTCTCCCCCGCGTGAGCGGGGATCGACCTTTCCAGCAAAGCCACTGCGGGCGGTCTTTGAGGTCTCCCCCGCGTGAGCGGGGATCGACCACCATTGTGGTTCAGGTCGAACCCGCGCCACCAGTCTCCCCCGCGTGAGCGGGGATCGACCTTCCCTATCACGGCTGAAGTGAGTATGGAAATTGTCTCCCCCGCGTGAGCGGGGATCGACCCGCATCGCAAAGCGGCAGGGTTACCACATGACCGTCTCCCCCGCGTGAGCGGGGATCGACCGTGAGCAACGGTGCCCGCCCTTACGCCCGATGCGTCTCCCCCGCGTGAGCGGGGATCGACCTCGTCAGGGGACGATGTGCGATACCTGAGCCGCGTCTCCCCCGCGTGAGCGGGGATCGACCCGACAAGGCCGGAACCATCGATAACAGAACCATGTCTCCCCCGCGTGAGCGGGGATCGACCCGTGGCAATAACCAACGTAAACGGCGCATTCACGTCTCCCCCGCGTGAGCGGGGATCGACCGCCACCCCGGCCCCGGCCCCGGCCCCCGCAACAGTCTCCCCCGCGTGAGCGGGGATCGACCCGAGGGCAGCGGATTGTGGTACGGGCTTAGGGTGTCTCCCCCGCGTGAGCGGGGATCGACCTCATGACGCCCTACCCATGGCCATTCCCCCGATGTCTCCCCCGCGTGAGCGGGGATCGACCCAGCGCCTAGGTCTTGATTTGCCGGGGTGAAGTGTCTCCCCCGCGTGAGCGGGGATCGACCCTTAATGCAGGCCAGCAGGGCGATGTTACGCGGGTCTCCCCCGCGTGAGCGGGGATCGACCCGATACAGACACCTTCCGCGCTGCCCCACTCTAGTCTCCCCCGCGTGAGCGGGGATCGACCCCCAAGACCCGATCAGCAGCACTGACGGCACCAGTCTCCCCCGCGTGAGCGGGGATCGACCCCGAGAGATTGTAAGGCAAAAGGATCGACTGGCGTCTCCCCCGCGTGAGCGGGGATCGACCCGCGCAGGGTGAAGGCGCCCAGCTGGGCAAGATGTCTCCCCCGCGTGAGCGGGGATCGACCTGCTGCCGATGGCCGTAATTGCGCCGCTTGGAAGTCTCCCCCGCGTGAGCGGGGATCGACCCGATTCAGCCGCGCCCAATAGTGAGTTGAACGCGTCTCCCCCGCGTGAGCGGGGATCGACCTGACGCCCTCGGGGCCGCTTGCGGTCTGGTCGAGTCTCCCCCGCGTGAGCGGGGATCGACCCCACGCCTTCAGGCCAGGGTTGTCGAAGGCCTCGTCTCCCCCGCGTGAGCGGGGATCGACCCGGCTGGGTGTCAGGGTTGTATTGGCTCATATGGTCTCCCCCGCGTGAGCGGGGATCGACCTTGCCGCTGATCGGTATAAGGGTCGTATGGTGGGTCTCCCCCGCGTGAGCGGGGATCGACCGTCTCGCGGGTGAGGGGCGAGGTGCGAAAGTGGGTCTCCCCCGCGTGAGCGGGGATCGACCGTTTGCGCAGACCCCAGAAGGCGATGAGGGCGAGTCTCCCCCGCGTGAGCGGGGATCGACCCGACCCAGCCTCAGCCGGGGGAGCAGAAAAGGGGTCTCCCCCGCGTGAGCGGGGATCGACCGATTGGGTTCAGGACACAAAACGCGCTTGGCAAGTCTCCCCCGCGTGAGCGGGGATCGACCTTGTGGGCACCGACCAGATATTGCAGGCCCTACGTCTCCCCCGCGTGAGCGGGGATCGACCCACAGTCGACGCGGCGAAGGTGTTTGGCGTTGAGTCTCCCCCGCGTGAGCGGGGATCGACCGCTAAGCGCCGGACGCGGCCCCCTAGCCTTTGGGTCTCCCCCGCGTGAGCGGGGATCGACCTCTCGCAAGCTCCGTGAAGGCCAGCACCGTATAGTCTCCCCCGCGTGAGCGGGGATCGACCTCGCACATGGATGACTGAAAGCGAAAAGATAGGGTCTCCCCCGCGTGAGCGGGGATCGACCCATTGATGGGTGCAGGGTGGGAAGTGAGGGCGGGTCTCCCCCGCGTGAGCGGGGATCGACCTGCAGCGGCGGCGGTGGCCAATGCGACCCTTTGGTCTCCCCCGCGTGAGCGGGGATCGACCCCGCACGATGTCGTCATAGCGATCGGCAAACTGGTCTCCCCCGCGTGAGCGGGGATCGACCCCGACGTGCCGTTCCTGGCGCGCCATGCGTTCAGTCTCCCCCGCGTGAGCGGGGATCGACCCGGACAATGCAAGGGCGGCAAGGGCTGCCCGGTGTCTCCCCCGCGTGAGCGGGGATCGACCCCTGATCGGTGACGTGTCGCTTCAGGTCCGCACGTCTCCCCCGCGTGAGCGGGGATCGACCTGGTCTCAGGGCGGTGGCGCGGCAGACTGTATCGTCTCCCCCGCGTGAGCGGGGATCGACCCGATTTGGCTTTGCCGGTTTCCAGCAAATCGGCGTCTCCCCCGCGTGAGCGGGGATCGACCCCCTGCACAGCCAACGAACTGGCAGACCTGACCGTCTCCCCCGCGTGAGCGGGGATCGACCGCGAGGATGCAACTCCAGTACATCTGCGTCTGGGTCTCCCCCGCGTGAGCGGGGATCGACCTCAGCTAGCCCTTGCACGCGCTCAAGCTGATGAGTCTCCCCCGCGTGAGCGGGGATCGACCCTGATCGGCGGTGCAAAGCACGCAGCCTTCCTCGTCTCCCCCGCGTGAGCGGGGATCGACCTCCATTCGTTTGTCGGCACCTCGGGCACCAGCTGTCTCCCCCGCGTGAGCGGGGATCGACCTCATTTACGGGTCGAGGCGCTGGATGCCCTGTGGTCTCCCCCGCGTGAGCGGGGATCGACCGCTGCTGCCCAGCAGGGTTGGTGCGCTGTTTGCGTCTCCCCCGCGTGAGCGGGGATCGACCTCGGCAGGCAGGCCGGGTGCGATGGATCACCTCGTCTCCCCCGCGTGAGCGGGGATCGACCCATTCAGATTGCACTTCACCGCCAGCCGCAGCGGTCTCCCCCGCGTGAGCGGGGATCGACCTCCGAACGGATGCCACAACCGCCGACCATTCCGGTCTCCCCCGCGTGAGCGGGGATCGACCCGAGTGCTAGAGCGCGCCATCGTTGACCTGCAAGTCTCCCCCGCGTGAGCGGGGATCGACCATCACCTGCGCCGGTTTTATGACCTGATGGCCAGTCTCCCCCGCGTGAGCGGGGATCGACCTCTGCTCATGCAGGTCTACGGCCCCCACAATCGGTCTCCCCCGCGTGAGCGGGGATCGACCCACTTCATGTCGCGGAGAAGGTGACAATGGCAGGTCTCCCCCGCGTGAGCGGGGATCGACCCCCAGCCGGTTCGATGCCGATGGCAACCGTCTGGTCTCCCCCGCGTGAGCGGGGATCGACCCATTCCATGCGTGTGCAAACCTTCTGACCCGCCGTCTCCCCCGCGTGAGCGGGGATCGACCGAAAGCCGAGCAAGCACGCCGCAACAGCGTCAAGTCTCCCCCGCGTGAGCGGGGATCGACCTGCAGATTCGTAGCTCACGTCATACACCCTGTCGTCTCCCCCGCGTGAGCGGGGATCGACCCCGGGGCGACTGCGTGGCCCTGGTGGCCGCCATGTCTCCCCCGCGTGAGCGGGGATCGACCTCACGTTGCGGTGCGAGTGCAGGATCACGCCGCGTCTCCCCCGCGTGAGCGGGGATCGACCTGTCAGCAGAGTCTGACACCATTGTCATCAAGGGTCTCCCCCGCGTGAGCGGGGATCGACCCGAATCCATCGAAGCTGGCGTCGTGCCCAGCATGTCTCCCCCGCGTGAGCGGGGATCGACCTCCCCTACCGTGGCCGGGCTCACACCCAGCACAGTCTCCCCCGCGTGAGCGGGGATCGACCTGCGGCCGTGACCCAGCAGCAAGCGCCGGCTGAGTCTCCCCCGCGTGAGCGGGGATCGACCGCGCAGGCGGTCGCGGTGCGCCCAAAGATCGGTGTCTCCCCCGCGTGAGCGAGGATCGACCTGATCCAGTCCGAGAGCTTTCGGCCCTCGCGCTGTCTCCCCCGCGTGAGCGGGGATCGACCCGGCAAGACCATCATAGAGGGCACCGGCAGTCAGTCTCCCCCGCGTGAGCGGGGATCGACCTCTTCGCCGGCAAGCGCTCCCAAAAAACAGCCGGTCTCCCCCGCGTGAGCGGGGATCGACCCGTGACCTACGACGACGCCACGACCGGCAACCTGTCTCCCCCGCGTGAGCGGGGATCGACCCGACTCGGCCACATCCCGCAGCGCCTTGATACCGTCTCCCTCGGGTGAGCGGGGATCGAACTTGCTGGGCGAAAAACACGATCTGTCTGGATTGGGTTCTCCCCGATCGAGCAGGAATGAGTCCGTGCCTAGAAGGCGTTTTTATGGGCTTGGTGATGCCGAGGTATCGGTCGGGCCTAAAAACGCGCAAAGAGGCCGAGAGCTGCGCTCGACTAGGCAGGCGCCGCCGGGACTTGGCGTAACTACAAAACGCAGCTACACTACGGCCACAATGGAGCTTGAACTCGGCTTGGCCCGCTCTGCCGTGCCCTACGTGGTCTATACCGTTCGACACGAGCACACTATCCGCCTGATTTCAGCAAGGAAAGCCAATGCCAGCGAAAGAAAGCACTATCGTCAAGCGCACCCTTGACCTCAAGCAGCCGCCGCGCTTGGGCGCCGAGCAAAAGGCACGACTGGCTGCCGTGGCCTCGATGCCCGATGAGCAGATCGACTACAGCGACGCACCTGCACTACCCGATGCGGTCTGGATGAAGGCGGCGGCAGAATTGCCCCACGCCAAGAAGCAAGTGACGCTGCGCATCGATGCCGACGTGTTGGCGTACTTCAAGCACGCCGGCAAGCGCTACCAGTCGCGCATGAACGCCGTGTTGCGCTCCTACGTCGAGGCGCACAAGGCGCAGGCGAAGTGACCGAGCGCTGCAGTCGCTGAAAAACTGTGGTCGAGCCTGCATCCAGACCACATCGGACAGGGGTTAGGCTGCACACTGCTAGGCCACAGTGCGTTAGACACAGGAGCAGGAAAGGGTTATCATGCAGCATTACCATGTGATAACAGGCCCACTATGGCAACGTCTCTCAAAATCGACGACACGCTGAAAGGTCGCGTTCAGCACCTCGCCAGCCAGCGCCGCCGCTCGCCTCACTGGATCATGCTCGAAGCGATTCAGCAGTACGTCGAGCGCGAAGAAGCCCGCGAGAGCTTTAAGCAGGAGGCCTTGGCATCTTGGGCGGCCTACAAGGAAACCGGCCGCCACCTGAGTGGCCAAGAAGTTCGCACTTGGTTGAACACTTGGGGCACCGATGACGCAAAGGCGGTGCCGGAGTGCCACGAGTAATCGTTACCGAAGGCGCGGCGCAAGGTTTGGAACGTTGCCGGCGATTTCTGGCGGTCAAAGCACCGGACGCCGCCAAGCGCGCCGGCCAGGCCATCGAGCGGCAATTCCTGCTGCTGGAAACCGCCCCCGACATTGGCCGGCCGTGCCCTGACATGCCCGATCTGCGCGAGTGGGTGATTGCCTTTGGGGATTCCGGCTATGTGGCCCTGTACCGCCACGAGCCGGCCGACGATGCGGTGTATGTTCTGGCCTTTCGGCACCAGAAAGAGGCGGGCTATTGATGGCCAGCGTGGTGGACGCTGCTAGCCTTGGTCCACCGGCGTGCGCAAGGTCACGAACTCTTCGGCCACGGTCGGGTGGATGCCCAGCGTGGCGTCGAACTGCGCCTTGGTGGCGCCGGCTTGCAGCGCCACGGCAAAGCCCTGCACGATCTCGCCGGCATCGGCGCCCACCATGTGCAGGCCGAGCACGCGGTCGTCGGCGTCGTTGACGATCAGCTTGATGAGCGTGCGCTCGCTGCTGGCGCTCAGGGTGTGGCGCAGGGCGCGAAACTCGCTGCGGTAGACACGTATGCGCTCGAAGCGTTGGCGCGCCTGCCCCTCGCTCAGGCCGACCGTGGCCAGGCTGGGGTGGGTGAACACGGCGGTGGGCACCAGATCGAGGTCGAGCGCCGCGCGGGCGTGGCCGCTGCCGTAAAGCTGGTCGACCAGCCGCATGGCCTGCGCCAGCGCCACCGGGGTGAGTTGCATCGGCCCGGTGACGTCGCCCAGCGCATAGACGCTGGGCACGCTGCTTTGAAACTGCGCATCGACCACGATCTCGCCTTGCGCTCCCAGCGCCACGCCCAGTTCCTCGAGGCCCAGCCCCTGCACGTTGGGCCGGCGCCCGGTGGCGTAGAGCGCGGCATCGACGACCAGGCGGTTGCCGTCTTCCATTGTCACGTGCAGGCCGTCGGCGTGGCGCTCCAGCCCCAGCACGCCGGCTTGCAAGCGCAGATCGAGCCCTTGCTTGAGCAGTTCGGCGGCCAGAAAGTGGCGCAGCTCGTCGTCGAAGCCGCGCAAGATCTGCTCGCCGCGATAGAGCTGCGTCACGTGCGCGCCCAAGCCGTGAAAGATGGAGGCGAACTCGCAGGCGATGTAGCCGCCGCCGACCACCAGCAGCCGCTGCGGAAAGGGCTCGATCTCAAACAGATCGCCGGAGTGCAGGGCATGCTCGCGGCCCTTGAAGTGCGGCAGATGCGGCGCGGCCCCGGTGGCTACGAGGATGCGCGCGGCGCTGAAGCGGTGCTGGCCCGGCGAGCCGTCGGCGTTTAGGGTGGCCAGGCTCACCGTGTGGGGGTCGAGCAGGCGCGCCCAGCCCTCGAACAGCGCCACGCCGCTGGCGCGCAGCAGATCGGCATAGACGCCGTTGAGCCGCGCCAGCTCGCGTGCGCGGTTGGCCTTGAGGGTGGACCAGTTGAGCCGCGCCGGCGCGCCCTCCCAGCCGTAGCCCAGCGACTCGCGCTGCGCGGCCGCGTAGTGCGCGGCGTAGCCGTAGAGCTTTTTGGGGATGCAGCCGGCGTTGACGCAGGTGCCGCCCAGCCCGGCCACGCCGTGCGCCTCGGCCAGCGCCACGCGCACACCACGCTGCGCCGCCATGCGCGCGGCGCGCACGCCGCCGCTGCCGCCGCCAATCACAAAAAGGTCGAAGTCGTAGGGGTTCATGGCGGGTCTGGCGGTGGGTGGCTAGGGGGAAATTATGCCGCGCTGAAAAAACGCCCGGTGTGGCTTCCGGGGGCAGGTTGATTGTTACAAAATTTAACAATTTTCCACTTGCAAAAGTTCGCGGGGGGGGGGTAAATTAACGCTGTCGCAACAAAAAAGTTCAGGGAGTTCTATGCACTGGCGTGCGCTAATCGCTTTCGTTTGCCTGTTGGCCCAACCCTTGGCTTGGGCCGATCTGCCCCT
>JBGFRU010000021.1:0-17436 GCA_041694945.1 Pseudomonadota bacterium
TTTGACCAAGCCAACACCCAGAAAGTAGCCAACCGCCTGCTCAAACGGCTGCAGAGCATAGGCTACAACGTGCAGATAACGCCGGCTTGAATGAGTCGTGGAGTCTGGTTTCACTTCAGACCACTTGCCCAAGCTGGAAGATCGGCAGATACATCGCGATCACGATGCCGCCGATGATCGTGCCCAGCACCACGATGATGATCGGCTCCATCAGGCTCGACAGGCCAGCCACCATGTCGTCCACCTCTTGCTCGTAAAAGTCGGCCGCCTTGCCCAGCATGTGGTCGAGCGAGCCCGATTCCTCGCCGATGGCGGCCATTTGCAGCACCATCGAGGGGAAGATGCGGGCGTTGTTCATGGCCATGGTCAGGCTGGTGCCGGTGGCCACTTCGCGCTGGATTTGCGCGGTGGCGTCGGCATACAGGCTGTTGCCTGCGGCCCCACCGACCGAGTCCAGCGCATCCACCAGCGGCACCCCGGCGGCAAACATGGTGGACATGGTGCGGGTCCAGCGCGCCACGGTGGATTTTTCCACCAGCGTACCAAACACGGGCAGCTTGAGCAGCGCCCGGTCCATGAAGCGCTGCACCTTGAGGTTGCGCTTCCAGGCCTGCATGAAAAAGTACAGGCCGCCGCCCAGTGCGCCAAAAATGATCCACCAGTAAGCCACGAAAAACTCGCTCATGGCGATCACCAGCAGCGTCGGGGCGGGCAAGTCGGCACCGAAGGCAGAAAAGACCTCCTTGAAGGCCGGTATGACGAAGATCATGATCACCACCACGACCACGAACGCCACCACGATCACGGCCGTCGGGTACATCAGCGCCGACTTGACCTTGCTCTTGATGGCCTCGGTTTTTTCCATGTAGGTGGCCAGACGGTCCAGCAGCTCTTCGAGGATGCCGGCGGCTTCACCCGCTTCCACCAGGTTGCAATACAGGGCGTTGAAGTACAGCGGGTGTTTGCGAAAGGCGGCGCTGAGCGAGGTGCCGGTTTCGACGTCGGTGCGCACCTGGTTGAGCAGCTTGCTCACGCTCGGGTTGGGGTTGCCGCGTCCGACGATGTCAAAGGCTTGCAGCAGCGGCACCCCGGCCTTCATCATGGTGGCCAACTGGCGCGTGAAAATAGCGATGTCCTTGGGTTTGATGCGTTTGGCCGACGCGGTTTTGCGTTTTTTGACCTTTTGCACCAGCACGCCCTGACGGCGCAGCGTCGCCTGCACCTGGTTTTCGCCGGCGGCGCGCACCTCGCCGCGCACAGGTTTGCCGTTGCGGTCCTTGCCTTCCCACTCGAATACGTATTCCTTGATGTCTTTGGTGGTTGCCGTCGCCATGATTCCCTCTTTCGGTTTTGCATCGGGACCACACGCCTGTGTGGTCAATCGTTGGTGCAGCCCAGCACTTCCTCGAGGGAAGTCAGGCCCAGTTTAACCTTGCGCAGCCCCGATTCGCGTAAAGTGCGAACGCCTTCGGTGCGCGCTTGGGCCAGAATCTCGAGCGCGCTGCCGCCGCGCAGAATGATGTGCTGCATCGCTTCGCTGATCGGCATGACCTGATAGATGCCCACCCGCCCCTTGTAGCCGTTGTAGCACGCCTTGCAACCCACAGGGCGCCACGGTTTCCAGCTGCCGTCGAGCTCCTCGGGCTTGAACCCGGCATCGAGCAGCGCCTTGTCGGGCAAGTCTTCAAAGGGTTGCCGGCACTGCGTGCACAGGCGCCGCGCCAGCCGCTGCGCCGTGACCAGGTTCACGCTGGAGGCGATATTGAACGGCAACACGCCCATATTCTGCAAGCGCGTCAGGGTGCCGGGGGCGTCGTTGGTGTGCAGGGTCGAGAGCACCAGGTGGCCGGTCTGGGCGGCCTTGATGGCGATGTCGGCCGTCTCCAGGTCGCGAATCTCGCCCACCATGATGATGTCGGGGTCTTGGCGCAAAAAAGACTTGAGCGCGGCGGCGAAGGTCAGGCCCGCCTTTTCGTTGACATTGACCTGATTGACGCCGGGCAGGTTGATCTCCGACGGGTCTTCGGCGGTGGAGATGTTGACCCCGGGCTGGTTCAGGATGTTGAGGCAGGTGTAGAGCGACACCGTCTTGCCCGAGCCCGTAGGGCCGGTCACCAGCACCATGCCGTAGGGGCGGCTGATGGCCTCCAGCAGCAGCGCCTTTTCGTCCGCTTCGTAACCCAGCGCGTCGATGCCCATTTGGGCGCTGCTCGGGTCCAGGATGCGGATCACGATCTTTTCGCCAAACAGCGTGGGCAGGGTGCTGACGCGAAAATCGATCGATTTGTCGGGCCCGACCTTGAGCTTCATGCGTCCATCCTGCGGCACGCGTTTTTCGGCGATGTCGAGCTTCGAGATGACTTTGATGCGCGAAGCCAGCTTTTCTTTCAAAGCCACCGGCGGGGAGGCGATTTCGCGCAGCTCACCGTCGATGCGGAAGCGCACCCGGTAAAAATGCTCGTAGGGCTCGAAATGCAGGTCAGAGGCCCGCATCGTGTAGGCATCGAGCAGCATTTTGTGCAAGAACCGCACCACGGGCGCGTCTTCGACTTCGGCCGACACCTTCTCGGAGCTTTCAGCGGTGGCGATCTCGATCGCTTCGGCGTCGAACTCGAATTCGCCGCCCACGATGTGCTCGATCGCTTCGCTGGCGCTGGCGCTGGTGCTATCGGTCAATTTGGTGAGCTTGTCCAGCTCGGCGATCACCCAGTCCACCGTGAGCTGGGTGGTGAACTTGATTTTTTCAGCGACGTCGGAGTGGGTGGGGTCGGCGGTGGCCACCGTGATGCGGTTGCCGCGACGGCTGAGCACGACGATGCGGAACTGCTTGGCCATCTTGGGGTCGAGCACGCCTTTGGGCAGGCGCTGCACGTCGATGGCGTCGAGATCGACCAAGGGTGTCGCAAAGGTGCGCGACATGGTGTGCGCCAGTTCGCGCGCGCTCAAGGCTCTGCTGCCCACCAGTTCGGCGATGAAGCTGCTTTTGTGCGCTTGGGCTTTGGCGTACAGCCCTTCGGCGCTTTGCTGGCTCAGGGTGCCAGCGGCCACCAGCGCGCGCGCCAGGCCCGGCAGGGCCATGCTGGAGATGGGGGCTTCGCTGTCGATCATGGCAGTGACTGGTTGGCGTGGGCGTCAAGGCAGGCGCGGTTGGGCCGTGGCCAAGGCGCTCGCACGAGGCCAGTTCGTGTATATTCGCGCCTGCTTTCGCCTTGATGCGCGCACTTCGACGCATTTTGGTACTGATTTAGGAGCTGACATGGATTTGCGCAAACTCAAGACCCTGATCGACCTCGTCTCGGAGTCGAATGTATCCGAACTCGAGATCACCGAGGCCGATGGCAAGGTGCGCATCGTCAAAAGCCCGCCGGTGGCCGCACCGCTGGTGCAGGCACCCGCCGTCGTGGCCATGCCGCCTGCCGCCCAGAGCGCTGCGGCGCTGGTTGCTGCGGGCGTCGCGCCGCCGGCGCCAGCGGCAGCGCCCGCAGCCCCCGCAGCACCCGCAGCACCCGCAGCACCCAAGGGGCAGGAGCTCAAATCGCCCATGGTCGGCACCTTTTACCGCGCCGCCAGCCCGGGGGCCAAGCCCTTTGTCGAGATCGGGCAGGTGGTCAAGGTGGGCGATCCGGTGTGCATCGTGGAAGCCATGAAAATCCTCAATGAGATCGAAGCCGAGCACGCCGGCACGGTGACGCAGATTTTGGCCGAAAACGGTCAGGTGGTCGAATACGGGCAACCCCTGTTCGTGCTCGAGTGAGGGCGCAGCGGCCATGTTCAAGAAAATCCTGATCGCCAACCGCGGCGAGATCGCCTTGCGCGTGCAGCGCGCCTGCCGCGAACTGGGTGTCAAGGCGGTGATGGTCTATTCCGAGGCCGACCGCGACGCCAAATACGTCAAGCTCGCCGACGAGGCGGTGTGCATCGGCCCGCCGCCTTCGGCGCAAAGCTACCTGAACATGCCGGCCCTGATCTCGGCGGCCGAAGTCACCGACGCCGAAGCCATCCACCCCGGCTACGGCTTCTTGAGCGAGAACGCCGACTTTGCCGAGCGCGTGGAAAAAAGCGGCTTCGTGTTCATCGGCCCCACGCCCGAGGCGATCCGCACCATGGGCGACAAGGTGGCGGCCAAGCAAGCCATGATCCGCGCCGGGGTGCCCTGCGTGCCCGGCTCCGAAGGCGCCTTGCCCGACGACGCGGCCGAGGTCAAGCGCATCGCGCGCTCCATCGGCTACCCGGTGATCGTCAAGGCCGCGGGCGGCGGCGGTGGCCGCGGCATGCGCGTGGTGCACACCGAAGCGGCGCTGCTGCACGCGGTGCAGACCACCAAGGCCGAGGCCGGCGCCGCCTTTGGCAACCCCGAGGTCTATCTGGAAAAGTTTTTGCAAAACCCGCGCCACATCGAAATTCAGATTCTGGCCGACAACTTTCGCAACGCCGTCTATCTCTACGAGCGCGACTGCTCGATGCAGCGGCGACACCAAAAGGTGATCGAGGAAGCGCCGGCGCCGGGCATCGCGCGGCGCCTGATCGACCGCATCGGCGACCGCTGCGCCGCAGCGTGCAAGAAAATCGGCTACCGGGGCGCTGGCACCTTCGAGTTTCTGTACGAGAACGGCGAGTTCTACTTCATCGAGATGAACACCCGGGTGCAGGTCGAACACCCGGTGACCGAGGCCGTGACCGGCATCGACATCGTGCGCCAGCAGATCGCCATCGCCGCCGGCGAAAAACTGCCGTTCACGCAGCGCCAGATCGAGCTGCGCGGCCACGCCATCGAGTGCCGCATCAACGCCGAAGACCCCTACAAGTTCACCCCCTCGCCCGGGCGCATCAGCGCCTGGCACGCGCCCGGCGGCCCGGGTGTGCGGGTCGATTCGCACATCTACACCCACTACCTGGTGCCGCCTAACTACGATTCGATGGTCGGCAAGCTCATTACCCACGGCGACACGCGCGAGCAGGCGCTGGCGCGCATGCGTTCGGCCCTGTCCGAGACCGTGATCGAGGGCATCAAGACCAACATCGCCCTGCACCGCGAGATCTTGGTGGACGCCAATTTCGAGGCCGGCGGCACCAACATCCACTACCTCGAAGCCTGGTTGGCGCAACGTGAGCGCTGAGCCGATGGCTGGGGCCGAGCCCCCGGGCGCGGCCGAGCCCGCAGGCACGCAGGGCGCGCTGTACGAGTTGCTGTTGCTGGTTCCCGAGAGCCAGGTCGAGCCCGTGAGCGAGGCGCTGGAGGCGCTCGACGCCCTGAGCGTCTCGGTCGAAGACGCCGACGCCGACACGGACGCCGAGCGCGGGCTGTTCGGTGAGCCGGGCCTGCCCGCGCCCAGGGCGGGCTGGGCGCGCTCGCGCCTGTCGGCGCTGTTTGCCAGCGCAGCGGCAGCGCACGACGCGCAGCAGCTGCTGCAAGCGCAGGATTTTTTCGCCGGTTGCGAGGCCTGCGCGCTGCGGCCGGTGGCCGAGACCGATTGGGTGCGCCTGACGCAGACGCAATTCGAGCCGGTGCCGATCACCCCCACTTTTTGGATCGTGCCCAGTTGGCACGAGGTGCCGCCTGCGGCGCTGCAGGTGATTCGGCTCGACCCCGGGCAGGCCTTTGGCACCGGCACCCACCCCACCACCCGCATGTGCCTGCGCTGGCTGGCGCAGCAGCCGCTGGCGGGCCGCAGCGTGCTCGATTACGGCTGCGGCTCGGGCATTCTGGCGATTGCGGCGGCCAAGTTTGCGGCCCAGCGCATCGACGCCGTCGATATCGACCCGGTGGCGGTGCAAACGGCGCAGCGCAACGCCTTGCACAACGGTGTGCAGCTGCATACCGGTTTGCCCGACCTGGCCAGCGGCCCCTACGACGTGGTGCTGGCCAACATTCTGGCCACACCGCTCAAGCTGCTGGCGCCGCTGCTGTGCGAGCGCGTGGGCCCTGGAGGGCATTTGGTGTTGTCGGGTATCTTGCAGCGCCAAGCCAGCGAGCTGCAGGCCGCTTACGCGCCGTGGATGGCGTTGCAGCGCAGCGACGCCGAAGACGGCTGGATTTTGATGACGGCGCGCGCGCCTCGAGGCGTTGCACTGCAATAATTGAAGCATGAGCTTCATCACCCGTTGTCCGGCCTGTGCCACCGCCTTCAAGGTGGTGCCCGACCAGCTCAAGATTTCCGACGGCTGGGTGCGCTGCGGCCAGTGCCAGCAGGTGTTCAATGCCACGCTCGATTTGCAGTCGTGGTCGCCGGGGCCGGAGCCGGCCGCGCCCCAGTCGCCCCACCAACCGCCGCAGCCAAGCCCACAGCCCGCAGCGCAGACGGGCGCTGCCATGCCCGCGTCTCGCCCCGCGCCAGCGTGGGAGCCGGAGTCCGTGGTGCCGTCCGCTGCGCCCGCGCAGACCGAGCCGCAAGGGCCGCAAGGGCCGCAGCCAGAGACGCAGGCGCAGCCAGAGGTGTCAGGCGCCACGGCCTCGCACCTGCACGCGGATGATGCCGAGCCGGCACCGCTGCCGCAGCCGCTGCCCGAGGCGCCCCAGTCCGAGGCGCCGCCGTCACCTTCGCCAGCCGCTGCCAGCCCAGAGCCCCACGTGCAAAGCGCCCCGGCGCCGTCCTTCGTGCGCCAGGCGCAGCGCCAGGCCCTGTGGCAGCGGCCGGGGGTGCGCCTGTTCCTGCTGCTCGCGGTGGCCGCGCTGGCGCTGTTGCTGGGCCTGCAAGCCGCCACCCAGTGGCGGGCACCGCTGGCGCGCGCCGTGCCGGCCACGCAGCCGGTGCTCGAGGCCCTGTGCCAGACCTTGGATTGCCAGCAGGCCCTGCCCACCAGCCCCACCGATGTGGTGATCGACAGCTCGGTGCTGCTGCGCCTGGGTCCCGGTGTGTACGGTTTTCAGGTGGTGCTGCGCAACCAGTCGGCGCTGGAAGTGCTGAGCCCGGCGATCGAGCTCACCCTGACCGACATCCACGACCAGGTACTGGTGCGCCGCGTCCTGCTGCCGCACGAATGGCCGCGCCCAACCGCCACCCTGCCGGCCGGGGCGGAGTGGTCGTTGCAATTCGAGCTCGCCTTTGAGGGCATCGAAGGGCGCGTCATGACGGGCTACCGCGCCATCTTGTTTTACCCCTGATTGTGATTTCGACTGCCACCCACTACCTGCTCTCCCCATTTGCACCATGACCATTCTGATTTGCGGCTCGCTGGCCTTTGACACCATCATGACTTTCGAGGGCCGCTTTGCCGAGCAGATCCTGCCCGAGCAGTTGCACATCCTCAACGTCTCCTTTCTGGTGCCGGCCCTGCGGCGCGAATACGGCGGCTGCGCTGGCAACATCGCCTATGGCTTGCGCCAGTTGGGCGTGCAGGCGCGCCCGGTGGCGGCGCTGGGCAACGACGGGCAAGACTATCTGGAGCGCATGCAGGAGCTGGGCATCGACACCGGCGCGGTGCAATGGGTGAGCCAGCACTACACCGCGCAGGCCATGATCATGACCGACCGCGACAACAACCAGATCACCGCCTTTCACCCCGGCGCCATGGCGCTGGCGCACCAGAACCCAATCGTGGCCGCACCCGAGGCGCGCATCGCCATCGTCTCGCCCGATGGACGCCAGGCGATGATCGAACACGCCGAGCAGCTGCACGCGCTCGGGGTGCCCTTTGTGTTCGACCCGGGCCAAGGGCTGCCGATGTTCGACGGCCCCGAGCTGCTGCGCTTCATCGAACTGGCCGACTGGGCCGCGCTCAACGACTACGAAGCGCGCATGTTGAGCGAGCGCACCGGCCTGGGTTACGCCGAGCTGTCGCAGCGGCTGCGCGGCCTCGTGATCACGCTGGCCGATCAGGGCTGCGACCTGTGGCAGCAGGGCCAGTGCAGTCGCGTGCCTGGGGTGCCCGCGCGCGCGGTGCTGGACCCGACCGGCTGCGGCGACGCGCTGCGCGCCGGCTTGCTCTACGGCCTGGCGCAGGGTTGGGACTTGCGGCGCAGCGCCGAACTCGGCAACCGCATGGGTGCCGAAAAAATCGCCTCCCGGGGTGGCCAGAACTACCGCTTCAGCCTCTGAGCGGCCGAGCGCCGCCGCTGCCCAGCCGCTCTGCGCGGGTTCAGGGTTTCTTGCCAGTGGGGAAAGGCCAAGCCGCCTTGGGGTTGGGTGCTGGCGGCTGAACCGGCGCCTTGGCCTTGGGCGCCTTGGGTGCCTTGGGGGTTTTTTCGACCTTGGGCTCGGTTGGCGCGGCCTTGGTCGATTTCTCCGCCTTCACTGCCTTCACTGCCTTCACTGCCTTGGCGGGTTTGGCGGGTTTGGCGGGTTTGGCGGCTGGGGAAGGAGCGGGTGCAGCGGGTGCGGCCGCCGGCTTGGCGGCCGTTTTCTTGCTCACTGCGGCAGCCGGAGCCGGAGCCGGCGCTGCAGCCGGTGCCGCTGTGCTGGCTTTGGGCACGGTTTTGCGCGCTGGCCGCGGCGCGCTGGCCGCCGGGGTTGCAGGTGGCTTGGGTGCCTCGGGTGCCGCAGCGGCGGTCTTTTTTGCAGGTGCCATTCTTTACTCCTCTTGGGTTGGTTGCAGTTTGACAATGGCGCTGCGCCTGCGGCGAACCGACGCAGCCAGCGGGCTAAGGCGGTGTCAGTCCCACGACAGGGCGCCGCCCGTCTGGTACTCGATCACACGCGTCTCGAAGAAATTGCGCTCCTTCTTCAAGTCTATCATTTCGCTCATCCACGGAAAGGGGTTTTCTTCGCTGGGGTAGAGCGCATCGAGCCCGATCTGGGTTGCGCGCCGATTGGCGATGTAGCGCAGGTAGCCCTTGAACATCGAGGCGTTGAGCCCGAGCACGCCGCGCGGCATGGTGTCTTCGGCGTAGCGGTACTCGAGTTCCACGGCCTGCTCGAACAACGCCCTGATCTCGGCCTTGAAGGCCGGCGTCCAGAGGTGCGGGTTCTCCAGCTTGAGCTGGTTGATCAGGTCGATGCCAAAGTTGCAGTGCATCGATTCGTCGCGCAGGATGTACTGGTACTGCTCGGCAGCGCCGGTCATCTTGTTCTGCCGCCCCATGGACAGGATCTGGGCGAAGCCGACGTAGAAAAACAGCCCCTCCATCAGGCAGGCAAAGACGATCAGGCTCTTGAGCAGCTTCTGGTCGGCCTCGGGCGTGCCGGTGTGAAAGGCCGGGTCCATGATGGTGTCGATGTAGGGCAGCAGGAACTCGTCCTTGTCGCGGATGCTGGGAATTTCGTGGTAGGCGTTGAAAATCTCGCCCTCGTCCAGCCCCAGGCTTTCGACGATGTACTGGTAGGCGTGGGTGTGGATGGCCTCTTCGAAGGCCTGGCGCAACAGAAACTGGCGGCACTCGGGCGCAGTGATGTGGCGGTAGGTTCCGAGCACGATGTTGTTGGCCGCCAGCGAGTCGGCGGTGACAAAAAAGCCCAGGTTGCGCTTGATGATGCGGCGCTCGTCCTCGCTCAGGCCCTTGGGGTCTTTCCAGAGCGCGATGTCGCGGCTCATGTTGACCTCTTGCGGCATCCAGTGGTTGGCGCAAGAGGCCAGGTATTTCTCCCAGGCCCATTTGTACTTGAAGGGCACCAACTGGTTGACGTCGGTCTGGCCGTTGATGATGCGCTTGTCGGCGGCGTTGATGCGCTGGTGCGTGGGGCGCTCGCGCGCGGCTGCCGGCTGCGCGGCCGCCACAGCGGCCGCCTCATGAAGGTTGGCTTGGGCCGCCGCAGGAACGGGGGGCAGGTTGGGGGCGGGCGGCAGCGGTTGCAGGGCCGGTTCGGGGTGGTCGTCCCAGTTCAGCATGGGGTTTTCCTGTTTGGTGGATTATGAGGGGTTGCACGAAAAAAGCAAGCGCCGCAGCGGCTTTTGCGCACTGCGCAGGCCGCCGTGTGGTATCTGGGCAGCGGCGGCATCATTGGCAGGCTTCGCAGCCCGGGTCGTCGAGGGCGCAGAACCTGACGTCTGTGGCCGGGCCGGCCGCAGCCAAGGCGCTTGGGCTGCCCAGCGCGGCGGCTTGGCCGCTGCCGTGGGCGCTTGCAGCCTGCATCGACACCGCGTTCAACTGGCCCACGCGGCCGGTCGATTTCTCGGCCTGGGTGGCGCTGGTGGTGCGCAGGTAGTAGGTGGTCTTGAGCCCGCGCAGCCACGCCAGCTTGTAGGTCTCGTCGAGCTTCTTGCCCGAAGCCCCGGCCATGTAGAGGTTCAGGCTTTGCGCCTGATCGATCCATTTCTGGCGCCGTGCGGCGGCCTCCACCAGCCACGCCGGTTCCACTTCAAAGGCGGTGCGGTAGAGGTGTTTGAGTTCGGCCGGCACCCGGTCGATGGGCTGCAGCGAACCGTCGAAGTGTTTCAGGTCCAGCAGCATCACCTCGTCCCAGAGCCCGAGGCGCTTGAGGTCGCGCACCAGGTAGGCGTTGACGATGGTGAACTCGCCCGAGAGGTTGCTCTTGACCGATAGGTTGCCAAAGCAGGGCTCGATCGAGGCATCGACGCCGACGATGTTGGAGATCGTCGCCGTGGGGGCGATGGCCACGCAGTTGGCGTTGCGCATGCCGTCGCGGGCGATTTTGGCGCGCAGCGCGTCCCAGTCCAGCGTCTGGCTGCGATCGACTTCGAGGTAGCCGCCGCGCGCCTGCGCCAGCAGTTCGAGCGAGTCCAGCGGCAGCACGCCGCGCTGCCACAGCGAGCCTGGGTAGCTCGAATAGCGCCCGCGCTCGGCCGCCAGATCGCTGCTGGCCCAGTAGGCGTGGTAGCAGACGGCTTCCATGCTCTGGTCGGCAAAGGCCAGCGCCTCTGGGCTGGCGTAGGGCGTGCGCATCTGGTAGAGCGCGTCCTGAAAGCCCATGATCCCCAGCCCCACCGGCCGGTGGCGCAGGTTGGAGTCGCGCGCCTTTTTCACTGCGTAGTAGTTGATGTCGATCACGTTGTCGAGCATGCGCATGGCGGTGGCCACGGTGCGGCGCAGCTTGTCGTGGTCGAGCACCCGGGCGCCCGAGCCGCAGTCGGCGTCTTTGAGGTGTTGCGCCAGGTTGACCGAGCCGAGGTTGCAGACCGCGATTTCGCTGTCGCTGGTGTTGAGCGTGATTTCGGTGCACAGGTTGGACGAATGCACCACACCCACGTGCTGCTGCGGGCTGCGCAGGTTGCACGGGTCCTTGAAGGTGATCCAGGGGTGCCCGGTTTCGAACAGCATCGACAGCATCTTGCGCCACAGATCGGTGGCGGGCAGCTTTTTGTAGGGCGTGATCTCGCCGCGCGCGGCCTTGTCCTCGTAAGCCACGTAGGCGCGCTCGAACGCTGGCCCCACCAGATCGTGCAGATCGGGCACGCTGTGGGGCGAAAACAGGCTCCAGTCGCCCTTTTCCAGCACCCGTTTCATGAACAGATCGGGTATCCAGTTGGCGGTGTTCATGTCGTGCGTGCGGCGCCGGTCGTCGCCGGTGTTCTTGCGCAGCTCCAGAAACTCCTCGATGTCCAGGTGCCAGGTCTCGAGGTAGGTGCAGACCGCCCCCTTGCGCTTGCCGCCTTGGTTCACCGCCACGGCGGTGTCGTTGACCACTTTCAAGAACGGCACCACCCCTTGCGATTCGCCGTTGGTGCCCTTGATGTGGCTGCCCAGGGCGCGCACGCGCGTCCAGTCGTTGCCCAGCCCGCCGGCAAACTTGGACAGCAGCGCGTTGTCCTTGATCGCCTCGTAGATGCCCTCGAGCTCGTCGGGCACCGTGCTCAGGTAGCAGCTCGAGAGCTGCGAGCGCCGGGTGCCGCTGTTGAACAGCGTCGGCGTGCTGCTCATGAAATCAAAGCGCGACAGCACCTCGTAGAACTCGATCGCCCGCGCCTCGCGCTCGATCTCGTTGAGCGCCAGCCCCATCGCCACGCGCATGAAAAACACCTGTGGCAGCTCGATGCGGCGCTTGTGCTGGTGCAAAAAGTAGCGGTCGTACAGGGTCTGCAGGCCCAGGTAGTCGAACTGCAGGTCGCGTTCGGGCCTGAGCGCCGCCGCCAGCCGCGCCAGATCGAATTGCAGCAGATCGGGGTTGAGCAGCTCGGCCTGCACCCCGAGCCGGATGCAGGCCGGGAAGGCGTCGGGGTAATGGCTGGCCAGTTCGGCTTGCGTCAGATCCTGCCCCAGCACCTCGAGGGCGATGGTGTGCAGCAGCAGCCGGGCGGTGGCGTAGGTGTAGTCGGGGTCGGACTCGATGCGCGTGCGCGCCGCCAGAATGGTCGCCTTGTAGACCTCTTCCAGCGGCACGCCGTCGTAGAGGTTGCGCAGCGTTTCGGCCACGATCGGCTCGGGCCGCACCGCCTCGCCCAGCCCGGCGCAGGCGTTGGCCACCAGGGTGCGTAGGCGCTCCAGGTCCAGCGGTTGGCGCTGGCCGCCGAGGCTCACGTGCAGCACCGGGGCCGCAGGCGCGGCGCTGGCTTGTTTGGCGGCGCGTTCTTGGGCGCGGCGCTCGCGGTAGAGCACATAAGCCCGCGCCACCTCGTGGTGGCCGCCGCGCATCAACCCCAGCTCCACCTGGTCTTGCACGTCTTCGATGTGAAAGGTGCCGCCGGCCGGACGCGAGCGCAGCAGCGCCCGCACCACGGCCTGGGTGAGCTGCTCTACGTCCTCGCGCACGCTGGCCGAGGCGGCCCCGTGGGCCCCGCGCACCGCCAGAAAGGCTTTCATCAGCGCCACCGCGATCTTGCTCGGTTCGAACGGCACCACCGAGCCGTTGCGCCGGATGATCTGGTAGTGCGGCAGGCTGCCGCCAAGGGGGGCGCGGGCGGCCTCGGGGGCAGCGACCTGGGGGCGCTCGGTGGATGCAGAGGAGGGGGCAATGGACATGGGTGTTCCTTGTGGGGGTGCAATGGCTGCAGCCGTGCGGCTGGGGGGTTGCTTGGCACCTCGTGACCACTACCCGTAGTGGTTCATGGCCAAGTCAAACACTAGCGCTAGTGTAGCGGCGAAATTCGTGGCGCGGCCACCCAAGCCCGCAATCTGGTGGTTTTTGGCCCTGCAGTCCAGGGTAAACACCGATGCCTCGGGCTGTGCCAAAATGGGCCACGGCCGCCCCAGCCACTGTGGCTGCGGCCCCCTCAAACGGAGATTTGCGTTTATGACCGATTGGCTCGACGCCGTGCGCTGGGACGCCCACGGGCTGGTGCCGGTGATTGCCCAAGAAGCCAGCAGCGGCGACGTGCTGATGCTGGCCTGGATGAACCGCGAGGCGCTGGCGCAAACAGCGGCCTTGGGGCGCGCCGTGTATTACAGCCGCTCACGCGCCAAACTCTGGTACAAAGGCGAGGAATCGGGGCACGTGCAGCAGGTGCACGAAATCCGGCTCGACTGCGACGCCGACGTGCTGCTGCTCAAGGTCACCCAGCTCGGGCACGAGCCCGGCATCGCTTGCCACACCGGCCGCCACAGTTGTTTTTATCTGCGCTGGCAAGCGGCCGCGCCTGCGGGGCCGGGCGGGCAGGCGGCTGGCGGGCGCTGGCTGACGGTGGAGCCGGTGCTCAAAGACCCCGAATCGATCTACCGCTAAACTCCATCCTGCACATGAGCACCCCCCCTACAGCCTCCAGCCCGGCCCCGGCCATGGGCGCCGACGACACTCTGTTGCGCCTGGCCGCCCTGATCGAGACCCGCAAGCCTGCGCACGGTGGCGACCCGGCGCGCAGCTACGTGGCGCGCCTGCTGCACCAGGGGCCGGATGCGATCCTGAAAAAAATCGCCGAAGAAGCCGGTGAAACCCTGATGGCGGCCAAGGACTTGCAGCACGGCCGCGGCAGCGCGCAGGCGCTGGTGGGTGAAATGGCCGATCTGTGGTTTCACAGCCTGATCGCGCTCGCGCATTTCGGCCTCTCGCCCGCCGACGTGGCGGCCGAGCTGGCGCGCCGCGAGGGCCTGAGCGGCCTGGAAGAAAAGGCGCTGCGCAAGCTGCAGCAGCGCCAACAGGATGGGCACCAGCAACGAGGGGAGGCCGCTTGAACGACACCTTTGGTCCGGACACCGGCCGCAACCCCGGCGGCAAAACCCCAGACGAGCTCGCCAGCCTGCGCCAGCTCACGCTCATCATCTACCTCCTCTACGCCCTGTCGTGGTTGCTTGGGGTGACGGCGATCATCGCCATCGTCATCAACTACGTCAAGCGCGAAGACGCCCAAGGCACCCTGTACGAGAGCCACTTCCGCTGGCAGATCCGCACCTTCTGGTGGGGGCTGTGCTGGTTCGTGCTGGGGGCCTTGACCGTGGTGCTGCTGGTGGGTTTTGCGATCCTGTTTGCGGCCACCGTCTGGGTCATCTACCGGCTGGTCAAAGGGCTTCTATACTGGAACGACCGCAAGCCGCTGCCGCTTTGAAGCCTACGCTCCCCCCACTGCACGCAAGCCCCATGAGCCACGACCCGAACTGCCTGTTTTGCAAGATCATCGCCGGCCAGATCCCCAGCCGCAAGGTCCATGAAGACGACGACCTGCTCGCCTTCCACGACATCCACCCCTGGGCCCCGGTGCACTTCCTGATCGTGCCCAAGCTGCACCTGCCATCCATGGCCCAGCTCGGGCCCGAGCACGAGCACCTGATGGGCAAGATCATGTGCCTGGCCCCCAGGCTGGCGCTCGAGCAGGGCTGCCGCCCCTGGCCCGAAGGCGGCTTTCGCATCGTCTGCAACAACGGCGCCGAGGGCGGGCAAGAGGTGCCGCACCTGCACGTGCACGTCATCGGTGGACCGCGCCCCTGGCGCAAGGGCTGAGCCGCGCCCGCCCGCGCGCCCGGCCAAGATTTGCACCGTGTGGCCTTGCAATCCGGACTTTCTCATCCATATCGGTGACAATAGCCGTTTGGGCCGGTGGTGAACCATCGGCCGGTCTTGTAATCAATCGAACCCGGGGCTGCCTTGGCCCCGACGCAGGAGTTTGCCATGGGTACGTTGTCGATTTGGCACTGGCTGATCGTTTTGCTGGTGGTGATCTTGGTGTTTGGCACCAAAAAGCTCAAAAACATCGGTTCCGACCTCGGTGGGGCCGTCAAAGGTTTCAAGGATGGCATGAAGCAGCAGCAGGCGGATGGGCCGGCCTCCGAAGACGGGGCAGGCGCTGCCGCCACGACGACCACCGCACAGGTCGGGCAGACCCCGGCGGCAACCGACAAGAACACCATCGACGTCGAAGCCAAGACCAAGCCTTGATCAAAGCGCCGCGCCGGCCGTCGGCTTGGGGCTGCGGCCGGCTGCACTGAAAGCCTTGCATGCTGGATTTTGGAATTTCAGAGATCGCCCTGATTGCGGTCGTGGCGTTGGTGGTCATCGGGCCCGAGAAGCTGCCACGCGTGGCGCGCACCGTGGGCACCCTGCTGGGCAAGGCGCAGCGCTACGTGGCCGACGTCAAGGCCGAGGTCAACCGCTCGATGGACCTCGAAGAGCTCAAGAAAATGAAAGAATCGGTCGAAGGTGCGGCGCGCGAAGTGCAAGCCGGCGTCGGCAGCTTCGAGAAAGACTGGATGGAAGCCACGGCGGGCCTCGAGGGCTCCGGGGCAGCTGAAGCACCCGAGGCCACGCCGCGCGCCGATCCCCACCCCGCGTACTCGCTCGGGCACTCGGTCTATCCGCCGTTTTCGCGCCCGAAAAAGAGTTTCAGGCTGCGCCAGCAAGCGGTGCCCAAGTGGTACAAGGCGCGCACCGGCCAGCGCAGCTTCGTGCAGTCGGGCGCGGCGCGGGTGGCGCGCCACCGGCCCAAGACCTACCCGGTCTCTCCCAGCGCCATGACGCCCTCGCGTTGATCCCCCTCGAGCACTCCCATGGCAGACCCCACCCCCAAGGCCGATGAGCTCGCCGGCACCGAGCAACCCTTCGTGCAGCACCTGGTCGAGTTGCGCGACCGCATCCTCTACAGCTTGGCCGGCGTGGTGGTATTTGCCATCGGGCTGGCGATCTGGCCCGGGCCCGGTGGGTTGATCGACTTCATCGCCATCCCCATCCGCAACCACATGCCGCCCGACGCCAAGCTGATCGCCGTCGGCGTCTTCAGCCCGTTCTTTGTGCCGCTCAAGGTGTTGCTGATGTCGGCCATGATCATGGCCTTGCCCTGGCTCATGTACCAACTGTGGGCCTTCGTCGCCCCCGGTTTGTACAGCCACGAAAAGCGCTTTGCCCTGCCGCTGATCTTCATCGGCAGCCTGTTGGCCTATGGGGGCATCGCGTTCGTGCAGTTCTTCGTGCTCGACCAGATGTTCTTCTTCATCCAGGGCTTCACCCCGGACAGCGTCGCCGCCACGCCCGACATCGCTTCCTACGTGCAGGCGATCCTGTCGCTCTACCTGGCCTTCGGGCTGGCGTTTCAGGTGCCGGTGGTGGTGCTGCTGCTGGTGCGCTTCAACCTGGCGAGCATTCAGCAGCTCAAGGATTTTCGCGGCTACTTCATCGTCTTGTCCTTCGTCATCGCCGCCATCGTTACGCCGCCGGACGTGATCTCGCAGCTGGCGCTGGCCATACCGATGTGCCTGCTGTATCAGGTGGGCATTTGGGGGGCAAGCTGGTTCAAACGCTTCAGCCAAGCGCCCGAAGAACCCGAGGCAGCGGACTAGACCTGAACGAAGCGACCGGTGCTTGGAGCGCCGCCCCTAGCGCGCAGGGTCCGGTGCCTGCGCAGCTGGCGGCGGTGGGCGCCGCCCCGGCGTCACCTGCAGCGCCAGGCGTTCGCCCCGGCGCTCGATTTCCAGCGGCGCCGGCTGCCCTGGGGGCAAGGCGGCCACCGCCGCCAGCAGCGCCGCGACATCGGGGATGGGCTGACCGGCCACGCTCAACACCACGTCGCCGGGTCGAATTCCGGCCCGCGCTGCGGGGGCATCGCGCAGCACGCCGATGATGATCACGCCGCGCTGCTGGCGCAGACCAAAGTGCTGCGCCAAGTCAGGCGTGATGGCTTGCGGCTCGACCCCGATCCAGCCGCGCGTCACCGCGCCGTCGCGCACGATCGCTTTGAGCACCTCGCGCGCGGTGGAGGTGGGGATGGCAAAACCGATGCCCATGAACCCGCCCGAGCGCGTGAAGATGGCGGTGTTGATGCCGATCAGGTGGCCTTGCACATCGACCAGCGCGCCGCCCGAGTTGCCGGGGTTGATGGCGGCGTCGGTCTGGATGAAATCCTCGAAGATGTTGATGCCCAGTTGCGTGCGCCCCAAGGCGCTGACGATGCCACTGGTCACCGTCTGCCCGACGCCAAAGGGGTTGCCGATCGCCAGCACCGCATCGCCCACGCGCAGCGCGTCGGAGTCGCCCAGCACCGCCACCGGGAGCGCGGGCAGATCGATCTGCAGCACCGCCAGGTCGGTGTCGGGGTCGGTGCCCACCACCCGCGCCAGAGCCTGTCGGCCGTCGCTGAAGTGAAACCAGACTCCACGACTCATTCAAGCCGGCGTTATCTGCACGTTGTAGCCTATGCTCTGCAGCCGTTTGAGCAGGCGGTTGGCTACTTTCTGGGTGTTGGCTTGGT
>JBGFRU010000043.1:0-99129 GCA_041694945.1 Pseudomonadota bacterium
TGTGATGCCGTTTGCTCAAAAAGTGAGCGGGCAGACGCGCTGCGCTGGGCTCAGGGGGAGGCAGGATCATGCTGCTTGGCCTGGAAGGAGGGGGTGGCTGGGTGGGGGCACGGATTCAGGTCATAGGATAGCTGGTTGCTGAACGCGATGATCTCCGGGACGCAACGGAAGTGCTCAACGAGCTGAACCGTGTCGCCAAACGACTGGCGACCGATGTCGTAGATCGAGCAGAGGTTGTCGTAGAGGTGCGCGTTGGGAATGCCTTGCAACATGGTCTTAATCAAGTTCTGCAAAGTCGCTTGATTTTTGCCAACGCCCAGCGGCGTGACCTGCTCTTGGTCGCCAACCACAACGACCTGCTTTCCCAGGTAAACCGGAATCAGGGCGTTGAAATCGGCTTGGCTTGCCTCGTCGATGATGACGACATCAAAGCGCGTTGTCCGCGGGTCGAATCGTTCCGCCATGATCGAGATCGGCATGATCCAAACGGGTACCGCTTCAGAGCAGCGAACCATCAGTTTACGACTCTCTGACAGCAAAGTCTGGTGCTTGTCCGCCTTTTTTGTGTGTGCCAGGCGCTTGGTAGTGTCCAGCCAGCCGACCAGAGCTCGGCGGACAGCGTGGTTCCCTTGCAACCTCTCGAGCTGCCTGCCCCACGCCTTGCACTCAATGAGCGATTGCGTGATTTGGCGCAGGGTGTTTCGGGTTTTGTCGATCTCGTGTTGAAGATCGTGGGCGTCGAGTTTGTCCCGTTCAGCGAGTTCATCATGGAGCTGGCGCCATGTCCATGCCGTCTTGTAGTCGCCGGGAATGGACCCGCCGTCATGCGGCCGGACGCGATGCGCGATCTGCTCGGCCCAGCCCGGCGCGAAAAGCCGCATCTTTGCGAGCAAGGCGTCGCGCTCCTCGACAAGTGGCTTGACCGAATGCAAGCGCCGCGCGTATTCCAATGCCGACGTGTAGCCTTCCAGGTCGAGCGAGCGGGCCGCCGCCACAAGCCTGCCGGTACAGCCAAGGTCAGGGGCCGAAGGGTCCACTTGGGCCGAGAGGGTGGCGAGGCGCTCGAACCAAACCTCGCATTCCCTCAGCCTGCGTCGGGCTACCTCATTTGCCAGCAACTGCGGCAACATTCCGCAGGCAAGCCGCTCCATGAGCAGATATTCAAAGGTCGGGCTCGCCTCGCGTGGCTGCGCGGCGAGCAATTCGTCGAGCTTCAGGCCTGCGGCTTTGAGCTTGGCAGCCAGAGGCTCCCACACCTTGGAATGCCAGTCGAGGCAGCGCCGTATTTCCGGGATCAACGCCCGGCAAGACAACTCGGGGGCCGGTGCCAAGGAGGCAAACACAGCGCCAGATCGGGCCCCAACGAGGGCGTTCCAAAGGTCCTCCAATTCGAGCCTGGCGGCCTCCAAGCCAGCGAGCCGACCGATGGCGTCGAAGTGATCAGGATGCTTGGGCTGCCCTGCTGTTACCGAAACCGTCTTGATGAGCTGACGCCATTCCGAGCGAGTCATGAGATGCAAGAAACCGAGCTTACCGCCGCCAGACAAGTGCTCCCTGATCTCGGTCGTCACTTGCAACTGCTTTTGGACCGGCATGGATTCAGAAAGTCGCGGGCGATGGTGCAAAACCAGTACGTGTTTTCCGTTGGCCTCGGCGGCCCTCTCGATGGACGCAACGAGCAGCTCCCACGCCTCACGTTCTGAGCCGCCGCGCAAGCCAGCAACGATGGCATGTGGCCGCCATGCTTGACGAAGCAGATCGTCGGAAAACTCGGCTGCAAACTCCTTGGCGATCTCCTCCAATTCGGCGCTTGCTCCGTTTGTCTGCCGCCAGAGGTCGGCACCTTCGGAGATGTCGCGCGTGAGCAAATCGCGGTGCTCGGCAACCATGACCCGGAACTGGCGCTCCGAAGGCAGCGCCGCGAGGTCTGGCAGCGGGCAGCGGGCGTCTCGCTCCTCTTGGGCCGTGTGGGTCGCACCCAAGGCATAGAGGCGAACAAGCTCCTCCTCCGTGAGAGCGATGTCGGCACCCAGCTTTACCGGAGACGGCAACCAGGAATGTTCGGCTTCGTTGGCTGCCACGAACTTGGCCGCGTCGGAAGGTGCGTAGCGCTTGCCGCCGACCGGTATTTCCCGGTATTCGTTTTCCAACGCCTCCTTGAGCTTGTGGGCGAGCTCCCGCGACGTGGAAAGCAGCTTGCGGCGTTCTTCGGCCAAGGTCTGCGCTTTGCCAGTCAGCGTCTCGGCGGTGTCGCTGGTGAGCCGCTCGCTGATCGAGCCGATCGACAATTCGATCTGGCCCCGCTCTTTGTGGTCGCTGCCAAGCACCGAAACGCACAGCGGGCGCAGCGTCTCCGGCACCTTGTCGCGCAATACCCGCAGGGCCTTGGCCGTCTGCGCAGTCACGAGGATGGACTTGCCCTGAGCGAGCAAGTGGCCGATCAGGTTGCCGATCGTGTGCGTCTTACCAGTCCCCGGCGGCCCCTGCACGATGACGGAGCCACTACGCGCCAGCCGGCGGATGATCTGCAACTGTTCCGCGTTGGCCTCTTTGGCCAGAAGGATGTCGTCGTCATGGATAGCGGGTGCAACTGCGGCGCGAGCTGCAGTTTCCTCGCAAGCGAGCGAGTCGCCCAAGTCTGCGCCTGGCGACGTCGCCTCCGTCCCAGTGATCTGGCCCAGGGCAGGCGGGAACAGCTCCCGGCTGTCGATGTCGTCGAGGATGGCGTCAACTGCGTTGGCGATCCCGAATACCCGCTTGCGCAGCACCAACATGGGATCGCGCCAAAGCCTTGGCACCTCGCTCGGGGAACCGCCCGGCGCGTCGAGGAACTCGCCGTTCAGCGGCGAAACCGTTTGGATGAAGGCGCGCAGGAACGCTTCCGTGTCGCCCCATCCGAATGGATGGCAACCGGAAGCATCGATCTCGCTTTTGCGGTTGCGGATGGCGACCGGCTCGACTTCTTTCAGGTCAAGACAAAGGGAGACGTACAGCTCGGGCTCGCGCTCCGCCTCATGAATGGTGAACTCGGGGACGTTCGGATTGAACCGAAGTTCAACCCGCTTGAGCAATATCGGATGGTCGATCGACACCTCGCCATCCTCGTCAGAAACGGTACGCCATGACAGACGACCGTCGGCGGCGAGCAATTCCAGTTGCTCCCCATCCTTCTCAAGCGTCGAGTGGATGTCATAGAAAGCCTCGAAGAACCACATGGCCCGGCGAGCGGCGCGCTCCGGAGCGGCCCATGCGTCGCGCGCGGCCACCCAAGCCTCCCAATCGGCCAAGCGCTCCTCGTCGTCCTCGAAGTGGACAGTGATGGTCTCCTGCGTGCCTTCGCCATCTACGTTCGGGACGGTTATGTTTTGGCTGTCGGCAACGTTGGCAGGCTTGGCCGGATCGTCCCAGCCTGGCAGCAGCCAAGGCTCAACGGTCGCAGGCGGCTTCGGGCAACGCGTGAGGTTCGGGCGCCTGACCCGAATGAGAATATCGGAGATTTCTTGGGGGCTGTCGTCGAGCACCGGGCGTGTGAACCGGATCGACTCATGGGCAGGCATCTCTGCAAGCCGGATCGTCTTGGGCTGCTCGCCGATTGATCGGACCGGTCGGAAACGCAGCTGGTTCACCTCTTTCAGGAAGCTGTAGAGCTGCCGCACCTTGGTTCTTGTAGCATCGTTCATGGTCTTGCCCCTGCTTGCTCAGACATAGTCTACGCGCAGTGTAGCGCCCGGAGTTGCTTGACAGCGGCAGCGTTACCTGAAACTGCACAAGGAAATGCAGCCACACGTAGCCCATGGGCTACAATGCACCGATGCGTGTCGAAAAGACCCACGAGTACCGCGCTTGGATCGACAAGCTCGCCGATCAAGCCGGTCGGGCGCGCGTGCTGATGCGCGTCGACCGACTGATTCATGGCAATCCGGGCGATTACCGTCACTTGAGCGAAGGTGTCTGCGAACTTAGGATCGACACCGGCCCAGGGTACCGGGTTTACTACGCCCAACGGGGTGAGCGTTTGTTGCTCTTGCTCGTTGGCGGCAGCAAGTCGACACAGACGAAAGACATTGCCAAGGCCCTGCAATTGAACCGTGACCATGGAGCATGAGCGCATGACCAGCCCCGCCGCCAAGCCTAAAAAACCGAAAGTCAGCACCACCGCCTACGACGTGGCCGAGCACCTGCGCACGCCCGAGGAGATGGCTGCCTACCTGGACGCCTGGCTGAGCGAGGCACCCGACGACGCGGCTGGC
The DNA here is from genome assembly GCA_041694945.1 of Pseudomonadota bacterium. GTDB lineage: Bacteria > Pseudomonadota > Gammaproteobacteria > Burkholderiales > Burkholderiaceae_C > Serpentinimonas. The sequence goes on from JBGFRU010000043.1 coordinate 4,251, forward strand.
ATTGCACGCGCGTTGGGCGATGTGGCGCGTGCACGGGGCATGTCGCTGGTCGCCAAAGAGGCTGGTTTGAGCCGTGAAAGCCTGTATCGGGCGCTCAGCGCCGACGGCAACCCGAGCTTTGCCACCGTACTCAAGGTTGCCAGGGCCTTGGGCGTACGCCTGCACGCGCAAGCCGCGCAGCAGCCTGCTTGATCGATCAGGCTGCGCTCAGGCCGCGTCCCACTTCGGCCTCAATGAGCGTGCACACCCATCTTCAAGCCGGTCGCTTTGAGTACCGCGTTCAGGGATAACGAAAAAGGGCCGCGTATAGCGGCCCTTCCATTTGGTGCATCTTTCAGCTTGTTAGCGTCCAGAGCTCATATCCCAATCTAGAATTGGTGTAGTATTGTACCATAACTTTTACGGACAAGAGCCTTGATCAAGGTAGGGGAACAGCATGCAGCAAAATTTTCGCTACCGGCTCGCGCTGGACCTCGGCAGCACTTCGCTCGGTTGGGCGCTGCTGAAGTTGAGCAACAATCAGCCTGCGGCACCTGTCGCGGTCATCAAGGCGGGTGTGCGCATCTTCAGCGACGGGCGCAACCCTAAGGATGGGTCATCGCTCGCAGTATCCCGCCGTGAGGCCCGTTCTATGCGCCGTCGCCGCGACCGCCTGCTAAAGCGCAAGGCTCGCATGATGCGAACCCTGATTGAGCACGGCTTCTTCCCCAGGGACGAAGGCGGGCGCAAGGCACTGGAATCGCTTAACCCCTACGCGCTACGCGCCAAAGGTCTGAACGAAGCGCTCAAGCCGGAAGAGTTCGCGCGCGCACTTTTCCATATCAACCAGCGCCGCGGCTTCAAAAGCAATCGGAAAACAGACAAGAAAGACAACGACAGCGGCGCCCTAAAGTCATCCATCAAACAACTGCACGCAGCGCTAGACCCATCTGGTGCGGATGGGAAGCCCCGCACGGTGGGCGAGTACCTTCACCGCCGATATCAAGCGGGTCAGACGGTACGAGCTCGCTTTCGTGAGCGTCGCGTAATGAAGGATGACGGGAAAACGCGGGTTGACAAAAGCTACGATCTTTACATAGATCGCGCCATGATTGAGGCTGAGTTTGATGCCCTGTGGTTGAAACAGTCGGCGCTGGACCCACACCAGTTCAACGAGCGAGCACGCACCGATCTCAGGGACTGCCTGCTGCACCAGCGAAATCTCAAGCCCGCCATACCGGGGCGCTGCACCTTGCTTCCAGAAGAACATCGGGCACCCCTTGCGCTACCCAGTCAACAGCGCTTCCGTATCTACCAAGAAACCAACAATCTGCGCTTGCTTCGTGATGGCCTTCGAGAGGAACCCTTGTCACTGGAGCAGCGCAACACCCTGGCAGATGCACTGGAACGCAACAGCAAACTCAGCTTTACGAAGATAAGAAGCATGCTCGGTCTCGGAGGCGCGGTTCGGTTCAGCCTCGAAGACCCAAAAAGACAAGAACTCAAAGGCAATGCCACCAGTGTCATTCTGAGCAAAAGGGAACACTTCGGTCAAGCGTGGTTTGGCTTCTCTGCCGTCGAGCAAGATGCCATTGTCATGCAGTTGGTGAGCGAGGAAAACGAGTCCAGACTTACCCAATGGCTGGAAATGAACACAGGAGTGGACGCGGTGAGAGCCGAAGCCATTGCCTGTGCAGCCCTGCCGGAAGGTTATGGCAGCCTATCCACTAAAGCACTGGATCGTATCCTGCCCGAGTTGCAACGCGCGCTTATCAGTTACGACAAAGCGGTATTGGCAGCAGGCTTTGATCACCACAGCCGACTCAACACCTTTGGCGAGATTCCCAACCGAACCTTTGACACCGGCGTGCAACGCATAAACCCAGCCACCGGTGAGATTCAAAACCTCCATGCATTGAAAGAATTACCCTACTACGGTGAGTTCTTGCAGCGTCATGTAGGGTTTGCCAAAGATAACCCAAAGAATGACGAGGAGCGCTTTGGCAAGATCGCCAACCCTACTGTCCATATCGGTCTGAACCAGATTCGCGTAGTTGTCAATGCGCTCATCAAGCGCTACGGTCATCCGTCAGAGGTGATCGTGGAGGTCGCGCGCGAACTTAAGCAAAATCTGGAACAGCGCAAGGAAGAAAATGAACGCCAAGCAGCGAACCAGAAGCGCAATGCTGAGCTGCGCGAGATGGCAGCATCCATTCTGCAAGTTGCCCCAGAGCGCGTGCGCCATTCCGACATTCAAAAGCTGATTCTCTGGAAGGAATTGAGCTTTGACCCAGCCGATCGGCGCTGCCCGTACAGCGGCGTCCAAATCAGCGCCACCATGGTCCTGAGCGAGCAGGTTGAAATCGAGCATATTCTTCCTTTTTCCAAGACTTTGGACGACAGCCTCGACAACAAGACGGTAGCGCTCCGAATAGCCAACCGCATTAAGGGAAATCGAACCCCATGGGAGGCGCGTGCAGACTTTGAAGCCCAGGGTTGGTTTATGGACGATGTGCTGAAGCGCGTCCAACAGATGCCCAGGAACAAGCGCTACCGGTTTGCCGAAGACGGCTACGAGCGTTGGCTGCGAGACGATAAAGATTTCCTTGCAAGGGCGCTCAACGACACGCGCTATCTGAGTCGGGTGGCGCGAGAGTACTTGAGTCTGATTTGCCCACAAGCGACTCGCGTTATCCCTGGCCGCATGACCGCAATGCTGCGCGCCCAGTTTGGCCTCAACAACATACTCGGTCTTGACGGTAAAAAGAACCGCGACAACCACCGACACCATGCTGTCGACGCCTGCGTGATCGGCGTTACCGACCAAGGCATGCTCCAACGTTTTGCGCAGGCCAGCGCAAGTGCCTCTGATCGACAACTGAACCGGCTGGTTGAGAATATGCCACCGCCTTGGGAGACTTACCGCGAGCATGTAAAGCGAGCTGTTAATTGCATCTGGGTCAGCCACAAGCCTGATCATGGCCACGAGGGGGCCATGCACAACGACACCGCTTATGCTCTACTGGGTAATGGGGTAGTGAGATACCACAAGTCCGTTGACGGCAAACGTGAAAATGTCACTGAGGCACTCAAGGTTATCGAATTTACTTGCGAGAAGGCACAAGAAAGACATGGCTTGCAGCCTGACGGTTCACTGCGGCCCTACAAAGGCTACAAAGGCGACAGCAACTACTGCATAGAGATTGTCCGTGATGAAAATGGCAAATGGCACGGAGAAGTCATTTCAACTTTTGATTCCTATCAATTGGTGCGTTTGCACGGATTATCGCGTTTGCGCCACCCAACACTGAGTATGAGTGGTAGGCCGCTCGTGATGCGCTTAGTCAATGGTGACATTATTAAGCTCGCAATTGACGACAGCATGTCTGTGATGCGAGTTGCATCAATAAGTTCTGCTGGACGCCTGAGTCTTGCTGCGCATAATGAAGCAAACGTCGACGCCCGCAATCGAGACAAAACAGGATCATGGCGCTACACATACAAGCAAGCAGGCTCTCTGCAGAAGGCTCTAGCAAGGAAAGTTAGCATATCCCCCATCGGGGAACTGCGGGACCCCGGCTTCAAGGGGTAGCGCATATGATCGGCCGCATCATAGAGGTGGCCGATGACCGGCGTCACCTGTCCATGCACCGAGGCTTCATGGTAGTTCAGGGCACCGAGGGTGAACGCAAAGAGCTTGGGCAGGTACCTCTGGACGACATTGCCGCCGTCATCGCCAACGCGCATGGTCTGAGCTACACGAACAACCTACTGGTGGCCTTGGCAGAACGCGGCAGCCCCTTTGTGCTCTGTGCAGCAAACCACAACGCTGTGGGCATGCTGCTGCCCATCGAAGGCAATTTCGAGCAGGCGCGCCGAATCGAGGCACAAATCACGGTCAGCCTGCCAACCCGCAAGCGGTTGTGGGCGGCCATTGTTCGTGCCAAGCTCGAACAACAAGCCGCCGCACTGCAAGCAGCCGCAGCTCCCAGCGCGCCGCTTTCAACCCTAGCAAGCAAGGTCAGGAGTGGCGACCCGGACAACCTGGAGGCCCAGGGAGCGCGTCGATACTGGACCTTGCTGTTCGGCCCAGAGTTTCGCCGTGACCAGAACGCCCCAGGTACCAACGCTATGCTCAACTACGGATACACCGTCCTTCGTGCAACCACAGCGCGCGCCTTGATTGCTGCGGGCCTGCACCCCAGTATCGGCTTGCACCACAGCCACGACAACAACGCCATGCGGTTGGTTGACGATGTGATGGAGCCCTTCAGACCCGTCATCGACCTCAAGGTCTGGCAGCTTAGGCGCAACCACCAAGATCAAGTTACCCCTGACACCAAGCGTGCTTTGGTGCGCACGCTGTACGACGACATGCAAAGTGATACAGGCGCCACACCTGTCATGGTGTGCGTGCAAAAGCTTGCAACCTCGCTGGCCATGGTCTATCTGGGTCAACGTGACAAACTCGACCTACCACTGCCCGGTCTGCCTTTGGCGCTCGCGTCTGCCCTGCATGGCGAATGAAGCCATGAACCTCATGCTGACAGGATACCGGCTGATGTGGATGGTGGTAATGTTCGACCTGCCTGTGATAGAGAAGGTCGAACGCAAGGCGGCAACCGAGTTCAGAAATACTCTGCTGGACATGGGGTTCGAGATGAGCCAGTTCAGCGTGTACATGCGTTCTTGCACCAGCCCAGCGCAAGTAGACACCTACTGCAAACGGGTCGAAGCTGCCCTGCCACAAGGCGGCAGGGTAAGCATCTTGCAGTTTACTGACAAGCAGTACGAGCGCATCATCAGCTTTCATGGTCAGGCGAAGCAGCCAGCCCCAAAAACACCCGATCAGTTCGATCTTTTCTGAGTTAAGCGATGTTTTTCAAGCCCAAAAAACTGGCAAAACCACTGACAAGTCAACGAGTTACCGAAAACGGAGTCTACACGATTGGGATATGAGCTCTGGCCGGAACTATGCGGGCTTTGCTCAACCATCCCCACCAAGTCTACACGATTGGGATATGAGCTCTGGCCGGAACGAGTTTGGCGTGCAACAGGCCATTGCCACGAGTCTACACGATTGGGATATGAGCTCTGGCCGGAACGGAACAGCTGGTCATCAAGTCGAACGCGGGAGTCTACACGATTGGGATATGAGCTCTGGCCGGAACGCTTATCAGTCGGGTGCTTTGCCTCTGTCCAGTCTACACGATTGGGATATGAGCTCTGGCCGGAACGTGATCTTGGTGCTGGCCAGCAGCGTGCCGAGTCTACACGATTGGGATATGAGCTCTGGCCGGAACGACAACAAGACGGCGACGTTCAGCGCATGGAGTCTACACGATTGGGATATGAGCTCTGGCCGGAACCTCAAGCCGCACGCCTTCAGGATGGCGTCGAGTCTACACGATTGGGATATGAGCTCTGGCCGGAACGCTAATGGGGGTGTGGTCGATGCGGCGGTGAGTCTACACGATTGGGATATGAGCTCTGGCCGGAACTGAGCGCCGCTGCGCTGGGCGCAGCGGGCGAGTCTACACGATTGGGATATGAGCTCTGGCCGGAACGGCTCCTCACCTATGCACTCCCTCAGGCGCAGTCTACACGATTGGGATATGAGCTCTGGCCGGAACGCGCTGGATGATGATGATCTGCCGCCCATGAGTCTACACGATTGGGATATGAGCTCTGGCCGGAACCACGAATCGCCATTGGAACCCGGCGTGTATAGTCTACACGATTGGGATATGAGCTCTGGCCGGAACCGGCGCGGCTACGTGCCTTGCGAAATCGTGAGTCTACACGATTGGGATATGAGCTCTGGCCGGAACGTGGCCCTGATGGTTCCTGTTAGCGTGAGCAGTCTACACGATTGGGATATGAGCTCTGGCCGGAACCAGCATAGGCAGCGGATCGTCATCGTCGGCAGTCTACACGATTGGGATATGAGCTCTGGCCGGAACGTTGCCGGAGGTTTCAGGAGTGTTTAAATGAGTCTACACGATTGGGATATGAGCTCTGGCCGGAACTCGGAGGACGTTCCCGACCACGACGTGCTGAGTCTACACGATTGGGATATGAGCTCTGGCCGGAACGAGTTCTTCCCGGAGGGTTCTCATAATGAAGTCTACACGATTGGGATATGAGCTCTGGCCGGAACCGTGACGAAAAAGACTTGAATTATCGTAACAGTCTACACGATTGGGATATGAGCTCTGGCCGGAACGGAGATGCTGGATGCGTGGGCGCAAATGACAGTCTACACGATTGGGATATGAGCTCTGGCCGGAACATGGCAATCAGACGCAGGTCATTCATTGCAAGTCTACACGATTGGGATATGAGCTCTGGCCGGAACACCACGAGTTGGCGCGCAGGGCCGAAGACTAGTCTACACGATTGGGATATGAGCTCTGGCCGGAACCCTACGGGCCTTGGGTAGCCTTCAGCCCGTAGTCTACACGATTGGGATATGAGCTCTGGCCGGAACACCGAAGCCGCGCGTGCGACCGAAGCCGCTAGTCTACACGATTGGGATATGAGCTCTGGCCGGAACCACGCGCTGGACCCGCAGTTGAAGGTGAAAAGTCTACACGATTGGGATATGAGCTCTGGCCGGAACTCAAAAGTCGGCTTGGGCTGGAGCTTGAACAGTCTACACGATTGGGATATGAGCTCTGGCCGGAACCTCCACGGTCTGCACGGCGCGCTTGGGGTGAGTCTACACGATTGGGATATGAGCTCTGGCCGGAACAGCGCGAAGGTGCCGATGCGCTGGTGCGCGAGTCTACACGATTGGGATATGAGCTCTGGCCGGAACTTGAGCGCCTTGCTGGCAGCAAAGTCGATCAGTCTACACGATTGGGATATGAGCTCTGGCCGGAACCACAGGCATCGAGCGCAGCCCGGCAGCGCTAGTCTACACGATTGGGATATGAGCTCTGGCCGGAACCTCCATCCGTGTTGAAGTGTACGTGCCGGGAGTCTACACGATTGGGATATGAGCTCTGGCCGGAACCGAAACGTCATCCCATTGGCCCGCATCAGGAGTCTACACGATTGGGATATGAGCTCTGGCCGGAACTCAAAAGTCGGCTTGGGCTGGAGCTTGAACAGTCTACACGATTGGGATATGAGCTCTGGCCGGAACGCACAACAGCGACGAGCCTATTGGCGTTTGAGTCTACACGATTGGGATATGAGCTCTGGCCGGAACTCTGCCCTGCACCAGCCATGTGGCCGCATAAGTCTACACGATTGGGATATGAGCTCTGGCCGGAACCGCCGCGCCGCCCGGCTGCTGGCCGTGCTCAGTCTACACGATTGGGATATGAGCTCTGGCCGGAACGCTGGCTGGGTGGTCGTACACCAGGCGCAGAGTCTACACGATTGGGATATGAGCTCTGGCCGGAACTTTTACAGCCAACTGCTGTATCTGGCGCAGAGTCTACACGATTGGGATATGAGCTCTGGCCGGAACATGCGGCAAACACCGGCTCGAGCAGGCTGTAGTCTACACGATTGGGATATGAGCTCTGGCCGGAACCGCGCCGTGGTGCGCTTTGGACGCAGCGCAAGTCTACACGATTGGGATATGAGCTCTGGCCGGAACTGCTATGCTGCTACGCCAAATCTACGCCAGAGTCTACACGATTGGGATATGAGCTCTGGCCGGAACAATGCTCACGGTCTGATGTAGCTGCGGGCTAGTCTACACGATTGGGATATGAGCTCTGGCCGGAACATGCGGCAAACACCGGCTCGAGCAGGCTGTAGTCTACACGATTGGGATATGAGCTCTGGCCGGAACTCGATTGCGGCTAGGCTTTGAATCGCCAAGAGTCTACACGATTGGGATATGAGCTCTGGCCGGAACATGAGTGACTGGCTTAGCAGTTTGGTTTAGAGTCTACACGATTGGGATATGAGCTCTGGCCGGAACTGCGCCATGTCTGTCCTGTGCACACCCAGGGAGTCTACACGATTGGGATATGAGCTCTGGCCGGAACGTGCCAGCCGTCCAGCACCTGGCCCTCGAAAGTCTACACGATTGGGATATGAGCTCTGGCCGGAACCTGCAGTGCATCGTGTACTGGAGGCAGGCAAGTCTACACGATTGGGATATGAGCTCTGGCCGGAACAGCGCTGGGGCTTGACCATCGACTATGGCCAGTCTACACGATTGGGATATGAGCTCTGGCCGGAACCAAGCGGCTGTTTCGTGTCTGCTCGAGGAAGTCTACACGATTGGGATATGAGCTCTGGCCGGAACCACGTCGCACAGATCGCCGTCGCTCCCGTCAGTCTACACGATTGGGATATGAGCTCTGGCCGGAACATTCGTGCGAGCGGGAATGTTTCGAGTATTAGTCTACACGATTGGGATATGAGCTCTGGCCGGAACCAGCCCTCGCAGACAAAAACCGGCTCGCCCAGTCTACACGATTGGGATATGAGCTCTGGCCGGAACGTGCGCATCATCGCCACCTGGGCACCGGCGAGTCTACACGATTGGGATATGAGCTCTGGCCGGAACACAGAAGGCGGCCACACGGTGGCGACCCAGAGTCTACACGATTGGGATATGAGCTCTGGCCGGAACTTGAACTGATAAATCCTGTTCTTCACCATTAGTCTACACGATTGGGATATGAGCTCTGGCCGGAACGCATCCTCGACCGCCATGAACGCGGTGGCAAGTCTACACGATTGGGATATGAGCTCTGGCCGGAACCACGCACGGCTGCGCGTGACGGGCAGCCTGAGTCTACACGATTGGGATATGAGCTCTGGCCGGAACGCGCTTGCACGTCGGGTCGAGCCAATGGCCAGTCTACACGATTGGGATATGAGCTCTGGCCGGAACCAGCGTTGTGGTAGACGTCCGCATCTGCTCCAGTCTACACGATTGGGATATGAGCTCTGGCCGGAACCGAATCAGCCAGCCGATGTTGGTGCGCGTCAGTCTACACGATTGGGATATGAGCTCTGGCCGGAACGATCTCGCCCAGGTGGAGCCGGCGCCGACCAGTCTACACGATTGGGATATGAGCTCTGGCCGGAACCCGCCACGCCGGTGCCACGGGCCTTGAGCAAGTCTATACAATCGTCCGGGATGGGACAATTAGGCAGCGCAGCCTCATGGGCCATGCTCCCGCTGCTCCCATTCGGTGCGCATGGCGGAAAATTCAGCTTGCAATTGCTCGCGTTCAACCTGAGGGAAGCAGTTGCGTGCTGCCCTGGCAAGAGTCAGGATATCAGTGACGGTCTTTTGGTCGTTTTCATCGTACATCACGATTACCTTGGCGCGTGAAGCATGAGCGGGCAGCTTGTCGCTGTGCAGCACCAGCCGGTGATCGACAATGGGTGCTTCAATTTCAATCGCTTGCATAAGTTGCTCCTTGGTCAAACATACCACGGGGTTTGACTGTCCATGACAACGCCAATTTCCGCATCATAAAGCGTATCCACATCCTGTGCAAAGATGCCGGATCGAGTCTCACGCACTTCGCCCGTCTCTTGCAATCGCAGGACATTGCGGCGCTGCAGGTTGACGCTGGCTCTGTTCAGGCAAGATGTGGACGAATGACCTGACACGTCTCAAGATCCCATCCATAAGCGCAGCAGTGAATGACTTTACAAATCATGACGTTAAGCGCGTAACCCGTACTACATCAACCTCTTGCTTGAACAGAGCCTTGACGCTGTAGCGCTGGAGCTTTCTCATCAGCCAGCGCTCGGGGCCATCCTTTTCGATGGCGTGAATCGCCCCTGCCGTGGAATGGTTGCGCGGCCCCGGCACGAACAACTCCACGGGATCGTAGCCGCTCTCGCGCCGGATCATCGATTGAAACTGCGGCGCATACTTGCCCAAGTCCTGCCACAGCCCGGCAAGCCGGGCCCAGTCTGCACCGAGATGGTTCGCGCATCTAGTGTGGTGTTGCGCGCTTGAGGGGACAAATAAAACCGATGGATTTTTGGCCCTGCTTAGGCGCAAACCACAGCCATAGTGCCACTATGGCGCGGATTTGCAACGACAGCAGGGACGAAAAGGCGCGGTTTTATGTTCCAGATAGCGCGCAACGCCACACTAGCGGCCAGCTCAGAGACGCCCCGCAAGTGCTGCGGCAGGCCATGCGGCTGCAGCGAACCCGACGCGTCGGTACACACATGCGCCAAAAACCGGCTGTTTTGCCGGAACCAAATGGTGCAGGCTCAATATGCCGGGTGCCAGTCTACACGATTGGGATATGAGCTCTGGCCGGAACCGTGCTGCACGCAGTACGCGCGCAAGCGCTAGCCGACAAGTTGCAAGATTAAATGGGTCACTCCCCCTTGGCATCACTGCGGGTGATGAGAATACGGATCAATTCAGGTTCACTGTCTACATCAAAATGGCAACACAAAGCATCGCGCAACTGTTCACAGAGGCTTGACAAAGTATCGGCCTCGGTGAAGATGTCAGCACCCACTGCCCTGGCAGAAAAACCGCCTTCTGCAGCTTTTTCAACGATGAAGTGGATTTCGGGCATTGTTATAGACCAGACAAGCGGTATCATTGGACAGTAGCTTCGCGCCGGATCATCGATTGAAACTGCGGCGCATACTTGCCTAGGTCGTGCCACAGCCCGGCCAGCCGGGCCCAGTCTGCGCCGTACGGGCGCGCGCGTGCAGCAGCCAGCTCAGCAACACCGCGCAAATGCTGCGGCAGGCCGTGCGGCAGCAGAAGACCCGACGCGTCGGTACACACATGCGCCAAAAACCGGCTGCTTTGCTCACAATCGTTCATCGAAGCCCCCTTGAGGGCGCATCATACGCCGGTGCGCCTACCGGTGCATGTCAAGCAAGTTGTCGCCTCATTCATGCAGCCAGGGGCTGATTGGGTTCGTGTTCGAGCTGTTTGACGACGGCATCGGCCCGCCATGGCCGCCATCGGCGAGGTGCCGGTCGAAAGCACCCAGCGGCGCTTTGTCAGCTCCACCGCGCCCGACGGCAGCCGCTGGGAGCGCAACAGCGAAGCCACCCTGGCGGCGCTGCTGCGCAGCACCAAGGGCTCCCCCGCTCACGCGGGGATTGACCGCGGCCGCCCCTGCGCGCGCATGATGCGCGCCGGGTAGCGCCCCGACTGGTCAAGACAGGCGCTTTGTGATACAGTGAATGCACGTATCTAAACCGGAGGTTTTGACATGGCCACTTCGATTCGCCTCGCTCCTGAAACGGAGCAAAGGCTTGACTACCTCGCCTCTCACACCGGGCGCACAAAGGCGTATTACTTGCGCGAAATCATCGAGCGGGGCATCGAGGAAATGGAGGACTACTACCTTGCTGCTGGCGTTCTTGAGCGTGTCCGCAAGGGGCAGGAACAGATGCATTCTGCGGCTGACGTGAGGAGAGACCTTGGCCTGGACGATTGATTACACCGACACGGCCAAAGCACAGCTTTGCCGGCTCGACAAGCAAACGGCGCGGTGCATCGTGGACTACATGGATGAGCGCATCGCCGGACTTGAGGACCCGCGCAGCACGGGCAAGCCCTTGACCGGCCCCCTTGGCGGGCTTTGGCGCTACCGGGTGGGGGACTGCTGCGTGATTTGTGACATTCAGGACGGCGCTTTGCGCGTGCTGGTGGTGCAGGTTGACAACCGGCGCGAGATTTACCGATAGCGCTCAGTTTGACTCCCCCGCTCACGCGGGGGTTGACCCCACGCGCTCACCGGCATTTCCACCGCCACCTCGGCTCCCCCGCTCACGCGGGGATAGTTTTGTCCAACGAGGTATGAGCCTGAAGTGGCGATCAGGGTCGATCATTTTCCACATGGTGATCGACATGAACGACTCTGCCCTGGGCACCATTGTCCGATGCCAATTGTCCTGATCCTGGGTGAAGCACCAGGATCATGACAGTTTGGTGGGTATAATAACCACCATGAACAGCAAGCAAGTCATCAAGCTGCTAGAAGCTGAGGGCTGGATGCTGGCCCGGGTCAAAGGTTCGCACCACCAGTTCAGGCACGCCAACAAGCCCGGACTGGTCACCGTCAGGCATCCGGACGGGGACATCCCGAAGGGAACGCTGAACAGCATCAAAAAGCAAGCGGGCTGGAAATGAACAGGAGTCATACCGTGCGATACCCTGTAGTTCTGCATAGCGACGACGGCACCCGTTGGGGTGTCACCGTGCCCGATCTTCCGGGCTGCTTCTCTGCTGGCGACAGCATGGACGAGGCGCTGGAAAGCGTGGTTGAAGCCATTGATCTGCACCTCGAAGGCATCACCGAGGACGGTGGCGATGTGCCCGTTCCCCATCCCGTGGGCAAGCATCGCACCAATCCCGACTTCGAAGGCGGCATCTGGGCGCTTGTCGAGATCGACACCAGCAAGTACGACGGCCGGGCAGAGAAGATCAACATCACCATCCCCCGGCGCATCCTCGCCAAGGTCGATGACTATGCCAAGTCTCACGGACTGACCCGCTCCGGTTTTCTCGTTCAGGCTGCGGAACGTGCAATTCGCTGAACGTGGAGTTTTCATGGCATCGATCGGCGGCCTTGCTCTGAGGTCAATCCCTGCGTATGCGGGGGGAGCATGAGCAAATCAGGCTGTGCCAGACAGCGGCTAGGTTGCGCGCGCGCAATCTGCGCCAGCGGCTGAGCGCGGCTCAGGCCGGGCCCGCCGCGTTATCCGCTTCGATGCCCCACTTGGCCAGCGCCGCGTCGTCGCTGGCGCGCGCATCGACCCAGCGCGCACCGGCGGCGCTGTGCTCTTTTTTCCAGAACGGCGCCTGGGTCTTGAGGTAGTCCATGAGGAACTCGCAGGCGGCAAAGGCCTGGCCGCGGTGCGCCGCCGTCACCGCCACCAGCACGATCTGCTCGCCCAAGCCCAGCCGCCCCACGCGGTGCAGCACGCGCGCGCCCAAAATCTCGAAGCGCTGCTGCGCCTGCTCGATCATCGCCTCGATGGCGCGCTCGGTCATGCCGGGGTAGTGCTCGAGCTCCATGAAAGCCTGGGGTAGCGTCGGCGAAGCAGCCGCCGGCCCCGCGCCAGCGCCCAGCGTGGGGGCCCATTCCCTGACCAAACCCACGAAGGCGCACGCGGCGCCCACCCGCGTGTCGGCGGCGTGCAGGGCGGCCACTTCGGTGCTCAGGTCGAAATCCTCGGTCTGGATGCGCACCCGGGGCTGTGTGGTGGCAGGCTGCGGCTCCACCCTCAGCCCCCCGTCACCGGAGGGAAGAAGGCCACTTCGTCGCCGTCCTTGAGCGCGGCGGATTCCGCCACCATCGCCTGGTTGAGCGCCGCGCGCACCGCGCGCCCACGCGCCAACGCCTCGGCATGGACGCCACCGCGTGCGATCAGCTCGTCGCGCAAGTCGGCCACCGTGGCCGCTGCGGTGCACAGCCGCAACTCTGTGGTGCCCAGCGCTTCGCGCAGGGCTGCAAAAAACCGGATCTGGATGGTGTGCATGGCTGGATTGGGCGCGCCCAAGGCGCCGGGCAAGGCTGCAACTGACCATTGTAGCGGCGCAAAATAGCGGCTACACTGCCGCCGTGAGCCTCACCGAAGCCGACCTCCATCTGCTGCAAGCCTTGTTGCGCTCGCAGCGCCTGGCCGCGCTGGCCACCCTGCACCGGGGTGAACCTGCGGTTTCGATGGTGCCTTTTGTGCTGCTGCCACCATGCGGCAGCGCGGTGGTGCATGTGAGCCGGTTGGCCACCCACACCAAAGACATGCTCGAGCAACCCGCCGTGGCGCTGCTGTTCGTGGCCGAAGCGCAGGTGGCCGAAACACAGGCGCAGGAACCGCAGCAGCCGGGTGGCGCACCACAGGATGCCCATAACCCGCTGGCCCGGCCGCGCCTGAGCCTCAAGGGCCGCGCCCTGCCCTGCCTGCCCGAGTCGCCGCGCTACGCCGCCGCCCGCGCCGCCTACCTCGAGCGGCTGCCCGAGGCGCGCGAGCTGTTCGAGTTTCCAGACTTTGCGCTGTTTGCAATCGAACCGGTGTCGGCGCGCTTTGTAGCCGGCTTTGGCCGCGCCCACTCGCTCACCGCCGAACGCTGGCGCGCCGTGCTGGCGGCATAGCGCGCCGTGCGGGCGGTAGGCCTTGCCGATCAAGCACCCCACTCTGATCTATACAAGGCTCAAGCCAGCAGCCGCTGACGCGCCTGCGCGTACTCGCGCTTGATCTGCGCCACCCGCTCGGCGGCAGGCAGCACGCGGTCGATCGCGCCGATGCCTTGGCCGCAGCCCCAGATGTCTTTCCAGGCCTTGGCGGCGGCACCGCCGAAGTTCATCGCGCTCGGGTCGCTCTCGGGCAGGTGGTCGGGGTCGAGCCCGGCGGCCACGATCGAGGCCTTGAGGTAGTTGCCGTGTACGCCGGTGAACAGGTTGCTGTAGACGATGTCGTCCGAATTGCTGTCAACCACGCACTGCTTGTATGCGGCGCTGGCGCGCGCTTCGTCGGTGGCGATGAAGGCCGAGCCGATGTAGGCAAAATCAGCCCCCATGGCCTGCGCCGCCAGCACCGCGCTGCCGCTGGCGATGGCGCCCGAGAGCGCCAGCGGGCCATTGAACCACTGGCGGATTTCTTGCACCAGCGCAAACGGGCTTTTCACGCCCGCGTGCCCACCGGCCCCGGCGGCCACCGCCACCAGCCCGTCGGCACCCTTTTCGATCGCCTTGTGCGCAAAGGCGTTGTTGATGATGTCGTGCAGCACCACCCCGCCCCAGCTGTGCACGGCCTGGTTGAGGTCGGCGCGCGCGCCCAAGCTGGTGATGACGATCGGCACCCGGTACTTGGCGCACAGCGCCAGATCGGCCTCGAGCCGGTCGTTGCTCTTGTGCACGATCTGGTTGATGGCAAATGGGGCGGCCGGTTGTTCGGGGTGCGCACGGTCGTGCGCCGCCAGCGCCTCGGTGATTTCGGCCAGCCATTCGTCGAGCTGCGACGCCGGGCGCGCGTTGAGCGCCGGCATGGAACCGACGATGCCGGCGCAGCACTGCGCGATCACCAGCTTGGGGTTGCTGATGATGAACAGCGGCGCCCCGATAACCGGGAATGGCACGCGCTGCAAGGCACCCGGCAGCGGCGATTGGCGGGTGGGGTCGGGGTGGGAAGCGGTGTTGGACATGCAATGGGGCTCGTCGGTCGTGTCTGGTCGGTCGTCAATCAAAAGGCGTCGGGGCTGATCTCGGTCACGGCGGCGTGGCCGGCGACGATGCCGTCGCGCTGGCTACCGGCGCGGCTGAGCAGGTGGTCGGCGTAAAAGCGCGCGGTCAGGACCTTGGTGCGCATGAATTCGGCCTCGCGCCCCGCAGCCAGCTCGCGCTCGGCCACCAGCAGCGCACGCGCCAGTTGCCAGCCGGCCACCAGGTTGCCGCCCAGCATCAGGTAGGGCACGCTGCCGGCAAACACCGCGTTCGGGTTGCCCTTGGCGTGTTCGAGCACAAAGGCCACCACGTCCAGAAATGCCAGCCGCGCCGCCTGCAGCCGCTGTCGCACCGCCAGCGCGTGGGCGCTGCCGCTGGCTTGCAGCTCGGCCTCGGTGGCCTCGATCTGCGCCGCCACGGCGCGCGCCGTGCGGCCGCCATCGCGCAGCGTCTTGCGGCCCACCAGGTCGTTGGCCTGGATCGCCGTCGTGCCCTCGTAGATGGTGAGGATGCGCGCGTCACGGTAGTACTGCGCGGCCCCGGTTTCTTCGATGAAACCCATGCCGCCGTGCACCTGCACGCCCAGCGAGGCCACTTCGATCCCCATCTCGGTGCTGTAGCCCTTGACCAGCGGCACCAGAAACTCGTAAAAGCTGGCGTTTTGCGCGCGCGCGGCGTCCTCGGGGTGGTGGTGCGCGGCGTCGTAGGCGGCTGCGGCCACGCTGGCCATGGCGCGGCAGCCCTCGGTACAGGCGCGCATGGTGAGCAGCATGCGCTTGACGTCGGGGTGTACGACGATGGGCGCGGCTTGGGCCGAACTGCCATCCACCGGGCGGCTTTGCAGGCGCTCGCGCGCGTAGCCGACCGCCTTTTGGTAGGCGCGCTCGGCCACCGCAATGCCCTGCAGCCCGACGGCAAAGCGGGCCGCGTTCATCATGATGAACATGTACTCGAGCCCGCGGTTGGCCTGGCCCACCAGGTAGCCCTCGGCACCGCCGTGGTCGCCAAACTGCAGCACCGCCGTCGGGCTGGCCTTGATGCCCAGCTTATGCTCGATGCTGACGCAGCGCACGTCATTGCGCGCCCCAGGCTTGCCTTCGGCGTCGAGCACAAATTTGGGCACGATGAACAGGCTGATGCCCTTCACACCCTCGGGCGCGCCGGGGATGCGCGCCAGCACCAGGTGCACGATGTTCGGCGTGTAGTCGTGCTCGCCGTAGGTGATGAAAATCTTGGTGCCAAACACCTTGTAGCTGCCGTCGGCCTGCGGCTCGGCGCGGCTGCGCACCAGCGCCAGATCCGAACCCGCCTGCGGCTCGGTCAGGCACATGGTGCCGGTCCATTCACCGGCAATCATGGGCGGCAAATAAAGCCGCTGCTGCTGCTCGGTGCCCGCCGTCAGCAGGGCCTCGATGGCGCCGTCGGTGAGCAGCGGGCACAGGGCAAAGCTCAGGTTGGCGGAATTGAACATCTCCACGCACGCCGCCCCAATGCTTTTGGGCAAGCCCTGGCCGCCAAACTGCACCGGGTGCTGCAAACCCTGCCAGCCGCCCTCGGCAAACTGCCGAAAGGCCTGCCTGAAGCCCGGCGTGGTGCTGACCTTGCCATCGTGGTACGACGACGGATACCTGTCGCCCTCCCAGTTCAGGGGCGCGATCACCTCCTGGTTCAGGCGCGCGCATTCTTCCAGCACGGCCTGCGCCGTCTCCAGCCCGGCGTCTTCGAAACCGGGCAGGCGCGCCACCTGCTCGAGCCCGGCGAGGTGCTGCAGATTGAACATCAGGTCTTTGACGGGGGCGACATAGCTCATTTTTTAGTCTCCGTTTAACAGCAGATGGGCACCGTTGACGCCATGTTGAAGGCAGATACAAAAAAGGCATCGAAACCGATGCCCTTGGCCGAGCGCGCTTACAGCGCCTTGACCAGCTCCGGCAGCGCCTGGAACAAATCGGCCTCGAGCGCGTAGTCGGCCACGGCAAAGATCGGCGACTCCGGGTCTTTGTTGATGGCCACGATCACCTTCGAGTCTTTCATGCCCGCTAGGTGCTGGATCGCGCCCGAAATGCCGACCGCGATGTAGAGCTGCGGCGCCACGATCTTGCCCGTTTGGCCCACCTGCAAATCGTTGGGCGCGTAACCGGCATCAACCGCAGCACGGCTGGCCCCGATGGCGGCCCCGAGCTTGTCGGCCAACGGCGTGA
This sequence comes from Pseudomonadota bacterium, assembly GCA_041694945.1. Classification (GTDB taxonomy): domain Bacteria; phylum Pseudomonadota; class Gammaproteobacteria; order Burkholderiales; family Burkholderiaceae_C; genus Serpentinimonas. The sequence goes on from JBGFRU010000043.1 coordinate 21,574, forward strand.
GCAGGGCATTGAACTGCTCGGCGCTGCCCAGCGCCCGGCCACCGCTGACGATCACCTTGGCCGCCGACAGTTCGGGGCGGTCGTTTTGCGCCAGTTCGCTGCCCACAAAGGCGCTCAACCCGCTGTCGGCCACGGCCGCTACCGCCTCGATGGCGGCGCTGCCACCCGTAGCGGGGGCGGCGTCAAAGCCAGTGCCGCGCACCGTGAGCACTTTCACGGCGTCGAGGCATTGCACCGTGGCCACGGCGTTGCCGGCGTAGATCGGGCGCTCGAAGGTGTCGGGGGCCAGCACCTTGGTGATTTCGCTCACCTGCGCCACATCGAGCAAAGCGGCCACGCGCGGGGCCACGTTTTTGCCGCTGGCGGTGGCGGCAAACACGATGTGGCTGTAGCCGGCGGCCAGCGCCAGCACCTGGGCCGCCAGGTTTTCGGCCAAGCCGTGCGCCAGGGCGGGGCCGTCGGCGTGCAGCACCTTGGCCACACCGGCAATCTGGGCGGCGGCTTGGGCGGCAGCGGCGGCCTGGTGGCCGGCAACCAATACGTGCACCTCGGGGCAGCAAGCGGCAGCGGCGCTGACGGCGTTGCGCGTGGCGCCCTTGAGCGATGCGTGGTCGTGTTCGGCAATGACGAGTGCGGTCATGGGGTCGGTCTCCTGTTAGATCACTTTGGCTTCGTTGCGCAGCTTGTCCACCAATTCGGCCACACTGCCGACCTTGATGCCGGCCTTGCGCGCCGCCGGCTCGGCCACCTTCAGGGTTTTGAGGCGCGGCGCGGTGTTTACACCCAAGTCGGCTGGCGACAGGGTTTCGAGCGGCTTTTTCTTGGCCTTCATGATGTTGGGAAGCGTCACGTAGCGCGGCTCGTTCAGGCGCAGATCGGTGCTCACCAGCGCCGGCAGGCTCAGGCTCAGGGTCTCGAGCCCGCCATCGACTTCGCGCGTCACGCGCGCCCGGCCATCCACCACCTCAACCTTGGAGGCAAAAGTGGCTTGGGGCAACTTGGCCAGCGCTGCCAGCATCTGGCCGGTCTGGTTGGCGTCGTCGTCGATCGCCTGCTTGCCCAAAATCACCAAGCCCGGCTGCTCGCGTGCCACCAGCGCCGCCAGCAGCTTGGCCACCGCCAGCGGTTGCAGCTCGTCATCGGTCTGCACCAAAATGGCCCGATCGGCCCCGATCGCCAGCGCCGTGCGCAGCGTTTCGGTGCACTGCGCCACACCGCACGACACCGCCACCACCTCGGTGGCCACGCCTTTTTCTTTCAGGCGCACCGCTTCCTCGATGGCGATCTCATCGAAAGGGTTCATGCTCATCTTGACGTTGGCGATATCGACACCGCTGCCGTCGGCCTTGACGCGCACCTTGACGTTGTAGTCCACCACGCGCTTGACCGGGACCAGAATTTTCATGCCTTGCTCCTGTGTGATTGAGTGTAAAACCGCACGCCCACCGGCGCCTGCTGCCCACTGGGGCCGCCAGCGCCCGCGCTTGACGTTAACGTAAACGTCAACATTGTACGCACGCAAAAAAACGAACGACCGTTCTTTTTTGCGGCATTATAGAGCGGTTCGTGGCCGTGATGTCAAGCGATTGACCCTGCGCGTGAGATGCCTTGCCTCGCCAGCCCTTGTGCAGCGCATCATGACCTATGCGAGCGTCTGCGCTGCGGGCCTGCACGGGGCCTGTCGATGTGGATACAGCAGCGCAGAGGGCACGCGCAAGCGTTATGTACCGTGGTATATTACGCCTCGGGCATAGCGGACCGGCCGTCTCGCCCGCCTCTGCAAGCCCCAACCTGCAAACCCTCCCCAGCAACCCCCACCATTGGCCCCAACCGGACCCAAGCCAGTACCCATGCGCGCCCTCCTCTGCCGTCTGTTTTGCGTACTGGGCATTATGGCCGCCAGCGCCGGCGCGCACGCCGGGCAGATCACGGTCTCGGCGGCTGCCAGCCTGACCAACGCCTTCAACGACATCGGGCGCGCCTTCATGGCGCAGCAATCGGAAGTGCGGGTGGCGTTCAACTTTGGCGCTTCGGGGGCGCTGCTGCAGCAGATCGACCGCGGCGCGCCGGTGGATGTGTTTGCCAGCGCCGACGAGTTCACCATGGACTTGGCGCAGCAGCGCGGCCTGATCGTGGCCGCGCAGCGGCGCGATTTCACGCGCAACCTGCTGGTGCTGGCGGTGCCGGCCGACAGCCGCCTGCACCTGAGCGGCCTGCCCAACTTGACCCAAGCCGCCGTGCGCCGGGTGGCGATCGGCAACCCCGACAGCGTGCCAGTGGGGCGCTACACCCAGCGCGCGCTCGAGGCCGCTGGGCTCTGGCCGGCGGTGTCGAGCAAGGCGATTTTTACCCTCAACGTGCGCCAGTCGCTCAACTACGTGTCGCGCAGCGAGGTCGAGGCCGCCTTCGTCTATGCCACCGACGCCGCGCTCATGCCCGATCGGGTGCGGGTGGCGTTCCAGGTGCCCACCAGCACGCCCATCACCTACCCGATTGCGCCCACGGTGCGCGGCGCCAGCTCGGCCAACGCCGCCGCGGTGCAGCGCTTCATCGCCTTTGTGCTCTCGCCTGCAGGCCAAGCGATTCTGCAGCGCCACGGCTTTCTGCAACCCTGAGCGCGGCGCAGCGCCCACACCTGCGGCCCCATGGAAGCGCTCGACGACGTTTGGATCGTGTTGCGCCTGTCGCTCAAGGTGGCGCTGTGGGCCACGGCGATCACGCTGGTGCTGGGCGTGGCGCTGGGCTGGTTGCTGGCGCGCAAGCGCTTTGTCGGGCGCGAGCTGCTCGACACCCTGTGCACCCTGCCGATGGTGCTGCCGCCCACGGTGCTGGGCTACTACCTGCTGGTGCTGGTGGGCAGCCGTGGCCCCATAGGCGCGTGGCTGTATGAACACTTTGGCATCAACCTGATTTTTACCTGGCAAGGCGCGGTGCTGGCGGCGGCGATCGTGACCTTTCCGCTGGTGTTCAAGCCGGCGCGGGCCGCCTTCGAGGCCGTTGAGGGCCAGTATGAGCAGGCCGCACGCGTGCTGGGTGTGTCGGAATGGGCGCTGTTTTTGCGCGTCACGCTGCCGCTGGCGTGGCGCGGCATCATGGCCGGGCTGCTGCTGGCTTTTGCGCGCGCGCTGGGCGAGTTTGGCGCCACGCTGATGATCGCCGGCAACATTCCGGGTCAAACCCAGACGCTGTCGATAGCGGTCTATGAGGCCGTGCAGGCCGGGCAAGACGACGTGGCCCACGTGCTGGCAGCGATCACCTCCATCGTCTGCATTGCGGTGCTGCTGTCGGCCACGCGCCTGATGCCGGGGCGCGTCGCGCACCACCAGAACTGAGCCCGCCATGCTGCTCGACTTTCATCTGCGCAACCGGCTGCAATCGGGCACGCGCGTGTTCACGCTCGACGTGCAGCTCAAGTCGCAGGCGCAGCGCCTGGTGATTGCCGGGCCGTCGGGATCGGGCAAGAGCCAGACCCTGAAGGCGATTGCCGGCTTGGTGCGCCCGCAATCCGGCCACGTGCGCATCGACGGCCAGACCCTGTACGACGCCGCCAGCGGCGTTTTCTTGCCGCCGCAAGCGCGCCGGCTGGCCTATGTGTTTCAGGATTACGCCTTGTTTGCGCACCTGACGGTACGCCAGAACATCGCGTTTGCGCTCGCCCGTGGCTGGCTGAACCCGCGCCGGCGGGCGCGCCATCCGGCGGTGGAGTATTGGATCGAGGCTTTTGATCTCGGTGCCCTGGCGCACCAGTACCCGCACGAGCTCTCGGGCGGGCAGCGCCAGCGCACCGCGCTGGCGCGCGCGCTGGTGGCCGAACCGCGCGCCTTGCTGCTCGACGAGCCCTTTGCCGCGCTCGACGCCGACCTGCGCCAGACCATGCGCGCCGAACTCGACGCGTTGCAGCGCCGCCTGCAAGTGCCGATGGTGCTCATTACCCACGACCCGCAAGACGTGGCCCTGTTTGGCGACGAGGTGCTGCGCCTGCACGAGGGCCGATCGGGCAGCGCCCCATGAGCCCGCGCAAGCCAGGCGCCGAGCGCGCCGCGCCCAGTCGGCGCACCCAAGGCGCGGCACCGGCGCTGCCTGACCCCACCGCCCCGCTGCAACTTCAGGGGCTGGTGTGGATGACGGCGGGCGAGCGCAACTTCGGCGGCCCCGGCCGCATCGCCTTGCTCGAATACATTGGCACCTGGGGCTCGATCACGCGCGCAGCCAAGGCGGCGCAGCTGAGCTACAAGGCCGCCTGGGACGCCATCGACACCATGAACACCCTGGCCGGCGAGCCGCTGGTGCAGCGCCTGACCGGCGGCAAGGGCGGTGGCGGCACCCGCCTGACGCCGCGGGGCCTGCAACTGGTGACCAACTACCGCCGCCTCGAGGCCGAGCACCGGCGCTTTGTCGAACACCTGAGCCGCCAGGCCTGCGGCATGGCCGACGACTACCTGCTTTTGCGGAGCATGACCATGAAAACCAGCGCGCGCAATCAGTTTCTGGGGCGCGTGGCGCGCATCGTCACAGGGGCCGTCAACGACCTGATCGAACTCGACATCGGCGCCCCCCAGCCCTTGGTCGCGCTGCTCACGCGCGAGAGCACGCAAAGCCTGGGGTTGCAGATCGGGACCGAGGCCTTTGCGCTCATCGAGGCCTCCTCCATCATCCTGATGTGCCCTGACGACGCCGCCGCCGACAGCGACGGCGCCGCTGCCAAGCCCAGCCGGGCGCGTTTTTCGGCCCGCAACTGCCTGAGTGGCACGATCATGCGCATCACACCCGGCGCCGTGAACGCCGAAGTGGTGCTGCAACTGTCTGGCAGCGCCAGCCTGGCGGCCATCATCACGCAGCAGAGCTGCAGCGACATGCAGCTCGCCGTCGGCCAGCGCGTCAGTGCCCTGTTCAAGGCCTCGAGTGTGATCGTGGGCGTGAACGACTGATCAGCGCGGCGCCGTCGCCAGGGGCGCTGGCGTACTCGGCAGGTGCAGCACCCGCTGCGGAAAGGGAATGGTGATCCCGTGGCGCTCAAACGCCGCCAAAATGGCGCAGTTGATCGACGAGCGCAGGCGCAGCGGTCCATTTTCGGGATCTTCGATCCAGTAGCCCAGGGTGAACTCGAGCCCATCGGGGCCAAAAGCCGACAGAAACGCGCCCGGACCAGGGTCGCTCAACACCCGGCTCTGGGTTTGGGCCGCTTCGCACAGCAGGCGCGAGACGAGATCCACATCGCTGCCATAAGCCACGCTGACCACGGTCGATTGCCAGACCTTGGGGTCGGCCAGCGACAGGTTTTCCACCCGGTTGGTGAGCAAGATCTCGTTGGGCACGATCGATTCGCGCCCGGCCAAGCTGCGAATCACGGTGAAGCGCGCCTTGATGTCGGTGATGCGGCCCTCGAAGTTATCCACCCGGATCATGTCGCCGATGCGCATGGAGCGTTCGGTCAGGATGACGAAACCGCTGACGTAGTTGGCCGCCAAGCGCTGCAGGCCAAAACCGATGCCGACCCCGATGGCGCCGCCCAGCACCCCGAGCGCCGTCAGGTTGATACCCGCCGACGACAGGGCCACAATCAGCCCGACGAACAGCAGCAGCGCCCGAATGGCGTTGGCCCCCGCCTTGCGCAGCGACAGCGATTCGCCGCCCTGCACCTGATGCAGCAGCCGCGCTTCGATGGCCGACGAAATCCACAGCACCACGATCAACACCAGCGCTGCGCTCAGCGCCCCTTCGATCAGGGTGCGCACCGAAACCGTGCTGCCGCCCAAGGTCCAGGTGATCTGGTCGAGCTCGTGCAGCACCATGGGCAGCAGACCGCTGACCCACAGCACCAGCATCAGCCACACGCCCCACGACACCGTGCGTTCGATCGGAACCAGCCAGCGCGCCTGCGCAAACGCGACTTGCAACACCCGCACCGTGACCCGAATCAGCACCAGCGCCAGCAGCACCGGCAGGGCGATCTGAAACAAGGCCAAGGGCTGAAAGCGCATCAGCGCCACCGAGCCGGCATAGGCAAAAAGCAGCCACAGCAGCGGGAACAAGACGCCGTCGATCAGACGCCGTCCGAACCAGACCGAACCCTTGGCCTGATCGGGGCTGGGGTCGGGCACACCCATCGAGCGGCTGGCACGCCGCAACAACCAGACCGCACACAGCGCCAGCAGCAGGGCCACCAGCAGGCACAGCAACTCCAGCAGCACATTGTTTTGCTGGAACGCCCCGATCCAGACAAAAAGCCCACCGGCTCGGGCACCGGGGTGGCAGGGGCGGCAAGCGCCGGGTTGATTGCTGCGCTCAAACTCACCAACCAGGTACTCACAGATCGGCCAGCACGCGAATGTGCGCTTCCACGCTGCGCGCCAGTGCGCTCAGGTTGTAGCCGCCCTCGAGCACGCTCACGATGCGGCCCTGCGCGTGCCTGTCGGCCACGGCCCGCAGGCGCTGTGTGATCCAGACGTAGTCTTGCTCCACCAGCCCGAGCTGACCCATGTCGTCTTCGCGGTGGGCATCGAAGCCGGCGCTGATGAAGATCATCTCGGGCCGGTGCGCCTCCAGGCGCGGCATCCAGACGCTGTCGATGAGCTCGCGCACCTCGCTGCCGCGCGTGTAGGCGGGCACCGGCAGGTTGACCAGATTATCGGCCTCGGCGTGCGGCCACTCGGGGTAGAACGGGTGCTGGTAGTAGCTGCACATGAGGATGCGCGGGTCGCCGGCGACAATTTCCTCGGTGCCGTTGCCGTGGTGCACGTCGAAGTCGATCACCGCCACGCGCTGCAGGCCGTGGCGCTCGAGCGCGTACTTGGCCGCCAGCGCCACGTGGTTGAAGATGCAAAAGCCCATGGCGCGGTCGCGGCAGGCGTGGTGCCCGGGCGGGCGCACGGCGCAAAAGGCGTTTTGCAGCTCGCCGGCCAGCACTGCGTCGGTGGCGTTGAGCGCCGCGCCCGCGCCCAGCAGCGCCGCTTCGTAGGTGTGCAGGTTGATGGAGGTGTCGGGGTCGAGCTGCACCCGGCCCGGGCCGCCGGCGCGCACTTCCTCGCGCAGCTCGTCGGTCATGCCGCGCAGCGACGCCACGTACATGCGCGAATGCGCGAGTTCGAGCTCCGCCTGCGAGGCTGGGCTGGGGTCGCGGCGCTCGAGCGCGTCGGCCAGCCCAGTGATGAGCAGGCGGTCTTCGATCGCGCCCAGGCGCTCCGGGCATTCGGGGTGGCCCGGGCCCATGTCGTGCTTGCGGCAGGCGGGGTGGGTGTAGTAACCGGTCGGTTTCATCGTTGTCTCCATTTTCCGTTATCGTAGCCACCATGCACGAACCCCAATCCCTCGTCGCGCCGCTGCTGCGCCAACTCGAAACGGTCATCGTGGGCAAAGCCGGCGTCATCCGCGACGCCGTCACCTGCCTGCTTGCCGGTGGACACCTGCTGATCGAAGACTTGCCCGGCGTCGGCAAAACCACGCTGGCCCACGCGTTGGCGCACAGCTTCGGGCTGCAGTTCTCACGGGTACAGTTTACTTCGGACTTGATGCCGAGCGATTTGATGGGCGTTTCGGTGTTCGAGCGCGAGCGCGCCGAGTTTGTGTTCCACCCGGGTCCGCTGTTTGCCCAGGTGCTGCTGGCCGACGAGATCAACCGCGCCAGCCCCAAGACCCAAAGCGCGCTGCTCGAGGCCATGGAAGAAAAGCAGGTTTCGGTCGAGGGCGCGACGCGGCCGCTGCCGCAGCCCTTTTTTGTGATCGCCACCCAGAATCCGCACGACCAGTTGGGCACGCACGCGCTGCCCGAATCGCAGCTGGACCGCTTTTTGATGCGCCTGCGTCTGGGCTACCCCAGCCGCCCGGCCGAGCGCCTGCTGCTGCGCGGCCAAGACCGGCGCGAGCTGCTCGACACCCTGCCCGCCCTGCTCGACAGCGCCGGCCTGGCCCGGCTGCAGGCGCAGGTGCAGGCGGTGGCCCTGAGCGATGCGGTGCTCGACTACCTGCAAGACCTGCTGGAGGCCAGCCGCAACGGGCGCTGGTTTGCCCAGGGCCTGAGCCCGCGCGCTGGACTGGCGATCTTGCGCGCCGCCCAAGCGCGTGCGCTGCTGGAGGGGCGCAGCTACGTCGCTGCCGACGATGTCGCCGCCATCTTGCCGCAAACCGCAGCGCACCGGCTGCAGCCGCTGGGCAGCTCCGGGCGCGGCGCCTTCGAGCAGGTGCAGGCCATGATCGAGGCCACGGCGCTGCGCTGAGGGGCCTGGAGGCAAGATCTCATGCCCGCCTTGGTCCAACCCGCCGTTGTGCCGCGCTTGCGCGCCTGGTGGCTGCGCCGCTTGCCGCCACAAGACCAAACCGCGCTGCACCAGCACAACCTCTACCTGCTGCCCACCCGTGCCGGCTGGATGCTGGGCTTGACGCTGCTGCTGTTGCTGTTGGGCAGCATCAATTACCAGCTCAACCTGGGCTACCTGCTCACTTTTTTGCTCGCCGGCAGTGCCGCGGCTGGGGTCTGGGTGGGGCACCGCAACCTGGCCGGGCTGGAGCTGAGCCTGCACCCCGGTGCGCCGGTGTTTGCTGGCCAGAGCGCAGCGGTTGAAGTGCACTTGCGCAACCCCTCGCGGCGCGCGCGCTATGCCGTGGGGCTGCAGTGGCTGGGCAGCGGCGCTGCAGCCAGCGACGTGTGGGCCGATGTCGGCCCCCAGGAGCAGCACAGCGTGCAGCTGGCCTACCCCACGCAGCAGCGCGGCCGCCTGCCGCTGCCGGCGCTGCGGGTGCAGACCGTGTATCCGCTCGGCACTTTCAAGGTCTGGCACTGGTGGCGGCCGGCGGCGCAGCTGTGGGTCTATCCGGCCCCCGAGACCCCGGCGCCGGCGCTGCCGCTGGCCGCCACACACGAGGACGGCCCCGCCAGCGGCCCCCACGCCGCCCAGCGCAGCGGCGAAACCGATGGCGCCCGCCCCTACCGGCGCGGCGACCCGCTCAAGTGGGTGCTGTGGAAAAAAGCCGCGCGCTTGGCCGGCGGTGGGCAGGCGCAGTGGGTCAGCCGCGACTTCAGCCACCCCGCCGCGGCCGAACTGTGGCTGGAGCACGCGCGCTGCCAGCTGCACGACGAAGAGGCGCGCCGCTCGCGCCTGTGTGCCTGGGTGCTGCAAGCCGACGCCCTGGGGCTGCGCTACGGCTTGCGCCTGCCGGGCTGCGACATCGCGCCCGAGCAGGGCGCGGCGCAGCGCCAGCGTTGCCTAGAGGCACTGGCATGCCGCTGACGCAGCTGGCCCCGCACTTGGCGCAGCCTTCCTGGCTGACCTTGGCGCTGGCCCCGCGCACCTGGCCGCGCGAGCTGCGCGACACGCTGTTCCTGCTCGGCGTGGTGGGCTGGATCGTGCTGCTGCAAAGCGCGCACCAGCCGCTGTGGGCCAGCGCGCTGGCGCTGCTGCTGCTGCTCGGGCGCGCCGTGTTGGCGCTGCGCGGCCAGCCCCTGCCCGGCCGCGCCGTGATGCTGGCCCTGCTGCTGCTGGTGCTGGCCGGCACCTGGCTGCACCACGGCCGCCTCTGGGGCGCCTTGGCCGGCAGCACCCTGATCGTGCTGCTGCTGGCGCTCAAAACGCTCGAGCTGCGCGCCCGCCGCGACGCGCTGGTGGTGTTTTTCCTGGGCTTTTTCACCCTGCTCACGCTGCTGCTGCACTCGCAGTCGCTGCTCACCGCGCTGGGCATCGTGCCGGCGCTGCTGGGCTTGCTCACCGGCCTGGTGCTGGCGCATCTGCCGCTGGGGCGCCCGCCGCTCACCCAGGCGCTGCGCCAGGCCAGCGCCCTGGTGCTGTTCGGAGCGCCGCTGATGCTGCTGCTGTTCGTGCTGTTTCCGCGCTTTGGCCCGCTGTGGCACATCCCCACCGACGCCCAGATGGGCCGCAGCGGCCTGACGGGGCAGATGCAGGTGGGGCAGATCGCGCGCCTGGCGCTCGACCCCAGCGTGGCCTTGCGCGTCGAATTTCTCGACGGCCGCCGCCCGCCCCAGAATCAGCTCTATTTCCGTGGCCCGGTTTTGAGCCGCTTCGACGGCCAGCAGTGGCTGCCCCAGTACGGCGAGCACAGCCTGCCCGAGCACGCCAGCGCCGCCTTGCAGACCGAGCTGCACCGCGCCGGCGCACCGCTGCGCTACCGCCTGACCATGGAACCCAGCCACCAGCCCTGGGTGCTGACGCTGCAGACCACGCCGGAACTGCCGCCCATCGGCACCCAGAGCGCGCGGCTCACGCCCGATCTGCAATGGATCCTGCCGCGGCCCCTGACCGAAGTCACCCGCTTCGAGGCCGTGGCTTGGCCCGAGCTGCGCCACCGCCCGCTGCACCCCGCCGCCACGCTGGCAGCGAACCTGCAACTCCCCCCCGGTTTCAACCCACGCACGCGCCAGCTGGCGGCCGAACTGCGCCAGCAGCTGGGGCCCGACGTCAGCGCGCCGCAGTTGATCGACGCCGTGCTGCTGCGCCTGCGCACCGGCGGCTACCAGTACACCCTGGAGCCGGGCCTGTTCGGCCGCCACAGCGCCGACGAATTCTGGTTCGATCGCCGCGAGGGCTTTTGCGAGCACATCGCCTCGGCCTTCGTGGTGCTGATGCGCGAGCTGGGCATCCCGGCGCGCATCGTCACCGGCTACCACGGCGGCGAGCTCAACCCCATCGACGGCTTCTGGACCGTGCGCCAGAGCGACGCCCACGCCTGGGCCGAAGTCTGGCTCGATGCCCAAGGCTGGACGCGCATCGACCCCACCGCGCACGTGGCGCCGGCGCGCACCGCCGACCTGCAGCGGCTGCTGCCGCCACCGGGGCCCATCGCCGCGGCCCTGATCCAGATCGACCCCGATCTGCTGACCCAGATGCGCGCCCTCTGGGAGGCCACCAACAACCGCTGGAACCAGTGGGTGCTCGACTACGGCCAGAACCGTCAGCTCGAGCTGCTGCGCCAGCTCGGCTTTGCCGCCCCGCACTGGCAGCAGCTGCTGTACCTGCTGGTGGGCCTGCTGTGCCTGGCCACCCTGGCCGCCGCGGCTTGGCTGCAGTGGTTGCGGCCGCGCCCCGACCCCTGGCTGCGCCTGCTGCAACGCGCCCGCAAGGCCGTGGCCCAGGCGGGTGGCGTGGTGCCAGCCCCAGCCACCCCGCGCCAGCTCGCCGCTGCGCTGCCCACAGACTGCCCCACCGCCACTGCCACCGCCTGGAGCCATTGGCTGCTGCGGCTCGAAGCCCAACGCTTCGACCCGACCCAGCAGATCGACCTGCGCGCTTTGCGCCGACAATGGCGGCAGTTGCCCCCTTTGCCCCGAACCCCCTGAACATGCCCCTCGACCCAGCCCTTGCCACTCTGGAACCGGCGCCCAGCCAACGCCAGCGCCGCCGCTTCACTCTCGCGGCCCTGGGCGCTGCCGCGCTGCCCAGCGCCCTGCTGCCGGCGCGGGCTCTGGCCACCCCCAGCCGCCACTCGGGAACCGCCCTTTCGGCCCATGTACCCGTGCCGACCGTGCCCACCCCGGCAGCGCCCGCCGCCCCCGGCAGCTTCGCCCAGCACGCCGCCGCGCTGGCCTTTGCGCGCCAGCTCGACGCCGAGCAGGGCTGGAACGACGGCTGGGCCGAGCGCTGGATCGGGCACGAAGCCCGGCACCGGCCGCAGATCGTGCGCCTCATGACGCCGATGCCGCGCGGCACCCTGCGCGACTGGCCGGCCTACCGGGCGCGCTTCGTTGAACCGGTGCGCATTCAGGCCGGGTTGCGCTTCTGGCAGCAGCACGCAGCCAGCCTGGAGCGCGCCGAGCGCGAGTTTGGCGTGCCCGACTGGCTCATCGTCGGCATCATCGGCGTCGAGACGCTCTACGGCCGCCACATGGGCACGCACCGCGTGCTCGACGCGCTGGCCACGCTGGGTTTCGACTTCCCCCCCGAGCACCCGCGCGCGGCCCAGCGCAGAGAGTTTTTCCGCTCCGAACTGATCGCCTTTCTGCGTTTGAGCCGCGAGCACCCGCGCCCCCCCGACTCCTGGCGCGGCAGCTTCGCCGGCGCCATCGGGCTGCCGCAGTTCATGCCCAGCAACTGGCCGCGCTTTGGCGTTGATTTCGACGCCGATGGCCGCATCGACCTGATCGACAGCGCGCCCGACGCCATCGGCTCGGTGGCCCATTTCTTGCGCGAACACGGCTGGCAGCCCGGCATGCCCACCCACTTCCCGCTCACCTTCGACCCGGCGCGGCTCGATTTGCCCACCCTGCTCGCGCCCAGCATCCGCCCCAGCTTCACGCTCGAGCAGTTGCAGGCCCTGGGCGTGCAACCCGCTGGCGCCGCGCTGCAGCACGACGGCCTGCTGGCGCTGGTCGAACTGGAACAAGGCGACCCGGCGCGCGGCGGCCAACCCGCCAGCCACTGGCTGGGCACGCAAAACTTTTTTGCCATCTCGCGCTACAACCCCAGCAGCTACTATGTCATGGCGGTGATCGACCTGGGGCAGGCGGTGCGGGCACGGCGCCGGAGTTGAATCCATGCCCACAGCCACCCCCACCCCAGTCGCTGCCCCTGCGGCTTCGATCCACCAGAGCCCGATCGATCAGCGCATCGACTGGCTGTTCGACCTGGCGCAGCGCCACGGCGAATCGTTTCGCGGCCCCGAGGCCTGGCTGGAGCGCCAGCGCTACCGGGCGCAGCACCCCAGCGCCATCGCCGCCCTGATGTGCATGGACGGGCGCGTCAACCTCGCGCTGGCCACCCAGCTGCCCGCAGGCATCATCACCCCCTTTCGCAACCTGGGCGGCATGTTCAACCTCGGCTGGCCCTACCTGAGCCAGTTGCTGATCGATTTCGTCAACAACCAAACGCAGAGCGGACGCCGGGTGTTGCTGCTCATCACCTACCACTGGTCGCGCGGCGAGCGCAAGCGCGGTTGCGCCGGTTTTCGCTACCGCCGCGACGACAGCATGGCGCACGCCTGGGCCATACACGCCCAGGTGTCGGCATTGTTTGGCGCCGCGCACCAGAGCGTCTATCCGATCGTCTGCGGCTTCGAGACCGACGAAGAAGCCCTGCTGCTGCACGGCCCCGACGGCACCGTGCTCGATCTGGCCGCCTTTGCTGCCGCGGCCACCCAGCCCGAGCCCGATGCCCGCACCCAGCCGCCGGCCGGCACCGAACCCGACCCCCTGGCGCTGGAAGCGCAACTGGTGCGCACCCTGCCCGGCCTGCCGCGCCCGGTGCGCGCCGACCTGCTGCCGTTGCTGCTGGGCAACCTGACCCACGTGGCCGGCGTGCGCCAGCAGCACGGGCGGGCGCTGGCGATCGAACACCGCGAATGGGTGCTCTGCCTTGGGCGCGGCTTTGACTTTTTGCACACCCCCAATTTGGCCCTGATGATCGGCCCCTACAGCCCAGACCTGGCGCAACCCATCCGCACCGCCGCCGACATCATCCACAGCAACATGCGCGCCGGGCGCATCCCCCCCGACGGTTTTTTGCTGCTGACCTCCATGCCCTACGAAAACCAAGGCGTCGAGCGCGCCGGTGCCGAGTTGCGCGCGCGCTTTCTGGCCCATTTCGCCAGCCAAGTGATCACCGCGGCGCACCCCGATCTGGCCCGCCTGATGCACCGGCGCTGCGCCGTGCTCGACTGGCCGGCGCGCCGGCTCGACGTGCTGCCACCGCTCTGAGAACCTAGGGCGGCGCGGGCAGTGCGCGGTGCCCATCCGGGTGCTGCCAATAGCGCTGGCGCTGCTGGCGCTGGCAGTGCAGTTCGTCCGGGCGCTGGCTGCTGCCCCAAGCGGCCCCGCACAGGGGTGTGGCCACCCACGGGATGGCGCGCTCCTGCAGCCGCGCCAGCACCTGCGGGTGCGGGTGGCCATAGCGGCTGCGGTGCGCGGCCTGGATCACCACCCACTGTGGCTGCAGCGTGTCGAGCCAGACCGGCCCGCTCGAGGTGCGGCTGCCGTGGTGCGCGGCCAGCAGCACCCCGGCGCGCAGATCGGGCTGCGCCAGCGCCAGGCGGGTTTCCTCCTCGATGTAGATATCGCCCGGCAGCAGCAGCGAAGCCGCTCCAGTCCCCACTTGCAGCACGCACGACATGGCGTTGTCGGGGCGGCGCGCGGCGTAATGGTCCGGGCCCGGGTGCAGGATACGAAACGGCACCCCGTCCCAGACCCAGCTCTGGCCCGCCAGGCAGCGCTGGCTGTCCAGGCCCCACGGCCGGGTGTCAAAAGAGGTCAGCCATTGCGCCTGCGGGTGCGCGCGCGCCAGCGTGGCGATGCCGCTGGCGTGGTCGGTATCGATGTGGCTGATCAGCACCTTGGTGGGCGCTTCGCCGTGGCGCCGCAACAGCGGCAGCAGCACGCGCTGGGCGGCGTCGCTGTGCGGCCCCATGGGCGGCCCGGTGTCGTAAACCAAGGTGTGGTTTTGGGTGCGCACGATCACCGCCGTGCCCTGCCCGACGTCGGCCGCCAGCCATTCGAAGTGCCCCGGCGGCGGGCGCGCCGGGCTGTAGGCCAGCGCCGGCCAGATCAGCAGCAGCCCCCAGGCGCGCAACGACCACGGCCAGCGCAGCACCAGCAGCAGCCCGCCCAGGGCGGCCAACAAGGCCAGCAGCAGCGGCAACGCCGGGCGGCTGATGCTGGCCCAAGGCCACTGCTGCAAGGCTTGCAGCCACAGCATCAGCGCATCGACCATCCAGCCCGCCAGCAGCCACAGCGGCCACAGCAGCACCCCGGCCAGCGCCAGCGGCGTGACCAGCAGCGTGACCCAAGGGATGGCGGGCAGGTTGGCCAGCAAGCCCACCAACGAAAACTCGCCAAACCACAGCAGCAGCAATGGGGCCAAGGCCAGCGTCATGAGCGCCTGCGTGCGCACCAGCCCCTGCACGTAGTGGCGCCCGTTGCGCCCGTCGGTGGGCAGCGGCTGGCCGCTGGCAAACAGGACCGCCACCGCCACGAAACTGAGCCAGAAACCGGGGCTGAGCAAGGCCCACGGGTCCAGCAGCACCACCATCTGCATCACCGCCAGCCACATGAAGGGCCACGGCCACTGGCGGCCGCTGAGCTGCAACAGCACCAGCGTGGCCAGCATCAGCACGGCGCGCTGCGCCGGCACGCCCCAACCCGAAAACAGCGCGTACAAGAACCCCAGCGCCAGCCCGCCCAAGGCCGCCGCCACCGGGGTGGGCACGGCCAGCAGCAGCGCCGGCAGGCGCCGCCCAACCAAGCGCCAGAGCAGGCCGATGAGCGCCATCGCCATCCAGGCAAAGAGCGTGATGTGGGTGCCCGAGACCACCATCAGGTGCGTGACGCCGGTGACGCGAAAGGTCTCCCAGTGCGCCTGCGGGATGGCGCCCTGATCGCCCACCACCAGCGCCGCCAGCACGCCGGCCGTGGCTGCGGGTTGCACGCGGTCGAGCATGCGGTCGCGCACCCACTGGCGCGCCTGCTGCACCGGAAAATCCCAGCCGTGACCGAGCAACTGCGGCGCTGGCGTGCCCGGCCCGGCGCGCACGCTGCCGGTGGCGTGGATGCCCTGCTCCCACAGCCGCAGCTCAAAATCGAAGCCACCCGGATTGGCCAAGCCGTGCGGGCGCTGCAAGCGCGCCGTCAGGCGCCAGCGCTGGCCGGCGCGCAGCTCGGGCAGTCCGGCGACGCCTGCTTGCGCGTCCGCCTGCACCGGCGGCCCACGCCCAGGGCGCGGCGCAAACCACGCCAGCCGCAGCCGCTGCGGCACCGACACCGTCTGCCCGGCTTGGCCGGGTGGTGCGGCTTGGCCCGCTGATGTGGCTTGCTGGCCCGCTGGCCCGGCGTGCCTGCTGCGGCCACCGGCCTCGGCCAGCGAGGCCTGCCGCACCACAAACTCAAACTGCCAACCCAGTTCGCCCTGGCGCGGCAAACCGGCCACGTAACCTTCGAGCACCAGCTCGCGCCCCTCGAGCTGCGCATCCAGCGCCCCGGCCTGAAACCACAGCGCCCGGCCGCCCGTGCTGGCAAACAACAGCCCGGCACCGACCAGCAGCCAGCCCAAGCTCCACAGCCTTTGCCTGGCGCCCCCCAGGTCCGGCTGGCGGCCCCACAGCAGCGCGCCCAGACACAGCGCCGCAGCCGCCAGCGCGCCATAAACCCCGCCCGACCACAGCAGCGGCTGCTGCAACTGCAGCCACGCGCCGCCGATGCCGCCCAGCATCAGCGGCAAGCCCAGCGCCAGCGCCGGATGCATCGCCACGGGTCTGTCCATCCCTGTTGCTCCCCTGCTCTTGGTTGCCGATGCGGCGCGCACGTACCCGCGCGCATCCCCGCCTGCCTCTGGGCGCATCATATCGCCCTAGAATTGCCGTGCGCCGCCACCCCGGGCGCAAGCGCGGCCGCTGCCTTCAAACGCCGCCGCTGCTTTGCCGCGCACGATTCGCACCACCGCCATCCAGCCAACCCACTTTTGCCCAAGCCCCCCATGAGCGTCTATCACACCCTGCAAGCGTTGAACATCGAACTGCCGCCCGTGGGCACCCCGGCGGCGGCCTACCTGCCCTTCGTGCAAACCGGCAACCTGGTCATGCTCAGCGGCCACATCGCCAAACGCGGCGGCCAGCCGTGGGTCGGGCAGCTGGGCCTGAACCTGAACACCGCCGAAGGCCAAGCGGCCGCGCGCGCCGTGGCCATCGACCTGCTGGGCACGCTGCACGCGGCTTGCGTGGCCGCCGGCACCGACCTCAACGGCGTGCGCCGCATCGTCAAGGTGATGGGGCTGGTGAACTCGACCGACAGCTACACCGAACAGCACCTGGTCACCAACGGCTGCTCGCAGCTGCTGGCCGAGGTCTTTGGCGCGGCCGTGGGCGCACACGCCCGCAGTGCCTTTGGCGTGGCCCAGTTGCCGTTTGGGGCCTGCGTCGAAATCGAGATGATCGCCGAGCTGGCGCCCAGGCCCTAAAGCACGCGCAGCACCCGCTCGGGCTTGAAGCCAAAGTTGCCCGGCTTGCCCTTGCCGCCCCTGGGCCCATGGGCGTTGTGCAGGCTGCGCACCTCCAGCGTCTCTTCACGCGGCTTGGCGCCCCGGCCCGTGCCCTCGATGCGCACGCTGCGCGTGTAGGGTTGCGCACCCACGAGTCGATCGCTCGCCTCGAGGCGGAGCAGCTGCAGGCCGCGCCCGCCTTTGGGCTGATGCCGCAGCTGGGCCAGATCGAAGCACAAGATGCGCCCCGTCGCCGACACCGCGCACACCTGCTGCGCCCCGGCCACCGGCGCCGGCGGACACAGGGTTTCGCCCTCGGCCAGCGCCAAAAAAGCCTTGCCGGCGCGCTGGCGCGAGACCAAATCTTCGGTTGCGGCCAGCAGACCGTAGCCGCCCGAGCCGCACAACAGCCACTGCAGCGACGCCGCTGCCGCCAGATAGTGCTGCGGCTGGGTGCCGCTCTCGAGCTCGATCAGGCTCGTGATCGGCTGGCCATCGCCACGGGCGCCGGGCAGGCTGCTCACCGGCACGCTGTAGGCGCGGCCGTTGCTGCCCAGCACGATCAGGTGGTCGACCGTGCGGCACTCGAAGGCGCCATAGAGCGCGTCGCCAGCCTTGAAGGCAAAACCGCCGGCCTCGTGGCCGTGGCCGCTGCGGGCGCGCACCCAGCCCTTGGCCGACACCACCACCGTCACCGGCTCGTCGATCAGCCGGACTTCGGCGCTGGCCTTGCGCTCGGGCTGGATCAGGGTGCGGCGCGCGTCGCCAAAGGCCTTGGCGTCGGCCTCGATCTCGCGCACCAGCAAGCGGCGCAGGCTGGCCGGTTGCGCCAGCACCTCTTCGAGCCGGCCCTGCTCGGTGCGCAACTCGCTCAGCTCCTGCTCGATGCGAATCGCCTCGAGCCGCGCCAGTTGGCGCAAGCGGATGTCCAGAATGTCATCGGCCTGGCGCTCGCTCAGGGCAAAACGCGCCATCAGCGCCGCCTTGGGTTCGTCGCTGCTGCGAATCAGGGCGATCACCTCGTCGATATTGAGCAGCACCAGCGCGCGCCCCTCCAGAATGTGGATGCGCTCGAGCACGCGCTCCAGCCGGTGCTGGCTGCGCCGCGTCACGGTCTGCTGCCTGAACGACAGCCACTCGCTCAGCATCTGGCGCAGGCTCTTGGGCAGCGGCTTGCCGTCCTGGCCCACCAGCGTCAGGTTGATCGGCACCGAGCACTCGAGGCTGGTGTGCGCCAGCAGGGCGGCGATCAGCTCGTCTGGGGCCAAGCGGCTGCTCTTGGGCTCGAACACGATGCGCACCGCCGCCTCTTTGCTCGATTCGTCGCGCACGGTGTCGAGCAGCGCCAGCAGGCTGGCCTTGAGCTGCGTCTGCTCGGGGCTGAGCGCCTTTTTGCCGGCCTTGACCTTGGGGTTGGTGATCTCCTCGATCTCCTCCAGCACCCGCTGCGCGCTCACGCCCGGCGGCAGCTCGGTCACCACCAGCTGCCACTGGTTGCGCGCCAGGTCTTCGATGCGCCAGCGCGCGCGCACTTTCAGGCTGCCGCGCCCGGTGCGGTAGGCTTGGGCAATGTCTGCCGCCGGGCTGATGACCTGCGCCCCACCCGGAAAGTCGGGCCCGGGCAGCAGGGCCAACAGCTCGTCTTCGCTCAGATCCGGGTTTTTGATCAGCGCCACGCAGGCACTGGCCACCTCGCGCAAGTTGTGGCTGGGGATTTCGGTCGCCATGCCCACCGCAATGCCGCTGGCGCCGTTGAGCAGCACAAAGGGCAGCCGGGCCGGCAGCTGGCGCGGCTCCAGAGTCGAGCCGTCGTAGTTGGGCACAAAGTCCACCGTGCCGGCGTCGATCTCGTCGAGCAGCAGCGTGCTGATGCGCGCCAGCCGCGCCTCGGTGTAGCGCATGGCGGCGGCGCCATCGCCGTCGCGGCTGCCAAAGTTGCCTTGGCCGTCGATGAGCGGGTAGCGCTGCGCAAAGTCTTGCGCCATGCGCACCAGCGCGTCGTAAGCCGCCTGGTCGCCATGCGGATGAAAGCGCCCCAGCACATCGCCGACCACGCGCGCGCACTTGACCGGCTTGGCCGCCCCCGCCGCCGCCCCAGCGCCACCGGCGCCACTGTGCCCCAGACCCATGCGCTGCATGGCGTACAGAATGCGCCGCTGCACCGGTTTTTGCCCATCGCACACATCGGGCAGCGCCCGCCCCTTGACCACGCTCAGCGCGTACTCGAGGTAAGCGCGCTCGGCGTAGTCGGCGAGGCCGTCGGGGTCATGGGTGCGGATCGGGTCTGGTGCGCCAGGCTGGGTGAAGCCGGCTTCGGGGGCGGGTGCGCTGGGCTCGGTGGATGGCGTGGGCTCGTTTGGGTTCATGCGCTGATTTTCGCGCATGGCGGTGCAAGCCTGCGCCCATGCTCGGGCAGCAGAAAAAAAGCCCGGTTCCTTGCGGTACCGGGCTTTGATCGTGGCTTGGTCGGCGTGGCGGGATTCGAACTCGCGACCCCTTGCACCCCATGCAAGTGCGCTACCAGGCTGCGCTACACGCCGAAGCCGACATTCTAGCATGCCGTCGAGGCCGCCAGCGTGGGTGGGCTAGGGGCCCTGGCTGGGCTGGGCCAGCAAACGCCGAATCGCCAGCAGTTCGGCGCGCACGGCGGACCAGTTGCTCAAGGCCGGGGTGGCGCCCACCGCAGCGTCTGCGCAGTCGGCGTGCTCGGGTGCGTCGTGGTCTTCGTGCTCCGGCTCCATGGGCGCCAGGGTGGAAACCCCGCTGCGGCGCAGCTCGCGCTCATGCTGCACCTGCTCTTGCAAGCGGTTGCGCGCGCCCTGGATGGTGAAACCCTGCTCGTACAGCAGCTCGCGGATGCGCCGGATCATCAGCACCTCATGGTGCTGGTAGTAACGCCGGTTGCCGCGCCGCTTCATGGGGCGCAGTTGCGTGAACTCCTGCTCCCAGTAGCGCAGCACGTGCGGCTTGACGCCGCAGAGTTCGCCCACCTCACCGATGGTGAAGTAGCGCTTGGCCGGGATGGGCGGCAGCTCCGTAGTCATGGCGTATCAGCGTGGTAAATCGTAAAGCTGTGAATCTACCCCAAGCGCAGGCCAAAACATCGGTTGCCGGGCCCAGAAAAACCCGCAGTCTGCACAAAATCCCCGATGGCCATGACGCTGCAAGGGTTATCAACAAAATGTTTGCGGACTTTAGTGCGAATCATTATCATCCATCCAATCCCTCAGGAGCCCTCCCATGATCGTCTGTGTATGCCGCCGGGTCAGTGACAAGACCATCGCCGCCTGCGCCCAGCAAGGCGAAGGCTTCGACGCCATCCAGTTCGAGCACGGCGTGGGGACCCAGTGCGGCCAGTGCGTGCACACGGCGCAGCGCATCTGGTCTGAATGCCACCCGAGCCAGCGCTTGCTGCACTTGCACCAAGAGCTGGCACCTGCTGCATCCCATTGGACCGCCCCATGATGTGGACGGGTCTTTTAATTTCTTTTTTACTTACCGTCGTGGTGGCGTTTTGGCTGCTCCGGCGATGACACCTGCGTCGCGCTCGTCCCGGATTGGTCGGTGACGGGGCGCAAGTGCCCCTGCTCCAACACCAACACGCGCTGCGCCAGGTGACGCACCAAGGCGCGGTCATGCGAGACCAGCAACACCGCCAGCCGGTGTTCGGCCAGGACGGCGCCCAAGTCTTGCAGCAGCGCCGCCGTGGTCACGCTGTCGAGAGCCGAAAAGGGCTCATCGAGCAGCAACACCTGCGGCTCGGCCAGCAAGGCCCGCGCCAGCACCACGCGCTGGCACTGCCCACCCGAGAGCTGATGCGGCAAGCGCTGCATGTCGGCCTGCGTCAAGCCCAAGCGTTGCAGCATCTGCGCTGCCCGCTGGGGTCGCTCCAGTCGGCTGGCCAGCCCAAAACCCTCCAGTGGTTCGGCCGCCGAGGCCAAGGCGCTGCGGTATGGGTTGAGTGCGCACTGCGGCTCCTGCCACACGTATTGGATGGCACGCCGCTGGGCCAGGGTTCTGGCCGCTGTCAGCGCCTGTCCGTTCAGGCTCAAGCCGCCACTGCTGGGCTGCAGCAGCCCGGCCAGACAACGGGCCAGGGTCGATTTGCCGCTGCCGGAGCGGCCCAGCAGGCCCACCACTTCGCCCTCGTGCAGATCCAGCCCGACGCGGTCGAGCACCGGTGGCTGCTGCGCCCCCCAGCGGTGGCTGAGGTCGGCCGCGCGCAACCGCAGCACGGCTTGGGAGCGGCCCGGTGCGCTCAGCGGATGGCCCGGCGCGCTCATAGGCTCTGACCGTCCAGCCAGCGCGCCGCCTGCACCAGTGCCGTACCCGCGCGGCTGGCTGGCGCAGTCAAGAAACGCTCTGCCGGGGCCTGCTCGACGATGCGCCCGCGCTCGAGCACCAGCACCCGTTGCGCGTGCTGGCGCACCAGGCGCAGGTCGTGGGTGATCAGCAGCAGCGCGCAGCCAGTGGCTTGCTGCATTGCCAACAGCGCGCACAGCACCTCTTGGGCGGTTTCGTCGTCGAGGCTGCTGGTGGGTTCGTCGGCAATCACCAGTTGGGGCCGCAGCAACAGGGCCATGGCGCACAGCACACGCTGCTTCATGCCCCCGCTCAACTGGTGCGCATGGTGGCGCAGCACCGGCGCTGGCAATTGCACCAACGCCAAGGCCTGCTCCACGGTGGCGGCCGGGCGCTGGGCGCGCTGCGCCACTTGCTCAAGCTGATAACCCACGCTGAGCAAGGGATCCAGCAAAGCCCCCGGGCTCTGGAAGATCAAAAAAATGCCGTTGCCGCGCAGCGCATGCCATTGTTTACTGGACAGCAGGCTCATTTCCTGGCCCTGCCACCGGATCGAGCCGGAGCGCCAGCACAGCGGCGGCTGCAGCAGCCCGAGCAGGCATTGGGCCAACACCGATTTGCCCGCGCCACTGCCTCCCAGCAACGCCAGCCGCTCGCCTGCAGCCAGATCGAAAGTCAAGCGATCAAGCAACACCGGACCACCCGCGGCTTGAACCGACAGCTCCCGAATTTGCAACAGCGGATCAGGCACGGCTTGGACCCTCACCAACGCAGCGGCCGCCGGGGTTCGAGCCGCTCGCGCAAGCCTTCGCCGACCAAGTTGAAAGCCAGCGCGGCCCACAACACCGCCAGCCCCGGGGCCCACAGCAGGTGCGGTGCAGTCTGAAAGAAGGCGCGCGCTTCGTTGAGCATCACGCCCCACTCGGGCGTGGGCGGCTGCGCGCCCAAACCCAGAAAACTCAAGGTCGAGAGCGCCAAGATCACGCCCGCCGTCTCCAAACTGGCCAGCGCGGCCAGCGGGGCCAGCAGTTGCGGCAGCACATGGCGCCAGACGATGCGCAGATGCGACAAGCCGGCCGCACGCGCTGCGGCCACATAATCGCGCTGCAGCGCTTGCAGCGCCAGGATGCGCACGATGCGCGCCAGCCCGGGCGTCCAGGCCACGATCAGTGCCATTAAAACGGTCAGCAACGAGGGCCCAAACACGCCGATGATGGCCAAGGCCAGCACCAAGGTCGGAAAACCCAGCAGCACGTCGGCGCTGCGCATCAGCAGGGCATCGACGAGGCGCCAGCGCACCGAATGCGCACACCAAGCCGCCGTCACGCCCCAGAGCAAGGCCAGCGCCAACAGCACCGCCGACGCTGCCAGCGCTGCACCCAACGAAAGCCGCGCCCCCGCCAGCACGCGCGACAGCACGCAGCGCCCCAGCACGTCGGTGCCCAGCCAGTAGGTGCCGGAGGGCGGCTCGAGGCGGCGCAACAAATCCTGTGCCAGCGGGTCGTGCGGCAACCAGACCGTCGGCCACAGCAGCAACAGCAGCAGTGGGGCGAGCAGGAACAGTCCGACGTGGGTCGCGCTCAAGCGGTTGCTCATTGCGGCCCCACGATGCCGGCGCGTATGCGCGGGTCGAGCCAAGCCGCCAAGGCATCGGCGAGCAGGTTGGCGCACACATAGACCACCCCCATCAGCAGCAAATAGGCTTGCAGAATGGGCAGATCGCGCTCGGCAATGGCTTGCAGCACCAAGCGCCCGAGGCCGGGCCAGCCAAACACGGTCTCGATCACCACCGCGCCGCCCAGCAGCGCCCCGAAGGCATTGGCCCACAGACTGATGCTCGGCACCAGGGTGCCCGGCAGGATGCGGGTCAGCACCAGCAACGCGGGCGACAAGCCCTGAGCGAGGGCCAGGCGAAAGGGGGGCCTCGCTCATCACCTGCAAGGCCCGATCCCGGATCAGGCGGCTCACCGGTGCCGCGATCAGCAGCGCCAACACCGCGGCGGGCAGCCACAGATCGGCTGGCGCAGCCTGCCCGATCACCCGCGTCAGGCCCCAGTGGACGGCGAACAGGTACAAGGCCAACAAGGCCAGCCAATAACCCGGCAGCGAAACCAGCAGCACCACCAAGGCGCGCCAACAAGCCGCCGCCCAGGCGCTGCGCACCAGCGCCGCCGCCAAGCCTGCCAGCAGCGCCAGTGGCACAGCCAGCGCAAAGGCGACCGCCGCCAGCAGCAGCGTCGGCCCGGCGTGGGCGCTGAGCTCTTGCGCCACTGGCCGCCCGCTGGCGATCGAGCGCCCCAAGTCGCCCGATAAAGCGGCGCTCAACCAGCGCCCGTAGCGCTCGGCCAGGCTGCCGTCGAGCCCGAGTTGGCGCTGCAAGGCGGCGTGGTTCTCGGGTGTCAGTGCAATGCCCTGGCGCAAGGCCTCGGTCAACACCGGGTCGCCCGGGGCCGCCGCCACCAAAGCGAATGTCAGCACCGACATGGCCAGCAGCAGCAGCGGCAGCGCCAGCAGGCGTTGCAACAGCCAGCGGCGCATCAGCCGCGCCCCGGCAACGGGCGCACCGCCCCGTAGTCGATCCAGTCGCGGTGCTCGAACATCGGCACCTCCAAACCCGGGCGGGCCAGCACGAACTGCGGCACGTGCAGCACGGCAATCGCTGCGACGGCTTCGTCTACGACAGCGCGGTGCGCGCGCCGCACCGCCTCCAGGCGCTGCTGCGGGTCATCGGTGCGGCGCGCTTGGTCGAGGGCGGCATCCAGCGCCCTGCCCGCCGCCATGTGGCGGTAGCCGCGCCAAGGCGTTTGGCTGTGAAACAGGTTGTAGAGCAAAAACGTGGGATCCAGATTGGTGTTGCTGGCCAGTTCCAGAAACAGATCGCCCGCCCCCGGCTCGAGGAAGCGTTGACCGTACAGCGCGTCGTCCTCCACCGCCACGATCTCGATCCCGATACCGACTTGGCGCACCATCTGTTGCAGCAGCTCGGGGAAGGGAGCCACAGCGGCCAGGTTGGGAAAGGCCGCCACCAGGCGCAGCCGCAATGCTTCGCCGGCACGCGTGCGCAGACCGTCGCGGCCACCACGCACCCAGCCGGCGGCGTCGAGCAGGCGGCTGGCCTCGGCCGGGTCGTAGCCAAAGCCTTGCACATGCGGGCCCAGACCAAACATCCAGTCCGGCAGCAGGCCACGCGCCGCAATGCCCCGGCCAGCGTACAGCACGCGCGCCACGGCGGCCCGATCGATGCTCAACGCCAGCGCGCGCCGCACTCTGGGGTCAGCCAGACGGGTAAAGGGCGGCTGGCCATGCAGGTTCACCAGCAGCGCCAGATACGACACCGGGCGCGAGGCGTGCAGCCGCACCGGCATCGAATCGCTCAGGGCCAACAACATTTGCGGCGTCACCTCGGCGATCAGATCGACCTCGCCCGCCACCAGCGCCAGCAGGCGCGTCATGGGGTCGGGGACAAACTGAAAAAGCATGCGCTCCTGCACCGCAGGCGGCCCCCAGTACTGCGGGTTGCGCACCAGCTCCAAGGCCCGGTTGGGCTGGTAGCGCACGAAGCGCCACGGGCCGGTGCCGGCCGGTGCCACGCGCCGGTCGCTGTGCTGCGAAAACAGCGAGGTGGCGCGGTGCGACATGTTCTCGATCAGCAGATTCGATCCGGTGCCCGAGCTGAAAACAAAGTTGCGCGCATCGACGCGGCGCAGACTGGCCGGGTCGATTTGCAGAAAATCAGACCGGCTTTGCCCGACCTGGCGCAAGGCGGCGATGGCTGCATCACTGTCCAAAGCCGTGCCATCGTGATGGCGCAGGTTGGCGCGCAAGGTGATGCGGTAGTGGCCTTGGCGCACCTGCCAGCGCTCAAACAGCAGCGGCGCGGGGCGGAAGCTGGCGTCCGGGCGCACCCCGGTTTCAGCGATCTGTGCGTGCGGGTTGCGCACGGTAAAAGTGAAGCGCTGCGGATCGACGTTGTAGCGGTCTGGCCCGGCGGCCACGCGCAAACCCGAAAACCCCTGCGCAAGCGCGGGCCCAGTCCAGCCGACGGCAGCCCCGGCGACACCCAGCAACTGGCGGCGTGTGAATGCAAAGTTCATGGCAGGCTGAAAGACAGGGTGGCAAAACGGCTGCTCCACGCTGCGCCGACATGCGCCGGTGGCTGCAGCAAGGTGGTGGCGATCAACTGGCGGCCCCGGCAGCGCAGCGCCAAGGTGGCGCGGCCCGCGGCATCGGTGCGCAGCAGCCGCTCGCCCTTGCGGTCAAACAGCCGCAGCGCCGCATCCGGCACCGGCTGGCCGTGCTGGCGCAGTTCGACACGCAGGCTGGAGCGCAGGCGCAGCCGGGTCGGGTCGCGCAAGGCCACGATTTCCAGCGTTTGACCGAGTGCGCGAACTTTTTTCCAAGGCAAGCCGCCCGCACCGACGCGAAAATAGGCTTTCGCGTCTTTGGCGTAGCGCTCCCGCCAAGGCTGGGCGCGGGCGCGTTGGGCTTGCCAGGCCTGCAGCACCGCCGCAGCGGGCTGCACCTCAGCCAAGTAGGCATCGACCCCGGCCGAGGGGATTTCGATTTCGATCAGATCCGTGGTCAATACAGCACAAGACAGACCGGGCGCGGCCAGTCCGAAGCGCACCCGCACCCGGTTGCGCAAGCGCACCCACGCCACGGGCTGGCGCGGGCGGCCGATCAGCCCGAGGCTGCGCAGGCGCCTCTTTTTGGGCGCGCTCAGCGGCTGCAAACCATGCCCGGCCGACAACTCCAACAGCAGCGGCTGGGCCGGCAGCGGCCGCAGCGGCAGCGGCTGCACCCAGGTGTCGTGCGCCTGCACCGAGCCTGCAGCGCACAACAACAGCAGCAGCAGCCCCAAAGATTGGATGCGGCGCATCAGAAGTGCACCGTGTAAGACAGTTTCAGCGCGCGCGGCTCGCCCAGCAAAGCCTGCGCCCCGCCGCCGGCGGAGCGCGACAGGTACACCTCATCCAACGCATTGCGCAGGTGCAGCGCCCACTCGCCCTGCCCGACCCACCAAGCCAGGCTGAGGTTCATGGTGGTGTAGCCGGGTAGCCAGACCGTGTTGGCATTATTGGCCGAGCGGGCCCCGACATGGCGCAGGCTGGCGTGCAGTTGCAGGGTGTCGGACGCTTGCCAGCGCGCATACAGATTGGTAACACTCTCGGGCGTATCGGGCGGCAGCAAACCGGCGCGCGACACCGCCGCCCCGCCCACGCTTTCGATGAAGCGATCGAACTGCGCCTCGAGTCGGGTGCCATTGAGGCCCAGCGTCCAGTGCGGGTTGAGCCGCCACAGCAGATCGAACTCGAGCCCCTGGCTGCTTTGTTGGCCGATCTGGATCGTTTGCCCGGGCTGCATCGGGTCGCGCGTCAGGATGTTGCTGCGCACGATATCAAACAGCGCCAGCGTCAATTCGCCGCGCCCGTTGGGTAACTGGCCCTTGAAGCCGACTTCGGTCTGGCGCGCTTGGGTGAGGTCGAAATGGCGCTGCGCCGGCGTCAGCGTCACCACCTGCGCGGGCGGCTCGAAGGCCCGCGCAACCTGGGCGTAGAGCGTCAGGCCCGGTGACACGTCCCACAGCGTACCGACGCGCCAAGAATTGGCGCTCCAGTGCCGATCGAAGTGGCTGCCCAAGCGCAAATCATAGGAGTCGAGGTCGATGCGGTCGTGCCGCGCCGACAGCGACAGCCTCCAGGCATCGGTGAGCGAGAGCAGGTTCTCGGCAAACCAGGCTTGCTGATCGAGCACGGTGCGGCGCACCGGCAAAAAAGGCGAGGTGCTGACAAAAGGCGGCGGCTGCGGATGGAAAAAATCAACCGAGACGGCAGGGGCCGCGAAGGGCGTATTGCTGGCGCGCTGGTGCCGGTTGCGCGACCAGTCAAAGCCGAGCACGAAGCGATTGGGCAGCCCCAGCAGCGGGTGTTCGGCACTCAGCTCGGTGCGGTTGCCCAGCAAGGCTTGGTCGTGCACGATGTGCATAAAGTCCGACAAATCGACCCGCCCGGTGTGCGGGTTGAAACGATGCACCTCGGCGTTGCGCCAACTGCGCCACTCCTCGTTGGCGTAGGTCTCGTTGCGCAAGCGCAGTTGCGAGCTGATGTCGTAATGCAGATTGAGGCGCAGCCATTCGGCCCGTTTGCGCATGTGGCTGTCGCTGACGTTGTAATTGCGCTCGCGCACCCGTTCGTCGAGCCGACCATCAAGCAGCGGGGTGCCAAAATACCACTGGCCTTCGTCTTTCAGCTTCTGAGCCGACAGACTCAGGCGCAACCGGGGGTTGATGCGCCAAGCCAGCTCCCCCACCGCATGCGCGTAGCGAAAAGCGGTGCGATCCACCCAGCCCGAGGATCCGCGCTCGGCCTCGATGGCGTTGAAATCAAAGCGGTAAGTCAACGCCGGCGACCAGGCCCCACCCAATCCCAGCCCCAGGTTGTGGTTCTGCCAGCTGTCGGTGGCGAGCAGCAGTTTGCGCTCTGCTCGGCCATCGGCCGGCCGGGTGACGAAATTGACCGCCCCAGCCACCGAACCCAAGCCGTGCAGCACCGACGAGGGGCCCTTGATGACTTCGATGCGGTCATAGACAAAGGTGCCGCGCGGCGACATCGCCAGCCCGGGGTAGCGCAGACCATCGAACAGAAAAGGGGTCTGTAGGGCGCCGGAGAAACCGCGCAGCGAGACGCAAGTAAAGCCAAAGCACTGACCACTGACCACGCCGGGCGCGCTCTCGAGCGCCTCCTGCGTGCTGCGCTGGCCGCGCTCGTGCATCTGCTCGCTGGTGAGCAGGTAGAGCGCGGCTGGCGTCTGCTGCGGCGTCAGCCCCAAGCGGCTGCCCATGCCGGTAGACCAGTCAAGCGCCAGCGCGTTGGTGCGGCGCTCGGCTGGGGCAGTGACCAGCACCGGCTCGAGCTCCTGCTCCTGAGTCGCTGCCGCGCTGGCAGCCAGCCCTGCGCTTAGCCCCAAGCACCAGCACCGGACGGCCCGCGCCATGAGCCGAGTTTGAAAATCCATGCCTAGCCTCGCATTGGTATGAGTTATGAGGACTTCATATTACTTCATAAAACGCAAAGGAGCCACTGTTTTGGACTCCGTGCAAACCCCAATCCGCAGGGACGGGCCATGAATCCGGCTATCGGATGATCGCAGGCACCAGGTGCGGATGGCCGTGTTCGTGCTGGAGCGTCATCGGCACCAGATGCAACTGTCCGTGACTGACCCCCGGCTGGGTGATGAGGGACTGCGCAAATTCGCGCACGGCTGCGGTGCGGCCACGCAAAATCACGGCCTCGACACAATGGTCATGGTCCAAGTGGGCGTGCATCGTCGAGACAGTCAGTTCGTGGTGTTCGTGCTGCAGATCGGTCAGGCGCGTTGAGAGCTGGCGCCGGTGGTGGTCGTACACATAACTCAGGATGGCCACGCAGGGCTGCTGCGGGCTTTGCTGCAAGCGCACGCGGCCCAGATCGTGGCGCAGCAGGTCACGAAAGGCCTCGGACCGGTTTTCGTAGCCGCGCTCGCGCACCAAGGCATCGAAGGCCTCGGCCAACTCGTCGTCGAGCGACATGGTCAGGCGTTTCATCGCTGTGCGGCGTTGGGCTCAAAGACCCAGCGCCGCAATGCCGGCCTTGGCAATCTGCGCGTCTTCGGGCGACTTGACGCCGCTCACCCCCACCGCGCCCAGGCACTGCCCGTCTTTGAAAATCGGCACCCCGCCTTCGAGCATGCCTTGCAAGGTCGGGGCGCTCAGAAACGAGGTGCGGCCCTGGTTGATCACGTCTTCGTAGGCCTTGCTTTCGCGCCGTCCGAGCGCGGCAGTGTGCGCCTTGGCGGTGGCGATCTGCGCCGAAATGGCGGGCGCCCCATCGAGCCGCTGCAACCACAGGGCGTGTCCGCCGTCGTCCACGATGGCAATCGTGACGGCCCAGTGATTTTTCAGCGCCTCGGCTTCGGCGGCCGCCGCGATGGCCTTGATGTCTGTGAGTTCGAGCACGGGTTTGGTTTTCATGAACTTTCCTTGGGGTCGGTGTGTCTATCAGCAGCAAGCTAAGGATGGCTCCGCTTGGTCCGGTGCACATTATCGGCCCGCCGGCGCTAGAATCCGTGTCAGGCTTTACAAGGAGTTTTGCCAGATGAACCAACCCACCCAATCTTGGGGCCGCTTTGGCTCCACCACCGTTTCGGCGCAGCAGCGCAACCGGGTGCTGCGCAACACCTACTGGCTGCTCGCCCTGAGCATGCTGCCCACTGTGTTGGGTGCTTGGGTGGGCATGGCCACGGGCATCACCGCCTCGCTAGGCGGCGTGACGGGCTTGGTGGTGTTCTTGGCTGGGGCCTTTGGCTTCATGTACGCGATCCATAAGACCAAGGATTCGGCCCTTGGTGTGCCGCTGCTGCTGGCCTTCACCTTCTTCATGGGCCTGATGCTCTCCCGCCTGTTGGCGATGGTGCTGGGCTTTCAGAACGGCACCAGCTTGGTGATGACGGCTTTTGCCGGCACCGCCGGCGTGTTTGTGGTCATGTCGAGCCTCTCGACCGTGATCAAGCGCGACCTCGAAGGCTTGGGCAAGTGGCTGTTCATGGGCGTGCTGGTGCTGATCGCTGGCATGGTGATCAACATCTTTGTCGGCAGCCCGATCTGGATGGCGGTTTTGAGCACCATGGCGATCGGCATTTTCAGCGCGCTGTTGCTGGTGGACCTCAAGCGCATCGTCGATGGTGGCGAGACCAACTACATCATGGCCACCATGGGCATTTACCTGAGCCTGTTCAACATCTTCCAGAGCCTGCTGATTTTGCTGGGCCTGATGGGCGGCGAGGAGTGATCTGTGGCGCAGGGGGCGTGCGGGCTTGCTTCCGCCTGCCTTCTGCTTGCACTCAGACTGCACCGAAGGTGCGCCTCATGGGCAATCTCGGTGCAGCTTGAATGAGCAATCTGGGGGGCCTTGTGCCCCCTTTTTTCTTGGCCCGTCAGCGGCTTTAAGGCCGACAATGCCTTCCACCATGTCCATCCACCCTGCAATCTCGCTCCTGCCCCGCTGGAGATGGCTCGCCCTCCTGCCGGCCTTTTTTCTGCTCAGCGGCTGCGAGATGCTGGGGCTGGAAACCCCCGGTATGGCCACGCAGCGCCAAGCCGCCGAGGCGCGCGCCGTGGGCGCTGCCTGCCGCCACGCGGTGCGCAGCATCGAAGACTGCTTTGCCTCCAACCCGCGCATGTCGAGGGCCGAAATTTTTGAGGGGTGGCGCGAAATGGACCAGCACATGCGCGATAACGAAATCCCGGGCATGCCGCAACAACCCGCTCCGCCTCCAGCCAACCCGACCGAGCAGATCTTGCCTGTGTCACCGGCTGGGGCAGTGGCTCCGGCACCCGCTGCGCCTCCGGCGGCCGCCCCGCGTGCTCCGGGCGCTCCAGCTGCAGTGGGCGCCGCCCCGGCTGCCCCGGCACCCTCGCCGGCGCAGCGGCCTGCAACACCAAGCACGCCCGGCGGGGCCACACCGGGTACGGTCGCCTTGCCACCGCGCCCTGGGCTTACACCCCCAGCGCCGCCTGCGCCCGCTGCGCCCAACCCGGCAGGCGCCCCTGCAGCGCCGGCGCGCTAAGCGAGAATCCTGGTGGCGCCTCAGCCGCCAGCCACGCGCTCGAACACCGCCATGCTCTCCACGTGCGCGGTGTGGGCAAACATGTTCACCACCCCAACCGCCGTGCAGCGGTAGCCCGCTTGGTGCACCAGCAGGCCGGCGTCGCGCGCCAGCGTGGCCGGGTTGCAGCTCACGTACACGATGCGCTGTGGGGGGCGCCAATCGAGTGCGCCGGCGACGGTTACGTGTGCTGCGGCGTCATTGGCCACACTGGCCTGCGCCTGCTGCCAGTCGGCCAGCGCTTTGACGAGCGCAAAGGCGCCCTCGCGCGGCGGGTCCACCAGCCATTTGTCGGCCACGCCATCAGCGCACAGCTGCTGCGGCGTGAGCTCGAACAGGTTGCGCGCCTCGAACCGGGTGGGGGCCAACCCACCGCGCAGGCTTTGGTTCTCGGCCCAGTTGCTTTGGGCACGCGCCACCAGCGCCGCGCTGCCCTCGATGCCCAGCACCTCACGCGCTTGGGTGGCCAGCGGCAGGGTGAAGTTGCCCAAGCCGCAGAACCAGTCGATCACGCGCTCGTGGGCTTGCGGTGCCAGCAGGCGCACAGCACGCCCCACCAGCACGCGGTTGATGTGCGGGTTGACTTGGGTGAAATCGGTGGGCCTAAAAGGCATGCGCAGCCCGAATTCGGACAAGGCGTAGTCTAGGCGCGGCAGATCGGCGGACTCATCCAGCAAATGCACGCTGTCGGGGCCCTTGGGCTGCAGCCACCACTGGATCGGGGATTCGGGCGTGCTGTGGCTGAGTGCAAAAGCGCGCAAACGCGCGCAGTCGGCGGCGCTTAAGGGTTGCAGATGGCGCAGCACCAGCGCCGTGAGCGCATCGCCCACCGCCAGCTCGATCTGCGGGCAGGTTTCGCGCGCGTCCATGGCCCCGAACAGCTCGCGCAAGGGCAGCAGCAGCGCGCTCACCTGCGGCGCCAGCACCGGGCAGACGCGCATATCGGCCACATAGCGGCTCTTGCGCTCATGAAAGCCCACCAGCACCTGCGCTTTTTTGGCCACATAGCGCACCGACAGGCGGGCGCGGTAGCGGTAGCCCCAAGCCGGGCCGACGATCGGCGGCAAAATGGATTCAGGCCGCACCTTGGCCAGGTGCCACAAGTTGTCTTCGAGCACGCGCTGCTTCATCGCCACCTGCGCCCCGGGCTCTAGGTGCTGCATCTTGCAGCCGCCGCAGGCCCCGGCATGCAAGCCAAAATGCGGGCAACGCGGGCGCACGCGCAGGGCCGATTCGCGGTGGATGGCGAGCAGATCGGCCTGCTCCCACTGGTTTTTGCTGCGCCGCGTGTGCGCGCTCACCCACTCGGTAGGCAGGGCGCCGTCGATGAACACCACCTTGCCATCGGGGCGCCGCGCCACGCCTTGGGCATCGAGGTCCATGGCATCGACGCACAGCCAAGTGGAAACCGGCAGCGCGCTGGGCGCCCCCGCAACCGGTGCCGGGCCGGCAGCAGGTGAAGTGCTGGCGGCGGGCGCTGGTTCGGGCTCGGAGCGATCGTGGGCGCAGGCAGGGTTTGGTTGGGCCGCTGGGGCCAGAGCGAGTGCCATCAACGCCGGGGCAAAAAAGCCGACGGGTCGACCGGACGACCTTGGCGCCGCACCTCAAAGTGCAGCTTGACCCGGTCGGCGTCGCTGCTGCCCATGTCGGCGATGCGCTGCCCCTGGCGCACCATCTGGTCTTCGCGCACCAGCAGCGCCTGGTTGTGCGCGTAGGCGGTGAGGAAGGTGTTGTTGTGCTTGATGATCACCAGATTGCCGTAACCGCGCAGTCCCGACCCCGCATACACCACCCGGCCCGCTGCCGCCGCCAGCACCGGGTCACCGGCGCGGCCTGCAATGCCGATGCCCTTGTTGCGCGATTCGTCAAAGGATTCGATCACCGGCCCGGCCGCAGGCCAGATCAGGCTGATGGTTTCCGCAGCACCGGCGGCTGGTGCAGGGGCTGCAGCCACCGGGGTCGCCTCGCCGGACGCCGCACGGGGCGGCTCGGGTGCCGCCACTGGGGCCGGGTCGGTGAGTGGCCGGCCCTGGACGCTGGGGGTGGCCACTGGCGCCGCAGTGGTGCCGGCTGCAGCCGGCGCAGGGGTGGCCCCGGCTGGCGCTGCGGCCACTGGCCCAGCGCCAGCCGGGCGCGCCGCCGCTGCAGCAACCGCCACGGGCGGCACCACGCGCAGCACCTGCCCGACCTCGATCCGGTCTGGGTTCGTGATGCCGTTCCAAGCGGCGATATCGCGCCAGCTCTGGCCTGTTTCGAGGCCGATGCGGATCAGGGTGTCGCCGGGGCGCACGGTGTAAAAACCTGGCAGACCGGCGTTTTCGGCTCCGGGTGGCAACGGGGCCGCAGCCGCCCGCGCTGCGGGCTGCGGGCTGCGTTCGGTCACGGGAGCGCGTTGGGCCGTGGGTGCAGCGCAACCGGCCAGCACCAGCGCCAGCGCCGCCACACCGCCCCAAGCGACCACGCGCCCCAAGCCCGTGCCCGCCCCGCGCGTGCCTCCCTGCCCGCGCCAAGCGGGCGCAACCCATGCATCCATACCATACCTCATCAAAAAACCCAATCGGGACGACGCGTTCGATTGCCTCTCATCCTCTTTAGCCCACGCCCGATTTTAGGGGGACAAAGCGCACCGCATCGAGCACCTGCCGGTTCCAACCCTGCGCCGTGCGCTCGATCAGCACCAGATGCTGCTGGCCTGGGCTGAGTTCCGTGGGCGCCACCAAGCGGCCACCGATGGCCAGCTGCTCGAGCCAAGCGCTGGGCAACTCGGGCCCGGCGGCGGCGGCGATGATGCCCGCATAGGGTGCTCCTGCCGGGTACCCGGCCATGCCGTCGCCCAACAGCAGATGCAGGTTGGGCAGGCGCAGTTCGCGCAGGTTCTCGCGCGCGCGCTCGTGCAGGCTGCGCAGGCGCTCGATGCTGTACACCTCGTGGCACAGCAGGCTCAGCAGCGCCGCCTGGTAGCCGCAACCGGTCCCCACTTCCATCACCCGCCCCAGTGGCAGCGGCCGACCGGTGCACAGCAGCTCCAGCATGCGCGCCACGATGGTGGGCTGAGAGATCGTCTGCCCCAGGCCGATCGGCAGGCTGATGTCTTCGTAGGCTTGCGAGGCCAGCGCCGTATCGACGAAGCGGTGCCGCGGCACGGTGGCCATGGCGCGCTCCACCGCCGGGTGCTGCAAACCCTGGGCCACCAAACGGCGCACCAGCGCCAACCGCACCGCTTCCGAATCCAGTCCGCCGCCTCGAGGTGCGGGCGCAGCGGCAGGCGCGGCGCCGTACCTGCCCGCGCTGCCCGCTTGGGCGCCCGCCGCACTGCGGGCCGCAGGCTGGGGCGTCAAGCCCGGAATCTGCGCCGGAAAAGCCGGCCGCGTGGCCGGACGCGCCGCAGCTCCGGCACCCGGTCGAGGGCGGTTCATGGCTGCGCCGGCTCCGTGCCAGGCGCGGGCATGACCAGCGGCTGCGCCCCCGGTGCACGCGGGAGCACGCGCGACCACTGCGCCACCGACTGGCCCCAGTAGGCCAGGCGGGCGTGGTCGGTGAGGTCGATCTGCAGCGGCGTGACGGTGACAAAGCCGTGCTCGGCGGCATGAAAATCGGTGCCCTCGGCATCGTCCCTGGCTGGGCCGGCGCTGCCGATCCAGTACATGGTGTCGCCGCGCGGATTCACCTGGGTGATGACGCGCTCGGCGGCATGACGCCGCCCCAGGCGCGCCACTTTGAAGCCCCGCAATTCGCTCGAGGGCAGGCACGGCACGTTGACGTTGAGCAACCACGGCTCTGGGTGGCTGGCTGGCAGCGCACGCGCCAGCGCAGCGTCGGCACCAGCGACCGCAGGCAGCGGCGCTTGCGTAAGCGCCGCGCTGTGAGCCGCTACCGCTGGCGCCAGATGCCGCACCAGTTCCTGCGCCTTGGCCGCCGCCGCGTCCAAGTGGCGCCAGCCCTTTTCGGTTTGCGAAAAGGCGATTGCCGGCACGCCAAACAGGTAGCCCTCCATGGCGGCACCCACGGTGCCGGAGTAAATGGTGTCGTCGCCCATGTTGGCGCCGTTGTTGATGCCCGACACCACCAGGTCCGGCCGGTAGTCGAGCAAGCCGGTGAGCGCTATGTGCACGCAGTCGGCCGGCGTGCCGTTGATGTAGCGAAAGCCGTTGTGCGCCGCCGTCTGCACGTACAGCGGCGTGTGCAGCGTGAGTGCGTTCGACTTGGCGCTGTTGTTGTGCTCGGGTGCCACCACCTCGACGCTGGCAACTTCGCGCAGCGCCTCGTATAAAGCCACGATGCCGGCGGCCTGGTAGCCGTCGTCGTTACACAGGAGGATTTTCATTGCAGCCCATTGTAGTGGAGGGGTGTGGCCGGCGTGTGGCGCGCTGCCCAGACGCGCTGTTGCGTCCCGGTCACGCGCAATACCCCGCCCCTAACATTCGGTAACAACCTTGACCTGCGTCAATATCCACACAAGTATTAGGGCTTACCCTAGGGCCAGTGCAGTTCCCAACCCCGTAGGAGAAGTAACGATGAGAGTGCATATCATCACCGCCGCCGTGGCGCTTTGTGTCAGCGGCTACGCCCTGGCCTCCACCAACGCCCCGGCCCCAACGCGCACCGCGAGCGCCACTGCGGGTGCCGGTGCCGCCGCCCCGGCCCGTGCCACCCCAGCGGCAGCGCCCGCGCGCGCCGCTGCGGCGACACCGGCGCGTGCTGCGGTGCCGCCCATTCCGCCCGCACCCGCAGCGGCGGTCGATCCGTTCAAGCACCTCTACGCCCCGATCCGTCCGGCGCCGAATGTCAACCTCGGCAAGGTCGAGCTGGGCAAAAAACTGTTCTTCGAACCGCGTCTGTCCAAATCCGGTTTCATTTCGTGCAACTCGTGCCACAACGTCATGCGCGGTGGCGCCGACCACCTGCGCACCTCGGTCGGAGACCGCTGGCAAGAGGGCCCGATCAACTCGCCCACCGTGTTCAACTCGGCGCTCAACCTGGCCCAGTTCTGGGACGGGCGCGCCGCCACCCTGCGCGAACAGGCCGGCGGCCCGATTGCCAACCCAGGCGAAATGGCGTTCACGCACGAGCTCGCCATCGGCGTGCTCGAATCCATTCCGGCCTACGTGCGCGAGTTCCGTCTGGTGTTTGGCCAAGAGGGCATCACCATGGACATGGTCACGGCTGCACTGGCCGAGTTCCAGACCACCCTGATGACCCCAAACTCGCGCTTTGACCAGTGGCTGCTGGGCGACACCACCGCCCTCAACGCCAACGAGCTCAACGGCTACCGCCTGTTCAACGAAGTCGGCTGCGTCGCCTGCCACAACGGCCCGAATCTGGGCGGCAACGCGTTCCAGAAAATGGGCGTGGTCGAGCCCTACCACAGCCGCGCCGGGGCCACCGTCATCGGCCGCGCTGCGGTGACGGGCAAAGACGCCGACCGCTTCAACTTCAAGGTGCCCACCTTGCGCAACGTGGACATGACCTACCCCTACTTCCACGACGGCGGGGCCGACACCCTGACCCAGGCCGTGGACGTGATGGGTCGCCTGCAACTGGGCCGGCGCTTCACCGACCGCGAGAACGCCGACATCGTCGCCTTCCTCAAAACCCTCACCGGCGAGCAGCCGCGCATCGCCCTGCCGCATCTGCCGCCTTCGAGCGACGCCACCCCGCGCCCACGCCCCTTCGCGCGCGACCGCTGAGGCGCCCTGCCGCCGCGCAGCCCCCGGCTGGGGGCTGTGAGCGGCTTGGCCTCGAGTGTCTGCACCCGACACGCACACACCGCCACCCCACCGTGGCGGTATTTTTATGCCCAAAAATCAGGGTTTGCCCGCAGCAGCGGCCCCTGAGTCGCGCAAACGACGGCCATCCAGGCCCCGCGCCGCCTACAATGGCGCACCCTCGAATCTGACAGTTTGCCGTAAGTTCAGGCACGCGCCCGTGCCGCCTTCAATCACCGCCATACCGCATGAAAACCCCCGCATCGCTACTGGAACAACACGGCCCACGCGAGGCCATGGAATACGACGTGGTCGTGGTCGGCGGCGGCCCGGCCGGGCTGGCCTGCGCCATCCGCCTCAAGCAGTTGGCGGCCGAAAAAGGGGCCGAGCTGAGCGTCTGCGTGCTGGAAAAAGGCTCGGAGCCGGGCGCGCACATCCTGTCCGGCGCGGTGATGGACCCGCGTGCCCTGAGCGAGCTGCTGCCCGACTGGAAGGAACGCGGCGCACCCTTGCACCAGAGCGTGAGCGGCGACGACGTGCTGTTTTTGAAAGAGAAATCGGCCACCCGCACGCCGGACTGGCTGGTGCCGCGCAACTTTCACAACCACGGCTGCTACGTGATCAGCCTTGGGGCGGTGTGCAAGTGGCTGGGCGAGCAGGCCGAAGCGCTGGGCGTGGAGATTTTTCCCGGCTTTGCTGCGGCCGAGGTGCTGTACACCGAATCCGGCGCGGTCAAGGGCGTGGCCACCGGCCACCTGGGCTTGAGCAAGGACGGACAGCCGGGGCCCGACTTCCAGCTCGGCATGGAGTTGCACGCCAAATACACCGTCTTTGCCGAGGGCGCACGCGGCCACTTGGGCAAGCAGCTGATCGAGCGCTTTGCGCTCGATGCAGGCAAAGACCCGCAAGCCTACGGCATCGGCATCAAGGAGCTGTGGGAAATCCCGCCTGAGCAGGCCAAGCCGGGCCTGGTGGTGCACACCGCCGGTTGGCCACTCGACAACCGCACCTACGGCGGCGGCTTTTTGTACCACCTCGAGGGCAACCGGGTCACGCTGGGCTTCGTGGTCGGGCTCGACTACACCAACCCCTGGCTGAGCCCGTTCGAGGAAATGCAGCGCTGGAAGACCCACCCCAGCATCTGCGCCCACATTCAGGGTGGCAAGCGCATCGGTTACGGCGCACGGGCCATCACCGCCGGCGGCCTGCTGAGCCTGCCCAAAACCGTATTTCCCGGCGGCGCGCTGGTGGGCTGCGAAGCCGGCTACCTGAACGCCGCCCGCATCAAGGGCAGCCACGCGGCCATCAAGAGCGGCATGTTGTGCGCCGAAGCCGCCTTTGAGGCGGTGCAAGCCGGCCGCAGTGGCGACGAACTGAGCGCCTACCCGGCCGCGTTCGCGCAAAGCTGGCTCCACGAGGAGCTGGACCAGGCGCGCAACTTCAAATCCTGGTTCAAAAAAGGCAACACCGTGGGCGCGCTCATGACCGGTGTCGAGCACTGGTTTTTGCCCAAGATCGGCCTCAAGCGCCCGCCGTGGACGGTGCACCGCCACGCCCCCGACCACAGCTTGCTGCGCCCGGCGGCCGAGTGTGCGCGCATCGACTACCCCAAACCCGACGGCAAGCTCACCTTCGACCGCCTCTCCAGCGTCTTTGTGAGCAACACCAACCACAACGAGCACCAGCCGGCGCACCTGACGCTGCGCGACACCACCGTGCCGGTGCAGGTCAATCTGGCGCGCTACGCCGGCCCCGAACAGCGCTACTGCCCGGCCGGGGTGTACGAGTTCGTTGCGGCCGAGGGCGGCGGCGAGCGCCTGCAGATCAACGCGCAAAACTGCGTCCACTGCAAAACCTGCGACATCAAGGACCCGACGCAAAACATCGTCTGGGTCACGCCCGAAGGCGGCGGCGGGCCCAATTACGCGGGCATGTGACCCCCTGAGGCCCCTCACGAGGGCTTCAAAATTCTGTGTTAGGGTACACAGCGGCCTCGGTCTGGATGGCCCGGTTTCAAACCTGGGAACCAGAACCGGGCGCATTGGATCAACCCCCGCAGCTGTTTTTCAACCCTCAGGAGTCAACATGGACCTCTCTAAAGTTCTGGACAAGGCCTACCATGGCCTGCCCATGTCCGAAGTCGCCGAAGCCCCGGTCGATGCGCTGTATGGCGTCTCGGTCGCCGACGCAGAAAAACTCAAAGCGGCCTTTGGCATCAAGACCGTGCGCGATCTGGCCACGAACAAGTACTTCCTCGCGGCGCAGGCGATCGTCGACGAGGCCGACGACCTCGAGGAGGATTGAGGCGACTGTTTGATTGCCCACCCAGCACCCAGGCCGAAGGCCTCATGGGCGGCTTGGCTGGGTGCAGCGTTTGCGGGCCCGCCATCCGTACAGTGGCCCGTGCCCGCTGGTTGCGCAGGCTCATCGCGGCTGCGGGACGTCTGCGCTGGACGCCTGCGCTGGCCGCGACTGCTTTCTGCGCTACAGTCATGCGCCATGAGCGCACCCCGACCCACCCCAGACACCCCATCCGCCTGGGCTGCTTCGCCCCCTGGTGACCCCGCCACGGCAGCAGTCCCTTCAGCCCCCGCCCTGCAACGCACCCCACTGCACGCGCTGCACCAAGAGTTGAATGCGCGCCTGGTGCCCTTTGCCGGCTACGAGCTGCCGGTGCAGTACCAAGGCAGCGGCCTCGGGCTGCTGGCCGAGCACCTGCACACCCGCGCCCACGCCAGCCTGTTCGACGTCTCGCACATGGGGCAGGTGCGCCTCAGCGGCCCCGACGCCGCGGCTGCGCTCGAAACCCTGCTGCCCATGGACGTGCTCGGCCTCGGGCTGAACCAGCAACGCTACGGTCTGCTGCTGGCCGACGACGGCGGCATCCTCGACGACCTGATGTTCGTGAATCGCGGCGACCACCTGTGGCTGGTGCTCAATGGGGCCTGCAAGGCCGCCGATCTGGCCTACCTGCAAGCGCGCCTGGGCCAGCGCTGTGCCATCGACGCCCTGCCCGAGCAGGCGCTGCTGGCGCTGCAGGGCCCGCTGGCCGCCACGGCTTTGCAACGGCTGCTGCCAGGGACTGAAAAGCTGGTGTTCATGCAAGGCGCGGCGCTGCATTGGCAAGGCCATGCGCTCTATGCCACGCGCAGCGGCTACAGCGGCGAAGACGGGTTCGAGATCTCGCTGCCCGCAGCCGCTGCCGCCGCCTTTGCACGCGCGCTGCTGGCGCAACCCGAAGTCAAGCCGGCGGGCTTGGGGGCGCGCAATTCGCTGCGCCTCGAAGCCGGGCTGTGCCTGTATGGGCAAGACCTCGATGCCGGCACCACCCCGGCCGAGGCGGCACTGGGCTGGGCGATCCAGAAAGTGCGGCGCAGCGGTGGCGCCCGTGCCGGCGGCTTTGCCGGGGCCCAGCGCGTGCTGGCCGAGCTCGAAGGCCGCCAGCCGCTGGCGCGCCGGCGCGTCGGGCTGCTGGCCAGCGAGCGCGTGCCGGTGCGCGAAGGCGCACCCCTGCAAGACGCCGCCAGCGGCCAAGCAGTCGGGCAAGTGAGCAGCGGGCTGCTGAGCCCGAGCCTGAACCAGCCGATTGCCATGGGCTACGTGCAGCCCGCATACGCCGCCGTGGGCAGCCCGTTGCACGCCGTGGTGCGCGGCAAAACCGTGCCCATGACGGTCAGCGCCCTGCCCTTCGTGCCCACGCGCTACCATCGCGGCTGAAATCGCCGCTGAACTTTCGTTCGCCCCCACCCGGGTCTGCGCGACCCAACCCCCACCCCCGAATGGAGAACCCCCCATGAGCTTGAAATACACCCCCGATCACGAATGGCTGCGCCTCGATGGCGACTGCGCCACCGTCGGCATCACCGTCCACGCCCAGGACGCGCTGGGCGATGTGGTGTTTGTGGAGCTGCCCGAAGTCGGCGCGCAGTTGGAGCAAAAAGCGGTCGCTGGCGTGGTCGAGTCGGTCAAGGCCGCCGCCGACCTCTACATGCCAGTGAGTGGCACCGTGCTCGAAGTCAACGAAGCGCTGCGCGCCGACCCGGCCCTGGCCAACACCGACCCCATGGGCGCGGGCTGGTTTTTCAAGCTGCGCCTGAGCCAACCGGCCGAGCTCGACGCCCTGCTCGACGAAGCCGCCTACGGCCAGCTGACCCAGTAAACACCACCCCAACCCGCACCGCACCCGCACCGCCCCATCCCCCGCCCGCGATGACCCACCCTGCCTTACCCAGCTTGAGCGAGCTCGAGCAGCCGACCGAATTCCACGCCCGCCACATCGGCCTGAGCGCCGCCGATGAGGCGCAGATGCTCGCTTGCATCGGTGCGGATTCGCGCCGCGCCCTGATCGGCGCCATCGTGCCGCCTGGCATCGTGCGCGCCGAGCCCATGCAGCTGCCGCCGGCCGTGGGCGAGGCCGCGGCGCTGGCCGAGCTCAAGGCCATCGCGCAGCAAAACCAGGTGCTGCGCAGCTTCATTGGTCAGGGCTACCACGGCACCCACACGCCGGGAGTGATTCTGCGCAACATCCTCGAAAACCCGGCCTGGTACACCGCCTACACCCCCTATCAGGCCGAGATTTCGCAGGGCCGCATGGAGGCGCTGCTCAACTTCCAGACCCTGGTCTGCGACCTCACGGCGATGGACATCGCCAACGCCTCGATGCTCGACGAAGCCACGGCCGCCGCCGAAGCCATGACGCTGGCCAAGCGCTCGGTCAAGGCCAGCGGGCACACGATTTTGGTCAGCGCCGACTGCCACCCGCAAACCATCGAGGTACTGCAGACCCGCGCCGCACCACTGGGCCTGGTGGTGCAACTGGTGCATTCCGAGACCGAGTGGCTGGCCGCGCTGCAGCAAGACGACTACTTTGCCGCGCTCAACCAATACCCCAGCAGCAGCGGTTGGCTGGCCGACTGGCAGACCAGCGCCGACCTGATTCACGCCAAAGGCGCGGCGCTGCTGCTGGCCACCGACCTGCTGGCGCTGGCCGTGCTCAAGGCCCCGGGCGAGATGGGGGCCGACATCGTGTTTGGCAGCAGCCAGCGCTTGGGCATGCCCATGGGCGCGGGCGGCCCGCACGCCGCCTTTCTGGCCTGCCGCGAGCCCTTCAAGCGCTCGCTGCCCGGCCGCTTGGTGGGGGTGAGTGTGGATGCCCAAGGCCATCGCGCCTACCGGCTGGCGCTGCAGACGCGCGAGCAGCACATCCGGCGCGAAAAAGCCACCTCCAACATCTGCACCGCCCAAGTGCTGCCGGCGGTGATCGCCAGCATGTACGCGGTCTATCACGGCCCACAGGGCCTGCGCCGCATCGCCGAGCGCGTGGCGCGCTACACCGCCATCCTGGCCGCTGGGCTCGAGCAGCTCGGGGTGCGCTTGGTGCACCACAGCGCCTTCGATACCCTCACGCTCGACCTGGGCAGCGCCGCCGCCGCCGAGCAGCTGCACCAGCGCGCCGTGGCCGCCGGCATCAACCTGCGCCGCTACGTGGGCGAGCGCGCCGCCTGGGTGGGCATCAGCCTCGACGAAACCTGCACCCGCGCCGATTTGCACCGGCTCTGGGCCTTGCTGGCCGACGGCGCGCACGCGCTCACCTGCCTAGGCGAATTGGAACACGACACCGCGGCGCGCATTCCGCCCGCGCTGCGCCGACGCAGCGCCATCCTCGCGCACCCGGTGTTCAACCGCCACCACAGCGAAACCGCCATGCTGCGCTACATCCGGTCGCTGTCGGATCGCGATTTGGCGCTGGACCGCACGATGATCCCGCTGGGCTCGTGCACCATGAAGCTCAACGCCACCAGCGAGATGATCCCCATCACCTGGCCCGAGTTTGCCCACATGCACCCCTACGCCCCGGCGGCGCAGATGCAGGGCTACCGGCTGCTCGACGAGCAACTGCGGCACTGGCTGTGCCAGGCCACCGGCTACGCTGGCATCAGCTTGCAGCCCAACGCCGGCTCGCAAGGCGAGTACGCCGGTCTGCTGGCGATCCGCGCCTGGCAGGCTGCGAACGGACAAGGTCAGCGCGACATCTGCCTGATTCCGCAGTCGGCGCACGGCACCAACCCGGCCACGGCACAGATGGTGGGGCTGCAGGTGGTGGTGACGCGCTGCGACGAAGCCGGCAACGTGGACATGGCCGATCTGCAAGCCAAGTGCGAGCAATACAGCGATCGGCTGGCGGCGGTGATGATCACCTACCCCAGCACCCACGGCGTGTTCGAGACCTCGGTGCGCGAGCTGTGCGCGCTGGTCCACCGCCACGGCGGCCGGGTCTATATCGACGGCGCCAACCTGAACGCGCTGGTGGGCTTGGCCGCGCCGGGCGAGTTCGGCGGCGACGTGAGCCACCTGAACCTGCACAAAACCTTTTGCATCCCGCACGGCGGCGGCGGCCCCGGCGTCGGCCCGGTGTGCGTGGTACCCGATCTGCTGCCCTACCTGCCCGGCCACGCCAGCGCCGCCGCTGCTGGTGCCTACACCGGCCGCGCCGCGCCAGCGACTGGCGTGGGGGCCACCGAGCCAGCGCCGGGCCGCCCCAAGCTGGCGAGCGCCCCCTCGGGGGGCAGCGCGGCTGCGCAGCAGCCAAGCGTGGGGGCCATCTCTTCCGCGCCGCTGGGCAACGCCGCCGTGCTGCCGATCTCGTGGATGTACATCCGCATGATGGGTGCCGACGGCCTGCGCGCCGCCACCGAGAGCGCCATCCTGAGCGCCAACTACATCAGCCGCCGCTTGGCGCCCCACTACCCCACCCTGTACGCCAGCGACAGCGGCCACGTGGCGCATGAGTGCATCCTGGACTTGCGCCACTTCAAGGAAAGCAGCGGCGTGATGGCCGAAGACGTGGCCAAGCGCCTGATCGACTACGGCTTCCACGCGCCCACGCTCAGCTTTCCGGTGGCCAACACGCTCATGGTCGAGCCCACCGAGAGCGAGCCGCTGGCCGAAATCGAGCGCTTCATCGCCGCCATGATCGCCATCCGGGCCGAAATCGCCCAGATCGAAGCCGGCCACTGGCCGCGCGACAACAACCCGCTCAAGAACGCCCCGCACTGCGCCGCGCAACTCACGCGCACCGACTGGCCACACCCCTATCCGCGCGAAGTCGGTGCCGCCTTGCACGGCAGCGCCTTGGCCGGCAAGTACTGGCCCCCGGTCGGGCGGGTCGATAACGTCTATGGCGACCGCAACCTGTTTTGCACCTGCCCGCCGCTGGAAGAGGTGCAATGATGGGCGATCGGGCTGCTTAGGGCGCCACGGCCCGCTTGACGCCAAGCGCCAGCGGCCGCGGCAGGTGGCGCAGCGAGCGCAGCAGATAGGGCAACAGGCGCAGCTTCAAACCGCTGACCGAGCGCGGCACCACGGCTTCGATCAGGTGCGGGCCCGGTGTGGCCAAGGCGTGCTCGAGGGCAGCCAGAAAATCCTCGGTGCTGCTGGCGCGGCGCGAGGGCACGCCCATGCCTTGCCCCAGCGCCACGAAGTCCAGCGGCGGCTGGCCCAGATCGAACTGCTGCTGCGCCACGCTGCCACCGACCTCGGCGCCGACGCGCTGCAGCTCCA
The DNA here is from genome assembly GCA_041694945.1 of Pseudomonadota bacterium. Classification (GTDB taxonomy): domain Bacteria; phylum Pseudomonadota; class Gammaproteobacteria; order Burkholderiales; family Burkholderiaceae_C; genus Serpentinimonas. The sequence goes on from JBGFRU010000043.1 coordinate 65,687, forward strand.
GGTTCAGAATCGCATAGCTGCGGTTGTTGAAGACGATGTTGATCACATGCAGCCGCTCGCGCGCCATGGTCCAGAGCGCTTGCAGGGTGTACATGGCCGAGCCGTCGCCGTTGAGCGCAATCACCGGCCGGTCCGGGCAGGCCAGCGCCGCCCCCACGGCGCACGGCAAGCCCTGCCCGATCGCGCCGCCGGTGAGGGTCAGCAGGTCGTGTGCCGGCGCCCCAGCGGTGTAGAGCGGCAGCAGCAGACCCGAGGTTTGCGCCTCATCGACGACGATGGCGCGCTCGGGCAGCAGGTGCCCAAGCGCTTTGCAGACCTTGTCGGCGTTGAACTGGCCGCGCGGGCGCGCTGGGCGCTGGGCTGGCTGCACGGCGGGCGTGGCTTGCGCCGCACCTGCGGTGTGCACCAGTTGCTCCAGGCTGGCGGCCACGTCTTGCTCGGCGCTGCACAGGGTGTGCACGGTGCAGCCATCGGGCACCAGGCGGCTGGCTTGGTCAGGGTAGGCAAAGAACGAGACCGGCTCTTTGGCGTCGATCAGGATCAAATGCGCGAGCCCGCGCAATTGCACCGAGGCCAGTTCGGCCAGGTAGGCAATGCGTTCGACGGCGGGCAGGCCGGCCCCGCGCTGCAGGCGGGTCGGGAAAGTCTCGGCAAACAGCTCGACCCCGGTGTGCGCGGCCAGGCGCGCCGCCGCCAGCAGGGCCGGCTGACGCAGCGCGCGCCCGCCCAGCAGCAGCGCCTTGCGCCCTGGGCCTTGGAGCACGCGGGCCAGGCGCTCGAGGCTGGCGGTGCTGGCCAAGGGTAGCGCGGGGGCGGGGGCGGGGGCCTGCGGCTGCGCGCCCTCGCTCCACGACACATCGGCGGGCAGGATCAGGGTGGCCACGGCACCCGGCGGGCCGATGCAGGCGGCCAGCGCCTCGGTGGCGTCGTGGCCCAGCGCCTGGGTGCTGGCCGAGGTGCGCACCCAAGCCGAGGCGTTGCGCGCCACGGTTTCGATGTCCGACTGCAAGGGCGCGTCGTGCTGCACGTGGCTGCGGGCGTGGTCGCCGACGATGTTGAGCAGCGGCACCCGCGCCTTGCGGGCGTTGTGCAGGTTGGCCAGGCCGTTGCCCAGGCCGCATCCCAGATGCAGCAAGGTGGCGGCGGGTTTGTCGGCCATGCGCGCGTAGCCGTCGGCGGCCCCGGTGGCCACGCCCTCGAACAAGGTGAGCACGGCGCGCATCTGCGGTGTGCGGTCGAGCGCAGCGACGAAGTGCATCTCCGAGGTGCCGGGGTTGGTGAAGCAGGTGTCGATACCGGCATCGACCAGGGTTTTGAGCAAGGCTTGGGCACCGTTCATGGCTTGGCTTCTTGGGTGATGTGGCGCGCCGCGGCGCGCGCCGTCAGGATGCAGGCGGGCAAAAAGGTGCCCTCGAGCGAGCGTTTGCCGCAGGCCCCGCCACCGCCGAAACCGGCCGCCTCGCCCACGGCGTACAGACCGGGCAGCGGCTGGCCGTGCGCGTCCAGCACCCGGCTGTGCAAGTCGGTCTGCAAGCCGCCCAGGCTTTTGCGACTGATGAGCCGCAACTGGATCGCGATGTAGGGCCCGGCCCCGCGCTGGCTCAACGGGGCTGGGGCGCAGGTGCGCAGCCGATCGGGCCGCCACAGCCGGGCGTGCAGAATGCGGCGAATCTGCTCGTCGTTGCAGTGCGCCAGCCCGGCGCTGAACTGGGCGTCGTAGGCGGCGACGGTGGCTTGCAGGGTGCCCGGGGCCAGATCTTGGTTGCCGGCCAGCGCGTTCATGCGCTGCGCCAGCTCGGGCAGCGTGTCGGCGGCGATGAAATGCGGGCTTTCGGCCAGCATCTGGCGCACCAGCCGGTGGTTGCCGAGCAGGGTTTCGCGCAGAAACGCCAGCCAGCGCCGCTCGCGGATCTGCAGGTTGTGTTCGGCACCCGAAATCGCCAGCTCCTTGGCGGCGATGCGCCAGTTGAGCAACTGCCACGTGTAGCCACGCGGCTGCGCCGCCACCCGCTGGCACAGGTCGTGGGTGTCAAACCCTGTGACCAAGGGTTGTGGCCCGATGCGCCGCCCGGAGCTGTCGAGCCAGAGCGCCGATTTGCACGGTATGAGCGAGAGCCCGTGGCCGGCAAAATGCGGTTGCGGGTGCGGCACCCCGGCGGCGTAGTTCCACATCCGCCCAGCGTGCGTGACTTGGCCACCCAGGGCCTGCACACGCTCATGCAGCGCGCCGTCGGCATAGGGGTGGGCGCCGTTGAGCAGTTCGCTCGGTGCAGCCGCGCCCATGGCAGCCGTGGGCCAGTGGCGGCGCACCTGCTCCAGGCTGCCGTTGATGCCGCCGGTGGCGAGCACCACCTGATCGGCCTCGAAAAACTGCTCGGCGCCGCTGTTTTCGTCGATGGCGAGGGCGCCGTTGATGCGGCCCGCCTGCTGCGTGAGTTCGGTGACGCGCTGCCGATGCCGCAGCTGCAGCCGTGCTGCGCCGCTGCTGCGCCCGGCGTGCTGCAAGGCGGCGATCACGGTTTGCGTCAGGTGCGCGGCGGTGCCCCACAGCACGTGGTAACGCGGCAGGCTGTTACCCTCGCCGTACTGGCCGCGTTCGACCCAGTTGACAGCGGGCAGAAAGCGCAGGCCCTGCCCGAGCAACCACTCATAGACCTCGGGCGTGCTGCGCTGCACGTAGTGTTCGGCCCAGCGCCGCGGCCACAGCTCGTTGGCATCGAGCTCGCCAAAGCGCAGCCAGTCTTGCAGCGCGCGCTCGGGGCTGTCGGGGATGCGCTTGCGCCGCTGCAGCGGGGTATCGACCAGGCACATGCCGCCAAAAGCCCAACGCGCCAGGCCGCCCAAGCGCTGCGGGGTGTCGCGGTCGAGCAGCGTGACGCTGCGGCCAGCGCGCAGGCACTCCAGGGCCGTGACCAAACCAGCCAGTCCGGCGCCGACGATCAAGATTTCGCTGCGTGGGTGGCTGGGCATGGTGGGGCTGCAGGCTGGGTGGCTGGGTGGCTGGAGTTCAGATCTCTTCGATGCGCAGGGGCGGGTAGCTGTCCCAGCTCTGGCAGCCGGGGCAATGCCAGAAATACTGGCGCGCCTCAAAGCCGCAGCCGGCGCAGCGGTAGCGCTTGAGCGGCTCGCAGGCGCGTTCGAGCGCGGGCTTGACGAGCTTTTGTTCGGCGGGCGATCCCCAGTGCGCGCCCCCCAACCACAGGCTGGCGGCCACCAGCGAGGGTTCGCGGCGCAGGTGTTCGAGGTAGAGGGCGCGCGCGGCTTGTGCATCGTCCTCGAGGCTGACCAGGGCTTGCGTGACGTCGAGCGAGGCGGCGTGCTGCTCGCTCCACTGCTGCAGCAGGGCGCGCACGGCTTGCGTGCGCCCCAGGCGCTTGCCCCACAGCGCCAGGTTGTGCGCCACCAGCGGCAGATGCCCCGGGACATGCTGCACCATGCCCTGCAGGGCCGCCCAGGCCCCTTCGGTTTGCTGCAGGCTGTGGCGCAGATCGGCCAACTGCACCCATGCCCGCGCCGATTCGGGGATGCGCTGCACCAGTTGCTCGAGCAGCACCAGCGCCTCGGTGGTGTGCTGCTGCTGGCGCAAGGTGGCGGCTTGCTCGCAGCGGTAATGCGCCAGCCGCAATTGAAAGCTGCCGCGACCGGCGTCTTCCAGCAGCTCGGCCATGGCAGCGGCCTGCTCCCAGTCGCGCGTGCGCTCGTAGATCGCCAGCCGCGCCAGCCGGGCGTCGGTCTGCAGCGGCGTGCCTTCGAGCCGCAACAGCGCCGCCTCGGCCCGATCGAGCAAGCCCGCCTTCAGAAAATCCTGGGCCAGCGCATGGCGCGCGCGTGCGCTCTCGTGCGCCGACAGGTCGGCACGCGCCAGCAGGTGCTCGTGTACCCGCACGGCGCGGTCGTAGTCGCCGCGGCGGCGAAACAGATTGCCGAGCGCAAAATGCAGCTCGGAGGTGTCGGGGTCGTTTTGCACGGCCTCGATGAAGGCATCGATGGCTTGATCGTGCTGCTCGTTGAGCAGGTGGTTCAGACCACGAAAGTAGGCCTTGGGTGCGCGCCGGTTTTCCAGTCGCATCTGGCGCAAGTCGAAGCGCGACGCCAGCCAGCCCAGCGCAAACGCCGCCGGCAGGCCCCAGAGCAGGCTGATCAGGTCAAATTCCATGGGGGGGCAGTTCGCCGCCGCTGGCTTTGGCTTCGGCTTGGTTGGCCGGTGGTGGCGCCACCGCCGCCCGCGCGGCGCGGCGTGCCCGCAGCCACAGCGGGGTCATGACCGCCACACCCAATGCCAGCCCCAGCACCAGGGCGGCCAAGACCACCAGCACCAGCGGGGCGTCCCAATAGGCGCCAAAAAACCAATGCACGCGCACGGCGCCTTGGTTGTTGAGCGCGAACGCAAAGACGACAAAAAAAAGGGCTGCCTTGAGCAGCCACGAGAGGTAATTCACGCTTGCCCCCAGTGGTGAGCAAGATTGTAACGGGCCGACCAGCCCGTCACACCTGCACCCTCTGCGCTTGGGCTGGGTTTTATGTGGAAGGGGTGCCGCCCCCGGCATCGACCTGCTCGCGCAGGGCCTTGCCGGGTTTGAAATGCGGCACGCGCTTGGCCTCGATGGCCACGCTCTCGCCACTGCGCGGGTTGCGCCCGATGCGCGCCGCGCGCTCGCTGAGCGTGAAGCTGCCAAAACCGCGCACTTCCACGCGCTGCCCCTGGGCCAAGGCTTGCGCGATGGCCGACAGGATGGTTTTGACGGCCAATTCGGCGTCGCGCTGACCCAACTGAGCAAAGCGCTCGGCCAAGGCTTGCACCAAATCGCTGCGCGTCATGGCCGCATCAACCGTTGTTGTCGAGTTTGGCGCGCAACAAGGCCCCCAGGCTGGTGGTGCCGGCGTTGCCCGCGTTTTGCTGGCTCAGGTTGGCCATGGCCTCTTGCTGCTCGGCCATGTCCTTGGCCTTGATCGAGAGCTGGATGTTGCGCGTCTTGCGGTCCACGTTGACCACCACGGCCGTGATTTCGTCGCCCTCTTTGAGCACGTTGCGCGCGTCTTCGACCCGGTCGCGGGCGATTTCAGAGGCCCGCAGGTAGCCGACCACGTCGGAGCCCAGATCGATCTCGGCCCCTTTGGCGTCCACGCTCTTGACCTTGCCAACCACGGTCGCGCCCTTGTCGTTCATCGACACGAAGGTGGTGAACGGATCGCCGTCGAGCTGCTTGATGCCCAGGCTGATGCGCTCGCGCTCGACATCGACGCCCAACACGATCGCCTCGACTTCCTGCCCCTTCTTGAAGTTGCGCACCGCGGTCTCGCCGGGCTCGTTCCACGACAGGTCGGACAGGTGCACCAGGCCGTCGATGCCGGCGGCGAGGCCGACGAACACGCCAAAGTCGGTGATCGAGCGGATCGGGCCCTTGACGCGGTCGCCGCGCTTGGTGGCTTCGGCAAACTCGTGCCACGGGTTGGCGCGGCACTGCTTCATGCCCAGCGAGATGCGGCGCTTGTCTTCGTCGATCTCGAGCACCATGACCTCGACCTCGTCGCCCAGCGCCACCAGCTTGTTGGGGGCGATGTTCTTGTTGGTCCAGTCCATTTCGGAGACGTGCACCAGCCCTTCGATGCCGGGCTCGAGCTCGACGAAGGCACCGTAGTCGGCGATGTTGGTGATCTTGCCGAACATGCGCGTGCTGGCCGGGTAGCGGCGCGCCACGCCCATCCACGGGTCGTCGCCCATTTGTTTCAGGCCCAGGCTGACGCGCTGTTTTTCGGCGTCGAACTTGAGCACCTTGGCCGTGACTTCCTGGCCCGGCTGCACCACCTCGGACGGATGGCGCACGCGGCGCCAGGCCATGTCGGTGATGTGCAGCAGGCCGTCGATGCCACCCAGATCGACGAAGGCGCCGTATTCGGTGATGTTCTTGACCACGCCATGCACGATCGCGCCTTCGCGCAGGGTGTCGAGCAGCTTGGCGCGCTCTTCGCCCATCGAGGCTTCGACCACGGCGCGGCGCGACAGCACGACGTTGTTGCGCTTGCGATCAAGCTTGATGACCTTGAACTCGAGCGTCTTGTTCTCGTAGGGGGTGAGGTCCTTGGTCGGACGGCTGTCGACCAGCGAACCGGGCAGGAAGGCGCTGATGCCGTTGACCATGACCTTGAGGCCACCCTTGATCTTGATGCTGGTGGTGCCGGTGACGAAGTCGCCCGATTCGAGCGCGCGCTCGAGCGCCATCCACGACGCCAGCCGCTTGGCCTTGTCGCGGCTCAGGATGGTGTCGCCGTAGCCGTTTTCGACCGCTTCCACGGCCACCGAGACGAAGTCGCCGGCCTGGACTTCGAGTTCGCCCTGATCGTTCTTGAACTCGGCGATGGGCACGTAGGCTTCGGATTTGAGGCCGGCGTTGACCACGACGTGGTTGTGCTCGATGCGCACGACTTCGGCGGTGATGACCTCACCTTGGCGCATTTCGGCGCGCTTGAGCGATTCTTCAAAAAGGGCGGAAAAGGATTCAGACATGGGGCTTCCTGGGCCGCGTGCGCCTTGCGAGGGAACCATTACAAGGCATGCGGCGGATACAAAAACGCAGGGCCAGCGGGCGCTGCGGGTTTCATGGTTATGAACCCTCGGGCCTGCGGCTGTCAGAGGCAGCCGGCGGGGCCGTTGGGGCCTGAGTTGCACGCCTGCCACCAGTCGAGCACCTGCTGCACCGATTGCTCGATGCGCTGCTCGGAGTTGTCCAGTAGGCGGGCTTCCTCGGCTGGCTTCAAAGGCGCGGCGCTGCGCGAGCGATCGCGCTCATCGCGCGCCTGAAGGTCAGCCAAAAGGTCTGCCATTGTAGCAGGGATCCCTTGCGCCATCAGTTGCTGGTGCCGCCGCTGGGCGCGCTGCTCGGCGCTGGCGGTGAGGTAGACCTTGAGCGCGGCGTCGGGAAAGACCACCGTGCCCATGTCGCGCCCGTCGGCCACCAGGCCGGGCAGGCGCCTGAAGTTGCGCTGCAGCTCCAGCAGCGCCGCGCGCACCTCGGGCAGCGCGGCCACGCGCGAGGCCGCCATGCCGGCGGCTTCGCTGCGCAGGGCAGCGCTCACTTCCTCGTCCCCCAGCCACACTTGCTGGCCCTCGAAGCGCAGCGGCAGGTCGCGCGCCAGCTGGCCCAGCGCCGCGGCGCCGCCCGGCTGTTGCAAGGCCGGCGTGCGGGTGTCGATGCCGGCGCGCGCCGCCGCCAGGCCCAGCAGCCGGTACAGCAGGCCAGAATCGAGCCGGTGGTAGCCCAGGCGCTGCGCCAGCTCGGTGGCCAGCGTGCCCTTGCCCGAGGCCGTGGGCCCGTCGATGCACAGCACCGGGATGTGGGCCGCATCGGTTTGGCAGACCGCGAACAGGGTCTCAAAAAAATCGGGGAAGGTCTTGGCGACGCACTTCGGGTCTTCGATCCGCACCTTGAGGCGCGCCGGGTTGAAGGCCGCCAGAGCAAAGCACATCGCCACCCGGTGGTCGTCGTAGGTGTGGATGCTGGCGCTGCGCCAGCCGCTGCCGTCGGCGGGCAGGGGCTCGATGCGCAGACAGTCGGCGCCCTCCTCGACCTGGGCCCCGAGCTTGCGCAGCTCGCAGGCCATGGCGGCCAGGCGGTCGGTCTCTTTGACGCGCCAGCTGGCGATGTTGCGCAGCACGCTCGGGCCGTCGGCGTACAGCGCCAGCACGGCCAGCGTCATGGCGGCGTCGGGGATGTGGTTGCAGTCGAGGTCGATGGCGCGCAGCGGCCAGCGCCCGCGGCGCACGCACAGCGCGTTGGGCTGGCCCTCGACTTCGGCGCCCATGGCGCGCACGGCATCGACGAAGCGGATGTCGCCCTGAATCGAATCCAGCCCCACGCCCTCGATGCGCAAGCCCTCGCTGCCCGGGCTGGGCGGCGCGATGGCCCCGAGCGCCAGAAAGTAGCTCGCCGACGAGGCATCGGCCTCGACGTGCAGCGCGCCGGGCGAGCGGTACTGGCTGCCCGCCGGGATGACGAAGCGCTGCCAGCCCTCGCGCTGCACCTGCACGCCAAAGCGCGCCAGCATGGCCAGTGTGATGTCGATGTAGGGCTTGGAGATCAGCTCGCCCTGCACCTCGATCACGATCGACTGCCGAGCGCTCACCAGCGGCAGCGCCAGCAGCAAGGCGGTGAGGAACTGGCTCGAGACGTCGCCGCGCACCCGAATGGCCTCGCCCAGCCGCAGCGCATGCCGCGCGCCGTCGCCCACGCGCAGCGGCGGGTAGCCCTGCTGGCCCAGACACTGCACCGGGCAGCCGAGCTGGCGCAGCGCGTCGAGCAAATCGCCGATGGGGCGCTCGTGCATGCGCGCCACGCCGGCAAGATCGAACTGCGCGCCCTGGGTGGCCGCCAGCAGCGCCAGCGCCGCCGTCAGCGGGCGCATGGCGGTGCCGGCGTTGCCCAGAAACAGCTGCGCCTGGCGCTGCACCAGCTGGCCGCCCAGCCCGTGCACTTGCAGCGTCTGCGCGCCCGTGGCGTCGATGCGGCAGCCCAGGGCGCGCAAGGCCGCCAGCATGACTTGCGTGTCGTCGGATTCGAGCACCTCGTGCAGCGTGGTGCAGCCGGCGCTGAGCGCGGCCAGCAACAGCACGCGGTTGGAGATGCTCTTGGAGCCCGGCAGCCGCACCCGGCCAGCGGCGCTCATCAGGGGGGGCAAGTCGAGAAAGGCGGTCTGGTACATGGTGAACTATGGGCTGCGGTGCGGTGGCTGCCTGCGCTGGCGTCGCCCTAGGGCCGATGCGCTGGCTCTGTGCCTGGGACGGCGGGTGGTGTTGTGCAGCCTGACGCCGGCTGCCACTGGCTGCGCAACGCGCTGGCGTGCGCGATCAGCTTTTGCAGGGCGCTGCCGTCGCTGTGCTGCATGGCCGCTTCGAGCGCGTCGAGCGCGGCCCGAAACTGGCGCGACTGCGCCAGCACCTCGGCCGCGTTGGCCTGCAAAATGTCGCGCCAGACCACCGGGTCGCTGGCGGCGATGCGGCTGAAATCCCTGAACCCAGGGCCGGCCAGCTCCAGCCACTGCCGTCCGGCGCGCTGCTGCCCGAGCGCATTGACGGCCGCAAAAGCCAGCAGGTGCGGCAAGTGGCTCACGGCGGCGTAGGCGGCGTCGTGGTCTTGGGCGTCCATCAGGCGCACCTGCGCCCCCAGCGCCTGCCAGAGCTGCTGCGCGCGCGCGCTCTGCTGCGCTGCGGTTTCGGGCAGCGGCGTCAGGATCACTTGGCAGCCCCGGTACAGCTCGGCGTCGGCGTGCTCGATCCCGGCCACCTCTTTGCCGGCGATCGGGTGCGCGGGCACGAACTGCGGCAAATGCGTGCCCAGGGTGCGCCGGGCTGCCGCCACCACGTCGGCCTTGGTCGAGCCCACGTCCATGAGCAGCGCCTGCGCCCCGAGCAGGTGGCGAATGGCCTTGAAGGTGTCTTCGGTGGCCGCCACCGGCAGCGCCAGCAGCACCAGATCGGCCCCCGAGACCGCCAGCAGCGCCGACGGCGCTTCGACGTCGATCACGCCCAGCGCCCGCGCCCGGCTCAGGGTGAGGGGCGATTTGCTGTAGCCGACCACGCGCCGCACCAGGCCGGCGCGCTTGAGCGCCAGCGCAAAGGAGCCGCCCATGAGGCCGCAGCCGATCAGACCGAGTTGTTCGAACATCGCCACCGCCCCCTTCAATCGGCCACCGGGTAGGCCCCGAGCAGTTGGTAAAACGCACACAGGCCCTGCAACTGCTGCAGGGCCGCAGCCACGTGCGGTTGCGAGGGGTGGCCGGCGAGGTCGATGTAGAAGTAATACTCCCACTGGCCCGATTTGGCCGGGCGCGATTCGAAGCGCGTCATCGACACACCGTGCTGCTTGAGCGGCACCAACAGATCGTGCACGGCACCGGGTCGGTTGGGCACCGACAGCACCAGGCTGGTGCAGTCGCGCCCCGAAGGCGGCGGCGTGGCCATGGTCTGCGGCAGGCAGATCACGGCAAAACGGGTGCGGTTGTAGGCTTCGTCCTGCACCGCGTGCGCCACGATGTGCAAGCCAAACTGGGCGGCGGCGCGCTCGCTGGCCAGCGCCGCCCAGGCCGGGTTGCCGGCCGCCAGCCGCGCGCCCTCGGCGTTGCTCTCGACCGCGCGCCGCTCGGCCTGTGGCAGGTGCCGCGTCAGCCATTGCTGGCACTGCGCCAGCGCCTGCGGGTGCGCCAGCACGGCCTCGATGCCCTCGAGCGCGTTGCACTGGCGCAGCAGGTTGTGGCGAATCAGCAGGCTGACCTCGCCCACCACGTGCACCGGCGAGCGCAAAAACAAGTCGAGCGAGCGCGTGACCACGCCTTCGGTGCTGTTTTCGATCGCCACCACGCCAAACTGCGCCGTGCCGGCGGCGGTGGCGTGAAAGACCTCGTCGAAGCTGCTGCAAAAAATCAGGTTGGCGGCGCTGCCAAAATACTCCACCGCCGCCTGCTCGCTGAAGGTGCCTGCCGGCCCCAGCACCGCCACCCGCTGCGGCGCCTCCAGCGCCAGGCAGGCCGACATGATCTCGCGCCAGATCGCGCCCACGTGCTGGTTCAGCAACGGGCCGGGGTTGCGCGCCTGCAGGCGCTCGATCACTTGCGCGACCCGATCCGGGCGGAAAAAAGGCGAGCCCTCGGCGCGCTTGATCGCCCCCACCTGCTCGGCCACGCGCGCGCGCTGGTTCAGCAGCGCCAGCAGCTGGGCGTCGAGGGTGTCGATCTGCAGCCGCAAGTCGGCCAGCGCCGGGGTTTGCTCCACCCGGCTTTCAGCGACCGGGCTGTGCAGGCCGACGGTGCCGGCATCGGGCGCGGCTGGCGTTGCAGCGGCCGGCCCAGAAGCCGCCGCGCTCGAGGACGCAGGGTCAGACAGGCTCATGGGGTGTGGGCGGCGGTGGGGTTCATGACTGGCGTTCGAACTCGCGCAGCCACTCCACCAGTGCCTGCACGCCCGCCAGCGGCATCGCGTTGTAGAGGCTGGCGCGCATGCCGCCCACCATTTTGTGGCCCTTGAGCTGCAGCAGCCCGCGCTCGGCCGCTCCGGCCAGAAAGGCGTCGTTGCGCGACTCGTCGCGCAAGAAAAACGGCACGTTCATGCGCGAGCGGCAGGCCGGATCGACCCGGTTGCAGTACAGCTGCGAGCCGTCGATGCAGTCGTAGAGCAGCTTGGCCTTGGCGCGGTTGCGCGCCTCCACGGCGGCCAGCCCGCTCAGCTCGCCCTCGCGCTGCGCCTTGATCCACTGCAGCGTCAGGCCGGCGATGTAGATGGCGTAGGTGGGCGGGGTGTTGAGCATCGACTGGTTGGCCGCCTGCAGCCGGTAGTCGAACACGCTTGGGCAGATCGGCAGCGCGTGGCCCAGCAAGTCCTCGCGCACCACCACCAGCGTCAGGCCCGCCGGGCCGATGTTTTTCTGCGCCCCGCCGTAGGCCAGCGCCACCCGGCTCCAGTCCAGCGGGCGCGACAGCACGTGCGAAGAAAAATCGATCGCCAGCGGCGCCTGGCTGCCCAGCGCGCGCAAATCAGGCAGCTCGTGAAACTCGACCCCATGCACGGTTTCGTTGCTGCACAGGTGCACATAGCTGGCCTGCGGGCGCAGCCGCCAGGTGGCGGGGTCGGGGATCTGGGTGTAGCCGTCGGCCTTGGCCACCACTTGCGCGTCGCCGTATTTGAGCGCCTCCTCGGCCGACTTCTGGCTCCAGCTGCCGGTGACCACGTAATCCATCTGCCGCAGCGGCTTGAGCGCGGCCAGATTGAGCGGCAAAACCGCGTTCTGCGCCTGCGCCCCGCCCTGCAGAAACAGCACCCGGTAGTGAGGCGGAATGGCCAGCAACGCGCGCAGATCGGCTTCGGCCTGCTCGATGATCAGGCCGTAATCGCGGCCGCGGTGGCTCATTTCCATCACGCTCATGCCGCTGCCGCGCCAGTCGAGCATTTCGGCGGCGGCCTGTTGCAGCACCGCTTCGGGCAGCGTCGCCGGGCCGGGGGAAAAGTTGTAGGGGCGGCTCATGGGGTGGGGTGGCAAAGGTTGCGGCGCGGCTCAGGCGCTGGGGTTGGTGTCGGGGTTGGCTGCGGGATCGGCGGAGTCGGTGGGACCGGGGCTTGCGTCGGGGTCGGCAGCAGGTTCGGGGGTGGCGTCGTTTTCCACCACGCGCTGCAAGCCGCTGAGCTTGGCGCCGGCATCGGTGGCGATCAGTGTCACGCCCTGGGTGGCTCGGCCCATCTCGCGGATCTCGGCCACCCGGGTGCGCACCAGCACGCCGCTGTCGGTGATGAGCATGATCTCGTCGTCGGGGTGCACCAGCGTGGCCGCCACCACGCGGCCGTTGCGCTCGCTTTGCTGGATGGCGATCATGCCCTTGGTGCCGCGGCCGTGGCGCGTGTATTCGCTGATCGCGGTGCGCTTGCCGTAGCCGTTTTCGGTCGCGCACAGCACGCTGGCGCGCGCCGCCGGGGTGGCGGCGCTGGCTTGCGCGCCGCCTGCTTCGTCGGGCGCCTCGGCCACCAGCATGGCGATCACGCGCTGGCCTTCCTCGAGCATCATGCCGCGCACCCCGCGGGCGTTGCGGCCCATCGGGCGCACGTCGTTTTCGTCGAAGCGCACCGCCTTGCCGCCGTCGCTGAACAGCATCACGTCGTGGCGGCCGTCGGTGAGCGCGGCCCCGATCAGGAAGTCGCCCTCGTCCAGATCGACGGCGATGATGCCGGCCTTGCGCGGGTTGGAAAAGTCATCCAGCGCCGTCTTTTTCACCGTGCCCATGGCGGTGGCCATGAACACATACTGATCCGCCGGGAAGCGCCGGTTGGCCCCGGTGAGCGCCAGCGCCACGTTGATCTTTTCGCCCTCGGCCAGCGGGAACATGTTGACGATCGGGCGCCCGCGGGCACCGCGCGAACCCGAGGGCACCTCCCAGACCTTGAGCCAGTACAGGCGGCCGCGGTTGGAAAAGCACAGTATCCAGTCGTGGGTGTTGGCGATGAACAGCTGGTCGATCCAGTCGTCGTCTTTGGTGGCGGTGGCCAGCTTGCCGCGCCCGCCGCGCTTTTGCGCCCGGTACTCGTTCAGCGGCTGGCTCTTGATGTAGCCGCCGTGGCTGAGCGTGACCACCATGTCGGTCGGGGTGATCAGGTCTTCGGTCGAGAGGTCGTGGGCGCTGTGCTCGATGGTGCTGCGGCGCGCGCCCAGCCGGGTCTGGCCAAACTCGGCCTTGATCGCGTCCAGCTCCTCGCCGATGATCACCGACACGCGCTGCGGCGTGGCCAGAATGTGCAGCAAATCGTCGATCTCGGCCATCACGGCGCGGTACTCGGCCACGATCTTGTCTTGCTCGAGCCCAGTCAGGCGCTGCAGGCGCATCTGCAAAATCTCTTGCGCCTGGGTCTCGGAGAGCCGGTACAGGCCATCGGGCTGCATGCCCAAGTCGCGCTCGAGCGCGTCCGGGCGGTAGTCGTCGGCGTTGACGCGGCTGCCGTCGGCGTGCGTGCGCGTCAGCATCTGGCGCACCAGCGCGCTGTCCCAGCGCCGCGCCATCAGTTCGGTGCGCGCAATCGGCGGCGTGCTCGACTCGCGGATGATGCGGATGAACTCGTCGATATTGGCCAGCGCCACCGCCAGCCCCTCGAGCACATGGCCGCGCTCGCGCGCCTTGCGCAGCTTGAACACGGTGCGCCGCGTCACCACCTCGCGCCGGTGCTGCAAGAAGACCTCGATCAACTCCTTGAGGTTGCACAACTTGGGCTGGCCGTCGATCAGGGCCACCATATTGATGCCAAAGGTGTCCTGCAGCTGGGTCTGCTTGTACAGGTTGTTGAGCACCACTTCGGGCACTTCGCCGCGCTTGAGCTCGATCACCAGCCGCATGCCGGACTTGTCGCTCTCGTCCTGGATGTGGCTGATGCCCTCGATCTTCTTCTCGTTCACCAGCTCGGCCATGCGCTCTTGCAGCGTCTTCTTGTTGACCTGATACGGCAGTTCATCGACGATGATGGCCTGGCGCTGGCCGCGGTCGATGTCCTCGAAGTGGCATTTGGCGCGCATCACCAGCCGCCCGCGACCGGTGCGGTAGCCCTCGCGCACGCCGTGCACGCCGTAGATGATGCCGGCGGTGGGGAAATCGGGCGCCGGGATGATCTCCATCAGGTCATCGACGCTGGCCTCGGGGTGGCGCAGCAGGTGCAGGCAGGCATCGACGACTTCGTTCAGGTTGTGCGGCGGGATGTTGGTCGCCATGCCCACGGCGATGCCAGTCGAGCCATTGACCAGCAGATTGGGCAGCCGCGCCGGCAGCACCAGCGGCTCTTTTTCGCTGCCGTCGTAGTTGGGGCCAAAGTTCACCGTCTCCTGGTCGATGTCGGCCAGCATCTCGTGCGCGATCTTGGACAGGCGAATTTCGGTGTAGCGCATGGCGGCGGCGTTGTCGCCATCGACCGAACCGAAGTTGCCCTGGCCATCGACCAGCAGATGCCGCAGCGAAAAGTCCTGGGCCATGCGCACGATCGTGTCATAGACCGCGCTGTCGCCGTGCGGGTGATACTTACCGATCACGTCACCGACGATGCGCGCCGATTTTTTGTAGGGCCGGTTCCAGTCGTTGCCCAGCTCGTGCATGGCAAACAGCACGCGCCGGTGCACCGGTTTCAGGCCGTCGCGCGCATCGGGCAGCGCCCGGCCCACGATCACGCTCATGGCGTAGTCGAGGTAGCTGCGCCGCATCTCCTCTTCGAGGCTGATGGGCAGGGTTTCTTTGGCAAACGAAGTCATGGCGCGGCAAGGTTGGCAACGGGAAGGCAATCCGCGATTTTAGGCGCTGGCGCTGGCGGCTCGGAAACCTCGCGCATACGCCCAAGATCGGCCCTTGCCGCCCCTGGAGCCCAGGAAAACCCTGGCCATGTTGCTGCCCTGCAACATTGGCGACCCCTGCGGCGGCTTCGTGGTGCCGGTCTCGCGCACAATCAGAATCGCCATACGCTTTGCTTGTGGCACAATGTATGCACCTTCGGGCGAGGCAGTCGTGCTTCGGTTGAATTCCAGTCTACCCACTTCTTCGAGGAATGCAATGAAAAAACTGAACAATGTCGCTGCCTTGTTTGCCGCAGTTGCCCTGACCGCCGTTGCCGCCTTGCCGGCACACGCGCACAACCACGGCGCCCCCGCCACCGCCACGATCGACAACTGGCGCGCCACCGACGGCTCCGTCTGGCGCAGCGCCGACCGCCTGTGCTGGCGCAACGCCAGCTGGACGCCGGCCACGGCTGCTCCGGGCTGCGACGGCTGGATCGTGCCGCAACCGGCTCCGGCACCTGCTCCGGCGCCTGCACCCGCCCCAGCTCCGGCGCCGGCACCTGCTCCCGCTCCGGCTCCAGCACCGGCGCCTGCGGCCGCCCCGGCCCCGGCCCCGGCCCCTGCTCCAGCCCCAGTGGCCGCTGCGCGCGTCACCTTCTCGGCCGATGCCTTCTTCCCCTTCGACAGCGCCGTGCTGCAGCCCGAAGGCCGGGCTCGCCTCGACGACTTGGTGGACAAGATCCGCCCGATCAACCTCGAAGTCATCATCGCCGTGGGCCACACCGATTGGACTGGTCCCGCCGCTTACAACCAGCGCCTGTCCGAGCGCCGCGCCGAAGCCGTCAAGGCCTACCTGGTGAGCAAAGGCATCAGCGCCGACCGCATCTATACCGAAGGCAAGGGTGAAACCCAGCCCGTGGCCGACAACCGCACCCGCGAAGGCCGGGCGCAAAACCGCCGCGTCGAGATCGAGGTGGTGGGCACGCGCCGCAACTGATCGCAGCCTGCCGGCCAAGCGCCCCAGGTCCGACTCCAAAACCGCCCTTCGGGGCGGTTTTTTCATGGCGTGACCTCGCCCTTGGACCTGTGGTTCGCAGCACCCACGCTTCAAGACTTGGTTTTGCAGGCACCCGCAAGCCCAGCCATAATCTGGCCATGGACAAACCCCTCAACGCCGACCCGGCCGAACTGGCCAAATTCTCCGAGCTCGCGCACCGCTGGTGGGACCCCGAGAGCGAATTCCGCCCGCTGCACCAGATCAACCCCTTGCGCTTGGGCTGGATCGAAGCCCTCGTCCCCTTGGGCGGCAAAACCGTGCTCGACGTGGGCTGCGGCGGCGGCATCCTGGCCGACGCCATGGCGCGCAAGGGCGCCCAGGTGCTGGGCATTGACTTGGCCAGCAAAGCGCTCAAGGTGGCGCAGTTGCACGCGCTCGAGGCCGAAACCCCAAACGTCAGCTACCGCGAAATCAGCGCCGAACAATGGGCGCAGGAGCGGCCCGCACACTACGACGTGGTGACCTGCATGGAAATGCTCGAGCACGTGCCCGACCCGGCCTCGGTGGTGCAAGCCTGCGCGACCTTGGTCAAGCCCGGCGGATGGGTGTTTTTCTCCACCCTCAACCGCAACCCCAAGTCGTTCCTGTTCGCCATCGTCGGCGCCGAATACGTGCTCAAGCTGCTGCCCAAGGGCACGCACGAATACGCCAAATTCATCCGCCCCAGCGAACTGGTGGGGCACTGCCGTGCGGCTGGCCTGCAAGCGCAGGCCATGCGCGGTTTGCAGTACAACCCGCTGACGCGCCGCTACTGGCTCGACGCCGACACCAGCGTCAACTACCTCGTGGCCACACAAAAGCCAGGCGCATGAGTCCCGCTTCATGAAATTTTCCAACGTACGCGCGGTGCTGTTCGACCTCGACGGCACCCTGATCGACAGCGCGCCCGATCTGGCCTGGGCCGCCGACCAACTGCGCCGCACGCGCGGGCTGGAGCCGCTGCCGCTGGCGCACTACCGCCCGGCCGTCGGCGCCGGGGCGCGCGGGCTGATCCACGCCGCGCTCGGCCTGGGGCCCGAACACCCCGAATTCGATGCGCTCAAACACGAGTTCTTCGACACCTACCAGGGCTGCATGCACCAGCGCACCCAAGCCTTTGAGCAAGTGAACGAAACGGTCGCCGCGCTGCTCCAGCACGGCATGGCATGGGCCGTGGTCACCAACAAGATCGAGCGCTTCGCCCTGCCCATTACCGCCGCCCTGCCGCTGTTTGCCAGCGCCGCCGCGGTCATCGGCGGCGACACCACGGCGCACCCCAAACCGCACCCGGCCCCCTTGCTCGAAGCCGCACGCCGGCTCAACCTGCCCGCAAGCGCCTGCATCTATGTGGGCGACGACCGGCGCGACATCGAAGCCGGCCGCGCGGCCGGCATGGCCACCGTGGCGGCCCTGTACGGCTACATCGGCCACGCCGACGACCCCCACACCTGGGGAGCAGACGCCACCATCCAGGCCCCACTCGAACTGTTGAACTTTCTGCAATCGGGTGTACACTAAGCCGTACTGGGGCTGCATTGGTTTCGACGTGGGAACGGATGCGCTGCGGGGCATGTCGAGGTTCTGTCACCTCGTAAATCAGCAGAAAAAAAGCAACTGCAAACGACGAACGTTTCGCACTCGCCGCTTAACCCGGCGAGCCTTGCAACAGTCGGCCAATGGGCTGGGCAAGGGCGGCAGCGGTAGCAATACCGTTGGCGTCCCGGCTGCAAGGTAATTCACATCGGCTGGCCAGCGCGCGGGCAACTTGCGCTCTGGTAAGACCCAAGGTTGCTGGCAGGGTGTGCAGCGTGTCGCTGCGCGGCACATCTGGCGAGACCCAAATCAGACGACTACACATGTAGAACTGCACACAGATGGCTTGCGGACGGCGGTTCGATCCCGCCCAGCTCCACCACCTACCCAAAATCCCAACCCTCATCGGTTGGGATTTTTTCTTGCCTGTTCGCGCCGGTTTCCGCGTACTTGTGCGGGTTCCTCCGAACGCCTGCAACTGTGCAACCTGCTGTTGGCCGGAGCAGCCTCGGCCCCGACGGCACTCGCCGATGCCAGCTGCTTTGAAGGCCTGCGTGACAGCCAAGCTCGGCATATGCCGCAGGCTGGGTCAAGCCTTGACGGAGTGCAAGCGCAGCATCAGCGTCATCGGATGCTGCGGTGACTCCTGGAAGCCGTAGTGCTCGTAGAACTGCTTGGCGCGGTCGTGGAGAGCGTGGACAAGCAGCGCCCGCACACCAGCGTGCTGCGCAACGCTCACCGCTCGACCGACGGCGTCCTGCAGCAGGGATGCTCCAAGCTTGATGCCCTGCGCTCGATGGTCGACGACCAGCCGGGCCAGAACCATCACGGGCACTGGATCGGGCATGTTGCGGCGCACGCTGCTGCTTGCCGCCTGATGTGCCACCGCGCCTGCGGCCATCGCGTGGTAGCCGTAGACGCGCCCTTGCCTGTCCGTGACAACGAAGGTGCGGCTGGCACCGCTCAATTGGTTGGTCAGTGCCCGGCGCTTGAGCCATTCATCGAGACTGGCTTCACCGCAAGCGAAATCGTCCAGGATGTGGGTGGTGGCGAGCGGAAGCGGTGCGCTCAAGAGCAAGCTCATGCCGCGCCGGTGCTCCAGGGTGCCTTGACGGCCATGAGACGTTCAAGCCCGGGGTTGGGGCCAGGAGGTGCGTCGAGCAGCGCGGTGAATTGCTTGAACTTGTCGGCGTCCAGGCTGAAAAAGACCTGATCCAGCACCACGGACTGCGCGCGCTCGCAGGCCGCTTCGAGCATGAAGTCCGAGCGGTTCTTGCCAAGCAGGCTGGCGGCGTGATCGATCAGATCGCGCTGTTCGGGCAAGGCCCGCAGATTGATGGCGGCGTCACGCATGGGTTTCTCCTATTCGCGCATACACAAAAGATACACGGATTGTGACGCACCGTGTAGCCGTTGTCAATACGTGGCGCGTCACATGCCGCAGGTGCGGGAGCCGACTGGTAGCCAGTACGGCGCTTCAAAACCTGCTCTCCGGGGTCGTTCCAGTTCGGACGAATGTCCACGGAAACGGCCAAATGATCCAAATCCGGGACTGGAGACTTGCGGACGGACTACGATTCAGATGACGGACGCGGGTTCGGTTCCGCGTTCCACCACCACCTACCCAAAATCCCAACCCTCATCGGTTGGGGTTTTTTTGCCTGTTCCCCCAGTGTTGGCCGTCTCAGACGCGCCGCACTGCGGGCTGGCCCGGCAGCCTCATGTAAGCCAAGGGTCCAGCAGCGGCAGATCCGGGTGTTGAAAATCCTTGAGGTTGCGCGTGATCAGCATCAAACCATGGGTCAGCGCAGTAGCCGCCAGCAGACTGTCGATGGCGGGCAACGGGCGTCCAGCCTGTGCCATCAGACGCCCCCAGCGATCCGCTACGGCGGCATCGACAGGCAGGATGCGTCCGGCGAAGAAAGTTGGCAGGTCAACCTCCAGCCAGTCGAGCAGGCGGCGCTTGCGATCTCCTTCAGGCAGGCCCTCGATGCCCTTGCGCAACTCACCCAGCGTCAGGACAGAAAGGTAGAGCGTGCTGGCCGGGCGCTCGGACATCCAGCGCACCACCCTGGCATCGGGATCGCGGCGGCGCAGTTCCGACAGCACGTTGGTGTCGATCAGGTAACTCAAAGCAGCACCTCGCGGGTCGTGCTGGCATCCCGGCGCAGATCGATGTCATCGCTATCGAACAGCGGCGAGCGCTGCATGAAATCGACCAGCGATTGGCCCGCGCCAGTCAAGCGTTCGTATTCGGCCCAGGACAGCACCACCGCGACCTCGCGGCCATGCCAGGTGATCGCCTGCGGTCCGGCCCGCCCCGTGTCCCGGACAAGCTCGGACAGGTGGGTTTTTGCTTCTTGGATTTGCCAGGTGCGCATAGGTGCCCCCAATCAATTCAACCAGTCTGGTCAGAAGTTTAGCCGTTTCAGATCCAAAACCATCACCAGAACGGGGTCGGAACAGGTGTGCGAATTTTGGCACAGCGTGTAGCCGTTGTCAGTCAATCAGCACATCGGCCGGGATGCCCAGGCTCTTGTGCAGTCGTCGGATCATGGCCAGCGTCAGTGGGCGCTTGCGGTTCAGGACTTCGTAAACGCGGTTGCTCTTGCCAATGATGGGCTCGAGGTCTTTGACGGACAGACCACTCTGCTCCATGCGGAATTTGATGGCTTCGACCGGATCAGGCGCAGTGATGGGCACGTGCTTGGCCTCGTAGGCTTGCACCAGCGTGGCCAGGATGTCCAGGCGATCACCCTCCGGCGTGCCCAGATCAGGGTCGGATTCCATCAAGGCCGAAATCTCCTCGAGCGTGGCCTTGTAGTCGGCTTCGGTGCGGATGGGGCGGATGTCCATGTTTTCCTCCGTGGCCGGTCAGGCCGAATCGATGGTTGCTGCGTCCACTGCGTCGTACTCCTTGTGGGTGCCGACGAACTTCAGGTAGACGATCTGCAACTTGTAGGCAACGGCCACGATCAGCCGGTAGTCATTGCCGTTGATGTTGCACACCACGCGACGGTTCTTCAGCACGCTGGCGCTGCGGTACTGCGCCTTGATGTCAGCGGGCTGGCTCCAGGTCGCACTCGTGGCTTCCTCGTACCAGGCCTTCAGCGGCTGCTCGGCGTCTGGATGGCGCTCCCAGAAGGCTCGAAGGGTGGACACGGCAATCACTCGCATGGCTTGCAGTATAGTCCCATTTTGGGACTATTCGCGCCGCTGCGCGAGCAGCAACTCTTGCTGCTGCGCAAGGATGCGAGGAGGGTCGGAATTGTTTTGACTCATGTAAGATGCCCGAGCCAAAGCGATGGGCCAAACACCGCTCCCCAACATGCCGTAGCGGCGATGACTCACAAACAGAACAGGCAGCCTCGATGACGGCAACGACACAGATCATGACCGAGGCCGACACCTGCCGCGAGCTGGTCACACCCAAGCTCGTCGAGGCCGGATGGGGCAATGCGCCGCACGTGATCGGCGAGCAGCGTACCTTCACCAATGGCCGCATCATCGTCACCGGCGGGCGTGTGCGCCGTGGCAAGCAGAAACGTGCGGACTACCTGCTGTACTACCGGCGCGACTATCCACTGGCCGTCGTGGAAGCGAAAGAACTGGGGCTGCCGGCGGAATCTGGGGTGCAGCAGGCCAAAGAATACGCCGAGATGCTCGGCCTGAAGTTCGCCTACGCCACCAACGGCCATCGGCTCATCGAGATCGACTATACCTCCGGCACCGAGCGCGAGGTGGATCGCTTTGCCACGCCCGCCGAACTCTGGCAGCGGCTGACCGCCGCCACCGCGCTGCCCGATCCGGCCACACCCCACCTGCTCGAACCCTTCAACCTGGTTTCGGGCAAGGTGCCGCGCTACTACCAGCAGATCGCGATCAACCGAGTGATCGAGGCCATCCTGCTTGGCCAAAAGCGCGTGCTCGCCACGCTGGCCACCGGCACCGGCAAGACCTGCGTGGCGTTTCAGCTGTGCTGGAAGTTGTGGAACAGCCGCTGGAACCGCACCGGCGAATACCGGCGCCCGAAGATCCTGTTCCTGGCCGACCGCAACATCCTGGTCGATGACCCGATGGCCAAGATGTTCGCGCCCTTTGGTGATGCGCGCCACAAGATCGCCGGAGGCGACGTGAGTCAGAGCCGGGACATGTACTTCGGCCTCTATCAGGCGCTGTCCACCGCCAACGAAGACGTGTTCCGCCAGTACCGGCCGGACTTCTTCGATCTGATCATCATCGACGAATGCCATCGCGGCTCCAGCCGCAACGACAGCAACTGGCGTGCGGTACTCGATCACTTCGCGCCCGCCGTGCAGTTCGGCATGACGGCCACGCCGCTGCGCGAGGAATCGCGCGACAGCTACGAATACTTCGGCAATCCGGTCTACACCTACAGCCTGCGCCAGGGCATCGAGGATGGCTTTCTCGCGCCCTATCGCGTGCATCGCGTGATCACCACGGTGGATGCCGCCGGCTGGCGACCGTCCAAGGACGAACTCGACCGCTTCGGTCGCCCGGTGCCGGACGACGAGTACCAGACCAAGGATTTCGAGCGCATCATCGCGCTGCGTGCGCGCACCCAGGCCATTGCCAAGCACCTCGCCGACTTCCTCAAGGGCACCGACCGCTTCGCAAAGACCATCGTGTTCTGCGTCGATCAGGAGCACGCAGCCGAAATGCGCCAGGAGCTGGTCAACCTCAACAGCGATCTGGTCAAGCAATACCCCGACTACGTCTGCCGCGTCACCGCCGACGAAGGTGCCATTGGCCTGACTCACTTCGAGCATTTTCGGGACGTGGACAAACCCTCGCCAGTGATCCTGACCACCTCGCAATTGCTTACGACCGGCGTCGACGCCGAGATGGTCAAGAACGTGGTGCTGGCGCGCGTGGTCGGCTCCCGCTCCGAGTTCAAGCAGATCATCGGGCGCGGCACGCGATTGAAGGTCGATTACGGCAAGGAATACTTCAACATCATCGACTTCACCGGCACCGCCACCCAGCATTTTGCCGATCCGGATTTCGATGGCGATCCCGCGCGCATCGAGGAAGCAACCATCGATGAGGCTGGCGAAACCGTCGAGTCGGTCATTGAAACGCCCCCCGGCGTGGAACCGCCGGCCGACTACACCGTAGATGCCACGAACACCGACGAAGGCCAGGGCGAAATCCTGACCGAGACGCCGGAGGAGCCACGCAAGTTCTACGTCGACGGCGGCGACGTCGAGGTGATCGGCCACCTAGTCTACGACCTCGACACCGACGGCAAGAAACTGCAAGTGGTCAAATACACCGAATACTCGGGCCGCACCGTTCGGACCCTGTACCCGAGCCGCGATGCGCTGCAATCCGCCTGGGCCAGCTCCGACACCCGCACCGAAGTGCTGCGTGAGCTGACCGAGCGCGGCATCAGCTTCGAGGAGCTGGCGGCCAGCGCCGACCAGCCCGATGCCGACCCCTTCGATCTGCTGTGCCATCTGGCCTGGAACGCGCCGCTGCTCACCCGCCGCCAACGCGCGGAACAGGCCAGAAAGGCAGCGCAGGATCTGTTCGGCCAGTACGGCGGTGCAGCCCGCGAAATCCTCACGCTGCTGCTCGACAAGTACATCGAACGCGGCATCATCCAGTTCAACGCCCTGTCCGAGCTGATGAAGGTGCAACCCTTCGACCGCTTCGGCAGCCCCTCCGAAATCGCCAACCAGCATTTCGGCGGCATCAAACCCTTCAAGGAAGCCGTCTCGCGCCTGCAGACGGCCCTTTACCAATGACGAGAACCTCCTGAATGGCCGCAACCGAAAAGAAGACCCGAAGCAAACGTGCCAAGGCACCGCTGACCACGCGCGACAACCTGTCGGCGCTGATCGGCAGCGCCCGCAAGATCCTGCGCAAGGACAAGGGCCTCAATGGCGACGTCGACCGCCTGCCGCTGCTTACCTGGGTGATGTTTCTCAAGTTCCTCGACGACCTCGAAGTCGTGCATGAGGAAGAAGCGGAGATCGACGGCAAGCCCTACCACCCCATCATCGAGCCCCCCTACCGCTGGCGCGACTGGGCCGCACGCGAGGACGGCCTGACCGGCGACGAACTGCTGGCCTTCATCAACCAGGACGAATGCCACCGCGCCGACGGCTCGCGCGGCGCGGGCCTGTTCGCCTATCTGCGCGGCCTGGCCGGCAGCGGCGAGAAAGGCAGCCAGCGCGAGGTCATCGCCAACGTGTTTCGTGGCGTGCAAAACCGCATGGTCAGCGGCTACCTGCTGCGCGACATCATCAACAAGATCAACGGTATTCACTTCAGCAGCAGCGAGGAAATCCACACCCTCTCGCACCTGTACGAATCGATGCTGCGCGAGATGCGCGACGCAGCTGGCGACTCGGGCGAGTTCTACACCCCGCGCCCGGTCGTGCGTTTCATGGTGCAGGTCACCGACCCGCGCCTGGGCGAGACCGTGCTCGACCCGGCCTGCGGCACCGGCGGCTTTCTGGTGGAAGCCTACGACCACATCGCCCAGCAGGTGACCAATCCGGACCAGCGCCGCACCCTGCAGCGCGACACCCTCTATGGCCAGGAGGCCAAGCCGCTGCCCTATATGCTGGCGCAGATGAACCTGCTGCTGCACGGGTTGGAAGCGCCGCAGATCGCCTACGGCAACACACTGGAGCGGCGCATCACCGAGATCGGCCACAGCGAGCGGGTGGACGTGATCCTCACCAACCCGCCCTTCGGCGGCGAGGAAGAAGCCGGCATCAAGGCCAACTTCCCGGCCAACATGCAGACGGCCGAAACCGCGCTGCTGTTCCTGCAGTACATCATGCGCAAGCTGCGCTATGCCGGGCATGGCACCGAGCAGGGAGGCCGCGCCGCCGTCGTCGTGCCCAACGGCACGCTGTTTGGCGATGGCGTGTGCGCCGTCATCAAAGAGGAGCTGCTCAAGGAATTCAAGCTCCACACCATCGTGCGCCTGCCGCAAGGCGTGTTCGCGCCCTACACCGACATCCCGGCCAACCTGCTGTTCTTCCAGCGCGGTGACCCCACTGACGAGATCTGGTACTACGAACTGCCCCAGCCCGAGGGCCGCAAGAAATACAGCAAGACCGCGCCACTGCCCTTCGAGGCCTTTCAGCCGGTGCTCGACTGGTGGCACGCCCGCAAGGAAGGGCCGCAGTCCTGGCGCGTGGACTTCGCCGCCAAGCGCGCCGCCGCCATCGACGCCGCCACACCGCACTGGCAACGGGCCGAAAGCCAGCGCAATGCCACCATTGCCCTGGGCAAACCCATTCGGGAATTGGAGCAGGCCATTCAGGCCGCCGCCAACGGCCAGAAGGCAGAGCTGCAAGACCGCCTGAAGGCACTCAAGAATGAACAATCTGCCCACGAGCAGGCCGCCAAGGCAGCACAAGCCGAGGGCGACGCCCTGTACTGGCCGATCTTCAACCTGGATCTGAAAAATCCGAACGCCAAGGCCGAGCTGGAACATGCCGATCCCAAAGACCTGATCGCCGTCATGCGCAGCCACGAGGCTGAAGTCATGCGCCTCTTGGGCGAGATCGAAGCCTTGGTAGCCGAGGTACAGGCATGACCGATCGCAGCACGCCAGCCATTCTGGATCAGGCAGACTACGCTGCCGTTCATGGCGACATCGTCGCGCTGTTGGAGGCTGCCCGCCGCGCCGCTGCACGCAGCGTCAATGCCCTGATGACGGCCAGTTATTGGGAGATCGGGCGGCGCATTGTCGAGTTTGAACAGGGCGGCAGAGATCGGGCCGAGTATGGTGAAGCGCTGCTTGCTCGCTTGGCAACCGATTTGACAGCCCTTTTCGGGCGTGGCTTTAGTCGGCAAAATTTGCAGCAAATGCGTCTGTTTTATCTGGCTTGGCCCACGGACAAGATTTGCCAGACACTGTCTGGCAAATCTGCCGCGCCTCAGATTGCGCAGACGCTGTCTGCCAAATCGACCGCTGCACCAATTCTCCAGACGGCGTCTGGGCAATCCCCGGATCTATCTGCACTGGCCCAAGCCTTCCCGCTGCCTTGGTCGGCCTATGTGCGCCTGCTTTCGGTCAAAAACCCGCAGGCTCGTGCCTTCTACGAAACCGAAACGCTGCGTTGCGGCTGGTCGGTGCGCCAGCTCGACCGGCAGGTGAACAGCCAGTTTTACGAACGCATCGCCCTCTCGCACAACAAGGCGGCGATGCTCCAAAAGGGGGAAGTGGCCGAACCCGGTGACGCCCTCACCCCCGAGCAGGCCATCAAAGACCCCTTCGTGCTGGAGTTCCTCAATCTCAAAGACGAGTATTCCGAATCCGACCTTGAGGACGCACTGGTCCAGCACCTTGCCGACTTCCTGCTGGAGCTGGGCGACGACTTCTCTTTCGTGGGCCGTCAGCGTCGCCTGCGTTTGGACGACAACTGGTATCGCATCGACCTCTTGTTCTTTCACCGCAGCTTGAAGTGCCTGCTGGTCATCGATCTCAAAGTTGGCCAGTTCAGTTATGCCGATGCCGGGCAGATGCACATGTACCTCAATTACGCCCGCCAGCACTGGATGAAGCCCGGCGAAAACCCGCCCATCGGGCTGATCCTGTGCGCAGGCAAAGGCAGCAACGAAGCGCATTACACGCTCGAAGGTTTGTCCAACAAGGTGCTGACGGCTGAATACCGGACGGCGCTGCCGGATGAAAAATTGCTGGCCGAAGAACTGGAAAAAACGCGGCGTAAGCTGGAAGTGCGGCGGATTGCGCGTGGTGGCGATGCGGAGGGCAGCGTATGAAGGCGTGGCCCAAAGTCGCGTTGGGGGATGTGTGCATCTCCGTTGAGCGATTCGTAACGCCAACTGCGGGAACGGCTTATCGCCAGCTGGGCGTTCGTCTTTGGGGAGAAGGTGCTTACGAGCGCGAGACAATCGACGGTGCCGACACCAAGTATTCCAAGCTCAACCGAATCGAAGCTAACGATCTGGTCGTCAACAAGATCTGGGCCAGGAACGGAAGCGTGGCAGTAGCCACACAAGAACTCGCAGGAACCCATGTCAGCGGGGAGTTTCCGACATTTGCGCTGGACAAGGGCCGGACAGACCCGCGATGGATACGACTTATCACGAAATGGCGTGGTTTCTGGAATCTTTGTGATGAGAAGGCACAAGGCACGAGCGGGAAGAACCGGATCAAGCCGAGCCAGTTCTTGGCAATTCGGATTCCACTGCCGCCGCTTGCCGAACAACAAGCCCTTGTCAGCCGTCTCGATACACTGGCCTACAAGGTTCGGCAGGTCAACGAACACCTCGACGCCATCGAGCGCGACGCCGACCGGTTGCTCGCCGTGCGCTTTCGTGACGCCATTGCCGGTGCGCCCGTGCGGCCGATGGCCGAGGTGGCACCATTGGTGCGGAGGGAAATTGCCATCGAACTTGAAGGCAGCTATCCGGAGCTGGGAATCCGCTCCTTTGGCAAAGGCACGTTCCACAAGCCGCCACTCTCCGGCGCCGGTGTGGGTACCAAACGACTGTTCAGCATCGAACCCGGTGACCTTCTCTTCTCCAACGTGTTCGCTTGGGAAGGTGCCATCGCCGTTGCTCAGCCGGAGAATGCGGGCCGCTTCGGCTCTCATCGCTTCATTACCTGTCGCGTTGATCCCGATATCACTTCGCCGGAGTTCCTGCGCTACTACTTCCTCACCGATGACGGTCTGGGAAAGATTGGCGAGGCATCGCCTGGCGGAGCAGGCAGAAACCGGACACTGGGTCTCGAAAAGCTGATGGCGATTGAGGTTCCGATTCCATCCCTCGCCACGCAGCGAACTTTCGAAACCTTACAAACCAAAGTGGCAGAACTCAAAGCCCGCCACGCCACCATCCGCCAAGCCAACGACGCACTGATCCCGGCGACGCTGGAACGCGTGTTTTCCGAGGCCCACTGAATGCAGTTCGTCCGCCACGGCCCCGACATCCCCGAGCGCCTGCTGCAGGCGCACGAAGATGGTCGCGTCGTGTTCTTCTGCGGCGCAGGCATTTCCTACCCGGCGCGCCTGCCGGGCTTCGCCGGGCTGGTGAAGAAGGTCTATTCAGCCCTGGCGGTCACGCCCACTGCGGTGCAGCAGTCGGCGATCAAGGCCGGGCATTTCGATACCGCCATCGGCTTGCTGGAAGACAACATCGTCGGCCGTCGCAAAGAGGCCCTTGTTCGGAAGGCGCTCGCTGAAATTCTCACCCCGAATCTCACCGCCAAAAACGCGATGGTGACCCATGAGTCGTTGCTGACACTGAGCAAGTGTCGCACCGGCCACACCCGCCTCGTCACCACCAACTTCGACCGCCTGTTCGAGGAGGTGATTGCCGCGAAGTCGCTGTCCATCGAGCGTTTCAAGGCCCCACTGTTGCCTGTGCCCAAGAATCGCTGGGATGGCCTGGTGTACCTGCATGGCCTGCTCAGCGCTGCGCCGACCGCGAGCGAACTGGACCGGCTGGTCGTCTCAAGCGGCGATTTCGGCCTGGCCTATCTCACCGAGCGCTGGGCAGCCCGTTTCGCTAGCGAGTTGTTCCGCAACTACACCGTGTGCTTCGTCGGCTACAGCCTCAACGACCTGGTGCTGCGCTACATGATGGATGCCTTGGCTGCCGACCGTCTGCTGGGCGAGTCGCCGCCGGAGATGTTCGCCTTCGGCAGTTTCTCCAAAGGCAAGGAAGAGGAACGGATCAACGAATGGCGTACCAAGAACGTCACGCCCATTCTCTACCGCGAGCACAACCGGCATGCCTATCTGCACAAGACCCTGCGCGCCTGGGCCGAGACCTATCGCGACGGCGTGCGCAGCAAGGAACATATCGTAGTCGAATGCACCATCGCTCGACCGATGAAGACCACGAAACAGGACTACTTCATTCCCCGCATGCTTTGGGCGCTGAGCGATCGGGAAGGCCTGCCCGCAAAGCGTTTTGCCGAGCTTGACCCGGTGCCGTCGCTGGATTGGCTGGAGCCGCTGAGCGAGGACCGCTACCGGCATGCCGACTTGGGCCGCTTCGGTGTCCCGCCCAGGGCGACCGTAGATGACACGCTCGCCTTCAGCCTGACCCGCCGACCTTCGCCGTATCCGCTCGCGCCGTTGATGTGTGTCGTCGATGCCGGTGCGCGCGGCAGCCGCTGGGACAAGGTGATGGAGCATTTGGCAAGCTGGATGATCCGTCATCTGGATGACCCGGCCCTGCTGCTTTGGTCGGTCAAGCACGGAGGGCAGCTTCATGAACATCTCGTCCAGCTGATAGAAGAACGGCTTAGCTACCTGGCCAAATTGGAACGCGACGGCAACATCACCAAGTTGGCGCGTATTCGTGAGGGCGCACCCAACGCGATCCCCGGCCCGCTGATGCGCACCCTTTGGCGGCTGCTGCTGACCGGGCGCGTGAAATCGTGGCTGCGCGACTTCAACCTGTACCGCTGGCGCGACCGCTTCAGGCGCGATGGGCTCACCGCTACCCTGCGCCTGGAACTGCGCGAGATGCTGTCACCGCGCGTATCGTTGCGCGAGCCGTTCCGCTTGTCCGCTGAGGACGGAGAAAGCCGCGAGCCAGAGCGCATCAAGGATCTGGTGGAATGGGAGATCGTGCTGTCGACGGATCACGTCCATTCCAGCCTGCGCGATCTGCCCGAGGATGAGCGCTGGACCGCCGCATTGCCGGAACTGCTGTCCGATTTCAGCGCCCTGTTGCGCGACGCGCTTGATTTGATGCGCGAGCTTGACGGTGCCGGGGACAGGAGCGATCTGTCCTTTAGGCACCAGCCCTCGATCAGTGAGCACCCGCAGAACCGGGACTTCCACGACTGGACCGCGTTGATCGATCTGACCCGGGATGCGTGGCTCGCCACGGCTGCGCAATCGCCGGCGCGGGCAGCGCTCATGGCGCAGACCTGGTGGCACACGCCCTATCCGCTGTTCCGGCGCCTCGCCTTCTTTGCTGCCGCACAGGGCAACGTGATCCCCAAACGCCAAGCGCTCGACTGGTTGCTGGCGGACGATCACTGGTGGCTGTGGTCGGTGGCAACCGAACGGGAGGCCATGCGCCTGCTGGTGGCGATGGCGCCGCACCTCGATGCGGTGATGCTGCGGGAACTGGAACAGGCTGTGCTCGCCGGTCCTCCACGCGACATGTTCAAGGACGACATCGAACCGGAGCGCTGGACCCGTATCGTGGAACGCGCAATCTGGCTGCGGCTGGCAAAAATGGCTGACGCCGGCGCGGCCTTGGGTGCTGAAGGCGGTGCCCGACTCAGCGGGCTTTCGGCACAGTATCCGGAGTGGAAGCTGGCAGAGGATCAGCGCGATGAGTTTCCTTACTGGATAGAGAGTGGCTGGGTCGGTGACAGGGATCCATGGCGGGATTTCGTATCAATACCTCGCAGCAGGCGCGGAGTATTGAATTACTTGATCGCAAACCCGGTGCTGTCCGAATCCAAAGAAGATGACTGGCGAGAGCGGTGCAAAGATAGCTTCCAAGCTACGGCATACGCCTTGTGTCATCTGGCAAGACAGAATATTTGGCCAAACGATCGCTGGCGGGATGCTTTAAAGGCGTGGTCAGATGAGGCGCTGCAAAGTCGCTCCTGGCGTTACATGGCGCCGATCTTGGCCACCGCACCTGACGAGGTACTGCAGACGCTCGACCATGGTGTGAGCTGGTGGCTGCAGTCCATCGCCAAGACCTTCGAAGGCCACGAAACCCTCTTTTTCGTGCTCGCTCGCCGTATCCTGGCGCAAGATCATCAGGGCGGCGTCGATACCGACGACCCCGTCATGCGCGCCATCAACCACCCCGTGGGGCACGTCACCGAGGCACTTCTGCGCTGGTGGTATCGACGCTCGCTGGAGGATGGACAAGGCCTGCCGGAAGAGATCAAGCCCACGTTCACCGAGCTTTGCGATACCCGGATCGACAAATTTCGGCATGGCCGCGTCTTGCTGGCGGCCCATGTCATCGCGTTGTTCCGCGTCGACGGGGATTGGGCTACGCGACACCTGTTGCCGCTTTTCGACTGGCAGCGCTCGGAAGCCGAAGCACGTGCGGTGTGGAGAGGCCTCCTGCGGTCAGCGCGCCTGCACCGCCCACTGATGGAATTGCTCAAGCCGGCCTTCCTCGACACCGCGCGCCACTATGCGGCTTTGGGCAAGCACGACGGGCAGTACGCATCGCTGCTGACATTCGCCGCCCTCGATCCGGGTGAAACCTTCACCACCGCCGAGCTGGCGGCCGCCACTCGCGCACTGCCACCAAATGGTTTGCACGATGCAGCACAGGCATTGGTGAGAGCGCTGGAGGCTGCTGGCGAACAACGGGCCGACTACTGGACAAACCGGGTTGCACCGTATCTGCATGCCATCTGGCCCAAGACGCGAGACAAGGTTTCACCTGCCATCGCCGAAAGCCTCGGCCGCCTTTGCGTGGCAGCTCAGGATGCGTTCCCCGAGGCCTTGACGCTGCTGCGCGCCTGGTTGCAACCACCGGCCCACCCGAACGATCTGGTGCATCGGCTACGCGAAGCAGGTCTCTGCGGCAAGTTTCCGGAACAGGCACTGGACTTCCTGAGTCTGGTGATAGGGGATCAAACCCAATGGCCGCCCAGTGACCTCGGCGCCTGCCTTGACGCGATGCGCATAGCCGCACCGGAACTCGAGGCTGATCCGCGCTTTGAACGGTTGATGGCGTACCTTCGCCTGCATGGGCGGGGCTGATGTGGTGTCTTTGTGGCATGCGTCAGTTATCCGAAAATCCCGGATAACTGGTCCCCGCACCCGCAAGCTCGCTGGAATTCGCGCCTGTTCGCACTTTGGATAGAATCACAAGCCTATATATCGATTATATCGTTTTTATCGATACTTGGAGCTGAACCAGCGCATCAAGCCAGGCAAGCCACAGCAAAACGCGCATCTGGGAACGCGTATCTGGGAATGGATGCATCAATACAATCACCAACGCCCGAACATGGCCTTGGGCGGCATCACACCCCGAAACAGCGGTTGGCCATGACCGCACAGCCCTACTTCTGAACGCCCCTGATTCCGGCGGGATTGCCATGGCAACGAAAAAACCCACCCAAGCCACTCCCGGTTGGAGTGACGTCAAAACCAAGTTGGCCGACTTCGACCGCGCCGGCCTGTTGGGGCTGGTGCAAGACCTGTACGCGGCCAGCAAGGACAACAAGGCGTTTCTGCACGCCCGCTTTGGCTTGGGCGCCGATCCGCTGCAGCCCTACAAGGACGCGATCATCTGCTGGATCAACCCGCCGGACTATCGCCGTCCCATCTCGGTCAGCAAGGCCAAGAAGGCGATCAGCGATTACAAGAAGGCGCTGGGCCAGCCCGAGGGCTTGGCCGAACTCACCGTGTTCTACTGCGAGCAAGTGTTCGATTTTCTGGCCGGTTGCGGCATCGACGACGCAGGCTTTTTTGACGCCCTGGTGCGGATGTTCCAACAGGCGCTGAAATACGTGCTGGCCTTGCCCAAAGCGCAGCAAGCGGCTTTGCTGGCTAGGCTCGACCTGGTGCGCCAGCTCGGGCACAGCGTCGGTTGGGGCGTCGGCGATGACTTTGACCACTTCTGGGCCGAGGCCGGGTTGGCGGGTAGCGCATGAAACAGCGCCAGCGGCGGATTCATCTTGAACCATCCGTGCCTGCGGGCCGCCATCTGGGTGCTTGAGCTGCGGCAACCCGCACGCGTGCCACCCAATTCAGCGCCCCAGAAACACCGCCGGGCGCCGCTGCGCAAAGGCGGCGCGCCCTTCGGCAAAGTCGGCGCTGCGCTGGGTGCGGGCCTCGCGTTCGCACCAGCCCGTGGTGTTGTGCTCGCCCAAGGCGATTTCTTGTAGGCTTTGCTTCATGCCCTGCAAAGCCAGTGGAGCCAGTTGCGCCAGGTGGTGGCACCAGCGCGCCACCTCGGTGGCCAGCGCCTCGGGTGCCACCAAGGCATCGAGGTAGCCCAGGCGCAGCAGTTCGTCGGCGCTCAAGGGTTGCGCCAGCAAGAAAATGCGCCGCGCCGCACCCAGCCCGAGCCGCGCCACAAAACGCTGCAAACCGCCGGCGCAGTAATGCAGCCCCAGGGCGGCCGCCGGCATGCGCAGTTCCATGCCCTGCACCCCGAGCCGAAAATCGCACGCCAGCGCCAAATCGGTGGCGCCGCCATAGACGCTGCCATTGAGCGCGCACAGCGTCACCGGGCGCACGCGCGCCAGCGCTGCACACACGCGCTCAAAGCCTTGCGGCCCTTGGCTGGCATCGGCCTCAAAGCCGCCCATGTGGTAGCCGGCGCTGAACACCGGCCGCTGCGGCTGCACCCGCGCCGCCAGCGCCAGCACGCGCACGCCTTCATCGGCCTCCACACTGGCCAGGTGCTGCAACAGCACCTGCAAGTCGGCATCGCTCAGGCTGTTGCGTTGCGCCGGGCGGTTCAGGGTCAGGGTGGCCACTCCAGCCTCGATGTGCAACATGGGGCTGGAGGCGGCGGGCCAGTCGGAGGCGTGGGCGTGGTCGGGCGGCATGGCAGGCATTGGTGTGCGCCACGCATCATAGCCCGCGTTCCGGCCCTTGGCGGCGGCCCTTGGCGGCGGCGGGCGGGCCGGGTGCGCTCGCAGCGCCATTGCAGCCGCAGGACGCCTAAGCAAGAGCGCATCCGCCCCCTTGGCAGCGGCGGGCGGGCCGGGTGCGCTCGCAGCGCCATTGCGGCCGCAGGACGCCCAAGCAAGTGCGCATCCGACCCCCTTGGCGGCGGCGGGTGGGCCGGGTGCGTTCGCAGCGCCATTGCGGCCGCAGGACGCCTAAGCAAGAGCGCACCCGGCCCCCTTGGCGGCGGCGGGCGGGCCGGGTGCGTTCGCAGCGCCATTGCGGCCGCAGGACGCCCAAGCAAGTGCGCACCCGCCCCCTTGGCGGCGACCCCTGGCGGCGGCGGGCGGGCCGGGTGCGTTCGCAGCGCCATTGCGGCCGCAGGACGCCTAAGGACACTCTGAAAAACTCAAAATCAGGTCAGCCAGCAGGCTGATGCATTCCACCAGCTGAGATTTCGAGCGATTTAAGCCAGCTTGATTCCAGCCTCGCCTTCAAAAAACGCTGTTT
>JBGFRU010000015.1:0-13007 GCA_041694945.1 Pseudomonadota bacterium
CTGGCTGCGGGGGTGGGTGTCGCAGCGGGTGCATGAGGCACCGCCGCAGCCGCACCGGCTGCGCCAGCGCCCGTGCCGGCCTTGACCGCGACCTGCGGGGCCGGGCCGTCGGGCAGCACGCCCTTGATCAGCGGCTCTTGCTTGTTGGCGCGCTCGTGGCTGCGCCGGGTCACGGTGGCCACGTCGTCGATCTCCTCGGCCAGCCGGTAGCTGGCGTCGAGTTTGTCGAGGCGCGGGTCGTCGTGCTTGAGGCGCTCGAGCTTGTAGTGCGGCGTGTCGAGCGACTTGTTGGGCACCAGCAGCACGTTGATGCGCTGGCGCAGTTCGATCTTGGTGATCTCGGTGCGCTTTTCGTTGAGCAAGAAGCTCGCCACCTCGACCGGCACCTGCACGAACACGGCGGCGGTGCCGTCCTTGAGCGATTCTTCCTGGATCACGCGCAGGATCTGCAGCGCCGAGCTCTCGGTGTCGCGGATGTGGCCCGAGCCACCGCAGCGCGGGCAGGGGATGGAGGCGCCTTCGGACAGCGTGGGGCGCAGGCGCTGGCGGCTCATTTCGAGCAGGCCAAACTTGCTGATGGCGCTGAACTGCACCCGGGCGCGGTCTTGGCGCAGCGCGTCGCGCAGGCGGTTTTCCACTTCGCGCCGGTTGCGCGATTCTTCCATGTCGATGAAGTCGATCACCAGCAGGCCGCCCAAATCGCGCAGCCGCGCCTGGCGCGCCACTTCGTCGGCGGCTTCGAGGTTGGTGCGCAGCGCGGTTTCCTCGATGTCGCCGCCCTTGATGGCGCGCGCCGAGTTCACATCGACCGCCACCAGCGCTTCGGTCTGGTCGATGACGATCGCGCCGCCGCTGGGCAGTTGCACCGTGCGGCTGTAGGCGGTTTCGATCTGGTGCTCGATCTGGAAGCGCGAAAACAGCGGCGCGTCGTCGCGGTAGCGTTTCACCCGATGCCCCTGCTCGGGCATCACGTGGCTCATGAACTGGTGCGCCTGTTCGTAGATGTCGTCGGTGTCGATCAGGATCTCACCGATCTGGGTGTTGAAATAATCGCGGATGGCGCGTATCACCAGGCTCGATTCCTGGTAAATCAGGAACGCGCCCTTGCCGGCCTTGGCGGCGCCGTCGATGGCGTTCCAGAGCTTGAGCAGGTAGTTCAAATCCCATTGCAATTCACCCGCCTCGCGCCCAATGCCGGCGGTGCGCGCGATGATGCTCATGCCACCCGGGTAGTCGAGTTGATCGAGCACTGCTTTGAGTTCGGCCCGCTCGTCGCCTTCGATGCGCCGGCTCACGCCGCCGCCGCGCGGGTTGTTGGGCATCAGCACCACGTAGCGCCCGGCGAGGCTGACGAAGGTGGTGAGCGCCGCCCCTTTGTTGCCGCGCTCCTCTTTTTCGATCTGCACCAGCAGTTCCTGGCCCTCTTTGATCACGTCCTGAATGCGCGCTTGCGCCGGCGCGGTATTGCCCTGGAAGTATTGGCGCCCGATTTCCTTGAAGGGCAGAAAGCCCTGGCGCTCTTCGCCGTAGTCCACGAAGCAGGCTTCGAGCGAGGGCTCGACGCGCGTGACCACGGCCTTGTAGATATTGCCCTTGCGCTGCTCGCGCCCTTCGATCTCGATTTCGTAGTCGAGCAGTTTTTGCCCATCGACGATGGCCAGCCGCCGCTCTTCGGCTTGCGTGGCGTTGATCAACATGCGTTTCATGAATTTTCCTCTGACTTGCACACACCATGCCCCAAAAGCGGGGCGCACGGCCAGCGGCCAGCGTGCGGCGAGCGAACGAGGAGGAATTGCCGGAGATCCCGGGCGCAAGCGGGGGCTGCGCAATCGGCTGCTGGAGCGCAGCCGCGCAGCCTCAGACCTGCCCAGGCATGGGCGCGTGGAGGGCGGTGAGCAAAGGGGGCCAGTGGTGGGCTGTCACAGCGTATGCCAGTGGGGCTTTGGTTTCACTTTGGTCCGCATGCAGCCTGCGGCGCAAGGACGCGGGCTGCACGTTTGGGGTATTCCGTATCGGGTTCGCTTCGTTTGTGCTGACCCATCCTGCGGTTCGTGCGGCCGCTGTGGGCGGCTTTGCTGCAGCCTGTGCGGGGCGGCACGAAAGGGCAGGGCTGGCGACTTGTCACCGAGCCGGGGGTGGCGGTGCCTTAAAATTCAAGGCTGCCTCAAAGGCTTGCTCGAAGGCATGCCATACACTCACCCATCGACTCAGGTGGCAACCATTATAAACCATCCCAGCCCTGCCGTGCGCCTGCTCGTGGTCGATGCCGAATCCGACGGTCAGCGGCTCGACAACTACCTGCTGCGTGAGCTCAAGGGGGCGCCCAAAAGCCTGATCTACCGCCTCATCCGCTCGGGCGAGGTGCGGCGCAACAAGGGCCGGGTGCAGGCCGACAGCCGCGTGGCCGCTGGCGATGTGCTGCGCATCCCGCCCTTGCGCCTGGCGGCGCCCGCCCAGCCCGCATTGGCGCTGGCGGCGACGGCGGCGCCAGCGCGCGAGTTTCCGCTGCTCTACGAAGACGACGCCCTGCTGGCCATCGACAAGCCCGCCGGGGTGGCCGTGCACGGGGGCAGCGGGGTGTCGTTTGGCGTCATCGAGCAGTTGCGCCGCGCGCGCCCGCAGGCGCCGCTGCTGGAACTGGTACACCGCCTGGATCGCGAAACCAGCGGGATCTTGCTGGTGGCCAAAAAGCGCAGCGTGCTGCGTCTGTTGCAAGAGCAATTGCGCCAGCGCAGCATGGGCAAAAGCTACCTGGCGCTGGTCAAGGGCCAATGGCCGGCCCGGCTCAAAGTGCTCGACTGGCCCTTGCACAAGTATTTGCTGCCCGACGGCGAACGCCGGGTGCGCGTCACCGATGCGCACGATCCGCAGGGCCTGCGCGCGATCAGTCTGGTGCAGGTGTTGGGGCAACTGACGTTGGCTGGCGCCAGCGAAAGCGGTGCCGCACAAGTGGCCACGCTGCTGGCCGTGACCATTAAGACCGGGCGCACGCACCAGATTCGGGTGCATTTGGCGCACGCCGGGCATCCGATTGCCGGTGACGACAAATACGGCGATTTTGGCTGGAACCGCGACTTGCAGAAACTGGGCGGCAAGCGCATGTTTCTGCACGCCTGGCAATTGCGCTTCACGCACCCCGTGCTGGGGCAGGAAGTGCAACTGCAGGCGCCTTTGCCGGCCGATTTGTTGCTCTGGGCCGATTGCCAGCGGTTTTTGTGATTACAATCGGAACTCTCGTTAACCTTCGTTTAAAGGAATCTCGATATGGCCACTTACGCCGAACTCAAAGCCCAAGCCGAAGCCCTGCTGCTGCAAGCCGAGCAGGTGCGCAAGCAGGAATTGAACAACGTCATTCTGGGCATCAAGGCCACCATGAAAGAGCACGGCATTACGCTCGAAGACTTGGGTGCCGCAGCGCGCAAAGCCGGTGCCCGCGCCAAAGCCCCAGCCAAATTCAAAGGCCCCAACGGCGAAACCTGGTCTGGCGGGCCGGGGCGCAAACCCGAGTGGGTGCGGGCCCTGCAGGCCGAAGGCAAGAACATCGAAGACTACCGCATCTGAGCGCCTCGCTGCGCGGGCGGCGTCCGTCCGTCCAGGCGCAAGCGGCGGCGGTTCTGCGATAATCTGCTGCCAAGCGCGACGCTTTGCCTTGGGCGCAGCGTCAGACCGGCCCGGCAGATCCCACGGGGGCGCTTGAATGCGCCCTTCCTCTTTTTTGCAGCCACCCGTCCCATGCGCCCGCGCCAATTCGACCTCATTGCCTTCGACTGGGACGGCACCCTGTTCAACTCCACCGCCCAGATCGTGCGCGCGATCCAGGCCGCGGTGCGCGACGTCGGCGGCCGCGTGCCCAGCGACGAGCAGGCCGCCTGGGTGATCGGCATGGGTCTGATGTCGGCGCTGGCCCATGTCGCCCCCGACGTGCCCCCCGAGCGCTACCCCCTGCTGGGCCAGCGCTATCAGCAGCATTATCTGGCGCAACAGCACGAATTGACCCTGTTCGAGGGCGTGTTGCCCTTGCTGGCCGAACTGCGCCAGCGCCAGCACCTGCTGGCGGTGGCCACCGGCAAAAGCCGCCGCGGCCTCGATCAAGCGCTGCATTCGGTGCAGCTGCAAGGGGTGTTCGACGGCTCGCGCACCGCCGACGAAACCGCGGGCAAGCCGCATCCGCTGATGCTGCACGAGCTCATGCAGGCGTTCGACGTGGCGCCCGAGCGCACGCTCATGATCGGCGACACCACGCACGATTTGCAGATGGCGCGCAACGCCGGCTGCGCCAGCGTGGGCGTGAGCTACGGCGCCCACGACCACGCCCATTTCGACCCCCTCGGGCCCTTGCAGGTGGTGCATTCGGTGCCCGAGCTGCGCGCCTGGCTGGCCGCACACGCCTGAGCCTCATCCCATGGCCGTGCAATGGTTTCCCGGGCACATGCACGCGACGCAAAAAGCGATCGCCGAGCGCCTCAAGTCCATCGACGTGGTGATCGAGCTGCTCG
Source organism: Pseudomonadota bacterium (assembly GCA_041694945.1). GTDB lineage: Bacteria > Pseudomonadota > Gammaproteobacteria > Burkholderiales > Burkholderiaceae_C > Serpentinimonas. The sequence goes on from JBGFRU010000015.1 coordinate 4,497, forward strand.
ACGCGCGCCTGCCGGGCTCGAGCGCCAACCCGATGCTGGCGCGCCTGATCGGCCCCAAGCCCACGCTCAAAATCCTCAACAAGCAGGATCTGGCCGACCCAGCCCGAACGCAGGCCTGGCTGGCGCACTACCAAAGCCAGCCCCACACCCGCGCCATCGGGCTCGATGCCGGCATGGCCGGGCCGGCGCGCGCCCTGATCGGCGCCTGCCACGAGCTGGCCCCCAGGCGCGGCGGGCTGGCCAAGCCCATGCGCGTGCTCATCGGTGGCATCCCCAACGTGGGCAAATCCACCCTCATCAACACCCTGGTGGGCAAGCGCGCCACCCGCGTCGCCGATGAAGCCGGGGTCACGCGGGCAGAGCAGCGCATTTTGCTCGCCGATGATTTTTATCTCTACGACACCCCGGGCGTGCTGTGGCCCAAGATCATCGTGCCTGAAAGCGGCTACCTGCTGGCGGCCAGCGGCGCCGTGGGGCGCAACGCCTACGACGAGGAAAGCGTGGCGCTGGAGCTGCTGCTGCGGCTGCGCCAGCCTTATGCCGCGCTGCTGCAGGCGCGTTATCAGCTGCCGCAAGCGCTCGAGCAGATCGCCGCCATGCCCGAAGATGCCTTGCTGCAAGCCATCGGCCAGCGCCGGGGCTGCCTGCTGGCCGGCGGGCGTTTGAACAGCCAAAAAGCCGCCGAAGTGCTGTTGAGCGATTTTCGCAGCGCCGCCCTGGGTCGCATCACGCTCGAGACGCCGCAGCAATTTGCGCAGTGGCTGCACGCCGCCCAGCAAGCCGAGGCCGAACGCGCCGCCGAGCGCGCTGCCGCACGTCTGGCCAAGCCGCAAGTGGAGCGCGCAAACCACACCTGACCTGCCAATGGACGCCTTCCTGATCGCTTTTTTGTTTGGCCTGGGCTACTTCACGCTCAAGGCGCGCAGCGAGCGCGAGCGCATCGCTTTGCTCAGCAGCCACCTGCGCCGCTACCAGATCGAAAAGCTGATGGAGCAGCTCAACCACGGTTACCTGCGTGCCCTCGGCGAGCCCGACCCCGAGCGCCGCGCCCCGATGTGGGCCGCGCTGGCCGAGGCCGAGGGGCAGCTGGCGCAACAGCTCAGCGACTTGGCTGCCGACATCGGCCAGCTGCCGGCCGCGCAAACCCGTCTGTGCCGCGTCAGCCTGCCCATGATCGAACGCTGGCTGCCCCAGTCCACGCTCGATTTTCGTGCCGTGCTGCGCGTCCACGCCGAGGCCGTGCAGGCCGCAGCCGCCAACCACGAACGGCGCAGCGCCAAAGCGCGCGCCCACATGCTGCTGGCCGAGCTGATGCTGTTTCAGCACACCTGCCACTGGTTCTGCAAATCGCGCAGCGTGGCCTCGTTTCGCCTGCTGGCGCGCCACCGCACCGCCTACGAGCAGGTGCTCGAAGCCATCGCCCCGACCACCCGGCGCGCCTACCTGGCGCTGCTTCAAGGCGGCCCGCGCGCCGCCTGAAGGCTAGAATCGTGGGCTTGCGCCCCGATGGTGAAACAGGTAGACACAGCGGACTTAAAATCCGCCGCTTGCTGCATAAGCGGCGTGCCGGTTCGATCCCGGCTCGGGGCACCAGCGCTGGCTTAAATGGAGTTTGTATGTCGGCCATCAAGATTGTCACCCTCGGCCAAAGCGGCCTGCAAGTGCCCGCCATCGGCTTGGGCACCATGACTTTTGGCGAGCAAGTGGGCGCGGCCGAGGCCTTTGCGATCATGGACCGGGCGCTCGAGCGCGGGGTCAACTTTTTTGATACCGCTGAGATGTATTCGGTGCCGCCGCGGGCCGAAACCTATGGCGCCACCGAGCGCATCATCGGCCAGTGGCTGGCGGCGCGCCCCGGGGTGCGCCAGCGCCTGGTGCTGGCCACCAAAGTGGCCGGGCCGGCGCGCGGCATGAGCTGGATTCGGGGCGAGCACACCGGCCTGACGGCGCCCGAGATCGTGGCGGCCTGCGAGGGCAGCCTGCGCCGCCTGGGCACCGACGCGATCGACCTGTACCAGATCCACTGGCCGGCGCGCAACGTGCCGATGTTTGGCACGCTGTACTACGACCCGTCCAAGGATCGGCCCTGCCCCTCGATACTCGAGCAGTTGCAGGCGCTGGCACAGCTGGTGCAGCAGGGCAAGGTGCGCGCCATCGGCCTGTCCAACGAAACCCCCTACGGCGTGCACGAGTTCGTGCGCCTGGCCGAACAGCATGGCTTGCCGCGCGTGGCGAGCGTGCAAAACCCCTACTGCCTGATCCACCGCGGCGCAGAAAACGGGCTTGACGAAACCCTGCACCGCCTTGGGGTCGGGCTGCTGGCGTATTCGCCGCTCGGTTTTGGCCTGCTCACCGGCAAGTACGATGCCAGCGGCTTCGAGGGCGCCGACCCGGCGCTGGGCCGCATGGCGCGTTTTGCCAGCATGCGCCAGCAGCGCTGGGGCCGCGCCAGTGCGCTGCAGGCAGCGCGCCGCTACAACGCCCTGGCGCGCGAGCACGGCCTGGCGCCCACCCAAATGGCGCTGGCCTTTTGCTACACCAAGTGGCAGGTGGCCAGCACCTTGATCGGCGTCACCTCGCTGGCGCAGCTCGATGCCTGCCTGGATGCCTGGGGCACGGTGCTGGCGCCCGAGCTGCTGCAAGCCATCGACGCCATCCGGCTCGAGCAGCGCGACCCGGCCTATTGACCAGCCCGCCCGCGCCGATGCGGCGCTGCCTTTGCAAGGGATGACGATGATTGTTGAGTGGCTCTGGCTGCCGGCCCTGGTGCTGGCGTATTTGATCGGTTCGCTGTCGTTTGCGGTGCTGATCAGCCGCCTCATGGGTTTGAGCGACCCACGCACCTACGGCAGCCAAAACCCGGGCGCCACCAACGTGCTGCGCTCGGGCAACAAGGTGGCGGCGGCGCTCACGCTGCTGCTCGACGCCTTCAAGGGCTGGTTGCCGGTGTGGCTGGTGGCGCAGTGGGGGCCCGATTGGGGGCTGGGCTGGGGCACGGTTGCGCTGGTGGGCCTGGCCGCCTTCATCGGCCATGTGTATCCGGTGTTCATGCGCTTTCAGGGTGGCAAAGGGGTGGCCACCGCCGCCGGGGTGCTGCTGGGTTTTGAGCCCTGGCTGGGCCTGCTGGTGCTGCTGTCGTGGGTGCTGACGCTGTTGCTCACGCGCTACTCCTCGCTGGCAGCGATCGTGGCGGCGCTGCTGGCGCCGCTGCTCTATTGGTTCGGTTCGCCCGCCCTGTGGCAGATGCAGCCCGCCCTGGGCATTGCCATCAGCGCCATGAGTGCCCTGCTGCTGTGGCGCCACAGCGGCAACATCCAGCGCCTGCTGGCCGGGCAAGAGGGTCAGGTGGGCCGCAAAAAAAGCTAATGCGCCAGCGCCATGCGCGACAGGTGCAGCAGCCGGGCGTGGTTGAGCCGCACCCGCACCGTTTGCGCCACCAAGGCAGCGGCAATGCCGCAACCGTCGGTGCGGGTGTCGATGAGCGTGGGTTCGGCCAGCGCCACCTCGGCGACATCGAGCACGCTGGCCACCCAGGGCGCGCCCGGCTGCGTGGTGCGGCGCAGCACCACGGCGACGGTGTCGTCTTCGAGGCGCACAAAGCTGCCCGGCGGGCAAATGCCCACGGTGCGCAGCAGGGCGTGGCCGATGGCGTTGACTGCGCTGCCCCCGCTGCCTGCACCCGCCTGGGGGGCCAGCAAGGCGTGCCGGCCCGAATCGGTGACGCAGCGGCCGGCGCGGGTTTCGCGCGGGCTGATCTGCGCCGCGTAGCGGTCGGTGGCTTGCAGCAGCCGGGTCGGGGTGTCGAGATCGTCAGAGCGTTCGTGGTGTTGCTCCACCGTGTGCAACCAGTCGGCGTCGGTGACACCGAGTTCGCGCAGCCACTGGGCGCTCCGCGCGGCGTGGGTGTCGATGGCGGCGCGTTGCTCGGCGCTGGGTTCGATGGCCTGTTCCGCCAAGGTGTTTTGCAGCTGCGTCATGCCAATGTTCATGGTCAGGGCAGCGTGCGCCAGGCTGTCTTGTTTGGCGGCGGGGCAATCGAGGCTGGGCGCCACCAGCCTGCACAAGGCCCAGCACAGCAGCGCGTGCGAGCTGCTGTAACCGATGCTGGAGCTGGTGGCCAGTTGCAGCAACCAGTACAGGCTGGCGTCGGGGTCGATTTGCAGCAGCTCCTGGGCTTGTGCCTGCAGCGCCTGCACGCGGGCGCAAAAATCGCGCTGCGCGTGCGGCTGCAGCAGCATCTGCGCCAGATCGCTCTCGAGGTCGGACCAGCGCTGCGTCCACTCGCGCATGAGCGCGTAGGCGGGGTCGGGCGCGGCGGCAAAATTCATGGCTGGCAAGCGGGCGGTTTCAATCGCGAAAGTTGTTGAAGCTCAGGGGCAGGCCGGGCAGGGCTTGGCGGATCAGGGCCATGGCGGCTTGCAGCTCGTCGCGCTTGGCGCCGCTGACGCGTACCGCCTCGCCCTGAATCGCGGCTTGCAGCTTGAGCTTGCTGGCTTTGATGGCTTGCTGGATTTTCTTGCCGTCTTCGGTGGCAATGCCTTCGCGCACCTTGAGCACTTGACGCACCTTGTCGCCGCCCATTTTTTCGATTTTACCGGCATCGAGAAAGCGCACATCGACGCTGCGCTTGCTCAGCTTGGCGCGCAAGATGTCGTCGATCTGGGCGAGCTGGAAGTCGCTGTCGCCGCTCAGAACGATGTCGTTTTCCTTGAGCTCGATGGCGGCGCTGCTGCCCTTGAAGTCGAAGCGGTTGCCGATTTCCTTGGCGGTTTGATCGACGGCGTTTTTGATTTCAACCCGGTCGGGCTCGAGGACGGTATCGAAAGAGGGCATGGTGCGGTGCGGTGAAGGCGGGGGTGCGACAATCCCCGGATGTTAGTCGAGAAAAACGTGGCCTTGCAGCCGCACAACACATTTGGCATCGCGGCACAGGCGCAGCGCCTGCTGCGGCTGCGCAAAGCCGAGATGCTGCCCGACCTGGTGCGCCAGCCCGGCTGGTGCGCCGCGCGCCTGCGCGTGCTCGGCGGCGGCAGCAACATCGTGCTCACCAGCGACGTCGAGCCCCTGGTGCTGAAAATCGAAATGCTGGGGCGGCGCCTGCTGCGCGAGACCGAGGCGGGCTATCTGGTGGAGGCCGATGCGGGCGAAAACTGGCACGATTTCGTCACCTGGACGCTGGATCGCGGCTGGTTTGGGCTCGAGAACCTGGCGCTCATCCCCGGCACGGTGGGCGCGGCCCCGGTGCAAAACATCGGCGCCTACGGGCTCGAGCTGCAAGACCGCTTTCATTCGCTCGACGCCGTCGATCTGCACAGCGGCCAAGTGCACAACCTGGACGCGGCGCAGTGCCGTTTCGGCTACCGCGACTCGGTGTTCAAACGCCAGCGCAGCAGCGCACCGGACCACGGGCTGGCCGGGCGCTGGCTCATCACGCGGGTGCGCTTTTGGCTGCCCAAGCGCTGGCAACCCGTGCTGGGCTACCTCGAGCTGGAGCGCAAAGTGGCCGAGACCGGCCTGGAGCAACCCACGGCGCGGCAGATTTTTGATTGGGTGTGCCAAATCCGGCGCGCCAAGCTGCCCGACCCGGCCGCAATCGGCAACGTCGGCAGTTTTTTCCAAAACCCGCTGGTCAGCCGCGAGCACTGTGCCGAAATTTGCACCCGCCACCCAGCCGTGGTGCACTACCCGCTGCCCGATGGGCGCGTCAAGCTCGCGGCTGGCTGGCTGATCGAGGCCTGCGGCTGGAAGGGCCAGACGCTGGGCCGCGCCGGCGTGTACGAAAAACAGGCGCTGGTGCTGGTCAACCGCGGCGACGCCTTTCAGCCGTGCAGCGGCGCCGAGGTCATGGCGCTGGCCACCGCAATCCAAGCCAGCGTCCTGGAGCGCTTTGGCGTGCGGCTCGAAATCGAACCGGAGCTGTGGTGAGCCCCGTCCCCTCCAGCCCCACGCCCGAAGCGGCGACGAATCTGGGCCCCGTGCTGCAGCCCGGCGTGCGCCGGCGAGAGGCCTTCGGCTGGGCGATGTTCGACTTTGCCAACTCGGGCTACACCACGGTCGTCATCACGGCCATTTACGGCGCTTACTTCGTGGCTGGTATCGCCGGCGGTGCCACCTGGGCCACGCTGGCCTGGACGGCGGCCTTGGCTTTTTCCAATCTGCTGGTGCTGCTCAGCGCCCCCGTGCTGGGGGCCTGGGCCGACGTACACGCCGGCAAAAAGCTACTGGCGGCGCTGACCACCATCGGCTGCGTGCTCACCACGGCGGCGCTGGGCTGGGCCGGGCCGGGCAGCGTGCTGCTGGCGCTGGTGCTGCTGGTGCTGTCGAATGCGTTTTTCAGCGCCGGCGGCAATCTGGTGGCGGCCTTTTTGCCCGAGCTCGCGCGCCCGCAGCGCCTGGGCACCCTGTCGGGTTGGGGCTGGGGCTTGGGCTACATCGGCGGCTTGCTGTGCCTGGCGCTGTGCTTGGCCTACATCACCTGGGCGCAGGCGCGTGGCCACACCGCCTCTGAGTTCGTGCCGGTCACCTTGCTCATCACGGCGGGCCTGTTTGCCCTCACGGCCCTGCCGTTTTTCCTTCTGGTGCGCGAGCGCGCGCAGCCGCAAACGCGCTCTGGCAGCTCGGCGTGGGCGCAGGTGGCCCAGACCTGGAGGCAGTCGGCCCGCTACCAGGACATGCGCCGCTTCATCGTCTGCATCGTGTTTTATCAGGCCGGCATCATGACGGTGATCGCGCTGGCGGCCATCTACGCCCAGGAGGTGATGGGTTTTGACACCGCGCAGACGGTGATGATGATCTTTGTCGTCAACATCACCGCCGCCATCGGGGCGCTGGGTTTTGGCTACCTGCAAGACCGCATCGGCCCGGTGCGCGGCATTGCGCTCACGCTGCTGGGCTGGATCGCGATGGTGCTGGTGGCCTGGTCGAGCGAGAGCGCGGCCAGTTTCTGGGTCGCGGCCAACCTCGCCGGGCTGTGCCTGGGGGCGAGCCAGTCGGCCGGGCGGGCGCTGGTGGGCTATCTGGCACCGCCGGCGCAGCGCGCCGAATTTTTTGGGCTCTGGGGGCTGGCCGTGATGCTGGCCTCGATCGTCGGCCCGCTCACCTACGGGCTGGTGACCTGGCTCACCAGCGGCGACCACCGCAGCGCCATGCTCGTGACTGGCCTGTACTTTGTGATCGGGCTGGCGCTGCTGTACGGCATCGACGCCGAACGCGGCCGCCGCGCCGCGCTCGCAGCCGATGCGCAAGCGCAAGGGCAAAACCAGTATGTGCAGTATGTGCAGTAAGGGCAGGACCAGGGCTTGCTGGCAGCGGCTTGGGCGCTTGCGTGCGGCCGCCGCGCCGCTAGAATGGTCATCAAAGCGCTCATCACACCCGCAGGCACTTCGGCCCTTCAACCCCATGGCACCATGACAAGCGAACTGCGCTGGCGCCAGCGCTTCGACAACTACCAGCGCGCCCTGGCGCAACTCACCCAGGCGCTGGCCCTGATGCAGCAGCGCCCCTTGTCGGAGCTGGAGCGCCAGGGCCTGATTCAGGGCTTTGAGTTCACGCACGAGCTGGCCTGGAATGTGCTCAAGGACTACCTGGAAATGGAGGGCATTCAGGGCCTGGTGGGTTCACGCAGCACGGTACGCGAGGCCTTCAAGCGCGGTTTGGTCGAGGACGGTGAAACCTGGATGGACATGATCGACAAGCGCAACCTCTCCAGCCACACCTACAACGTGAGTGTGGCCGAAACGGTGGCTGCAGCCATAGCGCAGCGCTACTACCCGGCGTTTTTGGCTCTGCAGACCCGTTTGCAGCAGCAAACCTAAGCCATGCAGCCCGCCACAGAAGCCGACTTTGGGCTGCCTGCCGCCACCCTGGAAGCCATCCGGAGCATCCTGGCTGAGGCGCCAGCGGTGCAACGCGCCATCATTTTTGGCTCGCGCGCCATGGGCAACTACCGCCGTGGCTCAGACATCGATCTCGCCCTGCAGGGACCGGACGTCACCCTGGACGTACAAACGCGCCTGAGCGCACGGCTGGACGAATCGCCCATTCCGTATCAGGTGGACTTGGTGCGGCTCGACGCGCTTGAGCACCCCGGCTTGCGTGCCCATATCGAGCGCGTTGGGCAAGTGTTTTACGAGCGCGCTTTCAGGAGTCTGGAAATGACGGCAACTCGGTAACAGGACACAGCCCCCAGCTTGTGCCTGCCCGCGCCTTGATTTCCCAAGCCCCCAAGCCCCCAAGCCCCCAAGCCCCCAAGCCCCGCAAGGGGCAGCCGCACACCCCACCAGCGGCGCTTTCCACCAGTGGGCAGCGGTTTTTTCCCTTCACCCCTCTCCCGCCGGGGGAGGGCAGGGGCCAGGGTTCCCGTATCTGCCCTCACACCCTCTCGATCCTGTGCTAACTTTCATGATCCTGGTGGTTCACCCAGGATGATGGAAGACACTATGGGTGTGCGGGCCAGTGCTGGTAGAGGTCGGTCAATTCTTTGATGGCATCTGACCGCGATCGCTAACTTGA
>JBGFRU010000050.1:0-93070 GCA_041694945.1 Pseudomonadota bacterium
AAGCACGGCTTCATCGACACGCCCGCCGCCGCCTGAGAATCACTCGCCCGCTGACCTCGCGGCCCCGACCAGCCTCAGGTCAGGTATCGGTACGCCTTGTGACTGAGGTCTTCCACATTAAACGCCAGGTACGACAGCACCAGAGCCACCCAGGCCCACAGCAGCAGGGCCTGCGGTGCGCGCACCGGCGGGAAAAACAGCGCCGTCAGGCCCAGCGACAGCACCAGCGCCGCCACCAGCCCGGTGCCCAGCACCACCCGCGGCGAGCGGGCGTAGAGGCGGTCGCTGGCGCGGCCCAGCCACGGGTCCACCAAGGCGTCGAACAGGCGCGCGCCCAGCAGCAGCGCCCCCAGTGTGGCCAGCGCCACGCCAAACTCGGTGGCGTAGTGATGCGGCAACAGCACGTACAGCGGCAGCGCCACAAAAGCCAGCGGAAAACCCAGCGCGCCGTAGGCCAGCGTACCCGGCCAGCGCAAATCGGGAGGTGCAGAGGCTACGGATGTGGCGGCCGCCTGCGCGTCGGCCGCAAGGGTGGCTTGGCTGAGCGCGGGCGTGGCGGCAGGTGTCACGGCGGTGGCCTGTGTTTAGCCGCGCGCCGGCAAGCCGAGCAAGGCGGCGCGCAGGCCGGGCTCGGATGTGGTCGGAGCCAGCCAGATGCCAAAAAACAGCCGCGCAAACAGCGCGTCGGGCACTTCGCCCAGCACCCGGTTGGGCTGTCGAAACTGGGCCGCTTGCCCCGGTCGGTACACGCCCAGCAGGCGGTCGCCGGCGCGCACATCGGGCAGCACGGCTTGCAAGGCGCGCTGCCAGCGCTCACCCTGATCGGGGGCGATGTGCTGCTGGCGCCGCATCTCCTCGATCGACCGGCTGGCGATCGAGGCGGCGCTGAAGGCGCGCAGATACTCCAACTCGAGCGCCAGCGCGTCGGAAGCATGGTCGGCGGGGTTGAAACGCGGGCCCACCCACAGCCGGGCCCGGTAAACCTCAAAGCCCCACACCCGCAACAGGCCCTGCCCAGACCAGCGCAAGCCTGGCACAGGCGACGGCTCGCCAGTTGGTGGTTCGTTGGATGGCGGGACTTGGGTTTGAGCCAATGCCGCGCGGCTCCAGCTGCTGGCACACACAGCCGCCGCAGTGGGCAGCAGCAGCTGGCGCAACATCACGCGCCGCTGGTTTTGCTCGGGCGTCAGCACCTGGAGCGGGGCCAGCGCATGGTTCGAGGAGCGCGCCTTCATGGAGCGTGCTCCAGCGTGAACTGGATCACGTCGATGTCGCCTTGATCGAAGCCGGCTTCGCAATAGGCGAGATAAAAAGTCCACAAGCGCTCGAAGCGGGCATCGAAACCCTGCGCGCGCACGGCTTCGCGGTGCGCCCAGAAGGCGCGGTGCCAGCGGCGGCAGGTTTCGGCGTAGTCGGGACCAAAAGCCAGCTCATCGACCACGCGCAGCCCAGCCGCCTCCGCCTGGCGTCTGAACTCGGCGGCGCTGGGCAAGCAGCCACCCGGGAACACGTGCTGCTGGATGAAGTCGGTCGAGGACACGTAGGCGCCGAAGCGCTCGTCGCGGATGACGATGCTTTGGATGCAGGCGCGCCCGCCGCGCTTGAGCAGCCGCGCCACGGTGTCAAAGTAAATGGGCCAGTATGCGCGCCCCACGGCCTCGACCATTTCGATCGAGCAGATGGCGTCGAACGGCGCCTCGCCGGCCCCCAGGCGCAGGTCGCGGTAGTCTTGCAGCCGCAGATCGGCCCGTTGCGCCAGCCCTTGGGCCTGCAAGCGCTGCTGTGCGTAGGCCAGTTGCTCGCCCGACAAGGTGATGCCGGTGACATGGGCGCCAAACTCGTGCGCCGCCTGCTGCGCCAGCGCGCCCCAGCCGCAACCGATTTCGAGCACGCGCTGGCCCGGTCGGTCCGGCTGCAAGCCAGCCATTTGCAAGGCGCGGCGCAGCTTGGCGCGCTGGGCGGCTTCCAGGCTGCCGCCAGGTTGGCCCTGGAACCAGGCGCTGGAATAGTTCATGCCGGCATCGAGCCAGAGGAGGTAAAAATCGTTGCCCAGGTCGTAGTGGGCCTGGATGTTTTTGCGGCTGTTGGCGCGCGTGTTGCGGTTGAGCCAATGCCGCACCCGGTGCAGCAAGCGCCCGGCCCAGTGGCCGTGAATCAGGCGCTCGATCACGGCGCGGTTGCGCAGCAGCAGGCGCAGCAAGACGGCCAAATCGGGCGTGTCCCACTGGCCAGCCATGTAGGTCTCGCCAAAACCGATGTCGCCCGACTTGAGCACAGCGGCACACACCCTCCAGTCATGGACCCGAATCTCCACCGTGGGTTCGCACTCTGCGCCCGGGCCGTAGTGTGCACAATGCCCGTCGGGCCAATGCACCGCCAGCTGGCCGTGCTCCAGTTGCTGCAACAGTCGCTGCAAGGTGCGCGCGGCCCAGGGCGGTGGCTTGGCCTGGGATTGGCGCGCAGCCGGAGCCAAATTCGCCGCGTCAGGCCAACCGTCGTGGCGTGCACAAGCGCCCCATGCAGCCGACAACGGGCTCGCAGAGGGGTCTTGAATGGGGGTCGATTGGCTGTTCATGGCAGACGCTCCTGGGGCTGGGGGTGCAACAGAGGATGACGGGGCTTCATTGACTGACAAAGGCTTTGGGCGGCTCGGGCTTGCGCTGCAAACCGGTGCGCTTGAGCCAGAGCTTGAGCGCCTGCCAATGGATGCGCGCCAGCAGCAGCAGCGTGAGCGCCGGGTGTGCCCACAGCGCCTGACGCAGGCAGGCGGCATCGAGCGCCTGCAGGGTGCCGCTGACGCTGGTCTGCAACAAGGGGCCGGCGGCGTCGTCGTGGTCGATGCGCACCACCGTGCGCGGCTGCGCGCCATCCAGGCGGCGCATGAACCTGAAGCGGTACCAGCCCTGCACCTGACAAAAAGGCGAGACGTGAAAGACCTTGCTGGCACGGCACTCCTGCCCCTCGCGCGGCCGATCCAGCAGGTAACAGTGGCGCTCGCCAAAGGTGTTGTTGACCTCGACCAGCACGGCGCGCAGGCTGCCGTCGGCGCGCTCGCAGTACCAAAAGCTCACCGGCTTGAAGGTGTGGCCCCACACCCTGGGGTAGCAGTGCAGCCAGATTTGGCCGTCGGCGTCGTCGATGCCGTGTGCGCGCAGCAGCTCATCCACCCAAGCCAGCGCCCCGCCCTGCTGCGCCGTGCGGCCGTCGCCGTGGTCGCAGTCGTAAAAGCTGATCGGTGCCCAGCGGTTGCGCGCCAAGGCTGGCGCGGCTTGGGCCAAGTCGCGCATGGGCAGCAACAAAAAGCAGGTGGGATAGACAAAGGCGTTGCGCCGCGGGCGCAGACGCGTGTGGCGCACCTGGCCGAAGCCGACGTAGGCTTGCGGCGCCGAATTCACGCTGGCACCTCGTGCAGGGTCGGGCTTGGCTGCAATAGAGCGCGCGGCTGCGCCGAACGGGGCGCGCCCTGCACAAATGCAGCGGCGCGCAGCAGGGCTTGGGCCGCCGCTTGGCCGGATTTGAGCCCGTCTTCGTGAAATCCGTAGCCGGCCCAGGCGCCACAGAACCAGGTGTGCTGCTGCCCTTGCAGGTCGGCCAGGCGGCGCTGGGCAGCGACGGCGGCTTGGTCAAACACCGGGTGCGCATAGTCGATCTGCCGGATGACTTTGGCCGGATCGATGGCGCGCACCGGGTTGAGCGACACCAGCACCGGCTGGGCAAAGGGCAGCGGCTGCAAGCGGTTGATGAGGTAATGCAAGCACACGCGGGCCGCCTCGCTGCCGGCGTCGGCGGCACGCTCGTAATTCCACGCTGCCCAGGCGCTGCGCTGCTGCGGCAGCACCGCCGTGTCGGTGTGCAGCACGGCGCGGTTGTGCTGGTAGCGGATGGCGCTCAGCACGGCTTGCTCGGCGGCGCTGGGCTGATCGAGCAGCGCCAGCGCTTGGTCGGTGTGGGTGGCCACCACCACCCGGTCAAAGCGCTCGACCCCGGCCGGGCTGTGCAACCATGCGCCGTGGTCGTCGCGCTCGATGCGCTGCACCGGGGAGTTGAGGCGCGCATCGGGCAGGCTGGCGACGATTTTTTGCACATACTGGCTTGCGCCACCGCGCACCGTGTACCACTGCGGCCGGTTGCGGATTTGAATCAACCCGTGGTTGTGGCAAAAGCGCACCATGGTCGCCACGGGGAAGCGTAGCATCTGATCGGTCGGGCAGCTCCAGATGCAGCCCAGCATGGGCAGCAGGTACCAGTCGCGAAAGGCGGCGCCAAAGCGGTGCTGCTGCAAAAAATCCTGCAAGGGCTGCTGCATGGCCTCGGCCTGATCGCCGCTTTGCGCCAGCCGCGTGCACAGGGCGTTGAAGCGCAGCAGGTCGCGCAACATGCCCCAAAAGCGCGGCCGCAGCAGGTTGCGGCGCTGCGCGAACACGGTGCTCAAATCGGTGCCGCTCCACTCCAGCCAGCGTGCGCCCAGCGGCACCTGCACCGAAAACGACATGTCCGAAGCCGCCGCCGGCACCCTGAGCTCGGCCAACAGGGCAATGAGCCGCGGGTAGGTGCGCTCGTTATAGACCAAAAACCCGGTATCGACGCCGTGCGTGCAGGAGGCGCCATCGGGGCCGGGCAGGGTCACGTCCACGGTATGGGTGTGGCCGCCAAAGTAGGACCCAGCCTCGAACAGGGTCACGTGGGCATGCGTGCGCAGCGCATGGGCGGCCGCCAGCCCGGCGATGCCCGAGCCGACCACGGCCACGCGCAGCGCAGTGGCAGCAGGTGCGGGCTGATGGCTGTGGGAGTCGGCAGAGGGCATGGCAGATCCTGTATTTGTCTTAGACAAACATAGTATGCGCGAAAAAAGATTGGTCTGCAACCAAGGGCCACAAAAGGCCGGACCAGGCCTGTGACAGCCCCCCTGCTGCGGCCCTCGATCGATCCCAGAGCACAACCATAAACTGCAAACAGCAAAGAGTAATATCGGCATGGATGGGTCAACCAGCGGCCATCCAGGGGACTTTTGTGGCATGATCGCAAGCGATGCTCAAGCGCCTTGCACCCTCTCAGGCTCCGCTCGCTTTGTCTATTGCAGACATGGAGCGTGAAACCGGCTTGGGCAAAGACACGCTGCGCGTCTGGGAGCGCCGCTATGGCTTTCCCACCCCCAGCCGCGACGCCCACGGCGAGCGCCGCTACGATGAAGCCCAGCTGCAGCGCCTGCGCCTGATCAAGCGCCTGCTCGATTCCGGCCAACGACCGCACCAGGTGGTGCCCCTGCCCGAGGCCGAGCTGCAAGCCCGTCTGCAGGAGCGGTTACAGGCGCAGCAGGCCGGCAGCCCCCCCGCATCCAGGCCCGCGCTGGAGCCTGCGTGGTGCCAGCAGTGGCTCAGCGCCCTGCAAGCCAACCAAACCGAGACCCTGCGCCTGCGGCTGCACGAGCAGCTGCTGCGCCACGGGCTGGGGCCGACGATCGAGGATTTCATCGTACCCTTGAGCGTGGCTGTGGGGCAGGCGTGGCTGGACGAACGGATTTCGGTGTTTCAAGAGCACCTGCACAGCGAGGTCGTGCAATCGGTGCTGCGTCAGGCGCTGGTGCAACTGGACCTGCAAGGCCACAGCGGCACCCCGCCCAGGGTGTTGCTCACCACCTTGCCCAACGAACACCACGCCCTGGGGCTGCTGATGGCCGAGTGCTTTCTGGCGCTGCAGCACTGCCAGCGCTTGCCGCTGGGCCCCAACACCCCGGTGCTCGAGGTGCTGGCGGCGGCGCAGCAGCTGCAGATCGACGCCGTGGCTTTGAGCTTTAGCTCGCACCACCCGTCCAACGAGGTGCTGGCCGCCTTGCGCCAGTTGCGCGCGCAGTTGCCCAGCACGGTGGCGCTGTGGGTGGGCGGCAATGCCCCGGTGCTGCGCTCGCCGCGCCTGCCTGCGGGCGTGACCGCCCTGCGCCGTGCCTGCGAGCTCGAGGCGGTGGTGGCGCAGTGGCGCGCGGCGCACAGCGCGCCTCGAGCGCCTTAGCTGTTGGCGGGGGGATGCAGCCGCATCTCGGCCGCACGGGCGTGCGCCTGCAGGCCCTCGCCGTGCGCCAACACGCTGGCGATGCGGCCCAGCGTCTGCGCGCCGGCGGCGCTGACCTCGATCAGGCTGCTGCGCTTCTGAAAATCATAGACCCCGAGCGGGCTGGAAAAACGCGCCGTACCGGCCGTGGGCAACACGTGGTTGGGGCCGGCGCAGTAGTCGCCCAGGCTTTCGCTGGTGTAGGCGCCCATGAAAATGGCGCCGGCGTGCTGCAGCAGCGGCTCCCAGCGCTGCGGCTCGCGGCAGGCCAGCTCGAGGTGCTCGGGCGCGATGCGGTTGCTGATGGCACAGGCTTCTTCGAGGCTGCGGGTCTGGATCAGGGCGCCGCGGCCATTGAGGCTGGCGGCGATGAGGGCGGCGCGCGGCATCTCGGGCAGCAGACGATCGATTGCCTCCTGCACGGCATCGAGATAGGCCGGTTCGGGGCAGAGCAGGATCGACTGCGCCAGCTCGTCGTGCTCGGCCTGGCTGAACAAGTCCATGGCCACCCAGTCGGGTGGCGTGCTGCCGTCGGCCAGTACCAGAATCTCGCTCGGGCCGGCGATCATGTCGATGCCGACCTGGCCAAACACGTGCTTTTTGGCGCTGGCCACGTAGGCGTTGCCGGGGCCGGTGATCTTGTCCACCCTGGGCACGCTCTGGGTGCCGTAGGCCAACGCCGCCACCGCCTGCGCGCCGCCGATGGTGAAGGCGCGCGCGAACCCGGCCACGTGGGCGGCGGCCAACACCAGCGGGTTCCTGGCGCCGTCGGGCGTGGGCACGACCATCACGATTTCGGCCACCCCGGCCACCTGGGCCGGGATGGCGTTCATCAGCACCGAGGACGGGTAGGCGGCGCGCCCGCCGGGCACGTAGATGCCCACGCGCTCCAGCGGCGTCACCTTTTGCCCGAGCAGGCTGCCGTCGGCGTCGCGGTAGCTCCAGCTCTGGCCACAGGCCTGCAACTGGGCCTCGTGGTAGCGGCGCACGCGCGCGGCCGCCTGCAGCAGCGCCTCGCGCTGGGCTGCGGGCAGCTGCTCGAAGGCGGCTTGCAGTTCCGACGGCTGCAGCTGCAGCGCCGCCATGCTCGGGGCGTGCAGGCGGTCGAAGCGGCGCGTGCAGTCGAGCACGGCGGCGTCGCCGCGGGCGCGCACGTCAGCCACGATCTCGAGCACGCGCTGCTCGATGGCGGCGTCGGCTGCGGCGGACCAGTGCAGGCGCTGGGCCAACTGGGCCTCGAAATCGGGCTGCTGCGTGCTCAGGCGCAGCGGGCGCGCCTGCAAAGGGGGGGTGGAGCCTGCAGATGCAGCGGGCGTGGTCATCATGCCAGCCCCCCCGGCGCGCAGATCGGGGCGCTGTCGTGCGCGGTCTCTTGGGCTGTGGCCTGGGCAAAGGCATCGAGCAGCGGCCGCAGCAGCGCGCGCTTGACCTTGAGCGCACCTTGGTTGACCACCAGGCGCGAGGAAATGTCCATGATGCGCTCGACCTCGATCAGCTGGTTGGCCCTGAGCGTGTTGCCGGTCGAGACCAGATCGACGATGGCATCGGCCAGACCGGTCAGGGGCGCCAGCTCCATGCTGCCGTAGAGCTTGATCAGATCGACATGCACGCCCTTGCTGGCAAAAAACTCGCGCGCGATCGCCACGTATTTGGTCGCCACGCGGATGCGCGCGCCCTGGCGCACGGCGCGCACGTAGTCGAAATCGGCGCGCACCGCCACGCTCATGCGGCAGCGCGCGATCTGCAGATCGAGCGGCTGGTACAGCCCGACGTTGGCCGCTCCGCCCCACTCGGCCTCGTGCTCGAGCAGCGTGTCTTTGCCGCACACGCCCAGGTCGGCGCCGCCGTACTGCACGTAGGTGGGGACGTCGGAGGCGCGCACCAGCACCACATGCAGCGCCGGGTCGTTGGTGGGCAGGATCAGCTTGCGCGAGCGCTCGGGGTGCTCCAGCACCTCGATGCCGGCGGCTTGCAGCAGCGGCAGGGTTTCGTCGTAGATGCGGCCTTTGGACAGGGCCAGCGTGATGCGGTCGGCACTCATGCGATCCTCTCGATTTGGGCGCCCAGGGCGCGCAGTTTGAGCTCCATCTGGTCGTAGCCGCGGTCCAGGTGGTAGATGCGATCGACCACGGTTTCACCCTCGGCCACCAGGCCGGCGATGACCAGGCTGGCGGAAGCGCGCAGGTCGGTGGCCATGACGGTGGCGCCCGACAGCTGCGCGCCGCTGCCGCCCAGCCCTTCGATCAGCGCCAGCCGGCCGTCGATGCGGATCTTGGCCCCGAGCCGCTGCAGCTCGTGCACGTGCATGAAGCGGTTCTCGAAAATGGTCTCGCTCACGCTGCTGCTGCCCTGCGCCACGGCGTTGAGGGCCATGAACTGGGCCTGCATATCGGTCGGGAAGCCCGGGTACTCGGTGGTGCGAAAGCTCTGCGCGCGCAGCGCGGCCGCGCCGGGCGACTGCACCTGCAAGCCGTCGGCGCTGGCTTGCACCGACACCCCGGCCTCGCGCAGCTTTTCAATCAGCGCCTCGAGGTGCTCGCCGCGGGCGTGGCGCAGGTGCACCGCACCGCCGCAAGCGGCCACGGCGCACAGAAAGGTGCCGGCCTCGATGCGGTCGGCCACCACGGCGTGCTCGGCCCCGTGCAGGCGCTCCACGCCCTGGATGCGGATGCGGCTGCTGCCGTGGCCCTCGATCTGCGCCCCCATGGCGATCAGCAGCTCGGCCAGGTCGGTGACTTCGGGCTCTTGGGCGGCGTTTTCGAGCACGGTTTCACCCTCGGCCAAGGTGGCGGCCATGAGGAAGTTTTCGGTGCCGGTGACGGTAATCATGTCGGTGGTGATGCGCGCGCCGCGCAGCCGGCTCTGGCCCGGCGCCAGCTGCGCCACCATGTAGCCGTGCTCGATGGCGATCTGCGCCCCCATCGCCTGCAAGCCCTTGATGTGCTGATCGACCGGGCGCGAACCGATGGCGCAGCCGCCCGGCAGCGACACCCGCGCCCGCCCCAGCCGCGCCAGCAGCGGCCCGAGCACCAGCACCGAGGCGCGCATGGTCTTGACCAGCTCGTAGGGCGCCAGCGGCTCCAGCGCCGCGCCGGCCTGCAGCGTCAGGCCGCCGCGCTCGCCGTGGGTCTGCACCTGCACGCCCATGTGTTCCAGCAGGCGGCGCATGGTGGCCACGTCGCGCAGACGCGGCACGTTGCGCAGCGTCACCGGCGCGTCGGTGAGCAAGGTGGCGCAGAGCTCGGGCAGGGCGGCGTTCTTGGCGCCAGAGATCGGCACCTCGCCGTGCAGGCGCTGGCCGCCTTGGATGCGCAGTTTGTCCATGGGTGGAGGGGGGGGTAGGCGGTGGAGGGATTGGGGGCGCTGGGGTGGGGTTGGCCGCGCGCAGTCGCTCAGGCGGTGCTGGCCTGGCGCGCCGACCATTCGGCCGGGGTGTGCGTCTGCATCGAGAGCGCGTGCACCTCGTCGCGCCGGATGCGCTCGCCCATCGCGGCATAGACCATTTGGTGGCGCGCGATCAGGCGCTTGCCCTCGAAGGCGGGCGAAACCACCACCGCGTACCAGTGGCGGCCGTCGCCGTTCACCTCCAGGTGCAGGCAGTCGAGGTGGGCGGCGATGAGGGTTTGCAGTTCTTGCGCGGTCATGTTGTGGTGTGCCTGGAATGGAGTGCCTGGTGTGGAATGGCTGCGGGTGGCGCCTGAAAATGCGGCCAGCGATAGGATAGCCCAATGGGAGCCTGGGCGTCAGTGCCGCAGCTTGTAGCCCGATTTGAGCAGATGCAGCGCCAGCCCGCCGACCAGCACCCAGGCAACCCCGAGCACCGCCAGCGAGAGCCAAGGCGAGACGTCGCCCTGGCCAAAGAAACCGTAGCGAAAACCGTCGATCATGTAGAAAAACGGGTTCAGGTGGCTGACGAACTGCCAAAACGGCGGCAGCGAGTGGATCGAGTAGAACACACCGCTCAGAAACGTGGCCGGCAGAATGAGGAAGTTCTGAAACGCCGCCATCTGGTCGAACTTGTCGGCCCACAGCCCGGCGATCACGCCCAAGGCCCCGAGCAACCCAGCCCCGAGCACGGCAAACACCAGAATCCAGAGCGGATAGACGAGGTAAAAGCCGACAAACCACACCGTCACCAGCCAGACGCACAAGCCCACCGCCAGCCCGCGCACGATCGACGAGCCCACATAGGCCACGAACCAGGCCCAGTGCGACAGCGGCGTGAGCAGCACGAACACCAGGTTGCCCATGACTTTGCTCTGGATCAGGCTCGACGAGCTGTTGGCAAAGGCGTTTTGCAGCACGCTCATCATGATCAGGCCCGGCAGCAAAAAGCTGGTATAGACCACGCCTTCGAACACCTGCACATGGTCTTGCAGCACGTGGCCAAAGATCAGCAGATACAGCAGCGCCGTGACCACCGGCGCGGCCACGGTCTGAAAGCCGACCTTCCAGAAACGCAGCACCTCTTTGTAGAACAGGGTCTGCCAGCCGCTCATGACGCCACCCCCGCACGCATCAGGTCGAGAAACACGTCTTCCAGATCGGGCTGGCTGATTTCGAGGTCGTCGGGCTGCAGGCCGGCCAGGCGCAACTCGGCCAGGGTGCGCTCCAGCGCGGCCGCGTCGGGCACTGGCAACTGCACCATGCGCCCGGTCACGCGCGCCTGCGCTGCCAGCGCGGCTGGCAAGGGCTGGTCGGTCCTGAAGCGCAACACCTTGGCGCTGCTGGCGCGTTTGAGCAGCGTCGAGGTGCGCTCCAGCGCCAGCACCCGCCCGTCTTTGAGCATGGCGATGCGCCCGCACAGCGCCTCGGCTTCCTCGAGGTAGTGGGTGGTGAGCAACACCGTGCAGCCCCGACGGTTGAGCCCAGAGATGAACTGCCACAGCGTTTGGCGCAGCTCCACATCGACGCCGGCGGTGGGCTCGTCGAGCACGATCACCGGCGGGCGGTGCACCAGCGCCTGCGCCACCAGCACGCGCCGCTTCATGCCGCCCGAGAGCTGGCGCATGTTGGTGTCGGCCTTGTCGGCCAGGCCCAGGCCGGCCAACAGCTCGTCGATCCAGCCCTCGTTGCCGCTGATGCCAAAGTAGCCGGACTGAAAGCGCAGCGCCTCGCGCACCGTGAAAAAGGGGTCAAACACCAGCTCTTGCGGCACCACGCCCAGGCGCCGGCGTGCCGTGGCGTAGTCGCTGGCCACGTCGGCACCGAGCACGGCCACACGGCCGCTGCTGGCGCGCGCCAGCCCGGCCAAGATGCTGATGAGGGTGGTTTTGCCGGCGCCGTTGGGCCCCAGCAGGCCAAAAAACTCGCCCGGCTCGATGTCGAAACTGACGCCGTCGAGCGCCTGCAGCTCGGCACCGGCGCTGCGGTAGCGCTTCGAGACCTGCTGAAACGACACAGCGGCAGTGGCAGAGCTAAGGGGCATGAGGTGGCGCGGCTAAACCGGCCATTCTATCGCCTTAGGCGGCCAACAGTTCGCTCACGCCGTAAAGGGCCGCCAGTTCGCGCAGGCGCAGCGGCATGTGCAGCACCTGCAGGCGGCCGCCCCGCGCTTGCAGCAAGCGCGCCACCGCCAGCAGCGCCGCCAGCGCCGACGAATCAAAATGCTGCAAGGCGGCGGCATCGAGCGACCAGTGGGCAGCTCCAGTCTGGGCTGGCGCGGCGGCGGTGGGTGCGGCCACGTCGGATTCCATCAGCGCCAGGCAACGCTGCACGTAGGCATCGGCCTGCTCGTGCGTCAGGCGCTGCGGCAAGTCGGGCAGGCTGCGCGGCGCGGCCAAGGCTGCGCCCTGGGCTGGGCTCATGGGCATGGCATCAAAGACGCAAGGGGCTCAGGTGCGTGCCGCCGCCGCACCGGCGCGGTTGCGTTCGGCCAACGAGGCGATCAGGCCGTCGATGCCGCGGGCGTTGATCTCGGTGGTGAACTGGTTGCGGTAGGTGTCCACCAGCCAGATGCCCATGACGTTGAAGTCAAACACCTTCCAGCCCTGCGGGGTGCGTTCGAGCCGGTAGTCGATCTGGATCGGTTCGCTGCGCCCGCGCAGCTCGGTGCGCACCACCACCTCGGTGTCTTGCGGGGTGAAGCGGCTGGGGCGCAACACCAGCGTCTGGTCGGTCACGTGGCTGAGGGCCCCCGAGTAGGTGCGCACCAGCAGCAGCTTGAACTCGTCTTGCAGCCGGGTGCGCTGCTCGGGTGTGGCCTGGCGCCAGAAGCGCCCCACGGCCGAGGCGGTCATGCGGCGAAAGTTGACGTGCGGCATCAACTTGCCATCCACCAGCGCCATGATGCGGTCGATGTCGCCGCCACGCAACACCGGGTCGGCCTGGATCTGGCGCAGCACCTCGAGGCCCACGCGCATGATCAGCGCATCGGGGGCCTCGAGGGTTTGCGCCGCCACCCGGGCCGGTGCCAGCAGCGCAGCGCCCACCACCCCCAGGGTGCCAAGGGCACCAAGGGCGTAGAGCGCAGCGCGGCGCGAGGCCGCGGGCAAAGCAAGTGGGTGCAGGTCGTGTTTCATGATGGGTATTGTGCAGCGCCCAAGCCGGGCCGGCCGGTTCAAGGGCGCAGATGTTGCATTTGCTTGCATCGCTTACTGTGCCGGCACCGAAGTGGGAGCGGGAACGGCAGCAGGTTCGGACGCCGGTTCCTCTTCATCAGGGAACTCGTCGGGGAACTCGTCGGTGCGGATTTGCGCCGCGCGGCGTTGCAAGAAGGCATCGCGGATGAAGCTGTAGCGGTCGAGCGCAATGCGGTCCACCATGTCGGTGGCGGGCAGCAGGTCGGCGCGGTTGTCGGTCAGGCGCAGCACCGTGAGGGCGTTGCGGTCGGCGCGGGGCTCCACGGTGCCGATCGGGTCGGCGTTTTGGTCCACCACCCGGCCCACGGCGTCGCGCACGGTGGAGGGCCCCAGCAGAGGCAGCACCAGATAGGGGCCTGTGGGCACGCCCCAGCGCCCCAGGGTGTGGCCAAAGTCGAGCGGGGTGCGCTCGACCCCAGCCTCGGTGGCGATGTCGAGCACGCCGCCAAAGCCAAAGAAGGTGTTGATCTTGACGCGGGTGAGGTTTTCCACCGCCTCTTGCGGCCGCGCCTGCAGACTGGCGTTGACGAACGACCAGAAATCGCGCAGGTTGTTGAAAAAATTGTTGACCCCGGTGCGCAGCGGCGAGGGCACGGTGTCGCGGTAGGCGACGGCCACCGGGCGCGCAATGGTGCGGTCCACGGCGTCGTTGAACTGCTGCACCTGGCGGTTGAGCGGCTCCAGCGGGTCTTGGGGGTGGGCGTCGGGGCCGGTGGCGCAGCCGCTCGTGGCCAGCAGCGCCAGCGCGGCGCAACCCATGCCCAACCACCCGGCGCGCGGCGGGGGTTGGGCAGTGCGGTGCGCAATCTGCGTGCCCGGCATATTTTTCACACCCTGTAAACGGTTCATTTTTGCGATCCCTCCATTGATTCCTTATCCATTCCACCCCGTCGCTGCGCGCTCATTGGCGGGCAGCGGCTCCGTCGGCACCGGAATCGGCCGCGCGGTTGAACAAAAACTGCCCGATCAGATTCTCGAGCACGATCGCCGACTGCGTCAGCGTCACCGTGGCCCCGTCGGCCAGGTTTTCGTCCGCCCCGCCGGGCACGATGCCCACGTACTGCTCGCCCAGCAGGCCGCTGGTCAGGATCTGGAACGAGCTGTCGCTAGGAAAAGCGTAGCGCTGTTCCAGCAGCAGGGTGACATCGGCCTGAAAAGTCTGGTCGTTGAAGGTGATTTGCTGCACCCGCCCGACTGGCACCCCGGCGCTGCGCACCGTGGCCCCGGCGCGCAGGCCGCCGATGTTGTCGAAACGTGCCGTCACCTGGTATGTGGGCTGCCAACTGATCTGCAACAGATTGGCCGACTGCAGCGACAGAAACAGCAACGCCAGCGCCCCCAGCAGCACGAACAGACCGACCCACACATCCTTGACCGAGCTTTGCATATGCGTTTCCCCTCACACTCCAAACATCAGCGCCGTCAGGACAAAGTCCAGCCCCAGCACCGCCAGCGAGGCCATGACCACGGTGCGCGTGGTGGCGCGCGCCACCCCTTCAGGCGTGGGCGTGGCCAGATAGCCCTGCAGCAGCGCGATGAACGTCACCGCCACGCCAAACACCAGCCCCTTGACCAGGCTGTTGCCCACGTCGCTCCAGACATCGACCCCGGCCTGCATCTGCCCCCAGTAGGCCGAACCATCGACACCCAGCAGATGCACGCCAACCAACCAGCCCCCCAGGATACCGACGGCGCTGAACACCGTCACCAGCACCGGCAGCACGACGACCCCAGCCCAAAAGCGCGGCGCCAGAATGCGCGCGATCGGGTCCACCGCCATCATCTCCATGGCGCTCAGTTGTTCGCCGGCTTTCATGAGGCCGATTTCGGCCGTGAGCGAGGTGCCGGCGCGGCCCGCAAACAACAGCGCCCCGATCACCGGCCCGAGCTCGCGAATCAGGCTCAAGGCCACCAGCAAGCCCAGCACCTCGGTGGAACCAAACTGGTTCAGGATGTAGTAGCCCTGCAGCGCCAGCACA
This sequence comes from Pseudomonadota bacterium, assembly GCA_041694945.1. Lineage (GTDB taxonomy): Bacteria > Pseudomonadota > Gammaproteobacteria > Burkholderiales > Burkholderiaceae_C > Serpentinimonas. The sequence goes on from JBGFRU010000050.1 coordinate 14,606, forward strand.
AAGCCCACGAACAGGCCCGAGACACCGATGATGGCCAGCGAGTAGTTGCCCAAAAAGTGGATCTGGTCGCGCAGCAAGGGGTAGCGGCGCAGCACCGCCGGCAGCAACACGAACAGACGCAGCAGCAAGCGTGCGCCAAACCCCAGGCTGGCGAGCCACTGGCGCACCGCAAAGCCTATGTGCGAGAGCGCTCTTTGCGTCACCGGCGGCCTCCGGCGGCTGGGCGGGCCGGCGGCGCACCCAAGCCGTAATCGTCGGCCACCGAGGCGGCCGGGTAGTGAAAATGCACCGGCCCCTCGGGCTCGGCGTGGATGAACTGGTGCACCAATGGGTCGGTGCTTGCGCGCACCTGCTGCGGGCTGCCCTGCGCGGCCACACGGCCTTGGGCCAGCACCACCACGTGGTCGGCAATGGCCAGGGTTTCGTGCACGTCGTGCGACACCAGAATGCTGGTCAGGCCCATGGCGTCGTTGAGCTGGCGGATCAGGCGCGCGATGGTGCCCAGCGAAATTGGGTCCAGGCCGGCAAAGGGCTCGTCGTAGAGCACCAGCTCGGGGTCGAGCGCGATCGCGCGCGCCAGCGCCACGCGGCGCGCCATGCCGCCCGAGATCTCGGACAGCAGCAGGTCGCGCGCGCCACGCAAGCCCACGGCGTCGAGCTTCATGAGCACGATGTCGCGGATCAGCCCCTCGGACAGGCGCGTCTGCTCGCGCAGCGGGAACGCCACGTTGTCATAGACGTTCAGGTCGGTGAACAAGGCCCCGAACTGGAACAGCATGCCCATGCGCCGACGCACCGCATACAGGCCAGCCAGGTCGAGCGCGCCGACATCCAGGCCGTCAAAGCGCACCTGCCCCGACTGCGCCCGCTGCTGGCCGCCGATCAGGCGCAGCACCGTGGTTTTGCCGCCGCCCGATGCGCCCAGCACCGCCGTGACGCGGCCACGCGGCACCGTCAGCGACAGGCCGTCGAGGATCGGGCGCTGGCCGTAGCCAAAGCGCACCTGCTGCAGCTCGACCAGTGGGGGTGGGGCGGTGGGATTCATATAAGTGCCGTGGAGCGATCATAAGGGAAAGCCCGCGTTCCCAACCCGCCCAGGACTGTTGCGGCTAGCGCGGCAAGTCCGAGTGTCCCATCAGGAATTCGTCCACCGCCCGCGCCGCTTGCCGGCCCTCGCGGATCGCCCACACCACCAGCGACTGGCCGCGGCGCATGTCGCCGGCGGCAAACACCTTGGGCACGTTGGTGGCGTAGCCGCCGCTGGCCTCGGTGTGGGCACGGGCGTTGCCGCGCGCGTCTTTTTCCACCCCAAAGGCCTCGAGCACGCTGGCCAGCGGGTGCGTGAAGCCCATGGCGAGCAGCACCAGATCGGCCTTGTGCTGCTGCTCGGTACCCGGGATTTCGACCAACTTGCCGCCTTGCAGCTCCACTTGCACCGTGGTCAGGCCGCTGAGCTTGCCTTTGCTGCCGGTGAAGGCCTTGGTTGAAATGGCAAAGGCGCGCTCGCAGCCCTCCAGGTGGCTGGAGCTGGTGCGCAGCTTGATTGGCCAGTAGGGCCAGGTCAGGTTGCGGTCTTCTTGCTCGGGCGGCATGGGCAGCAGTTCAAACTGGGTCACGCTGGCGGCGCCGTGGCGGCGGCTGGTGCCGACGCAGTCGGAGCCGGTGTCGCCGCCGCCGATCACGATCACGTGCTTGCCGTCGGCGCGGATCTGCTTTTTCAGTCTGTCGCCGGCGTTGACCTTGTTTTGCTGCGGCAAGAACTCCATCGCAAAATGCACGCCGTCGAGCTCGCGCCCCGGCACCGGCAGGTCGCGGCTCTGCTCGCTGCCGCCGCACAGCAGCACGGCGTCGTAGTCGGCCTGCAACTGCGCTGCGGCGATGTTGCGCTTGGCCTCGTTTTGCACCTTGGCCCCGGCGCCTTCGGTGGGCAGCTCACCCACCAGCACCCCGGTCTGGAACTGCACCCCTTCGGCCTGCAACTGCGCCACGCGGCGCTCGATGTGCGATTTTTCGAGCTTGAAGTCGGGGATGCCGTAGCGCAGCAGGCCGCCCACGCGCTCGTTTTTCTCGTACACCGTGACCGCGTGCCCGGCGCGCGCCAGCTGCTGCGCCGCCGCCAGGCCGGCCGGGCCCGAACCCACCACGGCCACCTTTTTGCTCGTGGCGTGTGCCGCCGGCTGCGGCTGCACCCAGCCCTGCTCCCAGGCGCGGTCGATGATCGCGTGCTCGATCGACTTGATGCCCACCGCGTCGTCGTTGATGTAGAGCGTGCAGGCCGACTCGCACGGCGCCGGACAGATGCGGCCGGTGAACTCGGGGAAGTTGTTGGTGCTGTGCAGCACCGCGCTGGCGTTTTGCCAGTCGGCACGATAGACCAGATCGTTGAAATCCGGGATGACGTTGTGGATCGGGCAGCCGTTGTTGCAAAACGGCGTGCCGCAGTCCATGCAGCGCGCGGCCTGGCGCCGGGCCTGCGCGTCGTCGAGCGCGATGACGAACTCGCGGTGGTTTTTCAGGCGCTCGGCGACCGGCTGGCAGCCTTCCTCGAGGCGCTCAAACTCCATGAAACCGGTGATTTTTCCCATGATGCGGTACTCGCTGAACTTGGTTGGTGTCGTGGGGGCAGGCTCAGGCCGTGGCTGCCGGAGCCAAGGCGGCTGGGGCGGCGCTGGCAGCGGCCTGGGCGCGCGCGTGCAGCTCGCCCAAAGCGCGCTGGTACTCGGTCGGCATGACCTTGACGAAGCGGCTGCGGCTGTAGTCCCAGTGGTCCAGAATCTGGCGCGCCTTGGCCGAACCGGTCCAGCGCAGGTGCGCTTCGATCAGGGCGCGCAGTTGCGCCTCGTCGGTCTGGCCACGGTGCCAGATGCCGCGCTGGCCGGCGGCCTCTTGCTCGGCCGCTGGCAGCACTTTCTCGAGCCGCACCATGGTGGTGTTGCAGCGCTGGGCAAACTGGCCGTCTTCGTCGAGCACATAGGCCACGCCGCCGCTCATGCCGGCGGCAAAATTGCGCCCGGTTGCGCCCAACACCACCACGGTGCCGCCGGTCATGTATTCGCAGCCGTGGTCGCCGGTGCCCTCGACCACCGCCGTGGCGCCCGAGAGCCGCACCGCAAAGCGCTCGCCGGCCACGCCGCGCAGGAACGCCTCGCCGCTGGTGGCGCCGTAGAGCACGGTGTTGCCGACGATGATGTTGCGCCCGGCGTCGCCGCGAAACTCGATGCTCGGGCGCACCACTACGCGCCCGCCCGAGAGGCCCTTGCCGGTGTAGTCGTTGGCGTCGCCGATCAGATACAGGGTCACGCCCTTGCACAGGAACGCGCCGAACGACTGCCCGCCCGTGCCCTCGAGCTGGATGCGGATGCTGTCGTCGGGCAGGCCCTCGGGGTGTACGCGCGTGACCGCGCCCGAGAGCATGGCGCCGACGGTGCGGTTGACGTTGCGCGCCGTTTCAATGAACTGCACGCGCTCGCCGCGCTCGATCGCCGGGCGCGATTTTTCGATCAGCCGCACATCCAGCGCCTGCCCCAGGCCGTGGTCTTGGGTGCTGGTGTGCCGGCGCGGCACCGCAGCGGGCAGTGGCGGCTGGTAGAACAGGCGCGAGAAATCCAGCCCCTGCACCTTCCAGTGCTCGAGCCCGCGCCGGGTGTCGAGCAGATCGGCGCGGCCCACCAGATCGTCGAAGCGGCGCACACCGAGCTGGGCCATGATCTGGCGCACCTCTTCGGCGACGAAGAAGAAGTAGTTCACCACGTGCTCGGGCTGGCCCGAGAACTTGGCGCGCAGCGCCGGGTCTTGCGTCGCCACGCCCACCGGGCAGGTGTTGAGGTGGCACTTGCGCATCATGATGCAGCCCTCGACCACCAGCGGTGCGGTGGCAAAGCCGAACTCGTCGGCCCCCAGCAGCGCGCCCACCACCACGTCGCGCCCGGTCTTGATCTGGCCATCGACCTGCACCCGGATGCGGCCGCGCAGGCGGTTGAGCACCAGCGTCTGCTGCGTTTCGGCCAGCCCGATCTCCCACGGGCTGCCGGCGTGCTTGATGCTGGACCAGGGCGAGGCCCCGGTGCCGCCGTCGTGGCCGGCGATCACCACGTGGTCGGCCTTGGCCTTGGCGACCCCGGCGGCAATCGTGCCCACGCCCACTTCCGACACCAGCTTGACCGAAATGTCGGCGCGCGGGTTGACGTTTTTCAGGTCGTGGATGAGCTGCGCCAGGTCTTCGATCGAGTAGATGTCGTGGTGCGGCGGCGGGCTGATCAGGCCCACGCCCGGCACCGAGTGGCGCAAGAAGCCGATGTAGTCCGAGACCTTGGTGCCCGGCAACTGCCCGCCCTCGCCCGGCTTGGCGCCCTGGGCCATCTTGATCTGGATCTGGTCTGCGCTCACCAGGTATTCGGCCGTGACGCCAAAGCGCCCCGAGGCCACCTGCTTGATGCGCGAGCGCAGGCTGTCGCCCGGTTGCAGCGGCAGCTGCGCCACCACCTTGTCGGCACCGATGACCGAAGCCAGCGTCTGGCCACTGCCGATGGCGCTGCCCTTGAGTTCGGCGCGGTAACGCGCCGGGTCTTCGCCGCCCTCACCGGTGTTGCTCTTGCCCCCGATGCGGTTCATGGCCACCGCCAGCGTGGCGTGGGCCTCGGTGCTGATCGAGCCCAGCGACATGGCGCCGGTGGCAAAGCGTTTCACGATCTCGCGCGCCGGCTCCACTTCGTCGATGGCGATGGCGCGCGCCGGATCGACGCGGAACTCGAACAGCCCGCGCAGCGTCAGGTGGCGCCGGGTCTGGTCGTTGATGATCTGGGCGTAGTCTTTGTAGCTGGCAAAGTTGTTGGCGCGGGTGGCGTGCTGCAGCTTGGCGATGGCGTCGGGCGTCCACATGTGCTCTTCGCCGCGCGCACGCCAAGCGTATTCGCCGCCGGCATCGAGCATCTGCGCCAGCAGCGGGTCGGTGCCAAAGGCGGCGCGGTGGGTGCGGATGGCCTCTTCGGCGATCTCGAACACCCCGATGCCCTCGACCCGGCTGGGTGTGCCGCTGAAGTACTTGTCCACCGTGGCGCTGCTCAGGCCGATGGCCTCGAACAGCTGCGCGCCGCAGTAGCTCATGTAGGTGCTCACGCCCATTTTGGACATGATCTTCGACAGGCCCTTGCCGATCGCCTTGACGTAGTTGTAAATGGCTTTGTCGGCCGACAGATCGCCGCTGAGCTCGTGGTGGATGGCCTCCAGCGTCTGCATCGCCAACCATGGGTGCACGGCCTCGGCGCCGTAGCCCGCCAGCAGCGCAAAGTGGTGCACCTCGCGCGCCGAACCGGTTTCCACCACCAGCCCGGCGCTGGTGCGCAGCCCCGTGCGCACCAGGTGCTGGTGCACGGCCGACAGCGCCAGCAGGGCCGGAATGGGCACCTGCTGCGCGCTCACGGCGCGGTCGCTCAAGATCAGGATGTTGCTGCCGCCCTTGATCGCGTCCACTGCCTCGGCGCACAGCGAAGCCAGTTTCGCCTCCACCCCCTCCTTGCCCCAGGCCACGGGGTAGCAAATGTCGATCGTGCTGCTCTTGAACTTGCCGCCGGTGCGGCGCTCGATGCCGCGCAGCTTGGCCATGTCGGCCGGGTTCAAGACCGGCTGGCTGACTTCGAGCCGCAGCGGCGGGTTCACCTGGTTGATGTCGAGCAAGTTGGGCTTGGGGCCGATGAAGCTCACCAGCGACATCACGATCGCCTCGCGGATCGGGTCGATCGGCGGGTTCGTGACTTGCGCAAACAGCTGCTTGAAGTAGTGGTAGAGCGGTTTGTTCTTGCTCGACAGCACCGCCAGCGGGCTGTCGTTGCCCATGGAGCCGATGCCCTCTTCGGCGTTGAGCGCCATCGGCGCCATGAGGAACTTGATGTCCTCTTGCGTCATGCCAAACGCCTGCTGCCAGTCGAGCAGCGCGGCGTCGCTGTGGTCGAGCGCGGCGCGGGCCGACTCTTCAACCCGCACCTCGCCGCCCTCGGCGGCACCGGCCACCGGTTGCGTCACGTCGTCGAGGCGCAGGCGCAGGTTTTCGATCCACTGCTGGTACGGCTTGCTGTAGGCCAGGCTGGCCTTGACTTCCTCGTCGTCGATCAGGCGCCCTTGCTCGAGGTCGATCAGGAACATCTTGCCCGGCTGCAAGCGCCACTTGCGCACGATCTTGCTCTCGGGCACCGGCAGCACGCCGGATTCGGAGGCCATGATGACGAAATCGTCGTCGGTGACGCAGTAGCGCGAGGGCCGCAGGCCGTTGCGGTCCAGCGTGGCGCCGATCTGGCGCCCGTCGGTAAACACGATCGAGGCCGGGCCATCCCAGGGCTCGAGCATGGCGGCGTGGTACTCGTAGAAGGCGCGCCGGCGCGCGTCCATGTGGGTGTGCTGCTCCCAGGGTTCGGGGATCATCATCATCACCGCCTGCGCCAGCGGGTAGCCGGCCATGGTCAGCAGCTCGAGGCAGTTGTCGAAGGTCGCGGTGTCGGACTGGCCGGCAAAACTGATCGGGTACAGCTTGGACAGGTCGGCGCCCAGCACCGGCGAGCTCATCACGCCTTCGCGCGCACGCATCCAGTTGTAGTTGCCCTTGACGGTGTTGATCTCGCCGTTGTGCGCCACATAGCGGTAGGGGTGCGCCAGCGGCCACTCGGGGAAGGTGTTGGTCGAAAAGCGCTGGTGCACCAGCGCCAGCGCCGAGACGCAGCGCGCGTCTTGCAAGTCGAGGTAGTAGTCGCCCACCTGATTGGCCAGCAGCAGGCCCTTGTAGACCACGGTGCGGCTGCTCATGCTCGGCACGTAATACTCCTTGCCGTGCTTGAGGCCCAGCGCCTGGATGTGCGCGCTGGCAGTCTTGCGGATGACGTAGAGCTTGCGCTCGAGCGCGTCCTGCACGATCACGTCGGTGCCGCGGCCGATGAACACCTGGCGGATCACGGGCTCGGTCTGGCGCACCGTGGGCGACATCGGCATGGCGCGGTTCACCGGCACGTCGCGCCAGCCCAGCAGCACCTGCCCTTCGGCGCGGATGGCGCGCTCCAGCTCTTGCTCGCAGGCCAGGCGGCTGGCGTGTTCCTTGGGCAGAAAGACCATGCCCACGCCGTATTCGCCCGGCGGCGGCAGGGTGCAGCCCAAGCGCGCCATGTCGGCGCGGTACAGCGCGTCGGGCAGTTGCAGCAAGATGCCGGCGCCGTCGCCCATCAGCTCGTCGGCCCCCACGGCACCGCGGTGGTCAAGGTTGGCCAGAATCTGCAAGCCCTGCTGCACCACGGCGTGGCTTTTCTGCCCCTTGATGTGGGCCACAAAGCCCACGCCACAGGCGTCGTGCTCGTGCGCGGGGTCGTACAGGCCGTACTGACGCAAGAGGTCGATTTCAAGGCTGGGCGACACGGCAAACTCCTAAGCGGTTGATGACTGCCGGCAAGCATAGGGCAAAGCGTGGGCTTTGACAAGCACAACAAATGGGGTCTGTCCCTAATTTATGCTTTTACGATACGTCTCCGATTAATTTAGGGACAGATTAGGCTTGCGCCAGCGCTGGTTGCACCCGCCGCGGCCGTCCGCGCTGCGCCGGCTGCAGCCGGCGCGGGGTGAGCGGCTGCAACTGCGCCACGAAAGCCGGGCTGCCCAGCACCCAGCCTTTGAGCGCGGCCTGCTCGAGCCGCTGCTGTGCCGCCTCGCTCAACCCCTGCTCCACCAGGGCCACATAAGCGGCCTCGCGCTCAAAGGGGGTGTTGCCCAGTTGCCAATAGGCCGGCGGTGCGCTCAGGGCCGGGTCGTGGCGCAGCCCGGCGTAGTGGGCATGGCTGCTCCAGGGGAATTCGGCCGCCGCACGCACCAGCCCCTGCCGCTGCGCCTGCGTGTCCAGGCTCAGGAGTGCGGGCAGCAACTCGGTTTCGGGCTGCAGCACCGTGCCGCGAAAGCGCCCCGCCCACAGCGTACCCGTGTGGCCGTGGCGCAGGTTGTAGTGGCGCCCATAGCTGCGCCCCAGCGCCTGCATGGTGCGCGACAAGGCCCCGTCGGCCAGCGGCGTGAGCAGCAGCCGCACCTGCTGTGCCAGCAACACATAGCCGTGCCACTGCAGCGGTTGCGCGCGCACGGCCTCGGTCAGCAGCCGCAAGAAAAGCTGCCGATCCGTGGCGTCGTGGAACAGCTCCAGCCCCGGGTGCGCGCGCCAGATCAACAGGTGCGGCCAGCCGCTCAGGCTCAGGCGGGGTTGGCGTGCCATCGGGTGGTGGCCCTCAGCTTGTCAATCGAACAGGCTCTGCCCGGTCAGGCGCAGGTGCTCGCGCATGGCGTAGCGGTCGGTCATGCCGGCGATGTGGTCGGCCACGCGCCGGCGCAGGCTGATGGGCAGGGCGCCGGGCGCCGGGGCCGGAAGCTGCTGCGGGTCTTGGTGGTAGATCAGGTAGAGTTCGGTCACCACCTGGCGCGCGCGCTCGGTCTGCGCCATCACCTTCGGGTGGCGGTAGAGCTGCGCCATCAAAAAACGCTTGAGCGCGCCGGTCTGGGCGCGCATGGCGGCCGAGAAGCGCAACAAGGGCGGGCACAGCCGCACCTCGTCCACCGACTGCACACCGGCCTGGGCGATGGCGACGCGGCTGGCGTCGATCACGTCATAGACCTGCTCGGTCAGCATGCGTCGGATCGTTTCGTAGAGCAAGCGCTTGCCGTTGAGCGCCGGGTACTGCTGGCGCACGGCGCGCAGATGGCGTTCGAACAGCTCGACGGCACCGAGCTGCTCGAGCGTCAGCAGGCCCGAGCGCACGCCGTCGTCGATGTCGTGGGCGTTGTAGGCGATCTCGTCGGCCAGATTGGCCAGTTGCGCCTCGAGCGAGGGCGCGTGCCCGAGCAAAAAGCGCGCCCCCACGCCGCCGGGCTCGAGCTGCTGCAAGCGCTCTGCGTTGGCGCGCGAGCAGTGTTTGAGTATGCCTTCGCGGGTCTCGAAGCACAGGTTCAGGCCGTCGAACTCTGGGTAGCGCTGCTCGAGGGTATCGACCACGCGCAGGCTTTGCAGGTTGTGCTCGAAGCCGCCCACGGGTTCGTGCGGCGTGGGTTGGTCTTCGGGCTCGTCGGGTTCGGGCGGCAGCTGGTGCAGGCAGGCGTTGAGCGCGTCTTGGCCCGCATGGCCAAAAGGGGTGTGGCCCAGGTCGTGCGCCAGCGCCAGCGCCTCCACCAGGTCTTCGTGCAGCCCCAGGGCGCGGGCCATGCTGCGCCCCAGCTGCGCCACCTCGAGCGAGTGCGTCAGGCGGGTGCGAAACAGATCGCCCTCGTGGTTCAGAAACACCTGGGTTTTATAGACCAGGCGCCTGAAGGCGCTGCTGTGGATGACGCGGTCGCGGTCGCGCTGGAAGTCGTTGCGTGTGGGCGCCGGCGCTTGCGGGTAGCGCCGGCCCCGGCTGCGCTCGGGGTGGCAGGCGTAGGGTTGGAGCTCAGGCACAGCCGGCCTCGAGCACCTCGGCCACCAGGGCATCGGCCACCGGCTGCAGGTGGGCGGCGCCGGCGTCGTCCACCAGCACGAAGCGGATCTGGCCGGCGTCGGCCTTTTTGTCCACCCGCATCAGCTCGAGGTAGCGCGCGGCGTTGGCGGCTGGGTCGGCATCGAGCCGGGGCGCCCGCACCGGCAGGCCGGCGCGCGCGATCAAATCGGCCAGCTGCTGAGCCCGGTCGGCCGCAAGCAGCCCCAGGCGCTGCGACAGCCGCGCCGCCAGCACCATGCCGCAGCCCACCGCCTCGCCGTGCAGCCACTGGCCGTAGCCCAGCCCGGCCTCGATGGCGTGGCCAAAGGTGTGGCCAAAGTTGAGGATCGCGCGCAGGCCCGATTCGCGCTCGTCGGCGCCCACCACGGCGGCCTTGATCTCGCAGCTGCGCCGCACCGCGTGCGCCAGCGCGGCGCCCTCCAGCCGCAACAGGCGCTCCAGATTCGCGTCCACCCAGGCCAGAAAATCCAAGTCGTAGATCGGGCCGTACTTGATGACTTCGGCCAGCCCGGCGCTGATCTCGCGCGCCGGCAGGGTGCGCAAGGTGTCGAGGTCGCACACCACCCGCAGCGGCTGGTAGAAGGCGCCGATCATGTTTTTGCCCAGCGGGTGGTTGATGGCGGTTTTGCCGCCCACCGACGAATCGACCTGCGCCAGCAGCGTGGTCGGCACCTGGACAAAGGGCACGCCGCGCATGTAGCAGGCGGCCGCAAAACCGGTCAGGTCGCCCACCACGCCGCCGCCCAGGGCAAAGAGCAGCGTCTTGCGGTCGCAAGCCTGTTGCAGCAAGGTGTCGAAAACCTGGTTGAGCGCATCCCAGTTTTTGTGTTGCTCGCCGTCAGGCAGCTGCACCAGGTGCACGCGGCCAAAGCGCCCCTGCAAACCCTGCTGCAGCCTGGCGGCATAGAGCGGCCCGACCGTGGTGTTGGTGACGATCAGCGCCTGCGTAGCGGCGGGCAGGCCAGCCCACGAGGCGGCGGCGTCCAGCAGTCCGCTGCCGATCAGGATCGGGTAGCTGCGCGCGCCGAGGTCGATCTGCAGGCTGTGCGCAGGCGGGTGGGTCTGGTTGGGCGCGCTGGGGCTGGCAGCGGGCGAAGGCTGGCTGGCGGCGGGCGCAGCCGGGGCGGGGGGCGTGGAGCGGTGGTCGGGGGCGGGCATGGGGCGCATCATAGCGAGCTGGATGGGGGCGCGTTCGGCGCGTTCAGCTCCAGCCTGGCCGCGATCCAGTTGACCAGCGACGACACCGAAGGCCGGCCGGTCTCGACCACGCAATGCGCCGTCTCGCGGTACAGCGGGTCGCGCTGGGCGTGCATCTCGCGCAGCTTTTGCAGCGGATCGGCCACCTGCAGCAGCGGCCGGCTGCGGTCGTGCTGCACGCGCCTGAACACCTCTTCGGGCGCCGAGCGCAAATAGAACACCTGCCCGCGCTTGCGCAGGCACTGGCGGTTGGCCGGGCGCAGCACGGCACCGCCGCCGGTCGAGAGCACGCACGGCGGCCCCTGGGTAAGCTCGTCGAGCACCGCCTGTTCCACGTCGCGAAAGCGCGCCTCGCCCTCGCGCTCGAAAAACGCGCGGATGCTGCAACCCAGGCGCTGCTCGATGGCCTGGTCCGAATCCACGAAAGGCAACTGCAAGCGCCGCGCCAGCAAACGCCCGACCGTGGATTTACCCGATCCCGGCAGACCGATGAGGATGATCAAGCGCCCTACCTTCTGGGCCCCAGGGCAGACATTTCGGTGAGCACACGGGGTGTGATGAACACCAGCAGCTCGGTGCGCCGGGTCGAGGTCTGGTTGCTGCGAAACAGGTTGCCGAGCACCGGCAGCTCGCCCAAGACCGGCACCCGGGCCTGGTTGTTGGTTTCTTCCTGGGTGTAAATGCCACCGATCACCACCGTGCCGCCGTTTTCCACCAGCACCTGGGTCTGCACGCTCTTGGTCTGGACTGCGGTCTGGCCATTGAAGACGATCGGTGTGTCGTTGTTGACGCGCAGCTGCATGATCACATCCCCATCCGGAGTGATCTGCGGCGTGACCACCAGCTTGAGCGAGGCGTCGATGAATTCGATCGTGGTGTTGCCGTCCTCGTCGCGGCGCAGGAAGGGGATCTTGCGGCCGTCTTCGATCGTGGCCTCGCGCTGGTCGGCCGTGACCACGCGCGGGCTAGCGATGGTCTTGAGGCGCCGGTCCGATTCGCTGGCCTCGATTTCAAGGTTGAGCAAGCGCGTCACGCTCGGGTTGAAGAGCGAAAAGGCAAAGGTGCCCGAGCCGATGGTGGGCGTGGGTATGTTGGTGACGTTGGCATTGCCCGCGCCGGTGGCACCGATGGTACCGAAACCGAGCGTGGTCTGCATCTCGTTGCCGCGGTGCCGCGCCAGCGTCACCGGGTCGGCAATGCGCCCGCCGAAACGCACGCCCAGGTTGCGGCCAAAGCTGTCTTCGGCTTCGACGATGCGGGCTTCGATCAACACCTGACGCATCGGCACGTCCAGAGTCTGGATCAGGGTTTGGATTTCTTCGAGCTTGGACGCGATGTCGGTGACAAACAACTGGTTGGTGCGCGGCTCGGCAAACACCGAGCCCTGGCGGCTGAGGATGCGCACCTGCGCATCGCCCGTGCCCACCGCCGTGGTCAGGTGCGTGGCCACCTCCTGGGCGCGCGCAAAGTTGAGCCTGAAGCTCTGGGTGCGCACCGGCTCCAGACCACGGATGGCCTGTGCGGCTTCGAGCACTTCGCGCTCCTTGGCCAGGATTTCGGTGCGCGGCGCCACCCAGATCACGTTGCCGGTGCGGCGCTGGCCCAGGTTCTTGGCCTGCAACACGATGTCGAGGGCCTGGTCCCACGGCACGTCGCGCAGGCGCATGGTCAGGCTGCCGGTGACGGTGTCGGAAGTGATGATGTTGAAGTTGCTGAAGTCGGCAATCACCTGCAGCAAGGCGCGCACTTCGATGTTCTGAAAGTTGAGCGAGATCTTGTCGCCGGTGAACTGCGGCGCCTGCCCAACGCGGTTCGGGTCCTGGCGCACCTCGCGCACCTCGAGCACGAACCGGTTGTCGGTCTGGAAGGCGCTGTGCTCCCAGTTGCCCGTGGGTTCGACCAGCAGCCGCACCCGGTCGCCCACCTGGGTGGCGGTGACGGTTTGCACCGGGGTGCCAAAGTCGCTCACGTCGAGGCGCCGGCGCAGGCCTTCGGGCAGCGAGCTTTGCTGGAACTCGACCACCAGGTTGCGCCCCTGCTGGCGCACATCGACGCCGACCTGGCTGTTGGCCAACTCGACCAGCACCCGCCCGGCGTTTTGTGCACCGCGGCGAAAGTCGATGTCGGCCAGCGGTTGCGTGCGCACAGCAGGGCCGGCGGGCGCAAAGGCTGCACCCAGCGCGCCCCCCGCCACCGGAACGGCCGCCTGCGCGCCAGGCTGCAGCTGCACCAGCAAGGTGTTGCCCTCGATGCGCAGCTCGTAGCCCACGGGCTGGCTCAGGTTGAGCACGATGCGCGTGCGGTCGCCCGCCTGCACCACGTTGGCCGAACGCAGGTTGCCCTGGTTGAGTTCAAACAGATTTTGGCCGGTGGCGTTGCTGGCCCCGGGAATGTCGAGCGCGATGCGCGCCGGCGCTTGCATGCTGAAGCCCGCCGGCAGTTGGCGCAGCGGTTCGCTGGTCTGGATGCGCACGAGCTCGCCGCCGCCACCTTGTGCCGCAGCGGTAAGCGCCTGGATGGCCAGCTGCGCCTGCGCCCACCCCGCCATCATCAAGGTGCAGGCGATCAAGGCATTGCGGGCGAGCCGCGGCAGGCTGGGGAGAAATGGGGTGTAAGGGGTCGGGTTCATTGGCCGGTGCCTTCTTGCAACTGCAATGTGGTGGTGCGCTCTACCCATTCGCCGACCGGGTCTTGAGCGATTTCGCGCAGGGTGATCTGGGTTTCGCTGATGGCGGTGATGCGACCGAAGTTCTGTCCCATGTGGTTGCCACGGCGCACCTGGTGGATCAAACCCTCTGAGCGCACCAGCGCCACGGTTTCGTTGCCGCGGCGCAACAAACCCACCATGGTGATGGTGTCGAGCGGCACCGCCTCCAGCGGGTCCTTGCGGCGGCGCATCTCGGCCGCCAGCAAACCGGATACGGCGGGCGAGACGGCCTCGGCGCGCAACAGCACCGTGAGCTTGTCGGAACTGAAGGGCGAGACAGCGCCCAGCCCCTGATAGGCTTGCGGTACGTGGGGCTGGGGTGCCGGCACCGGCGCCACACTGGGCTGCGCGGCAGCCCGCTGCTGATCCATCCAGGCTGAGAGGTCGTCGCCGCTGCTGGTGCAGGCAGTGAGCGCAAAGGCCGCTGCCAGCAGCACACCCAAGGGGTAAAACCGGGCCGTTCTCATCGCTGGCCCCCGGCGGCGCGCTGTTGCTGCTGTCGTTCGCGCTGGCGCTGCAGCACCTCTTCGGGGTCGAGGTAGCGAAAGGTCTTGGCGGTGGCGTCCATGGTCAGCACATCGGGCCGATTGGCTGCCGGCACCAGACTCAGGTTGTGGAGGGTGACGATGCGCGACAGGTGCGCGACATCGGAGACGAACATGCCGATGTCATGGTAGCTGCCGCTGACGCGCACCGCGATCGGCAGTTCGGCGTAGTGATCGCGCAACTCGACCTGCCCGGGCCGAAACAGCTCGAACTGCATGCCGCGCCCGATGCCGGCCTGGTTGATGTCGGAGAGCAAGGCGTCCATCTCGGCCCGACTGGGCAGCTGGCGCTCGAGCTGGCTCACGTACAGGCGCACCTGTTCGAGCTGGCCCCGCAGCGCCTCGAGGTTGGCCGCCTGTGCCACCTTGCTCGTGAATTCGGTGCGCAGCTGCGCCTCGCGCTGGCGCTCGGACTCCAGCTGCGTGCTCAGGCCACTGAGCACGGCGTACCACAGGCCCGCCAGCACCGCCAGCGCCACCACCAGCAGCAGCAAGCGGCGCGGCATGGCGGGCCAGCGCGAGGGGTCGTTGGGGTCGAGCCCGCTGAATTGCGACCGCACCCCCTGCTGCCAGCGGGCAAAATCGAACGAGGCGGGTTGGGTTTTTTTGCTCATGATCGGCTCAGGCCCCTATGGTGCGGCGGCGCTCAACTCCGGCCGCCGGCTGGCGCAGTCGGCGCTTGGCCTGCCGGCTGTGGCGGGCTGGTTTGCTGATTCGGGCTGAGGGTCAAGCGCACCGAAAAATTGAACACGCGGCGCTGATCGCGCGGCCCCAGCGCCAGCGTCGCGGCGGTGATTTCGACCAGATGCGGCTGCGTCAGCCATGGGCTGCGGCCGCCAAAATTGCGCAGCAATTCCGACACCCGCTCCTGCGACTGCGCCACCCCGGTCAAGGTGATGGCTGCGGCTTCCTGGCGCAGCGCAGTCAGGTGCACGCCTTCGGGCAGCAGCCGCACCATCTCGTCGAGCAGATGCACGGGCAGGTTGCGCCCGGCTTGCAGACTTTCCACTGCCGCCTGGCGCGATCTGAGGCCGTCGAGCTCTTGCTGCAAGGTGGCCACTTCGCGGATTTGCACGTCCAGCTTTTGGATTTCGGCCTGAATGAACTGGTTGCGCTGCTGTTGCGCGCCGATCTGGATCTGGAAAAAACCATACACCAGCGCCGCCGCCACCAGGCCAGCGCCCACCGCCAGGCCAAGATTGAGGTAGAACTGCTCGCGCTTTTTCTTGCGTGCGAGTTCGCGGTGAGGCAGTAAATTGATGGCGATCATGAGGAGTACCTGCGCATGGCCAGACCGGTGGCCACCAAGAACGCCGTGCCACTGTCCAGGCCCTTGCCCGAGGCCACGGCCGCCGGCAGCGCCATGCCCTCAAAGGGGTTGACCACCTTGCAGGGGAAGGAGGTTTGGTTCATCACCGCGACCTCGAGCCCAGGCACCGCTGCGGCCCCACCCGAGAGCAACACGTAGTCCACCTTGTTGTGTGGGGTGCTGGTAAAAAAGAACTGCAGGGCGCGACCGATGTCTTGGCCGAGCTGATTGAGGTAGGGCGCGAGCACGGCCTCTTGGTAATCGGGTGCCAGGGCAGCGGATTTTTTCTTGCTTTCGGCCTCTTCGGGCGAGATCGAATAATGGCGCGCCACCCACGCCGTCAACTGGCTGCCACCGAAGTTTTGCTCGCGCTCATAGACCATTTCTTCGTTGCGGATGACCTGCATGCTCGAGGTCTGCGCACCCAACTCGAACAGGGCGATGAGCATGTTCTGGCCTCGGTTGGGCAGCGCCTCGATCACCCTTGCCGCAGCCAGCCTGGTGGCAAAGGACTCGACATCGAGCAGCACCGGCACCAAGCCCGCCGCCTCGGCCAAGCCCTGGCGGTCCGAGACCTTCTCTTTGCGCGAAGCCACCAGCAGCACCTCGACAAAATCGGGCAGCTTGGGCGCCGGGCCGATGACGCAGAAATCGAGGCTCACCTCGGCCAGCGGGAACGGAATGTACTGCGCCGCCTCGGACTCGACCTGCAGCTCCAGTTCGTCTTCGCTCAGGCCGGCCGGCAGGTTGATTTTCTTGGTGATCACGGCCGAACCCGGCAGGGCCAAGGCGACGTTGCGGGTCTTGCTGCCCGACTTGAGCACCAGGCGCTTGAGCGCCGCGGCCACGGGGTCGAATTGCTCGATGTTGCCGTCCTTGATCCAGCCGCGCTCCAAGGGCTCGACGGCGCAGTGCAACACCGCCCATTGGCCGGAGCGATCGCGCTGCAACTCAACCAGCCGCAGCGTACTCATGCTGACGTCGATCCCCAGCAAGGGCGCAGGCTCCCGACGAAGCAGCGTTCCGATTGAGACCAAATTTACCCCCAAGAGCAGTTAAGGTTCGACACAAAAAAACGCATGTATCAATCCTAGCATCAAGCAGGCCCTCAAGGCAGCACTGTTTGGGCCGTCGTTGCAAAAAAACCGCTGTTCCTGTGGGGCCCAGCGGCGCCACAATTCTTGCAAGTTTACAAACTTTCACAGACTCCAAGGCAGGCGGCGGCACGATCGGGGGGCTTTTTTTATAATCGGGCCTGCTGCCGCAAAGGAATTCATGTCCGCCACCCCGCCTCGCTCGCCTGCGCCCGACCCGCATCGGGCTTCCTCCACCAGTCTGAAGCCTGTCGGTTTGGCGCGTCGTTTGAAGTCGATTGTCGTGACCGCCCTCGTCGCCATGACGGTGGCCGCGTTCGCGGGTGCGGTGTTGCTGGGCATCGCCGTGACCTTGGCCTACCCCAAGCTGCCCGACGTCACCAGCCTGAGCGACTACCGCCCCAAATTGCCCCTGCGTGTCTATGCCCGCGGTGGCGAGCTGATCGGCGAGTTTGGCGAGGAGCGGCGCAACATGACGCCCTATGCCGAAATCCCGCCGTTGATGATCCAGGCCGTGCTGGCGATCGAGGACGAGCGCTTTTTCGAGCACGGCGGGGTGGATTTTCGCGGCGTGGCGCGGGCGGCGCTGGCCAATGTGTTCGACCCCTTGAGCCAGGGCGCCTCGACCATCACCATGCAGGTGGCGCGCAACATGTTCCTGACCAAGGACCGCACCTTTTTGCGCAAGTTCTACGAGGTGCTGCTCACGTTCAAGCTCGAACGCCTGCTGAGCAAGGAAGAAATTCTGGAAATCTACATGAACCAGATTTTCCTTGGGCACCGCTCCTATGGCTTTGCGGCGGCGGCGCAGACCTACTTTGGCAAGCCGCTGGCCGAACTCACCGTGGCCGAAGCGGCCATGCTGGCGGGCCTGCCCAAAGCCCCGTCGGCCTTCAACCCGATCAGCAACCCGCGCCGCGCCCGCATCCGCCAATTGCACATCATCGACCAGATGCTGGCCAATGGCTTCATCAGCGCCGAGCAGGCGCAGGCGGCGCGGGACGAGCCGCTGCAGCTGCGCCGACTCAACCCCGAGCAGTTCATCCACGCCAACCACGTGGCCGAAATGGTGCGCCAGCAGGTGTTTGCCCAGTACGGTGAAGCCGCTTACGCGCGTGGCTTGCGGGTTTACACCACCATCGACGCCGACCAGCAGCGGGCTGCGGTGCGTGCGGTGCGCCAGGGTGTGATCCAGTTTGAACGCCGCCAGCACTACCGCGGCCCCGAGCATTTCATCGAACTGCCGGCGCCGGCCGCAGCGCGCGAAGCCGCCATCGACGCGGCGTTGACGGCATTCCCCGACTTCAACGGCTTTGTCACCGCCGTGGTGCTCGAAGCCAGTGCGCGCCGGGTGCTGCTCAGCCGCGGCGAGGCTGAACCGATCGAGGTCACGGGCACCGGCCTCGATTCGGTGCGCTCTGGGCTGGCCGCCAACGCGCCGCCGCACCTGCAGCTGCGTCCCGGCGCGGTGGTGCGGCTGGTGCGCGACGCGCAACAACGCTGGGCCATCACCCAGAAACCGGTGGTCGAAGCCGCTTTTGTGGCCACGGATCCGCGCAATGGCGAGATCCGGGCCCTGGTGGGCGGCTTCGACTTCGAGCGCAACCAGTTCAACCGCGTCATCCAGTCGCAACGCCAGCCGGGCTCGGCGCTCAAGCCCTTCATCTATTCGGCTGCGCTCGAGCACGGCGTCATGGCCTCGACCCTGGTCAACGATGCGCCGCTGTTCTTCAGCGCCGCCGCCACTGGCGGCCGGGCCTGGGAGCCGCGCAACTACGACGGCCAGTTCGAGGGCCCGATGACCGTGCGCACGGCCTTGGCGCGCTCGCGCAACATCCCCTCGATCAGCGTGCTCAAGGCGGTGGGGCCGAGCAACGCCCAGCAGTGGCTGACGCGCTTTGGCTTCCAGGCCGAGCGCCACCCACCCTTTCTGGCCATGGCGCTGGGGGCCGGCGCCGTCACGCCGCTGCAGCTGGCCAGCGCCTACGGCGTGTTTGCCAACGGGGGGTTTTACACCCCGCCAGTGCTCATCACCCACATCACCGACCACGATGGCAAGGTGCTGATGCAGGCGCCGGCGCGCGGGCTCGAACACGCGCAGCGCGTGATCCCGGAGCGCAATGCCTACGTCATGACCCAGTTGTTGGGTGAAATCACGCGCAGCGGCACCGCAGCGCGGGTCCAGTCCACGCTGCGCCGCCCCGACCTGTACGGCAAGACCGGCACCACCAACGACGCCGTCGACGTCTGGTTTGCCGGCTTTCACCCGACGCTGTCGGCGGTGGCCTGGATGGGCCACGACACACCGCGCAACCTCGGGCGCAACGCCACCGGCGGCTCGCTGGCGCTGCCGATCTGGATCGACTTCATGCGCGAGGCGCTGGCCGGGGTGCCGGTGCAACAGCCGAGCGCGCCCGCCGGGCTGATGGTGGCCGGGGGTGAGTGGTACTACGAGGAGTTTGGCCCAGGACTGGGTGTGGCTGCGCTGGGCATGGCCGATGCCGACACCGCGCCAGGGGGCGCAGCCGAAATCGCCCCGCCCATGGCCGCCGAAGACCGGCGCAACATCCTGGACTTGTTTACCCGCCCGAACTGAAGCGCAGCGCCGCCCCGGCTTGGGCGCTGGCCTCTTGCGAGAGGCGCTCGTAAAACTCCCCCGCTCCTTTGGTGTCGAGCCACTGCTGGCCATCGAAGCGGTAGTGGGTGCCGCCGCTGCGCGCTGCCATCCAGACCTCGTGCAGGGGTTTTTGCAGGTTGATGACGATCTGGCTGCCGTTGCGAAACACCAGCGTGACCATGCCACCGACGCGCTGGTTGTCGATGTCCACCTCGGATTCGTCGTTGACGCGGTCGCAGCAGCGCTCGACCGCCCGCAGCAGGGCTTCGGCGTGGTTCAGGTAATCGGTGTCGTTCATTACAATCGCGCCATGCATGATTCAAACGGCATTGTAGGCTCGATGCCTGGTGGGCGCACGGCGGCCTTGCCCACCGCCCTGCGGCTGCTGTGCCTGGCTGCCTGCGTGGGGCTGTTGGCGCTGGCCTTGGCGGGTTGCGGCCAAAAGGGGCCGCTGTATTTGCCCAGCGCAGCCGAATCGGCCCCTCAAACCTAAGCGCACCTGCGCCCCTGCGCGCCAGCCCGCCTGCCACAGCCCAGCTTTTTAGCCAAACCACCCATGTCAGCCCCCTACCCTGCGGCACCGATGGTGCCGGGTTCGCCCTTTTTTCATTACGCCGACGGCCAGTTGTGGGTGGAAGGCTTGGCGCTGGCCGAACTGGCGCGCGAGCACGGCACGCCGCTGTTCGTCTATTCCCAGGCTGCGCTGCTGGCCGCGCTCGGCGCCTACCAGCGCGCCCTGCAAGGGCGCCCAGCGCTCATTTGCTACGCCGTCAAGGCCAACCCCAACCTGGCCCTGCTGCAGACCCTGGTGCAAGCGGGCTGCGGGCTCGACATCGTTTCGGGCGGCGAGCTGCAGCGGGCGCTGCACAGCGGCGTGGCGCCCGAGCGCATCGTGTTCTCGGGCGTGGGCAAGACCGGCGCCGAAATGCGCCAGGCGCTGCAGGCTGGCATCGGTTGCTTCAATGTCGAGAGCCTGCCCGAGATCGAGGCCCTCAACCGCGAGGCCTGCGCACTGGGCCTGCGCGCGCCGCTGAGCCTGCGTGTGAACCCCGACGTGGACGCCCGCACCCACCCCTACATCTCGACCGGCCTCAAAAGCAACAAGTTTGGCATCGCGCACACCGAGGCCCTGGCCGCCTACCGGCGCGCGGCGTCGTTGCCGGGCCTGCGCATCGTCGGCATCGACTGCCACATCGGCTCGCAGATCACCGACAGCGCGCCCTACCTCGACGCGCTCGAGCGCGTGCTCGACCTGGTGGCGGCCGTGCAGGCCGAAGGCATCGCGCTCGAACACCTCGATCTGGGCGGTGGCCTGGGGATCACCTACCTCGACGAGCGCCCACCGGCGGCCGACGCCTTGTTCGCTGCGGTGCTGCAGCGCATGGAGGCGCGCGGCTTTGGCAGCCTGAGGCTGGTGCTCGAGCCGGGGCGCTCGCTGGTGGGCAATGCCGGCGTGTGCCTGACCGAAGCGCTCTACCTCAAGCCCGGGCAGGCCAAAAACTTCCTCGTCATCGATGCCGGCATGAACGACCTGCCACGGCCGGCGCTGTATCAGGCCTACCACGCCATCGTGCCGCTGCAGTTGCGCCCGGCTCAGGCGGCGCAATGCTACGAAGTGGTCGGGCCGGTGTGCGAGAGTGGCGACTGGATAGGCCGCGAGCGCCTGCTGGCCGTGCAGCCCGGCGACTGGCTGGCGGTGTGCTCGGCCGGGGCCTATTGCACCAGCATGGCCAGCAACTACAACAGCCGGGGCCGCGCCGCCGAGGTGTTGGTCAGTGGCGCCAGCGCACGCCTCATACGCCGGCGCGAAACGCTGGCCGACCAGCTTGGGCCCGAGCTCGGGCTCTAGTACCTCAGAGCGCGCCGTAGCTGTGCAGGCCGCTCAGGAAGATGTTCACGCCCCAGAAGGTGAAGTTGGTAACGGCAAAACCGGCGATGGCCCAGTAAGCGGCCACGGTGCCGCGCAGGCCGTTGACCAGGCGCATGTGCAACCAGGCGGCGTAGGTGAGCCAACTGATCAGCGACCAGGTTTCTTTCGGGTCCCAGCTCCAGTAGGCACCCCAGGCTTCGGCGGCCCACAGCGCGCCCAGAATGGTGGCGATGGTGAAGAACAGCAGCCCGATGGCGATGTTCTTGTACATGATGTCGTCGAGCACCTCGAGCGACGGCAGCTTGTGCGCAAAGCGGTCGCGCGCCATGATGATCAAGCCCACGGCCAGGATCGCCACGCCCACGTACACGGCCCAGAAGTCGCTGATGCCCAGCACCGTGGTGTAGCCGACCTCACCCGGGGCCAGGGTGTAGACGCCAAACAGGAAGGGCTCCAGGAAGAACAGCCCCGCCAGCAGCCACACCGGGGTCAGCTTGTACCAACGGATGGTGAAGGTGCTTTGCTTGAGCAGGTAGGCAAAGGCCAGCATGGCGGCGATGGTCCAGGTGCCGTAGCTGACGAAGTTGGTCGGCACGTGCAGCTTCATCCACCAGCTTTGCAGCGCCGGAATGAGCGGCTGGATTTCGTGCGCCTCGCGCGACACCATGTACCAGAGCAGGAAGCCCACCGAGGCCGTCACCACCAGCATGGCAAAAGCGCCGACCTTGCGCGTTTGGTAGCGGTCTTCGTAGTAGAGAATGTAGAGCGTGGTCATCCAGGCAAACATGATGAACACTTCGTACAGGTTGCTGATCGGGATGTAACCCAGGCCGGTGTTGTGCAAATAGGTCTCGTACCAGCGCACGCAGAACGCCACCAGGCCCATGGTGACCGCCACCCAGGCGATCTTGGCACCGATTTCCTCGAAGCCGGTGCCGCTGCCGCGCGACAGCAGCCCGACCCAGTAAAACACCGTGCTGGCCAGCAGCAGCAGGCTCATGTGCAGCACAGCGGTCTGGCTGGCGAGGAAGAACTTGAGCAGGAACACCTCTTCGGCGCGCGCGTACTGGCCTACGCCGTCGACCTGGTAGAGCCAGATCGCGAACAGCGACAAGGCCGCCACCACCACGCTCAGGTAGCTGAATGGGCGCCAGAACCAGGCCAGCGCAATCCAGCTCGGCGCCAGCAGCAGCAGCACGAAAATCTCGTACTGGTCCAGGTAGGGCTGGAACAGGAAGTAGTTGTAGGTCAGGCCGCCCAGCACCAAGGCAGCGAAAAACCAGTCCCAGGCATTCAGGCGGGCAAAGTAGCCCGCGCGCATGGGCTGCGTGCCGTCGCTCTTTTTCAGCTCGATGGTTTGCGTCGCGGTGGTCGTGGCGGTGCTCATGTGCTGGCCTCGGGTTGCTGGTTGAGGAGGTGACGGCGCAGTTGCTCGAACTCGCGGTCGTTGTCGGAAATTTTACGGTTGGACGACATCGCCATGGTGGCTTCCAGCGTATCGGAGTCGGGTTTGGGCGCCAGCCAAACCCAGACCCGGCGCTCGCGCACGTAAAGCATGGCGATCATGCCCAGTGTGAGCAGCAGGCAGCCGAAGTACACGATGTTGCGCCCCGGTGCGCGCGCGACCTGGAACACGCTGGCCTCGACTTGCTCGAAGCTGGTCATCAGGAAGGTGATGGGCGCGGGGTAAAAGAACGAATCGCTCAGCCCCAGCACCGATTGGGTCATGAAGCTGGCGGTCTGCTCGTTGAGCGGAGCTGGGTTCAGGCCCGCACGCTCGCGCGTGATCTGGTAGAGCTCGAGCAGGCTGCCGTTGAGGATGCGCAGCATCAGATCGCCGGCGCGCTCGCGCTCGGGTTCGGGCACGTTGACCTCGAGGAAGGCCGACACCGCCTGCAGCCCAGCCAGCACGGGCATGTCGCGCCGCGGCAGGTGCTCGATTTCGGGGTCTTGGCCGGCAAACAGGTCCAGCGCCCGCTGCGCCGACAGCATCAGGGCCTGCTGCAGCTCGACGCGCTGGCCGGCTGCTGCCGCCGCCACGTAGCGCCGCACCGCCTCGCGCCGCAGCAGCGGGTCGGCCAGCGCGGCGCGCAGGCGCAGGAAGCCGTCCGGGCTGTCGCTGTCGTCGACCGGGATGCGCAGGTAGCGGAAGTCCTCGGCCTCGGTCTCGCGCACACCCAGCACGAACACGCGCCGGCCGTCGAGATCGACCGGCAACATGAAATTGTGGAACTCGCGCGCCTGGCCGGCGGCGTCGCGCAGGCGGTAGGTGAAACTCGGGCCCACGTTCTGGAAGTCGGCCGGTGCCACGGTGCGGTGCGCCGAACCGAGGCGCTGCGTGATCGCGTTCTGCAAGCTGAAGCCGCTGGCGGCGGCGGCCGCTCCGGCGGTCTGGGTGTTGGCCAGGTTCTCGACGTTGTAGAGGTTGAAATCGGTGAACTCGAGCGTGAAGGTCTCGCCACCCCGGTGCAGCGTGGTCGATTGGCCGATGCGGCCCTCGAGCGTGAACGGCGCTGCGCCGTCGCCCATGGGCAGGCCGCGCAGCTGCACCAGCGAGCCACCGTCGTCGTAGCTGGCCTGGAAAATGGTGACGCCGCGGTGGTGCGCCGGGTGGTTGACCTCGACCCGCTTGGGGATGATCTCGCCGGTGTACTTGTCGTGGATCAGGATTTCACTGGCAAACAGGCGCGGCATGCCGGTGTCGTAGTACTCGACGATGAAGTCCTTGAGCTCGATGGAAAACGGCAGCTCTTGCAACAGCACCCCGCCCGGCTGCGGGATGATGGCGGTGCCGGTGTTGGCGCCTTCGGTCACCAGGATGCTGCCACGGAAAGTGGGGTTCCAATCGCTCAGGCGGTGCTGCTCGGGCACGTCCGAGATCAGGCCGCCGCCCTCGAAGATGGATTTGCCCAGAAACAGGGTGTGCAACTGCACCATCAGGCGCCCGTCGAGCAAGGCCCCGGCGCAGATGACCACGATCGCCGAGTGCGTCAGGATGTAGCCCAGCTTGTTCCAGGCCCCGGCCTTGGCTGCCACCATCCAGCCCACGCCGGCGGCGGTCTCGCGCCGCTGCAGCTTCACTTTCCAGCCCGAAGCCAGCAGGGTCTGGCCGATGCGCTGCGCCGCCGCCTCGCCCGCTTCGGCGAGTTCGGCCCGCGCCTTGAAGGGGAAGGCCTTGAGGCTTTGTTCGCGCATGTCCTCTTTGAACTGGCGAATGTCGTTGAGCATCTTGGGCGAGGTGCGCACCACGCACAACAAGGTGCTGGTGACCAGGAACAAGAGCATCAGGGCATACCACCAGGCGCTGAAGATGGTGTAGATGCCCATGATCTCGAACACCCGGTACCAGAACGGGCCGAACTGGTTGATGTAGTTGTTGAGGGGCTCGTTTTGCAGCACCACGGTGCCGCTGACCGACGCGATGCTGATCACCGTCAGCAGCGCGATGGCAAAGCGCATCGACGACAACAACTCGATCAGATCGCGCACCAGCGGCGAGCCACGCTCGATGACGATGCCAGCAGTAGAAACACTCATCAGTTGCAAACCAGTGTAGGGGTTGGGGCTCGGTCGAGCTGGGCGTAGCTTAGTGACGCGCAGGGCGCTGGAGGTTCCCGAGTGGGGCGATTGTCGACACTAAATAAACCAAGACTGATATTCAAACAAAAAACCCCTCTTTCAGGAGGGGCCTGGGTCGGGCTGTGCGCTACGGGCCTGGGGCTCAGCGCAGGCCAGCGATGAAGTCGGACACGGCCTCGATCTCGCGGTCGGTCATGTGGCGGGCGATGCGCGCCATTTCGGGGCTGTTGCCGCGGGCACCGGTGCGGAACTGTTTCATTTGGTCGGCGGTGTAGCGGGCGTGCTGGCCGGCCAGCCGCGGATACAGCGCCGGCATGCCGCGCCCGGCCGGGCCGTGGCAGGCCATGCACGAGGCGATGTTGCGGTCGGCCAAACCGGCGCGCCAGATGCGCTCACCCTCGCGCACCAGCTCCGGGTCGCGGGCGAAGTTGGGGGCCGGGGTCTGGCGCGCCAGCCAGTGCGAGACGTCGCGCTTGTCGTCGTCGGTGAGTGCGGCCGCAAAACCGGTCATGATGGCGTTCTGGCGCTTGCCCGACTTGTAGTCGCGCAACTGTTTGAGCGTGTACTCGTGGAACTGGCCCGCCAGCGAGGGGTTCTCGGCCATGGTCGAGTTGCCAGCCACGCCGTGGCAGGCCATGCACATCTGCATATAAATTTGCTCGCCGCGGGCCATGTTGGGCACGTTATCGGAGCGCGCCGCCTGGGCGTGTGCAAACGAGGCAGTGAACGAGAAAGCAGCCAACGCGGCGGCCCCGATGAGCGTGACGAAAGATTTCATGTCGGATTCGGAAGTCAACGGCAAAAAAGGGGGAAAGTGCCCACGCAGCCACGAGCACAGCAGATTTTCGCGCGATTCTACAATGCCGTATGCTGCCCGCTTCAAACAACCACACCCTTTACTCCAGTGACCCCTCCCTCTGAAGCCGGCAAGGCCGCCATGGCATGGCTGCACACGGCGCGTTTTCTGACCGAAGCACCGCAACTGCAGCACCTGCCCGACGCCACTTTGCCCGAGATCGCCTTCGTCGGCCGCTCCAACGCCGGCAAATCCACCTGCATCAACACCCTGACGCAGCAAAAGCGGCTGGCGTTTGCCTCCAAAACCCCGGGACGCACGCAGAGCATCAACCTGTTTGCCTTGGGCAAGCAGGGCCTGACCGACGCCGTGCTGGCCGACTTGCCCGGCTACGGCTACGCGGCGGTGCCGCAGGCGGCCAAGCGGCGCTGGCAAGAGGTGATGGCCAACTATCTGGTGAGCCGGCCCAACCTGCGCGCCGTGGTGCTGCTGTGCGATGCGCGCCTGGGGTTGACCGAACTGGATGAAGCGCTGCTGCAGGTCATCCGTCGGCGGGTGGAGCAAGGGCTGGCCTTCAGGGTGCTGCTCACCAAAGCCGACAAGCTCAACCGGCAGGAGGCGGCCAAAGCCTTGTCGGTGGCGCGCCTGCAAACCGCCGGCGGCAGCGCGCAGCTGTTTTCGGCCAGCAGCAAGCTCGGGCTGGAAGAAACCGCGATCCAGATTTGGGATTGGGCCCACCCGGAAACCCCCGCTGCGACCGAGGCCACCGCTGCCCCGGTTGCGCCTCCAGCGCCCCAGCCCAGCCCTTCTGCCTAGCCCTTGTAGCGCGCATAGCCCCACAGGTATTGCGCCGGGCAGTGCCCGATCACCGCCTGCATGGCCTGGTTGAGCTGCGCCGCTGCGGCCTGCGGCTCGTGCGCCAGCGGCGCGCCCACCAACTCCAGCCACGGGCGCACGTGCAACACGTAGCCGCGGCCCCAGCGCCGCCGCTCGCCCCAGACCAGCAACACCTGCGTCCCCGGCACCTGCGCCAGCCGCGCCGCCAGCGTCATGGTGTAGGCGTTGCGGCCAAAAAACGGCGCCCAGACCCCCATGCCGGCTGGCGGCACTTGGTCGGGCAGCAGGCCCACGGTCTGCCCCTGCTTGAGCGCCTTGAGCAACTGGCGCACCCCGCTCAGATCGGTGGGCACGCTGCACATGCCTGGGCGCGTGCGCGCCGCCTGCAGCACCGGGTGCAGCGCCGCCACACGCGGTGGCCGGTAGAGCACGGTGATCGGGCGCTCGGCGGCCGCGCCGCTGTCCGCCTGCCCGGCCTGCCCGCCGCTGTGTCCCCCTGGTTGCACCCCAAAACGCTGCGCATAGGCCTGCGCCGTGAGCTCGAAGCAGCCCAGGTGCGGGGTCAGGAACAGCAGCCCTTGGCCCTGGCGCAGCGCGGCTTCGATGTGCTGCGCCCCGTCCCAACGCAGCGGCACCGGGGCCCCAAACCAGATGCGCGGCAGCTCCGCCATCTGCTGCCCGGCCGCGCCGACCGAGGCCCAGCGCACCCGACCGGTCAGCCCGGCCTGGGCCGTGTGGTCGCGCCAGCGCTGGCGGTAGGTGGGACTGAGCAGCCAGATCAGCCAGCCCAGCACCCAGCCCAGCGCGTGCAGCAGCGGCAGCGGCAGCCGCCCCATGAGCCTGAAAAAAAACAGCATCGGGTGTCGATGGAAGCGGTGTCGTTACAATGCGCACATCGCCGAGTTATGGAACAACTTGCGGGCGATTCATAAATCCTGCTAAAGCGTTCGCCATAGCACCTTCAGCGTCGGGCGAATCGCCCAAGCGCAATCCTTGGAGTGTATGCAACAAATGGCGAACGACTTTCTTTTCACCTCCGAATCGGTTTCCGAAGGCCACCCCGACAAGGTCGCCGACCAGATCTCGGACGCGATCCTGGACGCGATCTTCGAGCAAGACCCGCGCTCGCGCGTGGCCGCCGAGACGCTCACCAACACCGGGCTGGTGGTGCTGGCGGGCGAGATCACCACCAACGCCCACGTCGATTACATCCAGACCGCGCGCGACACCATCCGGCGCATCGGCTACGACAACACCGACTACGGCATCGACTACAAGGGCTGCGCCGTCATGGTCTGCTACGACAAGCAGAGCA
This sequence comes from Pseudomonadota bacterium, assembly GCA_041694945.1. GTDB lineage: Bacteria > Pseudomonadota > Gammaproteobacteria > Burkholderiales > Burkholderiaceae_C > Serpentinimonas. The sequence goes on from JBGFRU010000050.1 coordinate 41,954, forward strand.
ACGACATCGCCCAGGGCGTGGACCACGCCAGCGACGACTACCTCAACACCGGCGCCGGCGACCAGGGCCTGATGTTCGGCTACGCCTGCGACGAAACGCCCGAACTCATGCCCGCGCCCATTTACTACGCGCACCGCATCGTCGAGCGCCAGGCGCAGCTGCGCAAAGACGGCCGCCTGCCGTTCCTGCGCCCCGACGCCAAGAGCCAGGTGACGATGCGCTACGTCGATGGCCGCCCGCACAGCATCGACACCGTGGTGCTGTCGAGCCAGCACAGCCCAGAGATGAGCGACGGCAAGCACATGCTGCCGGCCTTCATCGAGGCCTGCGTCGAGGAAATCATCAAGCCGGTGCTGCCGCGCGAGTGGCTGCACAACACGCGCTACCTGATCAACCCCACCGGGCGCTTCGTCATCGGCGGCCCGCAGGGCGACTGCGGCCTGACCGGGCGCAAGATCATCGTCGACACCTACGGCGGCGCCTGCCCGCACGGTGGCGGCGCCTTCAGCGGCAAGGACCCGACCAAGGTCGATCGCTCGGCCGCCTACGCCGCACGCTACGTGGCCAAGAACATCGTCGCGGCCGGGCTGGCCAGGCAGTGCCAGATTCAGGTCGCCTACGCCATCGGCGTGGCCCGGCCCATGAACGTGACCATCTACACCGAAGGCACGGGCGTGATCCCGGACGACAAGATCGCCCACATCGTGGGTGAGGTGTTCGACCTGCGGCCGCGCGGCATCATCCAGATGCTGGACTTGCTGCGCCCGATCTACAGCAAAACCGCCGCCTACGGCCACTTTGGCCGCGACGAGCCCGAGTTCTCTTGGGAGCGCACCGACAAGGTGCAGGTGCTGCGCGAGCTGGCGGGGCTCAAGTAACCACCTCCGGCCTTGCACCACTTGGTCAGGGCGACGCAGGCCCTGCGCAGTCAATCAAAACACTCTGCCTGCGCCAAGGGGGCCGCCACTGCGTCCTTGGCCGCCAGCAGCGGCTGCTCGACCCCGGCCTGCTCCAGCGGCCACTCTATGCCCAGTTCCGCGTCGCACCAAAGCAAGCTGCGCTCGTGCGCGGGGCTGTAGTAGGCAGTGGTCTTGTACAGGAACTCGGCGCTTTCGGTGAGCGTGAGGAAGCCGTGCGCAAAGCCGGGCGGCACCCAGAGCTGGCGGCGATTGTCGGCCGACAGCTCGACCCCATCCCAGCGGCCAAAGGTGGGGGAACTGCGGCGCATATCCACCACCACGTCATAGACCGCGCCCTGGCTGACGCGCACCAGCTTGCCCTGCGCCTGCGGTGGCAGCTGGTAGTGCAGGCCGCGCAGCACGCCGCGCGCCGAGCGGCTGTGGTTGTCTTGCACAAACTGCAGTCCGGCCAGGCCGGTGGCGGCGTCGAAGTCGCGCTGGTTGAAGCTCTCGTAAAAGAAGCCGCGTGCGTCGCCAAAGACCTTGGGCGTCAGCACGAGCACGCCGGGCAAGGCGGTGGGGGTGACGGTATAGGGCATGATGGGGGCTTTGGGCGGGCTGGGGTTGGCGCTTGGGCCAGGGCTGGGGCTTGGGGCGCTGGGTTGGGGTCAGGGCCGACGGCCTGCGCCCAGCAGCGCCAGCAGGTACTGGCCGTAACCGTTCTTGCGCAAGGGGGCGGCGAGGCGCTCGAGCTGGGCCGCATCGATCCAGCCGTTGCGCCAGGCGATTTCTTCGGGGCAGGCGACCTTGAGGCCTTGGCGGCGCTCGAGCGTGGCGATGAACTGGCTGGCTTCGAGCAGGCTGTCGTGGGTGCCGGTGTCGAGCCAGGCGTAGCCGCGGCCCATGGTCTGCACGTTGAGCTGGCCTTGTTCGAGGTAGGCTTGGTTGACGGCGGTGATTTCCAGTTCGCCGCGTGCGCTTGGGCGCACGGCTTTGGCGATGTCCACCACCTGCGCGTCGTAAAAATAGAGGCCGGTGACGGCGTAGTGGCTTTTGGGCTGAGCGGGCTTTTCTTCGATGCTGATGGCGCGGCCTTGGGCGTCGAATTCGACCACGCCGTAGCGCTCGGGGTCGTGCACGTGGTAGGCGAACACGGTGGCGCCCTGGGTTTGGGCGCTGGCGGCGCGCACCAGCGGCTGGAAGTCGTGCCCGTGGTAGATGTTGTCGCCCAACACCAGCGCGCTGGGGGCGCCGTCGATGAAGCGCTCGCCGATGAGAAAGGCCTGCGCCAGCCCGTCGGGGCTGGGCTGCACGGCGTAGTGCAGGCGCATGCCCCATTGCGTGCCGTCGCCCAGCAGCTGGGCAAAGCGCGGCGTGTCTTGCGGCGTGCTGATGATCAGCACCTCGCGCAGGTCCGCGAGCATCAGCGTGCTCAGCGGATAGTAAATCATCGGCTTGTCGTAGACCGGCAGCAGCTGTTTGCTGATGGCCAGCGTGGCCGGGTGCAGCCGGGTGCCGGAGCCACCGGCGAGGATCAGGCCTTTGCGGGGGGTCATGGTGCTGGTGGGGTGTGGGTTAGCAGCGGGGTTTTCAGGAAGTTCAGCACAAAAGCGTGCCGATCGGCCTGCACCATGGCGGCGATGTGCGCCATGTCGATGTTCATGTAGTCGTGCACGATGCGGTTGCGCAAACCCACCACGGCGTTCCAGCGCTGCAGCTCGTGCGGCGCGATCAGCCCACGGTGCGCCAGCGCGGCAAAGGCATCGTAGGCCGAAACCGGAACCTCGACCCCCAGCACTTTGAGCTGGTGTTTGGCTTTGCCGATGGCGTTTTCGACCAGCACCTGCAAGGCGTGCAATACGCCGCCCTGCTCCAGGGGCGTCAACGTTCGGCCGGGGGTGGCGTACAAGGCCTTGGCCTGCTCCAGCATGGCGGCGCAATCTTGCGCGATGCGCTCGCATTCGGCCTGATAGAGCTCAAGCTGCATGTTGCCGCCTCCAGTCGAAGTCCTCGATCTCGGCCCAGGTGCGTTGCAGAAAATGCAGCCAGGGCAAACCTTGCGCACCGTACAGCGGCAAGCCGTGCTCGGCCACGGCAGCCCGCATGGCCAGTCGCGCCTGCGCCAGATCGATCAGGTCGATGGCGTCTGGCCCGACCCCCAAGGCCTGCGCCAGGCGCAAGCGCAAGGACTCGGTGGCTTGCACCTGCTGCCAGGGGTCGAGCCCGCGTTGCCAGCGGATGGCCACATCCCAATCGCTGCGGGCGTGGGCGTACCCCTTGGCACGGCTGCCCACCAGGGCGGCAAACTCCAGACCGGGGCAGTGCTGCAACACGGCAGCCAGCGCAGCCTGCCCGGCATGGGCAGGGGGCTTGGCCCCGGCGGCAGCCGTTTCTGCGTGCTTCACGCCAGCACCTCGGCCAACATGCGCTGCACGCCCTGCTGCCACGGCGGCAGGTGCAGGCCAAAGGTGGCTTGCAGCAGGCTGCAGTCGAGGCGCGAGTTGTGCGGGCGCCGCGCCGGGGTGGGAAAGGCGCTGCTGGGCACGGCGGCGATGTGCTGCACACGCCAGGGTGCGTCGGGCTGCAGGCGGCGCGCGTGCTCGATGGCGTAGCGCGCGTAGCCGTGCCAGGTGGTCTGGCCGGCGGCGGCCAAGTGGTAGGTGCCCTGGCCGCTGCCGCTGGCCAGCAGGTGCCGGATGGCGTGCGCGCTCACGTCGGCAATCAGCTCGGCGCTGGTGGGCGCGCCGTACTGGTCGTCGACCACGCTCAGGTGTTCGCGCTCGCGCGCCAGCCGCAGCATGGTTTTGGCGAAGTTGCCGCCGCGCGCGGCATAGACCCAGCTGGTGCGCAAAATCAGGTGCTGGCGCCCGGCGGCCACGATGGCGGCCTCGCCTGCAAGCTTGCTGTGGCCGTAAACGTTGAGCGGCCCGGTGGCGTCGCCCTCCTGCCAGGGGCGCTGGCCGGAGCCGTCGAACACGTAGTCGGTGCTGTAATGCACCAGCCAGGCCCCGAGCTCGTGCGCCAGGTGCGCCAGCAGCGCCGGGGCATCGGCGTTGATGCGCTGCGCCAGCGCGGCCTCGCTCTCGGCCTTGTCCACGGCGGTGTAGGCGGCGGCGTTGACGATCACCTGCGGGCGCAGGCTGCGCACCGTGTACGCCAGGGCCTCGAAGTCGGCCAGGTCGCCGCACCAGGGTGGCGCGTGTGCATCCAGCAGGTTGGGGCTGCGCTGGCGGTCCAGCGCCACCACGCGCCCCAGCGGCGCCAGGCTGCGCTGCAGCTCCCAGCCCACTTGGCCGTTTTTTCCCAGCAGCAAGAGGGTTGGAATCTGTGTCATGCTTGCCCTCCATACTGCAACGCCACCCAGTCGCGGTAGCTGCCGCTTTGCACATGCGCCACCCAGTCGGGGTGTTCCAGGTACCAGCGCACGGTTTTGCGGATGCCGCTCTCGAAGGTCTCGGCTGGTTTCCAGCCCAGCTCGCGCTCGATCTTGCGCGCGTCGATGGCGTAGCGCCGGTCGTGGCCGGGGCGGTCGGCGACGTGGCTGATCTGGCGCGCGTAGGGCTGGCCGTCGGGGCGCGGGCGCAGCTCGTCGAGCAAGGCGCAGACGCTGTGCACGATTTCGAGATTGGTTTTTTCGTTGCCGCCGCCCACGTTATAGACCTCGCCCACGCGCCCGGCTTCGAGCACGCGGCGGATGGCGCTGCAGTGGTCTTGCACGTAGAGCCAGTCGCGCACCTGCAGGCCGTCGCCGTAGATGGGCAGCGGCGCACCGGCCAGCGCCTTGACGATGAGCAGCGGAATCAGCTTTTCGGGGAAGTGGTAGGGGCCGTAGTTGTTGGAGCAGTTGGTGGTGAGCACCGGCAGGCCATAGCTGTGGTGCCAGGCGCGCACCAGGTGGTCGCTGGCGGCCTTGCTGGCGCTGTAGGGGCTGTTGGGCTGGTAGGGGTGCTGCTCGGTAAAGGCGTGCTCCCCAGGCTCGAGGCTGCCATAGACCTCGTCGGTGCTCACGTGCAGGAAGCGAAAGGCGGCTTGCTCGGGCGCGGGCAGCGCAGCCCAGTGGCCGCGCACGGCTTCGAGCAGCTCGTAGGTGCCCTGCACATTGGTCTGGATGAAGGCACCCGGGCCGTGCAGCGAGCGGTCGACGTGGCTTTCGGCGGCAAAGTTGAGCACGGCGCGCGGCTGGTGCGCGGCCAGCAGGCGCTGCACCAGGGGCCGGTCGCCGATGCTGCCGTGCACGAACTGGTGCCGCGCATCGCCTTGCAGGCTGGCCAGGTTTTCGAGGTTGCCGGCATAGGTGAGCAGGTCGAGGTTGACGACCGTCTCGTCGCTCTGGGCCAGCCAGTCGAGCACGAAGTTGCTGCCGATGAATCCGGCACCGCCGGTGACGAGGATAGCCATGTGGGTGTGGTGCGGGCTGCTGCAGTGGGTGATTGATCATAACCGGGGGCTGACTGGCGTCCATCGCTGCCCTGGCTGCAGCCGACACGGCCGCGCGGGGGGGGTTCGTAGGCCACTTGCAGTTGACAATAAGCACGAACGATCGTACTATTATCCGCATGAACACCGATCTGAAATCCGCATTCGAAGCCGCCGTGGCGGCCAGCAAAGATCTCACGCAACGGCCCGACAACGCCACCTTGCTCAAGCTCTACGCCCTGTACAAACAAGCCACCGAGGGCGACGTGAACAGCGCCAAGCCGGGTTTTGGCGATCTGGTCGGGCGTGCCAAGTGGGACGCCTGGGCGGCGCTCAAGGGCACCGGCTCCGACGCAGCGATGCAGCGCTACATCGATCTGGTGGGCGGCCTGGAGTAAGCGCAACACGCACGGGTTGGCTGGGGGCCGCGGCCTGGAGCCAGGCGCCGGGGTTTGAGCTGGCGCGCTTGGGCGCGACTCCAGGCTTTGGGCTAACATCGCCTTCGAGCCCACTGCAAGGAGGCAAGCATGAAACTCAACCCCGCCATCGTGGCTCAGGCTGCGCAGCTCAGCGTCCTGCGGCGCGATCTGCACGCACACCCCGAACTGTGTTTTGAGGAGCACCGCACCGCTCAGGTGGTGGCCGAGCGCCTGGGCGCATGGGGCCTGGAGGTGGTGCGCGGCCTGGGCGGCACCGGCGTGGTCGGGCTGCTGCACGGGCGCGATGGCGGCGCCTGTGGCCGCGCCGTGGGCTTGCGCGCCGACCTGGACGCGCTGCCCATGACCGAGCTCAACACCTTTGCCCACGCCAGCCGCTACCCCGGCCGGATGCACGCCTGCGGCCACGATGGCCACACCGCCATGCTGCTGGCCGCCGCCCAGTGCCTGAGCCAGACGCGCGACTTCGACGGCACGGTGGTGTTCATCTTCCAGCCGGCCGAAGAAGGCGGCGGCGGGGCGCGGCGCATGATTGCCGACGGCCTGTTCGAGCGCTTCCCGGTGCAGGCGGTGTTTGGCTTGCACAACTGGCCCGGCATGCCGGTGGGCAGCTTTGCCGTGAGTCCGGGGCCGGTGATGGCCTCGAGCAACGAGTTCAAGATCACCGTGCACGGCAAGGGCTGCCACGCAGCGCTGCCGCACAACGGCATCGACCCGCTGCTGGTGGCGTGCCAGATGGTGCAGGCGTTTCAGACCATCATCAGCCGCAACAAGAAACCGATCGAGGCCGGGGTGCTGAGCGTGACCATGATCGCCGCCGGCGAAGCCACCAACGTGGTGCCGGATCACTGCACGCTGCAGGGCACGGTGCGCACCTTCAGCCTCGAGCTGCTGGACTTGATCGAGCAGCGCATGCGCACGGTGTGCGCACACACGGCAGCGGCTTTTGGGGCCACGGCCACGTTCGAGTTCCAGCGCAACTACCCGCCCACCATCAACAGCGCCGCCGAGGCCGATTTTGCGCGCAGCGTGATGCTTGACCTAGTGGAGCCGCAGCAGGTGCTGGTGCAGGAGCCCACCCTGGGGGCCGAGGATTTTGCCTACATGCTGCAGGCCAAGGCCGGCGCCTACGCCTTCATCGGCAATGGCGACGGCGCGCACCGCGACGCCTACGGCGCCGGGGGGCACGACGCCGGGCCCTGCACCCTGCACAACCCGCGCTACGATTTCAACGACGATCTGATCGCGCTCGGCGGCAGCTACTGGGTGGAGCTGGCCAGGCGCTGGCTGGCGCGGTCGGTCACGCGCTGATGCGCGATCGCCAGCAGGCCATCGAAAATCAAGGTTTCGACCAGCTCGAACGGCACGCACATGCTGGGGGCCATTTTCCAGGCCGCGCCGCCGGTCATGTAGCACACCGGGGTTTGGCCGCAGTGCTGGGCCAGTTGGTCGAACATGCGCTGCACGGCACCGGCGATGGCGAAAGTGCCGCCGCTGGTGAGGGCGTCGCTGGTGTTGGTGGGAAAGGGTTTGACGACGCCGGTGGGCACGTGCAGGCCGGCGGTGCCCGATTCGAGCGCGCGCAGCATGATGCCGTGCCCGGGCAGGATGCAGCCGCCCAGAAAGCGCCCTTCGGCGTCGAGCGCCTCCACCGTGACGGCGGTGCCGACCATCACCACCACGCAGGGCCGCGCCTGCTGGCGCGCCAGCAGGCGCTGGCGGGCACCGATCATCGCCACCCAGCGGTCGGCCCCCAGACGCGCCGGGTGGTCGTAGCCGTTGATCACGCCGGCCTCGGCGGCGCTGGGCACCACCCATTCGGGCGCGGCGTCCCAGATTTCGAGCTGGGCCTCGACCCGGCGCTTGATGGCATCGGAGGCCACCACGCTGCCCAGCACCATGCGCGGCGGGCGCAGGTTGATCCAGTCGCCCTCGGTGAGCTTGTCGATGTTTTCGAGGAACTGCACCCCGTGCGCGAGCATGCGCGCACCCACGGCGGGGCGCTCGTACAGAGCCCATTTCAGGCGGGTGTTGCCCACGTCGAGTGCCAGCAAGCTCATGCGCGCCGATGATACGCCAATGCGTGCTCTGAGCCCCGGCTAGGCCGAATTCTGGCTGCGCGCCCAGTGCATTTCGTCGCTGATCAGGCCATCGACACCCAGCGCGCGCAGGCGCTGCACGTCGTCGGCGGAGTTGGCGGTGTAGCACAGCACGCGCCAGCCCTGGGCACGCGCCTGCTGCATCAGCGCCGCGTCGGGCAGCCGGTGCTGGCAGACGATGGCCACGCAGCCCAGGCGCTGCGCCTCCTGCTGCCAGCCGCGCCAGAGCGTTTCGAGCAGCAACGCGCGCGGCAACTCGGGCGCGGCCTGCTGCGCGGCCTGCAAGGCAGCAGGCTGGAACGAGCTGAGCAGCGGCGGCACGCGCTGGCCCTGCCAGAGCGCACGCGCGGCCAGCGCCACGGCGCTGCCGGTGGCGCGTTCCTGCCCAGGCATGGGTTTGATTTCGATGTTCAGCGCCGCGCCGCGCGCCAGGCAAAAAGCCGCCACCTGCGCCAGCGTCGGCAAGCGCTCGCCAGCGCAGGCACTCGAATGCCAGGACCCGGCGTCGAGCTGCACCAACGCGGCCCAGGGCAGCGCGTCGGCCGCGCCCACGCCGTTGCTGGTGCGCTCCAGGGTGTCGTCGTGCAGCAAAAAGGGCACGCCGTCGGCGCTGAGCTTGACGTCGCACTCGAACATGGCAAAGCCGCAATCCCAGCCGTGCTGGAAAGCGGCGAGCGTGTTTTCAGGCCGCTCCTTGCCCGCGCCGCGGTGCGCGATCCAGAACGGATAGGGCCAGGGGCTGGCGGGGGTAGCGGCTGCGGCTATCATGCTGCGCGCCTCAGGCCGCTGGCGGCGTCGAAAGTGTGCGCAAGCTCGGTCTGCGGCTGTACGTACAGCGTTTGCCCCAGGTCCGGGATCTGGCGCTGCGCCGAGACGCGAATGGTGAGGTTTTCTTCGCCTAAGCGAGCGTGGATCAGGCGCTCGGCCCCGAGCAGCTCGATCGAGTCCACCACCGTCTGCCAGCCGCTGTCACCAATCTGCAGGTGCTCTGGGCGCACGCCCAGCACCGTGCCCGCTTGCACGCCCGGGGCGTGGCGCAGCAGGTTCATGGGCGGCGCACCCATGAAGCCAGCCACAAACACGCTCGCCGGGTGTTCGTACACCTCTTGCGGCGTGCCGAACTGCTCCACCCGGCCCGCGTTCATGACCAGCATGCGCTGCGCCAGCGTCATCGCTTCGACCTGGTCGTGCGTGACGAAAAGCGAGGTGATGCCCAGCTCGCGGTGCAGCTTCTGGATTTCGAGCCGGGTTTGCGCGCGCAGCTTGGCGTCGAGGTTCGAGAGCGGCTCGTCGAACAAGAACACCTGCGGCTGGCGCACGATGGCGCGCCCCATGGCCACGCGCTGGCGCTGCCCGCCGGAAAGCTGGCTCGGTTTGCGCCCCAGCAAAGGCGCCAGCTCCAGGATGCGCGCTGCCGCGTCGACGCGCTGGCGGATTTCGTCCTTGGACAGTCCGCGGATGCGCAGCCCGTAGGCCATGTTGTCGAACACGCTCATGTGCGGGTAGAGCGCGTAGTTCTGGAACACCATGGCGATGTCGCGCTCGGCCGGTTGCACCTGGTTCACGACGCGCGCGCCGATGCGGATTTCTCCCTCGGTGATCGACTCCAGCCCGGCGACCATGCGCAGCAGCGTGCTCTTGCCGCAGCCCGATGGGCCGACGATGACGATGAACTCGCCGTCGGCGATGTGCGCCTCGACACCGTGGATGACTTGCAGCGCGCTCGCGCCGATGCCGTAGCTTTTTTTGACTTGATTGAGTGCCAGCGTAGCCATTATGTTTGCATTTTCGGGGGGTTATTTCTCGCTGTCGACCAGCCCTTTGACGAACCACTTCTGCATCAGCAGCACCACCAGCGCCGGCGGCAGCAGCGCCAGGATGGTGGTGGCCATGACCAGATTCCAGTCGGTGGTGGCATCACCCGTGCCGATCAGTTTGGCAATGCCGACCACGATCGTGTCCAGGTTCTGGTCGGTAACGATGAGCAGCGGCCAAAGGTACTGGTTCCAGCCGTAAACGAACATGATCACGAACAGCGCCGCGAGCTGGGTGCGGGTCAGCGGCAGCACCACGTCCCAGAAGAAGCGCAGCGGCCCGGCGCCGTCGATCTTGGCCGCTTCCACCAGCTCGTCGGGCAGGGTGAGGAAGAACTGGCGCAGCAGCAGCGTCGCGGTAGCCGAGGCGATCAGCGGCAGCGTCAGGCCGGCAAAGGTGTTGAGCAGCCCGAGGTCCGTCACCACCTCGTAGGTGGGCAGGATGCGCACCTCTACCGGCAGCATGAGCGTGATGAAGATGATCCAAAAGCAGAACATGCGCCCAGGGAAGCGGAAAAACACCACGGCATAGGCCGAGATGATCGACACCGCGATCTTGCCGACGGCAATCACCAGCGCCATGATCAGGCTGTTGAACAACATCTGCCACACCGGCGGCGATAGGTGCCCGCCCTGCATGCCGTCGATGATGACCTGGCGGTAGTTCTCCCAGCCCTGGTCGCCGGGCAGCAGCGGCATCGGCGCTTGCGCGATTTCCGGGTTGGTGAGCGTGGAGGCGACAAAAGCGATGTAGAGCGGCAGCGCCGTGATGGCGATGCCGATCCAGATCACGGCGTGCGCCAGCGCCTGCCCGGGCAGCGAGTAGGATGGGCTGTGGTTCATGAGTAATGCACCCGGCGCTCGAGGAAGCGGAATTGCAGCGTGGTCAGGCCGATCACCATCAGCATCAACAGCACCGACTGCGCCGCCGAGCCGCCGAGGTCGAGCGCGATCATGCCGTCGGTGTAAACCTTGTACACCAGCGTGGTGGTGTCGGTGGCCGGGCCGCCGGCGGTGACGGCGTGGATGACGCCAAAGGTGTCGAAGAAGGCATACACCAGCCCGACCACCAGCAAAAAGAAGGTGGTGGGCGAGAGCAGCGGAAAGACGATGGTGCGAAAGCGCCGCCACGGCCCGGCACCGTCGATGGCGGCGGCCTCCAGCAGCGAGCGCGGGATCGACTGCAGGCCCGCGAGGAAGAACAAAAAGTTGTAGGCCACCTGCTTCCAGGCCGAAGCCAGGATGACCAGCAGCATGGCATCGTTGCCGTCGAGCGTGGGGTTCCAGTCCACGCCTGCGCCCTTGAGCACGTAGGCTACCACGCCGATGGCGGGGTTGAACATGAACAGCCAGAGCACGCCGGCAATGGCGGGCGCAATGGCGTAGGGGATCATGAGCGCGGTGGTGTAGGCGCTGCGTGCGCGCAGCAGCGCGTCGGCAGCCAGCGCCAGCAGCAGCGCCGGCACCATGGCAAGCAGGGTCACGGCGCTGGAAAATATGAGCGTGCGCCAAAGCGTCTCGTAATAGGCTGGGTCGCTCAGCACCATGACGAAGTTGTCGAAGCCAACGAAGCGCACCGAGAGCCCGAACGGGTCTTGCTCCTGAAACGCCATCAGCAGCGCTTGCAGGCTGGGCCAGATGAAGAAGACCAAGGTCACAACCAACTGCGGCGCCAGCAAGGCGTAAGGCAGCCAGCGGTTGGGGAAGATGACTTTTCTTTGCATGGAAACAAAACCGCCCCGTAAGCGGGGGCGGCCTGAAGGTTTGGGGCACTACGCCGCGTGGCGCAAGCTGCCCGCAGCGCAGGGCGACGGCTGGAGTTTAGTTGACCGAGCGCTCGAAAGCGATCAGTTGTGCGTTGCCGCGGCGCTCGAAGTTGGCCAGCGCCTGAGCGGCGGTCTGGCGGCCTTGCAGGGCGCGCTCGACTTCTTCGTGGTAGATGTCGCGGATTTCGGTCCAGCGGCCAAAGCGGTAGCCTTGCGTGAACTGGCCTTGGCGCGCTTCGATCAGCGACAGAATGGGCACATCACGCCCCGGGTTCTGGGCGAAGAAACCAGCTTGCTGCATGGCGCGGAAGGAGCTGTTGGTCGCGGGCAGGAAGCCGGTGGTACGCGCCCACTCGGTCATCACGCGGTCGGAGCGCAGGAAGTCGAGGAACAGGGCAATGCCGCGCATCTCGGCCGGGGTGCGGTTCGGGGCGTTGAACACCCACAGCGAAGCGCCGCCGATGGTGGTGGCAAAGGGTGCGCCTTGCACGTCGGGCCAGTGCGGCAGTTGCGCCGTGCCGAGCTGGAAGCGGCCATCGCGCTGAATCGCGGCCAGGCCGCCGGAGGACTGCAGCAGCATGGCGCACTGGCCGCTGATGAACTTGGCTGCGGCGTCGTTCGAGCGCCCGCCGTAGGAGAAGGCGCGGGTGGGTTGCAGGTCGACCAAGGTTTGAATCATGCGCTGGTTCAGCGGGTTGTTCACCGTCAGGCGCGTGGCGGCACCGCCGCGGCCATTGTCCAGGGTGCCGATCTGCTGGTTGTGGCGCGCATTGAACTGCTCGAGCATGATCCAGGCCAGCCAGGTGGTGGTGAAGCCACATTCGGCGGCGTTGCGCTCGCGGATCTGCTTGGCGGCGGCGATCATCTCGGGCCAGGTGCGCGGCGGGCGGTTCGGATCCAGCCCGGCGCGGGTGAAGGCGTCGCGGTTGTAGAACAGCACCGCGGTCGAGACGTTGAAAGGCATCGACAACAGCTCGCCGTTGGGCAGGCCGTAGTAGCCGCGCGCCGGGGCGATGAAGTCAGCCGGGTTGAAGGCGATGCCGGCGCGCTGGAACACTTGCGAGACCGGGATGATGGCACCGCGCGACTGGATCATGTCGCCCGAACCGGCGTCGAACATCTGCATGATGTGCGGCGGGTTGCCAGCGCGGAAGGCGGCCATGGCGGCGGCGCGCTGCTCGGGGTACTGGCCACGGAACGAGACCACGACGCGGAACTCGTTCTGGCTGCGGTTGAAGTCTTCGCCAAAGCGGCTCAGCAGCTCGCCGTTGGGGCCTGTCAGGCCCATCCACATCTGGATTTCGGTGCGCGGCTGGGCGGCGGCTGGCGCTTGCGCCTGCGCAACCACGGCGCTGGTGGCGGCGGTAAAAGCCAGCGTGAGCGCCAGCAGGGTTTTCTTCAAGGCCATGAGGATAGGCTCCTGGTTAAAAAGCAAAAAACATGCAGCCAATCCCAACGACTGGCCTGAGGCTGCGCATTGTGCCCCGTCCTTGTGTCAAATCGATGAAATGCAGCGAACCCACACCTCGGGCTGCGCGGCCCTGCCAGTTGGGCTGGGGCAGGCCTGACACGAACTATTCACATCAGCTTCATGAAAATGTAACGCTCGCAGCCAACCATGCAAGGTCATGAACGCCCCTGAAACCAGCACCCTCTTGATCGACGACTTTGCCGCCACCCCGCGCTCGCTGCGCGTGGCGCTGGTGAGCGAGACCTACCCGCCGGAGGTCAACGGCGTGGCCATGACGCTGGAGCGCCAGGTCAACGGCTTGCGCGCGCGCGGGCACGACCTGCAGATCGTGCGCTCACGCCACAGCCGCAGCGAGCAGCAGCCGCAGGCCGAAGACGGGCTCGAACAGGTGCTGATGCGCAGCCTGCCCATACCCACCTACCCGCAGGTGCGTTTTGGCCTGCCGGCCAAGAGCGCGCTGGTGCGGCTGTGGTCGCTGCGCCGGCCCGACCTGGTGCACGTGGCCACCGAGGGGCCGCTGGGTTGGTCGGCGCTGCACGCGGCGCGCAAGCTCAAGTTGCCGGTGTGCACCGACTTTCACACCAACTTTCACGCCTACAGCCGCCACTACGGCGTCGGTTGGCTGCAAAAACCCATCGCCGCCTACCTGCGCAAGTTCCACAACGCCGCCGACTGCACGCTGGTGCCGACCAGCAGCCTGAAGCACGAGCTGGAGGCGCTGGGCTTCGAGCGCCTGCTGGTGGTCGGGCGCGGTGTGGACACGCATCGCTTTCACCCGCGCCAGCGCCGTGCAGAACTGCGCGCCACTTGGGGTGCTGCCGAGGGCGACTGCGTGGCCTTGTTTGTCAGCCGCTTGGCACCCGAAAAAAACCTGCCCCTGCTGGCACAAGCGTTTGCTGCCATGCAGCAGGTGCAGCCCAATGCGAAGCTGGTGGTGGTGGGCGACGGGCCCGAGCGCGCGCATTTGCAGGCCCTGTGCCCGCAGGCCATTTTATGCGGCATGCGCACCGGCGACGACTTGGCGCACCATTACGCCAGCGCCGACGTGTTCGTTTTTCCGAGCCAGACCGAAACCTACGGCAACGTCATCCCCGAGGCTATGGCCAGTGGCCTGGCGGTGCTGGCCTACGAGTACGCTTCGGCTGCGGAGCTGATTCGGCACCAGGACAACGGCCTGCTGGCGCGCTTTGGCGACAGCGCGGGCTTCATCGCCCTGGCGCAGCAACTGGTACGTACACCGGAACAGGTTGCCGCCATGCGCGTGGCTGCGCGCACGCGCACCGAAGCGCTGGATTGGAGCCAGATCGTGCTCCAGACCGAAACCTTGTGGATGAACATGGTGCGCGACCACGCCGCCGGGCAGGACGCGGTGGCGCGCGGCTGGCCGCGCTGGACCCAGCCCAGCGCCTTGCAGCAGTAACGCGGGCCAGTCGGCGCAGCCCGCGCTTGGGCTGGTTTTTGCGCGCTGGCCCTCAGGCGCTTTGCAACGCCGCCGCCGGTGCCAATTGCCCCGCCCCTTGCTTCCAGCGCGCGGCACGCAGGCGCTGCAGCCCGAGCGCGTTGCGCCGCCCCACGCCCAGGTAGGCCAGGCCGAGGCTCTGCAACAACTCCGGGTCGTAGAGGTTGCGCCCGTCGATCACCAGCGGCTGGCGCAGCAGGCGGCGCAATTGCGCCCAGTCCGGGTGCTGGAAGCACTTCCACTCGGTCAGCAGCAGCAGCGCGTCGGCTTGCACCAGCGCCAGCTCGGCGCGCTCGCACAAACGCAGTTGGCCCGGCTCCAGGCCGGCGGCTTCGATGTCCTCGTGCAGGGCGCGCCGCGCCGCCTCGTTGGCTACCGGGTCGTAAGCCCAGACCTCGGCCCCACGCTCCAGCAGGCCCAGAATCACGCTGCGGCTGGGGGCTTCGCGCATGTCGTCGGTGTTGGGCTTGAAGGCCAGACCCCAGACCGCGAGCCGGCGCGCGCTCAAGTCCGGCCCCAGCAGCGCCAGCGTGGTCTGCACCAGGCGCTGCTTCTGGCGCGCGTTGACGGTTTCCACCGCCGGCACCACCTGCAGACCCAGGCCGTGCTGCTGCGCCGTGTGCACCAGGGCGCGCGTGTCTTTCGGAAAGCAACTGCCGCCGTAGCCCGCGCCGGCGTACAGAAAGCTGTGCCCGATGCGCCGATCCGACCCGATGCCGCGGCGCACGGCGTCGATGTCGGCCCCGACTTCGTCGGCCAGCGCCGCCATCTCGTTCATGAACGAAATGCGCGTGGCCAGCATGGCGTTGGCGGCGTATTTGGTCAGCTCGGCGCTGGCGCAGTCCATCCAGAGCGTGCGTTCGTGGTTGCGGTTGAAGGGCTCGTACAGGCGCGTGAGCAGGGTGCGCGCGCGCTCGCCGGGTGCGCCCGCAGGCAGGCCAACGACGATGCGGTCCGGGCGCATGAAGTCCTCGATCGCCGCGCCCTCCTTGAGGAACTCCGGGTTCGAGACCACCGCCAGCTCGATGCCGCGCAAGCCCCGGCGCTGCAAGCCGGCCTGGATCACGGCCTGCACCCGCGCCGCCGTGCCCACCGGCACGGTGGACTTGTTCACCACCACCAGCGCCTGCTGCAGGTGTGCGCCGATCTGTTCGGCCACCGCCAGCACGTGCTGCAAGTCGGCCGAGCCGTCTTCGTGCGCGGGCGTGCCCACGGCGATGAACAGCAAGTCGGCTTGCTGCACCCCCTGCGCCATGGACGCAGTGAAGCGCAGGCGCTGCGCTTCGCGGTTGCGCCGCACCCAGTCTTGCAAGCCGGGTTCGTGAATCGGCATGCCGCCGGCTTGCAAGAGCAGCAGCCGGGTCTGATCGCGTTCGACCAGCAACACCTGATTGCCCAGTTCGGCCAGGCAAGCGGCCGTCACCAAGCCGACATAACCGGCTCCTACGACAGTAATTTTCATCGCTCGGACTCCTTGTCGCCAATAGCGTGCATGGTGCCGCGCACACGTGTCAAAGCGGCTTCAAAGCGGTGAAAATTCGATGAAATCGAAACAACCCCCGGTGCGTCATGATTTATTCATGCAACCGCCATGGAGAGGACACACGGAACATGAAGAATGCCAGTCAAAGGAGCCACGACATGACCGACCTTTCCGTGCAGGAGCAATTGCGCCCACCCCTCGCGCCCGTCTGCCCCGCGCCCGCCGCCGGGTGCGCCAGCGCGTCGGCGCACGGTGCCATCAGCGTCGGCTGGGCTCGGCACCAAGACGAAGTGCGCGCCGCGCAGCGCCTGCGCTACCGGGTTTTCGCCGAGGAAATGGGCGCGCGCCTGCCGCAGACCGTGCCGGGGCACGACATCGACCTGTTCGACGACTACTGCGAGCACCTGCTGGTGCGCGACGTCGCCAGCAGCGAGGTGATCGGCACCTACCGCGTGCTCACGCCCACCCAGGCCAAGCGCGTGGGCGGCTTTTACAGCGAAACCGAATTCGACCTGACGCGGCTGCGGCTGCTGCGCGAGCAGATGGTGGAGCTCGGGCGCAGCTGCGTGCACCCCGAGCACCGCCACGGCGGCGTGATTCTGGCGCTGTGGAGCGCACTGGGAGAGTTCATGACGCGCAACCGGCTGCACACCATGATCGGCTGCGCCAGCATCCCCATGACCCCCGAGTCGGGCGGCGGCCACGCGGCGGCCAGCATCTGGCAGCAACTGAGCCTCAAACACCTGGCGTCGGTCGAGTTTCATGTGCGCCCGCGCCTGCCGCTGCCGATCGAGCGCCTCGATTCCACCCTGGTCGTCGAGCCCCCGGCGCTGATCAAAGGCTACCTGCGCCTGGGCACCAAGGTGCTGGGCCCTCCGGCCTGGGACCCGGACTTCAACACCGCCGACCTGCCGATGATGATGCGCCTGGCCGACCTGCCGCCGCGTTACCGCAAACACCTGCTGGGGGCCTGATGCAAAGCGGATTTGTCGGCCCCGAAACCTTGCGCAGGCAGTTGCCTGAGCAGGCAGGCGTGGCTTGGGCCACGAACCAGGCCACCAGCGCCGCCGCCCAGCACGCCGACGAAGACGGCGACGACGCGCTGCACGCCAGCGGCCGGCGCTTGCGCACGGTGTTCATCTCCGACATCCACCTCGGCACGGCGGGCTGCCAGGCCAAGGCGCTGCTGACCTTCCTCAAGGCGCACCCGAGCGAACGGCTGTACCTGGTGGGCGACATCATCGACGGCTGGCAGTTGCGGCGCAAGTGGTACTGGCCGCAAAGCCACAACGACGTGGTGCAAAAAATCCTGCGCCGTGCGCGCAAGGGCTGCAAGGTGATCTTCGTGCCCGGCAACCACGACGAGTTTGCGCGCCACTTCATCGGCCATCAGTTCGGCGGCGTCGAGGTGGTGGAAGACGCCGTGCACCAGACCGCCGACGGCAAAAAGCTGTGGGTGATCCACGGCGACCACTTCGACGGCGTGATCCAGTACGCCAGGTGGCTGGCCTACCTGGCCGACAACCTCTACGATCTGGCGCTGCGCCTGAACACGCGCTTCAACTCGCTGCGCGCACGGCTCGGGATGCCGTACTGGTCGCTGTCGCAGTACCTGAAGTACAGCGTCAAGGGCGCGGTCAAGTACATCCAGCAGTTCGAGCGCGCGGTGGCCGCCGAGGCGCGCAAACGCGGCTTCGATGGCGTGGTCTGCGGCCACATCCACCACGCCGAAATCCGTGACATCGACGGCACCCTGTACTGCAACGACGGCGACTGGGTCGAGAGCCTCACCGCCCTGGTCGAGCACCACGACGGCCAGCTCGAGATCGTGCACTGGCCCCAGCGCACCGGGCAGCGCATGGCTCCCGAAACGCCAACCCAGGCCGTGCCCGACAAGCTCAGCGCATGACTCAGCGTATGAACCAGCGCAGCAGCTGGCGCAGCAGCCAGCCCCCGCCCGCAGGCGCGTAGGGCGGATAGACCAGCTCGCCGCTGCTGAAGCGCCCTTTGGCGTGCACCCCCTTGGCCTTGGAGAAGGTCAGGAAGCCCTCGTGGCCGTGGTACTGGCCCATGCCGGAGGCGCCCACGCCGCCAAAGGGCAGATCGTCCTGAGCCACGTGCACGAGGGTGTCGTTGAGCGCGACGCCGCCGCTGTGCGTGCGCTCCAGCACCTGCTGCTGCAGCCGCCGGTCGTGGCTGAACAGGTACAGCGCCAGCGGGCGCGGGCCGCTGCGTATGCGCTCCAGCGCCTGGTCCAGGCTGGCGTAGCCGATCACCGGCAGCAGCGGGCCAAAGATCTCCTCCTGCATCACGCTGGCCGTTTCGGCTGCCCCAAGCAGCAGGTGCAAGGGCATCTTGCGTGTGCCCTCGAAGGACTCGGCCGCCGGGTTGCACTCGATCACCTGCGCCCCACCGGCGCGCGCCTGCTCCAGCCAGGCCAGCAGGCGCTGGTGCTGGCGCGGGTTGACGATGGCGCTGTAGTCGGGGTTGGTGCGCAAAGTGGGGTAGAGCTGCGCCACCGCCGCCTGCATGGCCTGGGCAAAGGGCTGCTCCTGGCCAGCGGGCAGCAGCACGTAGTCGGGGGCGATGCAGGTTTGGCCGGCGTTGAGCAGCTTGCCAAAGGCGATGCGCCGCGCCGCCACGGCCAGATCGGCGTCGGGGGCGATGACGACGGGCGACTTGCCCCCGAGCTCGAGCGTGACCGGGGTCAGGTTGCGCGCCGCCGCCGCCATCACGATCTTGCCCACCGCCGTGGAGCCGGTGAACAGCAGATGGTCCCAGGGCAGCTGCGCAAAGGCGCTCGAAACCTCGAGCGCGCCCTCGACCACGGCCACCGTGTCTTCCTCGAAAGCCTCGGCCAGCAGGGTGCGCAGGGCCTGGTTGGTGGCCGGGGTGAACTCCGACAGCTTGAGCATGACCCGGTTGCCCGCCGCCAGCGCCCCCACCAGCGGCAGCAGGGCCAGCTGGATCGGGTAGTTCCACGGCACCATCACCCCCACCACACCCAGCGGCTGGTAGTACACGGTGTTGCGCGCCGGGGCAAAGAGCACGCTGACGCCGCGGCGCTGCGGCCGCATCCAGCCGCGCAGGTGGCGTGCCGTGTGCGCGATGCCCTGCAGCGTGGTGAGGATTTCGGCCAGCAGGGTTTCGTGGCGCGAGCGCGCCGAAAAATCGCTGTCCACGGCCGCGATCAGCGCCTCCTGGTGGCGCACCAGGGCGCTGCGCAGCGCGTGCAGGCCGGCCAGGCGCTGGTGCAAGGTGGGCATGGGGGCGCGCGCGAAGGCGGCGCGCTGCTGCTCGAACAGGGCCTGCAGATGCGCAACGGGAGACGGATCGGTGTTCATGGAGGGTGGGGCATGCTGCTGAAAAGGGCGCAGGCCCGATTGTCTCTGCAAGTGCAGGGTTTTGGGGCCACCGGGCCACCCGACATCAAGGCGGCAGCAGGCGGATCAGTTGGCCGTTGCGCTCGTCGGTGAGCAGGTAGAGCAGGCCGTCGGGGCCTTGGCGCACGTCGCGGATGCGCTGCCCCAGGTCTTCGAGCAGGCGCTGCTGGGCCACCACGCGCGTGCCGTCGAGCTGCAGGCGCAACAGGTGCTGGCCGCGCAGCGCCCCCACGAACAAATTGCCCTGCCACTGCGGCCCGTAGCGCGGGCTGAGCAAAAAGGCCATGCCCGAGGGCGCGATCGAGGGCGTCCAATGCACCAGCGGCTGCTCCATGCCGGGGTGCTCGGTGATGCCGGCGCCGATGCGCGTGCCGATGTAGTTCACGCCGTGCGTGATCACCGGCCAGCCGTAGTTGCGCCCCGGCAGCACGCGGTTGAGCTCGTCGCCGCCGCGCGGGCCGTGTTCGTGGATCCACAGCATGCCATCCGGCCCCCAAGCCGCCCCCTGCGGGTTGCGGTGCCCCCAGCTCCAGATTTCCGGCAAGGCGCCGGGGCGGCCCAGCAGCGGATTGTCGGGCGGCACCGAGCCGTCCTTGGCCACACGCACCACCTTGCCATGGTGGTTGTCCAGCGTTTGCGCATCGTCCATGCGGCTGAAGCGGTCGCCCAAGGTGAGGAACAGGTGGCCGTCGGGCGCCTCGACGATGCGGCAGCCAAAGTGGTGCCGGCTGCCCACCTTGGGGCTTTGGCGAAACAGCACGCGCAGTTGCTCGATGCGGCGCAGGTCGGCCGACAGGCGCGCGCTGGCCAGGGCGGTGGAGTTGCCGCCGCCCGCCCGGGCTGGCTCGGAGTAGCAAAAATAGATGATGCGGTTGCGCTCGAAGGCGCGGTCGGTGATGAGGTCGAGCAAGCCGCCCTGCCCGCCTTCGTCGATGTCGGGCAGGCCTTGCAGTGGGGGGCTGACGCGGCCGTCGAAGCCGACCACGCGCAAGCGCCCGGCGCGCTCGCTCACCAGCACCTGTTCGGGGCCGATGAAGGCCAACGCCCAGGGGTGCTCCAGGCCCTGCGCCAGCACCTGCGGCTGGGGCTGCGCGGGTGTCGCACTGGTTGCAGCGCTTGGCCAGGAGGTCGCCGCCAACCCCAGCGCCAGCGCCGCCAGGGCGTGGCGCCAGCGCTGCAGGCGCGGCCACAAAGAAGAGCAAGCAAAGGCTGGGTCGGATGGCATAGGGGTGGCCCGGTCGGCGTTACCAAAGCTTGCGCCAAGTCAAAGTGGCGCGCGGAAAGGCTGAGAATAATCGAAGTGTTCGTTTTTTTCAGGGAAAACCCCCATGATCAGCCCCCGCGCCTCCATCAACCTGTTCGACTTTCTCGACACCAGCCACCGCGAGTTGCAGCGCCATCTGGTTTTGTTGCGCGCCACGGTCGAGACCTGCCAGACGCGGTCGCTCGACGCCGCCGGGCGCAAGCAGGCGCGCGCAGTGCTGGATTTCTTCAATGGCGAAGCGCGCCAACACCATCTGGACGAAGAAGCCCACGTCTTTCCGGTGCTGCTGTCCAGCCGCAGCGAAGAACTGGCCGCCACCGCGCGCCGCCTGGTGCAAGACCACGGCTGGCTGGAAGAAAACTGGCTGCACATCGCACCCGCCATTTCTGCCCTGAGCACGGGCAACCAGTGGTTCGACCCCATCGAGCTGCAGCACGCGCTGGAAGTGTTCGAAGCGCTGTACCTCGATCACCTGCTGCTCGAAGAATCGCTGGCCTACCCGGAAGCGCAAAAGCGCCTGCAAGCCTACGACCAAGCGGGCATGGGCCGCGAGATGGCGCAGCGGCGCGCCCAAACGCGCCGCGCCACGGCGTCGGCCTGAAACTGGCCGCCTACAGATCGGCTGGCTGGCGAGAGGGCGGCCTCGGGCCGCATCGTTGCTGCTTCGGCGGCCTTCTTTTTGTGCCCTTGCTGCCCTCGCTCTTGGCACTCGAGGCCGTAGAGTGCTAACATTCGGCCATTGCCAAAGCCGCACGGCTTGACCATCAAAGGAGATGCCCCCATGAGCAGCACCGCCCTTGCCCCGTTCACGCCTTACCAATACGCGCCCTCAGCCCCCGTGGGCTGGACCGGCACGTCGGCGCTGGTGTTGCCGCCGCTGGGCAACCTCGACGCCTACATCAGCGCCGTCAACCGCCTGCCGCTGCTCACCGCCGAGGAAGAGCACGACTACGCGCAGCGCCTGCAGCAGCACAACGACCTGGAAGCCGCCGGGCGGCTGGTGATGTCGCACCTGCGGCTGGTGGTGTCGGTGTCGCGCCAGTACCTGGGCTACGGCCTGCCCCATGCCGACCTGATCCAGGAAGGCAATGTGGGTCTGATGAAGGCCGTCAAGCGCTTCGACCCGCAGCAGGGGGTGCGGTTGGTGAGCTACGCGCTGCACTGGATCAAGGCCGAAATCCACGAATACATCATCAAGAACTGGCGCATGGTGCGCGTGGCCACGACCAAGGCGCAGCGCAAGCTGTTTTTCAACCTGCGCAGCATGAAGCAGGCCTTCAAGGCGCAGGCAGCCGATGCCGACACGCACCGCGAGCAGCTGAGTGAGTTCGAGGTGGACGCGATGGCGCGCGAGCTCAACGTGCGCCGCGCCGACGTGCTCGAGATGCAGACCCGGCTTGCCGGCGGCGATGTGGTGCTCGACCCCAGCCCAGGGGACGACGGCGAGGAGGCCTACGGCCCGATCGCTTACTTGGCCGACAGTGGCCACGAACCGAGCACGGTGCTCGAGGCGCGCGAGCGCGACCACCTGGCCAGCGAGGGCGTGCAGCGGGCGCTGGGGCAGCTCGATGCGCGCGCACGCCGCATCGTGAGCGAGCGCTGGCTCAAGGTGGCCGATGACGGCAGCGGCGGCATGACGCTGCACCAGTTGGCGGCCGAATACGGCGTGAGCGCCGAGCGCATCCGCCAGATCGAGGCCGCCGCGCTGAAAAAAATGCGCCTGCTGCTGGAAGCGGCCTGAGGCGCTGAGAGGCCGAGAGGCCGAGAGGCCGAGAGGCTGGAGGGCTGCGGGGCTGGGCCGCCCCGCCCCGGCCCTACTCCCGGCGCAGCGCCGGGAACAGGATCACGTCGCGGATGCTGGGGCTGTCGGTGAGCAGCATCAGCAGGCGGTCGATGCCGATGCCGCAGCCGCCAGCCGGCGGCATGCCGTACTCGAGTGCGCGCACGAAGTCGGCGTCGTAGTACATGGCTTCGTCGTCGCCGCCGTCTTTGTGGCCTGCCTGCGCGGCAAAGCGCGCCGCCTGGTCTTCGGCGTCGTTGAGCTCGCTGAAGCCATTGGCCACCTCGCGCCCGCTGATGTAGAGCTCGAAGCGCTCGGTGATGCTCGGGTCGGCGTCCGAGGCGCGCGCCAGCGGCGAGATTTCGGTCGGATGGTTGCAGATGAAGGTGGGTTGCCAGAGCTGCGGCTCGATGGTTTCTTCGAAGTACAGGACTTGCAAGCCGGCCAGGCTGCGCTCGGCCAGCCGCTGCTTGACTGGGTCGAGGCCGAGCTGCTGCAACTGGGTTTGCAGCCAGGCGCGGTCGTCGGCCTGAGCGCCGGCGTGGCTGTATTTGGCGATGGCCTCGCGGATGGTGAGCCGCTCGAACGGCGCGCCCAAATCCACATCGCGCCCCTGGTACTGCAGCCGCGTGCCGCCGCAGACGCGCTGCGCCACGTGGCGGATCATCTGCTCGGTAAACACCATCAGGTCGAGGTGGTTCCAGTAGCCCGCGTAGAACTCCATCATGGTGAACTCGGGGTTGTGGCGCACGCTGATGCCTTCGTTGCGGAAGTTGCGGTTGATCTCGAACACGCGCTCGAAACCGCCCACCAGCAGCCGCTTGAGGTAGAGCTCGGGGGCGATGCGCAAGTACATGTCCTGCGCGAGCGCGTTGTGGTGCGTGACGAACGGCCGCGCATTGGCGCCACCCGGTATGGGCTGCAGCATGGGCGTTTCGACCTCGAGAAAGTCGTGCGCCAGCATGAACTCGCGCAGGCTGCTCACGGCCAGGCTGCGCGCCAGAAAGCGGCGCCGCGCCTGGGAGTCGGTGATCAAATCGACGTAGCGCTGACGGTACTTGAGCTCCTGGTCGTGCACGCCGTGAAACTTGTCGGGCAACGGCCGCAGGCTCTTGGTGACCAGACGCAGCCGCTCGACCTGCAGCGTGAGCTCGCCGGTCTTGGTTTTGAACAGGGTGCCCTCGGCGGCCACGATGTCGCCCAGATCCCAATGCTTGAAGGCGGCGTGCTGCTCGGCGCCCACGCTGGCGTCGTTGAGGTAGATCTGGATGCGGCCCTCGGTAGGGCCAAAGGAGCCGTCTTGCAGCGTGGCAAAGCTGGCTTTGCCCATCACGCGCTTGAGCATCATGCGCCCGGCCACGCTGGCGCGCACCTGCAGCGGTTCGAGCATCTCTTTGCTCAGGCCGCCGTATTCGGCGTGCAGGGCCTCGGCGCGCTGCTGCGGCTTGATGTCGTTGGGGAACGCCACCGGCCCACCGGCCGCCTGCGCCAAGCGCAGCGCCTGCAGCTTGGCGCGCCGCTCGGAGATCAGGTGGTTTTCATCGGCGGGCAGGTGCGTGTCGTCGGCCATGGTGCGCGGTCGGGGTGTGGATGCAAACCTTTGATTTTAACGGGGCGGGTGTGCTTGCGGCGCCACATTGACCGCCGCACCCC
Organism: Pseudomonadota bacterium; assembly: GCA_041694945.1. GTDB lineage: Bacteria > Pseudomonadota > Gammaproteobacteria > Burkholderiales > Burkholderiaceae_C > Serpentinimonas. The sequence goes on from JBGFRU010000050.1 coordinate 65,878, forward strand.
CCGCCCACACAAAGCTATTGAAACACCCCCGGCCACAGGGAAACGGCCCTCAAGCGCGTGCTGCCGGTGTTGCAGGAAACGGCGCGCAGCATGCGGCTGCTGCTCTAGTGTGGTGTTGCGCGCTATCTGGAACATAAAACCGCGCCTTTTCGTCCCTGCTGTCGTTGCAAATCCGCGCCATAGTGGCACTATGGCTGTGGTTTGCGCCTAAGCAGGGCCAAAAATCCATCGGTTTTATTTGTCCCCTCAAGCGCGCACCACCACACTAGACGGCACAGGCTTGCAGGCTCAGGGCTTGGACGCGGCCGCATTGCGTGCGCGCAGCTCGCGCAGCTTGTCGCCGATGCGAATTTCGAGGCCGCGTGGCACCGGTTCGTACAGGGGCGGCGGCTGCAGGCCGTCGGGAAAGTAGCTTTCGCCGGCGGCGAAGGCGTCGGGTTCGTCGTGCGCGTAGCGGTAGCCCTGGCCGTGCTCGAGCGTGCGCATGAGCGCCGTGGGGGCGTTGCGCAGGCGCAGCGGCACCGGCCGGCTGCCGTCGCGCTGCACCAGGGCGCGCGCGCTTTTGTAGGCGCTGTAGGCGGCGTTGCTCTTGGGGGCCACGGCGAGGTAGAGCGTGGCCTGGGCCAGCGTGAGCTCGCCTTCGGGGCTGCCCAGGCGCTCATAGACTTCGGCGGCGTCGAGCGCGATGCGCAGCGCGCGCGGGTCGGCCAGGCCGATGTCTTCACTGGCCATGCGAATCAGGCGCCGGGCGAGGTAGCGCGGGTCGGCGCCGCCGTCGAGCATGCGCACCAGCCAGTACAGGGCGGCGTCGGGGTCGGAGCCGCGCACGCTTTTGTGCAGGGCGCTGATGCTGTCGTAGAAGGCGTCGCCGCCTTTGTCGAAGCGGCGCAGCTGCTGGCCCAACAGGCCCAGCAGCCAGTCGGCGCCGACGGCCGACAGCCGTTGCGCCGCGGCGGCCACGGCCACGGTTTCGAGGGTGTTGAGCAAGCGCCTTGCGTCGCCGTCGGCGTGGCCGATGAGCAGCTGGCGCGCGGCGGGTTCGATCGCCGGCAGGCCGGCGTGGGCCTGGGCGCGCTCGAGCAACTGCTCGAGCTCAGGCGCGCTCAAGGGCTGCAACACATAGACGGTGGCGCGCGAGAGCAGGGCCGAATTGACCTCGAAGCTCGGGTTTTCGGTGCTGGCGCCGATGAAGGTGAAGAGCCCGCTTTCGACGTGGGGCAAGAAGGCGTCTTGCTGGCTTTTGTTGAAGCGGTGCACCTCATCGACGAACACCAGCGTGGCGCGCGGCGGCTGGCCGGCACGCGCCTGCTGGGCGCGCTCGACCGCGTCGCGGATGTCGCGCACGCCCCCCAGCACGGCGCTGATGGCGATGAATTCGGCCTCGAACGCCTGCGCCATGAGCCGCGCCAGCGTGGTTTTGCCCACCCCCGGTGGCCCCCACAGGATGCAGCTGTGCGGTTGCCCGGTCTCGAAGGCCACGCGCAGCGGCTTGCCGGGCCCGAGCAGGTGCGCCTGACCGATCACGTCGGCCAGGGTCTGCGGGCGCAGCCGCTCGGCCAAGGGGCGGGTGCCGGCCTGCATGGCAATCAGTGTGGCAGGGGCTTCACTCGGGCCGGATCAGCGCCGCACCGGGCGGCACGCTGAAGCTGAAGTGGCCGGGCCGGAACGCGCTCTGGGTGTCGAGCCGCTCGAAGGCGATGTGCGAGCGCTGGCCGAAGCGGTCCAGAATCTCGAGCGCCGCCAGCTGGCCACCGCGAAAGCCGATGCGCACCGCTTGCAATGGCGCGTCGGCGCCCTTGGGCAGCGCCTGCACCCAGCGCAGGCCGTCGGCGTCGGGGGCGTTGCTCAGGCTGAAGGCTTGCTGCAGGGTGCGCAGGTCGGCCCCGGAGGCCAGCAGGGCGGCCGGGGTCTGGCCCAGCACCTCGCGCTGCGTCCGCGCCGTGACCTGGGCCAGATCGGGGTCGTAGAGCCACAGGGTCTGGCCGTCGGCGACGATGAGCTGCTCGAACGGCCGCTGGTAATGGAAGCGAAAGCGGTTCGGGCGCTGGAACTCGAACACGCCGTGGCTGATTTGCACCCGCGCCGCCGGGGCGGCGGCGGCCGCCAGGGCGTCGGGGGCGGGTGCCGGGCGCGGGCCAGTCACGGTCTGGGTGAAGGCGCTGCGGCCCTGCTGGGTCTGCTGCAAAAAGGCTTGCAAGTCGCCCATGGCGCTGCCGGGGGGAGCCGCGGTGGCTGCCGGGGCTGCTGCGGCTGTCGGGCTGGCCGGGCTGTTGGCCGCTGGGGTGGCTACCGCCGCAGCGGGCAGGCTGGCCAAGGCCGCCAGCGTGGCCAATGCGGCCAAGACGCGGGCCAGGCCGGGGAGCGCAAAAGGGTGTCGGTGCATGGTGCCCATTTTGATGCAAAGCCGGCGCAGCGGTTGCAGACAGCGGCGGCACAGGTGTAAGGAGTTGTGGCCGCAGGCTTTGCAGCCGTTCAATCGGCGCTGCGGCCGCCGACCAGAATGTCGCGCTGGCCGCTGCTGGTCAAGGCGCTCACCAGTCCCGCGCGCTCCATGTCCTCGAGCAGGCGCGCGGCGCGGTTGTAGCCGATCTTGAGCTTGCGCTGCACGTAGCTGATGCTGGCCTTGCGGTCTTGCAGCACGATCGCCACCGCCTGGTCGTAGAGCGGGTCGGTTTCGCCGCCCGCGCCGGCGTCGGCCTCGCCCTCGCTGCCGCCTTCGGCGTCGGTCGGGGCTTCCAGCACGCCGTCGATGTAATCGGGCTCGCCGCACTGCGCCTTGAGCCAGGCCACCACGCGGTGCACCTCGTCGTCGCTCACGAAGGCGCCGTGGATGCGGGTCGGGTAGCCGCTGCCGCTGGGCATGTAGAGCATGTCGCCCATGCCCAGCAGGGCCTCGGCGCCCATCTGGTCCAGAATGGTGCGGCTGTCGATCTTGCTGCTGACCTGAAAGCTGATGCGCGTCGGGATGTTGGCCTTGATCAGGCCGGTGATCACATCGACACTGGGGCGCTGGGTGGCCAGAATCAGGTGGATGCCGGCGGCGCGCGCCTTTTGCGCCAGACGGGCGATCAGCTCCTCGATCTTCTTGCCCACCACCATCATCAGGTCGGCCAGCTCGTCGATCACCACCACGATGTGCGGCAGGCGCTGCAAGGGCTCGGGCTGCTCGGGCGTGAGGCTGAAGGGGTTGCCAACGTGCTCGCCGCGCGCCGCCGCCTCGGCGATCTTGGCGTTGTAGCCGGCCAGGTTGCGCACCCCGAGCTTGCTCAGCAGGCGGTAGCGCTTGTCCATTTCGGCCACGCACCAGTTGAGCGCGTTGGCGGCCTGCTTCATGTCGGTGACCACCGGCGCCAGCAGGTGCGCGATGCCCTCATAGACGCTGAGCTCGAGCATCTTGGGGTCGATCAGCAGCAGGCGCACGTCGCGCGGGTCGGCCTTGTAGAGCAGGCTCAGGATCATGGCGTTGATGCCCACCGACTTGCCCGAACCCGTGGTGCCGGCCACCAGGCAATGCGGCATCTTGGCCAGATCGACCACCACCGGGTGCCCGCCGATGTCTTTGCCCAGCCCCATGGTGAGCAGGCTTTTGGCGTCGTGATAGACCTGCGAGCCCAGAATCTCGCTCAGGCGGATGGTCTGGCGCCGGGCATTGGGCAGCTCGAGCGCCATCAGGTTCTTGCCGGGGATGGTTTCGATCACGCGGATGCTCACCAACGACAGCGAGCGCGCCAGGTCGCGCGCCAGATTCACCACCTGCGCGCCCTTGACGCCGGTGGCCGGCTCGATCTCGTAGCGCGTGATCACCGGCCCGGGCAGCGCCGCCACCACCTGCACCTGCACACCGAAGTCGCCCAGCTTTTTCTCGATCAGGCGGCTGGTCATCTCCAGCGTTTCGGGGGCCACGCTGGCCGACTGGCGCGTGGCGGCGTCGAGCAGGTCGATCTGCGGCAGCTTGGTGTCGCTCAAATCGTGGAACAGCGGCTGCTGGCGCTCTTTGAGCACGCGGCTGCTGGGCAGCACTTCGGTGAGCACGGGCTCGATCTGCAGCGTTTTGGCAGCGGGCCTGAAAGCGGTTTTTTCCCCCGCAGTGGCGGCCGCCTTGGGCAACGGCGCGCCCTGCAGCGGCTCGGCCTCGGTGTCGTCGTGTGGCCGGCCGGGGTTGGGGCCGGTGCCCAGGCCCAGGTCGGAAGCGGCCGGTTCATCGCCCTGCAGGCTCAGGGCATGCGCCGGGTGCAACTGCTCGTACTCCGATTCCTCGAGGCTGCGCTGGCGCAGGGCCTGGCGGCCGATGCGCAGGTCTTCCTTGGCCTCGCGGCGCAAGCGCCAGCGTTGCACCGCGTCGTCGATCCAGCGCCCCAGACCCTCGGCCGCCTCGGCCCACGAAAACCGAAACACCCCCGCCATGGCCACCAACAGCAGGCAGATGGCGAGCAGGGCCGACCCGGTCTGCCCCAGCCAGAGCTGCGCCGGCGGCCCCAGCAGGCTGCCCAACAGGCCGCCGGACTCACCCGGCAACCACGCATCCCAGCGGTGCAGCCGGCTCCACTCCAGCACCGTGCTGGCCACCAGCAGCAGCAGCAGCCCGGCGCCAAAAGCCACCCTCGACCACGGCGGCTGCTGCCAGCGGGCGCGCAGGGTGGCCAGCGGCGTCTCGGGCCGCGTCGCCGGGCTGCGGCCCTCGGTTGCCGAAGCCGCACGCAACCAGCGTGCCAGCGCCATCAGCCAGACGTGTGAGGCCGCCAGCACCAACCACCACACCGACGCCCCCAGCAAAAGGTAGCTGAAATCGGCCAGCCAAGCGCCGGCGCGCCCGCCCCAGTTGGCGCTGGCCGCGGCCACGCCCGAGGTCGACCAAGCGGCATCGCCAGGGCTGTAGCTCAGCAGCGCGAGCCACCAGAACAGCAGCCCAGCCGCCCCCAGCAGCAGGGCAAACTCCTGCGTGAAGCGCCCGATGCCGCGGGCCGCGCTGCGCGCCGCGTCTTTGTTGAGGGTGTTGACGGGGGTACTCATGTGCAGGCGCTAGCTTAACCGAGGCTGCCCGTCGGGCAAAAAAATATACCCCCACCCGCATTTCAGTTTGCTGCTACGATACACTCACCTTCAGCCCACTTGCACCCGGAGAGCCCACACCATGAACACCCGCCACGCCCAAGTCCTGATCCTCGGCTCCGGCCCGGCCGGCTACACCGCCGCCGTCTATGCCGCGCGCGCCAACCTCAAACCGCTGCTGATCACCGGCATGGCCCAAGGCGGCCAGCTCATGACCACCACCGACGTCGACAACTGGCCAGCCGACGTGCAAGGGGTGCAGGGCCCGGAGCTGATGCAGCGCTTTCAGGCCCACGCCGAGCGCTTCCAGACCGAAATCGTGTTCGACCACATCCAGAGCGTGGACTTGAGCCAGCGTCCGTTTCGCCTCCAGGGCGAAAGCGGCCAATACAGCTGCGACAGCCTGATCATCGCCACCGGGGCCTCGGCCAAGTACCTCGGCCTGCCCTCGGAGCAAGCCTTCATGGGCCGCGGCGTCAGCGGCTGCGCCACCTGCGACGGATTTTTTTACCGCGACCAGGAGGTGTGCGTGATCGGCGGCGGCAGCGCGGCGGTGGAAGAGGCGCTGTACCTGTCGCACATCGCCAGCAAGGTCACGCTGGTGCACCGGCGCGATGGATTTCGCGCCGAACCGATCCTGATCGACAAGCTCATGGCCAAGGTGGCCGAGGGCCGCATCGAGCTCAAGCTCTTTTATGTGCTCGACGAGGTGCTGGGCGACGAGCGCGGCGTGAATGGGGTGCGCATCAAGCAGGTGCAGACCGGGCAGACCGAGGACATCGCGCTGCAGGGCTGTTTCATCGCCATCGGCCACAGCCCCAACACCGAGATCTTCAAAGGCCAGCTCGAGCTCAAGGACGGCTACATCGTCACCCAGGGCGGGCAAAGCGGCTTTGCCACCCAGACCAGCGTACCCGGCGTGTTCGCCGCTGGCGACGTGCAGGACCACATCTACCGCCAGGCCATCACCAGCGCCGGCACCGGCTGCATGGCGGCGCTGGACGCGCAGCGGTTTCTGGGCCGATAAGCCACGGGCGGCGGCGCGCAGTTGCAACGGCCGCAGGCGCTGTCTGGCGGCATCAGGGCGGGCAGGAGCGATTGCCTGCCCGCCTCTCGGTGCACAATGGGGGCTTGAAAAGTCAGGAGACGCCCCGATGACCGTTTTGGAGACGCGGCTCAAAACCCGCAGCGCCGAGTTTTTGGCCAATCAAGCCGCCATGCTCGCCCTGGTGGCCGATTTGCGCCAGCGGCTGGAGCAGATTGCGCAGGGCGGCGGCGCGGCGGCGCGCGCCAGGCACACCGCCCGTGGCAAGCTGCTGCCACGCGAGCGCGTGCAAACCCTGCTCGACCCCGGCACCCCGTTTCTGGAGCTGGCCCCGCTGGCGGCGCTTGACGTCTATGACAACGACGCCCCCTGCGCCGGCCTGATCACCGGCATTGGCCGCGTCGCCGGCATCGAGTGCATGGTGGTGTGCAACGACGCCACCGTCAAGGGCGGCACCTACTACCCGCTGACGGTCAAGAAACACCTGCGCGCACAAGAAATCGCACAGCAAAACCGCCTGCCCTGCATCTATCTGGTCGATTCGGGCGGCGCCAACCTGCCCAACCAGGACGAGGTGTTCCCAGACCGGGACCACTTTGGCCGCATCTTCTACAACCAGGCGCAGATGAGCGCGCAGGGCATCGCGCAGATCGCGGTGGTGATGGGCTCGTGCACCGCCGGTGGCGCCTACGTGCCGGCGATGAGCGACGAGTCCATCATCGTGCAAAACCAGGGCACCATCTTTCTGGGCGGGCCGCCGCTGGTGAAGGCCGCCACCGGCGAAGTGGTGAGCGCCGAAGACCTGGGCGGCGGCGACGTGCACGCACGCCTGTCGGGCGTGGTCGACCACCTGGCGCAAAACGACCTGCACGCGCTGGCGCTGGCGCGGCAAGCGGTGGCGCACCTGGGGCGGCGCAAGCAACCCGATGCGGTGCTGCGCACGCCGCAGCCGCCGCGCTACCCAGCGTCCGATCTGCACGGCATCGTGCCGACCGACACGCGCAAGCCCTTCGACGTGCGCGAGATCATCGCCCGCCTCGTGGACAACTCCGAATTGCACGAATTCAAGGCCCTGTACGGCAGCACGCTGGTCTGCGGCTTTGCCCACATCGAGGGCATGCCGGTCGGGCTGGTGGCCAACAACGGCATTTTGTTCAGCGAATCGGCGCAAAAGGGCGCGCACTTCATCGAGCTGTGCTGCCAGCGCAAGGTGCCGCTGGTGTTTTTGCAAAACATCACCGGCTTCATGGTCGGGCGCAAGGTGGAAAACGAAGGCATCGCGCGCCACGGCGCCAAGATGGTGACGGCGGTGGCCACGGCGGCGGTGCCCAAGTTCACGGTGATCATCGGCGGCAGCTTTGGCGCCGGCAACTACGGCATGTGCGGGCGCGCTTTTGGCCCGCGCTTTTTGTGGATGTGGCCCAATGCGCGCATCAGCGTCATGGGCGGCGAGCAGGCGGCAAGCGTGCTGGCCACGCTCAAGCGCGACGCCATCGAGGCCAAGGGCGGCCAATGGGCGCCCGCAGACGAAGAGGCCTTCAAGGCCCCGCTGCGCCAGCAGTACGAAACCCAAGGCCACCCCTATTACGCCAGCGCGCGCCTGTGGGACGACGGCGTGATCGACCCCGCCGACACGCGCCGGGTGCTGGCGCTGGGGCTGTCGGCGGCGCTCAACGCGCCCATCGATGACACGCGCTTTGGCGTGTTTCGCATGTGAGGGGGGCGCGCGACATGGCCAACCTGCAGGTGACGGTGCGCGGTGCGCGCGCCACCGTGGTGCTGACGCGGCCCGAGCTGCGCAACGCCTTCAACGAGGAGCTGATTGCCGAGCTCAGCGCCGCCTTTCAAACACTGGGCGCGCGCGACGACGTGCGCGCCATCGTGCTGGCGGCCGAGGGGCCGGCCTTTTGCGCCGGGGCCGATCTGCACTGGATGCGCCGCATGGCCGACTACACGCGCGAGCAAAACCTCGCCGACGCCGGGCGGCTGGCGGCCATGTTGCGCTGCATACACGACTGCCCCAAGCCCACCGTGGCGCGGGTGCAGGGCGATGTGTACGCCGGCGGGATGGGGCTGGTGGCGGCCTGCGACATGGCGGTGGCGGTGCAGGGCGCCCATTTTTGCCTGAGCGAGGTCAAGCTGGGCCTGATTCCGGCCACCATCGGCCCCTACGTGCAGCGCGCCATGGGGGCACGTGCGGCGCAGCGCTATTGCTTGAGCGCCGAACGCTTCGATGCCGCCGAGGCGCTGCGCATCGGCTTCGTGCACGCCGTGGTGGCGCCCGAGGCGCTGGATGCGCGCGTCGATGAGCTCGTGGGTGCCCTGTGCGCCAACGGCCCGGCCGCCGTGCGCGCCTGCAAGCGGCTGCTGCACGACATCGCCCAGGCGCCGCTGGACGAGGCGCTGGTGGCGCGCACGGTCGAGGCCATCGCCGACATCCGCGCCAGCGCCGAAGGGCGCGAGGGCGTGCAGGCCTTCCTGAACAAACGCAAGCCGCAGTGGCTGGCTTGATGGAGTTGCTGCGTATGTTTGACAAGATTTTGATTGCGAATCGTGGCGAGATCGCCTGCCGTGTGGCCGCCACCGCGCGCCGCCTGGGCGTGCAGACGGTCGCCGTGCATTCCGACGCCGACGCGCAAGCCAAGCACGTGGCCGCCTGCGACGAGGCGGTCCACATCGGCGGCTCGGCACCCAAGGACAGCTACCTGCAATGGGCGCGCATCATCGCCGCCGCCCAGGCCACGGGCGCGCAAGCCATCCACCCCGGCTACGGTTTCTTGAGCGAAAACGCCGACTTTGCCCGCGCCTGCGCCGCGGCGGGCCTGGTGTTCATCGGGCCGCCGCCGACGGCGATCGAAGCCATGGGGCTCAAGGCCGAGTCCAAGCGCCTGATGGCGCAAGCCGGCGTGCCGCTGGTGCCGGGCTACCACGGGGCCGCGCAAGACCCGGAGCTGCTGCAACGCGAGGCCGACCGCATCGGCTACCCGGTGCTGATCAAGGCCAGCGCCGGCGGGGGCGGCAAGGGCATGCGCGCGGTCGAATCCCGCGCCGACTTTGCCGCCGCGCTCGCCAGTTGCCAACGCGAGGCGCGCAGCAGCTTTGGCGACGACGCGGTGCTGATCGAAAAATACGTGCAGCGCCCGCGCCACATCGAAATCCAGGTGTTTGCCGACACGCACGGCCACTGCGTCTATCTGCACGAGCGCGACTGCTCGGTGCAGCGCCGGCACCAGAAGGTGCTCGAAGAAGCCCCCGCGCCCGGCCTCACCCCCGCCTTGCGCCAGCAAATGGGCCAGGCGGCGGTGGCGGCGGCGCAGGCAGTGGGCTACGTCGGCGCGGGCACGGTGGAGTTCATCATCGAGCAGCCGCAGGGTTACGGATTGGGTGACGGAGACGATGAACGTTGCGCCGCCGGGCCGCCCCAAGGCGCAACCGCCCCCTCGGGGGGCAGCGAGCCTGCGCAGCAGGGGAGCGTGGGGGCACCAAGTTGCGCCGCCGGGCCGCCCCAAGGCGCAACCGCCCCCTCGGGGGGCAGCGAGCCTGCGCAGCAGGGGAGCGTGGGGGCACGCTTCTTTTTCATGGAAATGAATACCAGGCTCCAAGTCGAGCACCCAGTGACCGAGGCCATCACCGGCGTCGATCTGGTGGAGTGGCAGCTGCGCGTGGCCGCTGGCGAGGCGCTGCCGCTGCAACAGCACGAGCTGCGTCTGCAGGGCCACGCCATCGAGGCGCGCATCTGCGCCGAAAACCCCGAGCAGCAGTTCCTGCCCGCGACCGGCACGCTGGCGGTGTACCGCAAACCGGCGCACTGCGCCTTCGAGCGCGGCCCGCTGCGCTTCGACGACGGCGTGCGCGAGGGCGACGCCATCAGCCCGTTTTACGATTCGATGATCGCCAAGCTGATCGTCCACGCCGACACCCGTGAGCAGGCGCTGGCGCGGTTGGATACGGCGCTGGCGCAGACGCACATCGTCGGGCTGGCGACCAACGTGCAATTTTTGCGCCACGTGCTGCGCAGCCCCTCCTTTGCCCAGGCCCGGCTCGACACCGCCCTGATCCCGCGCGAGGCCGCGCTGCTATTCAACCAAGACCCGGTCGGCCTGCCGCTGGCCGTGGCTGCGGCCACGGCACAAACCCTGCTCGATGAGCGCGCCCTGGAAAACCCCGACCCCTTCAGCCGCCGCGACGGCTGGTGCAGCCACCCCAGCGCCGACGCCGCCCGGCGCCGCCTGGCCTTCGAGTACCGGGGCCAGCCGGTGGCGGCCAGCCTGGTCTATGCGCGCGACGCCAGCGTGCAGCTGTGCCTGGAGCCACCGGCGGTGCAGGCCGATGCCAAGGCTGAGACCGAGGCTGTGGCGGCGGCGGTTGCGCCCGCAGCAGATGCAGCCGCTGCAGCCGCCTGCTCAGGCCCGCTGCGCTTTCACGCCCTGCCCGCTGGCAGCGCCTGGGCGCTGGAACTGGGCTTTGGTGGGCACAGCAGCCGCGCCAGCGTCTATATGCTGGGCGAGCAGGTGCACATTTTCATGCCACAAGGCGCGGCCCAGATCGTCGAGATCGACCGGCTCGCCCATGCCGGCGACCACGCCCCCGAGGGCGGCCGCCTGAGCGCCCCGATGCCGGGCAAGGTGTTGTCGTTTTGCGTCGTGGCGGGCGAAGCGGTCAAAAAAGGACAGCCCCTGGCGCTGATGGAGGCCATGAAAATGGAGCACACCCTATCCGCCCCCGCCGACGGCACCGTGGCCGAACTGCTCTACGCCCCTGGCGACCAAGTGGCCGAAGGGGCCGAGCTGCTGCGCTTCGTGCCCGCTTGATCCGCTTTGCCCCTGCTCGGAGTCGCACATGAACCTCCCCCCAAAGTGCACCTGCTCGAAGTCGGGCCGCGCACCCGCAAGGGCTGGCCGCGCCACGCGCTCCGCCTGGGTACGGGTGGCAGCGGCATCGGGCTTGCACACTAGCCTGTGAAAACCCAGCGAGCTGGGTTATTATCGCGCCATGTCAAGCATCCGTACCCAGCAACTGCGCTTGGTGGTGTACCCCAACGACCATCCGCCGCCCCACGTCCATGTGCTTGGGCCCGGCTGGGAGGTGCGGGTGGAGCTGTCCCACCCTCCAGTACTGATGACGGTTCGCGGCAAGGTAAAAACCCACGAAATCGGCGCGGCCTTGCTGGCGGTAGCCGAGCATCTCGGCCAACTGCGCCAGCTTTGGAGTAATTTGCATGACTAAGCCCCTGCTCCCCGATTGGGTGCGTGCCGAACTGGAGCGCGTACCCGAGGCCACTGCGCGTGGCATGGCCGACGACCGGCCCGATTTGCGTGCTGTGGCTGCCCGCTACGACAGCCGCAACAAACGCGTGCAGGTGGAACTGGCCAATGGCAGTTGGTTTGCCTTCCCGCCCACTTTGGTACAAGGTTTGGCCGCCGCCTCGGTTGCCGATCTGTCGGAAATCGAGATCAGCCCCTTGGGTACCGGTTTGCACTGGCCACGGCTGGATGCCGACCTGACCGTGCAAGGCTTGCTGGCGGGTGCGTTTGGCAGCCGCGCCTGGATGCGAGAACTGGCCGCCAAGGCCGGGCGTGCGTCATCGCCCGCCAAAGCCAGCGCCGCCCGCGCCAACGGGGCCAAAGGGGGCCGCCCGCGCAAGGCAGTGGCCTGAACGCCGGCTGCACTGGGCCTTGGGCCAGCAAAACCGCCCTGCAGCACCCTGGAGCAACCCACGTTTGAGAGGCAAGCCATGTTCAGCAACCACTTCCCCAGCCAGGTGCGCGTCTGCGACGTCGGCGCGCGCGACGGCCTGCAAAACGAGCCGCAGAACGTACCCACGGCGGTGAAGATCGAGCTGGTGCAACGCCTGCAAGACGCCGGGCTGCGCGAGATCGAAGTCACCAGCTACGTCAGCCCTAAGTGGGTGCCGCAAATGGCCGACAACCACGCCGTGATGCGCGGCATCGTGCGCCGCAGCGGCGTGCGCTACGCCGTGCTCACCCCCAACCTGAAGGGCTTCGAGGCCGCGCTGCTGGACCAGCCCGACGAGATCGTCGTCTTCGGTGCCGCCAGCGAAGCCTTCAGCCAAAAGAACATCAACTGCAGCGTGGCCGAGAGCATCGATCGCTTCGCCCCGGTGGTGCAGGCGGCGCTGCAGGCGGGCTTGCGCGTGCGCGCCGCCATGAGCTGCTGCCTGGGCTGCCCCTACGAGGGCGCGATCGCACCGGCGCGCGTGGGCGAGCTGGCCGCGCGCTTGAAGGGCATAGGCGTGCAGCGCGTCGACCTGGCCGACACCATCGGTGTGGGCACGCCGCTGCAACTGCAACGCGCGCTGGAAGCCACGCTGGCGCACTTCGACCTCGACCACATCAGCGGCCACTTCCACGACACCTACGGCCAGGCGCTGAGCAACACCCTGGCGGCGCTGCAGATGGGGGTGTGGAACTTCCAGTCGTCCGTGGCCGGCCTGGGCGGCTGCCCCTACGCCGTGGGCGCGACCGGCAACGTCGCCACCGAAGACCTCGTTTACCTGCTGCACGGCCTGGGTCTGGAGACCGGCATCGACCTGCCCGCCCTGGTGCAAACCGGCGCCTGGATCAGCACCCAACTCGGCCGCCCCTACGGCGCGCGCGCTGGGCGTGCGCTGCTGGCGCGCTGCTGAACCCCCAGCCTTTGCAAACCAGCGCGCCAGCAGCGGCAGGTCGGCGGCTGTCGGTTCACGCAAGTTCAGGTTCGTGTTCATCTAATGACATCCATTAGCTTTCCAAAGCTGTCCACGACATCGTATTTCACATTTTCAGGGGCGTAGCGGCGGTTCATCTCATCGAAGAACTTGCGGGCGCACTTGATCTTGGTTTTCTCGATCTCGCGCAGATCCATCGAGGACATCGAGCCCTTGGTTTCCGCGACGAAGTAAATGTGCTTTACCGTACCTTCCTTGAACGAGATGGCCCAGTCCGGGTTGTAGTCGCCGACCGGTGTCGGGATCAGGAAACCGCGCGGCAACTTGGCGTACACAACGACTTCAGCGCTGGCCTCCAACGCCTGCGCAAAATCGCGCTCCGGTTTGGATCCGGAATCCGGCAGCACGAAGTCGTAGATGTGGTGCCTGGGCGTCTTGACTGCCTTGCTGAAGTCCTGCTTGGTCTGCCCGGCGGTGAAGATGTCGAGGTCGAACTTGTCCTCGACCGGGTCGTAGGCCAAGTGCTCGACGATGACCGTGGCCTTCTGCTCGTTGATCAGCCGCGTGGCCTCGGCGATGAAGCTCTCCGGGTTGGTCTTGAACTGCGCAAAGACCGCAACGTTGATGCCCTTTAGGATTTCCGCCACCGTCCCGCGCGTCAGTTGCGTGCCCTCGGCCAGCTTGCCGATCAAGTCATACTTGACCGCCGAGTGGATCGAGTTCCGGTTCGTTTCGGTTTCCGTGGCCTTCAGTGTGAAGGCGTTGCCTTCCTTGATGCCGTCGTAGGTCACGGCGGCAGCTTGCTCGCCGTGCTGGATCGTGTAGTGCAGCGGCGTCACACGTAGGCTGGCATCGATCTCCTTCACTGCCTTCTGCACCAGCTCGTCCGAGTCGAACTCGACGCTGTACGCAGCCTTGCGATTGATGCGGCTCCACAGCGCCTTGAACTCCTGCTTCTCGAAGTTTGCGTTGAGCGGGTTCTTCTTCGGACGGCAGTCGTCGCCGATCTCTGGCATCTGCGCCTCGCTGAAGACGCCATCGACCAACTTGAAGACCTGTTCGCCGAGCGGCGCAAGCTCGTCAGGCAAGGTCGCCAAAGTTCCTCTTTTCTTGTCCTGGTGGTACTTCTCAGTGACGTTGCGCTTCTTGTCCACGTACCCGTTCTGGATCAGGTAGAACTCGATGTCAGTTGCTTGGTCGTCGGTCACAGTGATCGGACCAGCCGCAGTGGTCACAATCTTGCCTTTGAAGTAGGCCTTGTCGGCCACCCTTGGCCGGGCGGACAGGGAATCGCTGATGTCCTTTTGCAACGCCGCCACGAAGTCCTTGTAGCTCTCGCTGGCTACCACGGTCAGGACGTTCACGTCGTGGACGATGGCCGGGTGATCCATCCGGTCGCCTTGCTGGTTGACCGACAGGCGCAGACCGCGCCCCACCTCCTGGCGGCGTGAAATGGTGTTGTCGCTGTGCTTGAGCGCGCAGATGACGAACACGTTCGGGTTGTCCCAGCCTTCGCGCAGCGCCGAGTGCGAGAAGATGAAGCGCACCGGCTCGGTGAGCGACAACAGCCGCTCCTTGTCCTTCAGGATCAGGTCGTAGGCGTCCACGTCATCGGACAGGCCCGCGTTCTCTCCACGCGCCGCCATGTTCGAATCCACCTGCCGCTTGCTCTTTTTGTCGATGGAGAAGTAGCCGCTGTGGGTCTTGTCGGCCGCAATGCCCTTCAGGTATTTGACGTAGGCCGTCTCATCCAGATCGAGCATCTCGTTCAGGTACTGGGTGTATTCCTCCTCGAAGACACGGGCGTACTCACCTTTCTCGTCCACCGCCGCGTAGTCGCGGTACTTCGCCACCTCGTCGATGAAAAACAGGGTCAGCACCTTCACACCCTGTTGGAACAACGCCTGTTCCTTGTCGAAGTGCGCCTTGACCGCCTCCCGAATCTGGATGCGACGCAGCGTCGGTTCATTCACATCGCCCGTGGCGTCGCCAACCACCAGCTCGACGCCGTTGGTGAAGCTCAGCGTGTCGGTGTTGGCATCGATGTCCGCCACCACGTAGTTGCGGTACTGATCCAATCCACCCGACAGATCGAACAGGTTGTCGCCCTTGCCGATCTTGCGCACCACGGGCTTGATGTCGCCCTTGGCGAGCTTGCGCTCCAACTCCACGCGCGCCTCGGGTGGCTTCTTGGTGGAAATGTCGATGGATTGCAGATACAAGTAGGCGTTGGTGCCCGCCAGCCCCTTCACCGCGATGCCGCGCACGGCGATCTTCTTCACCAGCTTCTGGTTGTAGGCGTCCAGCGCGTCCAGCCGGTGAATCTTGTTGTGCGTGGTCTTGTGGGTGGCGGAGTAGCGCAGCACCATCAGCGCCTTGAACTCCTCCAGCGACTTCAGCGTCTGTGTGCCTTCCATCTTCTGCGGCTCGTCCAGAATCAGGATGGGACGGTTGGCGCGGATCACGTCGATGGGCTTGCGCGACTGGAAGTCGTCCAGCACGTCGTAGATGCGGCGGTTGTCCGCCCCACGCGAGGCGAACGCCTGCACGTTGATGACCATCACGTTGATGCCCGCGTCCGACGAAAAGCTCTCCAGATGGTGCAACTGCTTGGAGTTGTAGATGAAGAAGCGCGCCTTCTTGTGGTACGTCTCCAGGAAGTGCTCGGCGGTGATCTCCAGCGACTTCGCCACGCCCTCGCGGATGGCGATGCTGGGTACGACAATGATGAACTTGCTCCAGCCGTACTGTTTGTTCAGCTCGAAGAGGGTCTTGATGTAGCAGTAGGTCTTGCCCGTGCCGGTCTCCATCTCGATGTCTAGGTTGACGCGAGCGACCTTGGTCTGGACCAGCGCATCGGAGAGGGGCAGGTTTTGCGACCGTTGCACCTGATGGATGTTGTCCAGCAGGGCCGTGTCCGAGAGCACGAGGTCGGCGTTCTTGAACCCGGCCTCCGTGAACAGATCGTCGATTCCCTTCCTAGCCTTGCCGGGATCGATGCGATAGCTGATCGCCTCGCTCGATGCGGGCGGCTGCCCCTTGAAGCAGTCCACCACCGCCTGCACGGCAGCGGTCTGGTAAGACTGGGTTTTGAATTTGAGTTTCATTCCTGTAACTCCCCAAACGCATCCCCCGTATCCTGCAACTCACGCTCTATGTCCTCGATGCGCGGCAAATCGGTTTGCAATTCCTTGGGCAAGGACTGCACCAGTTGATACTCGGCCACGCCGATGGGCTTGTGCATGTCACGCAGGGCATATTCGGCCACCACCTTGTCCCTGCTCTTGCACAGCAACAATCCCAGGCTGGGGTTGTCGCTCGGATGCTTGAGCTGGCTGTCTACCGCGCTGAGGTAGAAGTTGAGTTTGCCCGCGTATTCAGGCTGGAATTCGCCGGCCTTCAGCTCCACCACAACGTAGCAACGTAACTTGAGGTGATAGAACAGCAGGTCGATGTAAAAGTCCTTGCCGCCCACTTCCACGAGCACCTGCCGACCGACGAAAGCGAAACCCGCGCCCAATTCCATCAAGAACTGCGTGACATGCCTAACCAGCGCATCTTCAATGGCGCGCTCCTGCGCGTCCTTGCCCAGGCCAAGGAAATCCAGTCGATACGGGTCTTTCAGTGATTCTCGGGCCAGATCAGACTGGGGCGGAGACAGGCGCTCGCTGAAATTGGTGATGGCGTTGCCTGTGCGCTGGCGCAAGCCGGTCTCGATCTGCATCACCAACACATTGCGCGACCAGCCATGTTCCAGCGCGTGCGCCGCATACCATTGACGCTCTTCGGCGGTCTGGAGCTTGTCCAGCAGGGCCAACTGGTGATACCACGGCAATTGTGCAAGCACCGCTTGCACAAACTCCCTGTCAGGCCAAGCCTCGGCGAACGCCCGCATGTATTTGAGGTTACGCGGGGAGAACCCCTTCACATCCGGGAAGGCATTACGCAAGTCATGGGCCAGCCGGTCCACCACCTTGCTGCCCCAGCCTTGGCTGGCCTGCCGCTCCAGAATACCTTGGCCGATCTGCCAATACAGCAGCACCAGCTCACGATTAACCGCGAGGGTGGCTCGTTGCTGCGCGGCATGAATGTCTTGCTTGAGCTCGGCGAGCCAATTGGCATATCCGGCGGGCTCGATGGTTAATCCATTTTCATTCATCGTCGCCCCCTCAGATGCTCTTCACTTCGGTGGCGGGCGACAGCAGCTTGAAGATCTGCTCCACGTTGATCTTGACCGCGCTGTTCTTGAACCCCGCATCGCGGAACACCACGCGCAGGGGCTTGTGCGTGGCCAGCTCCTTGACGAAGGCTTCATCCACGCCGCTGTGGGCGTCGAAGCAGGCGGCTAGCGCCGGGTTGCCGTATGAACTCGCGTCCACAAAGAACACGTCCTTGCCTTGGATGGCCTTCTTCTCGATGGGCAAGGCGAGGTCAACGCCCCAATCCAGCATCACCTGAAAGAGCAGGTCTTCCGGCGTGCGGTCGGGTTTGATGTTGT
Organism: Pseudomonadota bacterium; assembly: GCA_041694945.1. Lineage (GTDB taxonomy): Bacteria > Pseudomonadota > Gammaproteobacteria > Burkholderiales > Burkholderiaceae_C > Serpentinimonas. The sequence continues at coordinate 83,137 of JBGFRU010000050.1, forward strand.
CCACGAACAGCTCGAGGTTGGCCTTGTCGAGCGCGTCGGGCGCGTAATAGACATTTGCCATGTTCGAGGTGTCGATCTTGAGGACGCGGAAGCCGACATCGTGATTCCATTGCTCATGCTTCTCGCCGACAAGCACGGCTTTCCCTGCGCGCTGAATACGTTCTTGGCACAAGTCCGATATCGTCGTTCCCTCTGCCGCCTTCTCTGGAAGCTGAACGCAAATCCATCGCCTGTTGCCGCCATCTGAGGAGTTCTTGGTCAACACCGCGTGCGCGGTAGAACCTGACCCAGCAAAGAAATCAAGAACGACCGCTCCCTCGTTTGGCTCGGTGGCGATGTCGAGCATCCGCTCGATCAGCTTGACTGGTTTAGGGGTGATGAATAGTTCGTCCCCGGAAGAGGCCTCCATGAGCCTGCTTAGCTCTTGCTTTGCATTGCGAGTGCTACCAACATCCTTCCATGGCCAGTATGTCTGCGGCACAACACCGTCCTTGACCTCTGACAGAAACTTCTTGATCCCGGGCCTATTATCGCCGGACTGCCCCCACCAAATGCGGTTGTCTGCCACGAGTTCATCGAACTTCTCCTTTGAGATGCGCCAATAGCTTCCAGCGGGGGGGCCATCGATCACCTTCCCACCTGGGGTCCTTATCGCGTAAGTCCCCTTGCTGTAGTAGTTGCGTGCAGCCAGATCACCCAGCAACCAAGGCCCGCGCGGATCGTTGTCTGGGTTCTGATAGCGCTCAACCATCTTCTCGCTCCGAGGGAGCAGGCGTGGCCGCCATAGCTCTGCGTTCCTCGCATAGAGCAAGATGTAGTCGTGATCCTCGCTCAGATGTCTTGCCGAGTTCTTCGGGCTATCCATCTTGTGCCAGATAACATTTGCAATGAAGTTGGCCGGCCCAAACACCTCATCGCAGATGCATCGCAGATTCTGAATCTCGTTGTCGTCAATACTAATGAATATTGTTCCCTCGTCCGCCAACAAGTTCAGAGCCAATCGGAGCCGCGAATACATCATCGTCAGCCAGTCCGAGTGGAATCTGCCGTTGGCCTCGGTGTTGGCAACCAGCCGCACGCCTTGCTCATCGGTCTGGTTGGAGCGCCGCAAGAACTCATCGGCATCCTCAGAGAAGTCATCCTCGTAAATGAAGTCCTTACCCGTGTTGTACGGCGGGTCGATGTAGATCATCTTCACCTTGCCCAGATACGTCTCCTGCAACAGCTTCAGCGCGTCGAGGTTGTCGCCTTCGATGAACAGGTTCTTCGTCGTATCGAAGTCCACGCTTTCGCCGCGCACCGGGCGCAGGGTTTTGGCGATGGGCGCGTTGGCCGTCAGCAGCGCCTCGCGCTTGCCCGGCCAATTCAAGTGGTAGCGTTCCTGCGGGCCTTCGACGATGGAACTGGACAGCTCCTGCTTGAGCTGGTCGAAGTCCACCGCCAGCTTCACGCTGCCATCCTCGCCCCGCGCCTCCGTCACGCAGACCGGAAACAGCTCGCGAATGCGGGCGATGTTGTCTTGCGTGAGATTGGGCGAGTGCATTTTCAGTTTGTCCATATCAATTCTCAATGTCGGTTCTGGGCAGTCTGCCAGATTGCTTTTCCAGCTTCTTTTCGTCGGATTTCACGCGCCGCTCCAGGGAAGGTCTGCACAACCCCTCACGCCTGAGATAATCTGCTCATGAAACAGACCCGCCTCTCCAGCACCGGGTTTGAACGCAAAGTCAAGCGCACGCGCAAGCGTGAGTTTCTCGAACAGATGGATCGCATCGTCCCGTGGGCAGACTTGCTGGCATTCATCCATCCGCACGCACCCGCGCTGGGGTGAGCGTGGTCTGGAGCCGGTGTGCGGTGTGCGCGCAGTCGGTGAAGGTGCTGCGCTTTTTCCACTTGTAGACGGTGGCTGGGCTGATGCCGTAGCGCTGCGCCAGGGCGGCTGCGCTCAGCGTGCTGGCGGCAATCTCGGCGCGTACCGCGGGGGTGGTGCGGGCACGCTTGTGCAAGGCAATCATCATGAGGAAACTCCAGGACGGGGACGGTGCGCAAGAGCAAGATCATGCACCAGTTCACGCAACACGGCGCGTGCCATGAACAATCCTTGGCGCTGCAAGTCTATACAGTCGTCCGGGATCGGACAGTTAGGCTTCTTCGGCCCACTCGCCATCTTCATCCTCTCGGACCCCACAAATTTTAATTTCGTCTGACAAAGCCCATGATCGCCCAAATTTCTCGGGCGCATCTGACGAGCCAAAATGAGCAATTATCTTTCCGATTGCATTCGAATCTTCATCGTCAACGAATTCCTTGTCCAAGAAATCACACCGAACAGTGCCATATTCAGTTCGATTCCAGTAGGGGCAAAGAACTTCCTTGTAGGCACCGTTATATGAAAACTCGCGAAGTTCACGGCCAAACTTATTTATGTCTTTGCTGAGTATCTCACCTTCTCGGATTTTGACAACCCTGTAGCAGTACTCACCCGGTGGGATCAATGAGGCATCCATGATGCAGCCTAACGTGAATTAGGCATGATAGCTAGCAGTTGATATAGCGAATGGGATTGGCGGCCCCTCGTTTGGACATGCCTGCAACTGACTTGTATCGAAGGCTGGTTCGAATGGTTTCATCAGCGCGTTCCCCATTGAAACCCCACCGGTCACCTATTTGGTACCACTCGTTGATTACGTAGACCTCTCGTGTAAGCCCACGGTAAGTGGCGACGGCATATTTCGCTTTGCTTCTTCGTGGCCCGACGACCCATGATTTTCGGGTAGCGTCGTAGATCTCAGTTGCGGTCATTTCTCGATCGAACAGCTTATTGATGTTGATGAGCAACACCGGCTTGTCTGTTTCAAACGGAGGAGCCGAGTACATAGCGATAACTTCTTCTGTGGTCTTGATACCAAAGTCCGTGGAATAATGCCCGCTTTGAAGATTGGATAGATTGGGAATGCCAACGAAATCGATAACAGCAGCCTCGACCTCAAATGCAGCCCGTTCAGTGAGCCCGTGACGAAGCACGAAATGCTCAACGGACTTTCCGGAATTTTCAATTGTTCTGATACGGTCAAGTTTGTCTGACTCAGTTACGTCGGTTAATGCGCACGCGACGTGTTCAAACACTCGATTTCCCTTGCCTTTGCCAACGTAAAAGACTTCCTTGTTGCTTGGGTCGCGAAGGAAATAGACGTAGTAGTCAAGCTGCTCGATAACAGACTGCGGGAACACCGGCGCCTCCAAAGTAATCATGCATAACGTACAGCCCGCACCCATCCGGGTGCAAACTCAGAACTGGCGCGAAAAGTGTATAGCATGGCCTCTCCCTATAGAAAACCAAAGTTGGACACATCATCTGGTGTCAAGCATGGCAGAATCATCCAATGAGCCGCCACCGAAACCCCCAAAGCTACTGGAGAAATTGCGCCTCCCGGCCGACATTGGGCACCCCCAATGTGGGCACATTTATAACACATTAGGCCGTGCAGGGCAATGTGTGCCACGGCCTCCACCCGGAACTAGGCGTTGTCGGCCCTGTTGCTCCTGTTTCGCGAGGTGCTGCACCAGAACTTGCCTTGGCCGCAGGCCGTGTCAAGCGCATGCGCCCGCTGACCGATACCCTCCCCAAACCCCTGCTGGCCGTGCAGGCTGATGCTGTGGCACCTGGAAGCTCTGGCCCGTGGCGGGGTGCGCAACGTGTGCATCAACACCGCATGGCTGGGTGAACAGGTGCCCACACATGCTTGAGCTGGGCGCGCTGTACTTCGAACAGCAAGCTGCAGCCCGCCCGGCCAGCGCAGCCCACCCATCCCCCCACGGCACACACGCAACGCGCACTGGCGTTACAGTGCGCCCGTGTACGCGCCTGAACCCGACCCCGAACCCGAACCCAATACCGCCCCTGCGCGGCGGCCCGACGCTGCGGCGGCGCTGCGCCGCACGCCCGCTGGGCGCGCCATGCCTTCGCCTTGTGTGGGCGTCTGCCGCATGGGCGCAGGCAGCGGCCTGTGCCTGGGCTGCTGGCGCACGCTGGAGGAAATCGCGCACTGGAGCGCCTTCAGCCCGGAGCAGCAACGGGCCTGCTGGCAGCGCATCGGTCAGCGCCAGCTGCAAGCCGGCACCGGCACCAGCCCGGTACCACCCCAGCTTGGTTAAGATGATGGCCCCGCCGTGCAAACGGCTCAACGCATGGAGTCGCGATGTTCAAAAAAATCCTGGTGCCCTCTGATGGCTCCAAACTGGCGCATGGTGCGGCCGAGTTTGCCGCCGGTCTGGCCAAGGTGCACGGGGCGTCGGTGGTCGGGCTGTACGTGATCGACCCCTTCCCCTACATCGGCATCGGCGACGCCTCGGCCGCCGGCCTGCAGGCCTACATGGGCGAAGCACAAGCCGCCGCCGACCGCGCGCTGGGCGACATCCAGCGCTGCTGCGAAGCGCAGGGGGTGGCCTTTGCCGCCGACACCATCGAACGCAACAGCACCTACGAAGGCATCCTGGAAACCGCGCAGGACGAAGGCTGCGACCTGATCGTCATGGGCTCGCATGGCCGCACCGGCGTCAAGGCGCTGATACTGGGCAGCGTGGCGCAAAAAGTGCTCACCTACGCCAAGGTGCCGGTGCTGATCGTCAAGCCCTGAACCGGCCCAAGGCCCTTGCCGCAGCCCCAGCCCGTGCCGCCCGACTTGAGCGCAGTGCCCGACCCTAAGGGTGCGCCCGACTCGCCTGCGCCCTCTGCGGCGCACGGGCCGCACCGGCAACCCGAGCCCGAAGGGCTGATCCGCATTCGCGGGGCGCGCCAGCACAACCTCAAGAACCTCGACCTCGATCTGCGCACCGGCGAGCTGACGGTGGTCACCGGACCGAGCGGGTCGGGCAAATCCAGCCTGGTGTTCGACACCCTGTACGCCGAGGGGCAGCGCCGCTACGTCGAGACCTTCAGCGCCTACGCGCGCCAGTTCCTCGACCGCATGGACCGCCCGGCGGTCGATCGGGTCGAGGGCGTGCCGCCGGCCATCGCCATCGACCAGAGCAACCCGGTGCGCAACTCACGCTCCACCGTGGGCACGATGAGCGAGCTCAACGACCACCTCAAGCTGCTCTATGCGCGCGCAGCGCAGCTTTACGACCGCCAGACGGCGCTGCCGGTGCGCGCCGACCACCCCGACACCCTCTACGCCGAGCTGCTGCGCCGCAGCGCCCAAGAGTGCGACCGCACGGGGCAAGAGCCGCGTCTGCTGCTCACTTTTCCGGTGCTGCTGCCGGCCAGCAGCAGCGCGCAGGAGGTGGAGCAGTGGCTGAGCGCCAGCGGCTACACCAGGGTGCTGGGGCAGCGCCTACAGGCCGGCAGCGGCCCCGGCAGCGCGCCGGTGCAGGTGCTCGACGTGGTGGCCGACCGGTTGCTGCTCAGCCGCGCCGAGCGCGCGCGCGTGCTTGAAGCCATCGAGCGCTGCCTGGAGCACGGCGCCGGGCGCCTGAACGTCTATCTGCAGGACGCCCCGATGGCGGACAGCGCGCCTGCGGCACCTGCAATCGCGGTCACGGACGCGCCCTACCCACCCAAACCGTCGGTCAGTTCAGACTCGTCCGCCGCGCCCGCACCCACGGTGTGGCGTTTTTCCACCGGCCTGCACTGCCCCGAGAGCGATCTGCGCTACGCCGAGCCGCTGCCGGCGCATTTTTCTTTCAACTCAGCGCTGGGCGCCTGCCCCACCTGCCGCGGTTTTGGTCGCGTCATCGGCATCGACTGGGGGCTGGTGATTCCGGACGAAAAACGCACCCTGCGCGCCGGCGCCATCAAGCCGATCCAGACCCCAGCCTACCAGGAATGCCAGGACGAGTTGCTGCTCCACGCCGAGGCGGCCGGCATCCCACGCGACACGCCCTGGATGCACCTGAGCCCGGCGCAGCGCCATTGGGTGCTCGAAGGCGACCCCGGCTGGCGCGGCGACTGGAAGCGCCAGTGGTACGGCATCCGGCGCTTTTTCGACTACCTCGAGAGCAAGGCCTACAAGATGCACATTCGGGTGCTGTTGTCGAAATACCGCAGCTACACCGAATGCCCGGCCTGCCTAGGTGCGCGCCTCAAGCCCGAGGGCCTGCTGTGGCGGCTGGGCAGCCTGGCCGATGCCGACGCGGTGCTGCCACCGGAACAGCGCTTCATGCCGCCCGGCGTGGACTGGAGCCGCGCGCAACTCGAAGCCCTGCCGGGGCTGTGCCTGCACGACCTGATGCGCCTGCCGCTGCAGCGCTTGCGCGTGTTTTTTGCGCGCCTGGCTGCAGGGCAGACGGCAGCGCCCGCCCTCAAGCTGCTGCTCGACGAAATCTGCACCCGGCTGCAATACCTGTGCGAGGTCGGGCTGGGCTACCTGACGCTGGATCGGCAAAGCCGCACCCTGAGCGGCGGCGAGGTGCAGCGCATCAACCTGACCACGGCGCTGGGCTCCTCGCTGGTCAACACCCTGTTCGTGCTCGACGAGCCCAGCATCGGGCTGCACCCGCGCGACATGGGGCGCATCCTGCAGGCCATGCAGCGCCTGCGCGACGCCGGCAACACGCTGGTGGTGGTGGAGCACGACCCGGCGCTCATGCTCGCCGCCGACCGCGTCATCGACATGGGCCCCGGCCCCGGCATGCGCGGCGGCCAGATCGTGTTCGACGGCCCACCCAGCGCCCTGGGCCACGCCGACACCCTGACCGGCGCCTACCTGGGCGGGCGCAAGCAGGTTGGCTTTGGCTTCAAGCGCATGGTCACCGCCAGCACGCCCCGGTTGCAGCTGCGCGGGGTGCGCGCCCACAATTTGCAGGCGATCGACGTCGATTTCCCGTTGCAGCGCCTGGTCTGCGTCACGGGCGTGAGCGGCAGCGGCAAATCGACCCTGATTCAGGACGTGCTGGCGCCGGCCCTGCAGCGCCATTTTGGCCAGCCCACCGATGCGCCGCTGGCGCACGAGGCCCTGCTGGGGGCCGAGCGCTTGAGCGCGGTGGTATTCATCGACCAGTCGCCGATCGGCAAGACGGCGCGCTCCAACCCCGCCAGCTACCTCGGCGCCTGGGACGCCCTGCGCGCGCTGCTGGCGGCGCAGCCGCTGGCGCGCCAGCGCGGCTACACCGCCGCCAAGTTCAGCTTCAACGGCGGCGACGGCCGCTGCCCGGGCTGCGGCGGCAGTGGTTTCGAACGCGTCGAGATGCAGTTCCTGAGCGACGTCTATCTGCGCTGCCCCGATTGCCTGGGCCAGCGCTACCGCCCCGAGGTACTGGAAGTCTGCCTGCAGCGCGGCGGACGCAGCTTGAACGCCGCCGACCTGCTCGAGCTCACGGTGAGCGAGGCGCTGCAGCTGTTTGGCGCGGGTGCGGGCACTGGCTCGGGTGTGGGCACCGGCCCCGACCACGGCACCGCGCCGCCGGCCGACCAGGCCAGCGAGCAAACCGCCGCTCAGTCCGCCAGCCCACCCAGCGCAGCGCGCGCCCACCTCCCTGCCGTTGACCCGGCGCTGTCCAAGCTCGAGCGCGCCTTTTGTGCCGCCCTGCAGCCCTTGGTGGACGTGGGGCTGGAATACCTCAGACTCGGCCAACCCGTGCCCACCCTCAGCGGCGGCGAGGCGCAGCGGCTGAAGCTGGCGGCGCACCTGGCGGTGGCCGCACAGACCGACGCCGCTGCCACCCGACGCCGCCCCGCCCGGCCGGGCGCGGCCAGCCAGCAGCCCGTCAGCCCGGCCGCGCTCACTGCGGCCTCGCGCACCGCCACGGCGCGGACTGCGGGCCCGCCGCCGCTGGGGCAGTTGCTGCTGTTCGACGAGCCCACCACCGGGCTGCATTTCGACGACATCGCCAAGCTCATGCGCGCCCTGCGCAAGCTGGTGGACGCGGGCCATTCGCTGATCGTGATCGAGCACAACCTCGACGTGATCCGTGCCAGCGACTGGCTGATCGACCTCGGCCCCGACGCCGGCGCCGACGGCGGCCAGGTGGTGGCGCAAGGCCCCCCCGAAGAGGTGCGCCTGCACCCCAGCAGCCACACCGCCGCCGCCCTGCGCGCCTACGCTGCGGCTGAGGACCTGCGCGCGCAGGAGCCGCCGCCGCCGTGGCGGCTTGATCCCAAACCGCCCGCCGCAGCCCGCCCCCGCAGCCCGTCGATCCAGATCGTCAACGCCAAAGAGCACAACCTGAAGAACCTGTCGCTGGCCATTCCGCGCGGGCGCTTCAGCGTCATCACCGGCGTGAGCGGCTCTGGCAAATCGACGTTGGCATTCGACATCCTGTTCAACGAGGGCCAGCGCCGCTACCTCGAAAGCCTCAACGCCTACGCGCGCAGCATCGTGCAGCCGGCCGGGCGGCCCGAAGTCGATGCCGTGCACGGCATCCCACCCACGGTGGCGATCGAGCAGCGGCTGTCGCGCGGTGGGCGCAAGTCCAGCGTCGGCACGGTGACCGAAGTCTGGCACTACCTGCGCCTGCTCTACGTCAAGCTGGGCACCCAGCACTGCGTCCACGACGACAGCCCGGTGCAGCCGCAGAGCCCGGCGGCGATCCTGGGGCAACTGATGGGGCGTTTTCGTGGCCAGCACATCGGCCTGCTGGCGCCGCTGGTGCGCGGGCGCAAGGGCCTCTACACCGAGCTGGCCGACTGGGCGCGCCAGCGCGGCCACAGCCACCTGCGCGTCGATGGCGAGTTCGTGCCCACGCAGGGCTTTCCCAAGCTCGAGCGCTTTCGCGAGCACCAGATCGAGCTGCCGGTGGGCAGCCTCGAGGTGCAGCCCGAGCACGAGGCCGCGCTGCGCGAGCTGATCGAGCGCGCGCTCGAACACGGCAAGGGCGTGCTGCAGGTGCTCAGCGGCATCGGCGGCCCAGACGATGCCGCCCGACCGGGCAGCCTGGCCCACGCGCTGGCGGCCGACGGCCGCGGCGCCGGCGTGGGGCAGGTGGAAAGCCACTCGACCTTGCGCGCCTGCCCGCTGTGCAGCAGCAGCTACGCCGAGCTGGATCCGCGCCTGTTCTCCTACAACAGCAAGCACGGCTGGTGCCCAGATTGCGTGGGCACCGGGGTGCAGCTGAACCGCCAGCAACGCCAGGCGTTCGACGACAGCCGCCCGACCGACGACGGCCAGGGCCGCGAGCAAAGCCTGAGCGAGCCCGACTTCGACGACTTGAGCGACCAACCCTGCGGCACCTGCGGCGGCAGCCGCCTGAACCCGGTGGCGCGCGCCGTGAAGTTTCAGGGCCGCACCATCACCGAACTGGCGCGGCTGAGCGTGCACGCGCTGCACGACTGGGTGCAGGCGCTGCCCGAGGGCGGCGCCTTGTCGGCGCGGCAGGCGCAGATCGCACGCGATCTGCTGCCCGAGATTTTGGGGCGCCTGCGGTTTTTGCAGCAAGTCGGGCTGGGCTACCTGACGCTGGAGCGTGGCGCACCCACTTTGAGCGGTGGCGAGGCGCAGCGCATCCGGCTGGCGGCACAGCTCGGCTCCAGTCTGCAAGGGGTGTGTTATGTGCTGGATGAGCCGACCATCGGCCTGCACCCGCGCGACAACCGGATTTTGCTCGATGCCCTGCAGCAGCTCGGCCGCCAGGGCAACACGCTGGTGGTCGTGGAGCACGACGAAGACACGATCCGCCGCGCCGAGCACCTGATCGACATCGGCCCGGGCGCCGGGCTGCGCGGCGGCCAGGTGGTGGCCCAGGGCACCGTGGCCGACCTGATGGCCACCCCCGATTCGCAAACCGGGCGCTACCTGCTGCACGCGATGCGCCATCCGCTGCAGGCGCGGCGGTGGGTGGGCGCTCATGCTGCGTTCGGGCTGGGGGTGGGGGGGGGGGGGGGGGGGGGGGGGGGGGGGCGGGGGCCCGGCGGGGGGGGGGGGGGGGGGGGGGGGGGGGGGGGGGGCCGGCCCGCCCCCCCCCCCCCCCCCCCCCCCCCCCCCCCCCCCCCCCCCCCCCCCCC
>JBGFRU010000028.1:0-92841 GCA_041694945.1 Pseudomonadota bacterium
GCCAGCGCGCGGCCGCCGCCGCCGCCCCCCGGCCGGCACGCTCGGGGCCGCCGCGCGCGGTGGCGCCCCTGCCTGAGGCCCAAGTGGCCACGCCAGCCGACGCCGTGGGCTTCGAAGCCGTGGTGTCGGGGGCTTTCGATGCCGACTTGTCCGCTGTGCCCGAGCAGCCCGCGGCGCAGTCCAAGCGGGTGCTCGAGCCCGAGGCCGAAGCGCCCAAGCTGCACAAGGTGCTGGCGCAGGCCGGGCTGGGTTCGCGGCTCGAGATGGAGCGCCTGATCGCCCAAGGCCAGATCTCGGTCAACGGGGAGCCGGCCCACGTCGGGCAGCGCATCCAGATCGGCGACGCGATCCGCGTCAACGGCCGCCTGATCAAGGTGCGCATCGCCCCGCTGCCGCCGCGCGTGCTGGTCTATCACAAACCGGCGGGCGAGGTGGTGACGCACGACGACCCGCAAAACCGCCCCACGGTGTTTCGCCGCCTGCCCCGGCTCTACAGCGGCAAGTGGCAGTCGGTCGGGCGGCTCGACATCAGCACCGAGGGCCTGCTGCTGCTGACCAACTCGGGCGAACTGGCGCACCTGCTGATGCACCCCAGCTTTGGCTTGCAGCGCGAATACGCGGTGCGCGTGCTGGGTGCGCTCAGCCTCGAGGAAAAGCAAAAGCTGCTCGATGGCGTGCTGCTCGACGACGGCCCAGCGCAGTTCCAGACGCTCGAAGACGGCGGCGGCGAAGGGGCCAACTGCTGGTACCGGGTGACGATAGCCGAAGGCCGCAACCGCGAGGTGCGGCGCATGTTCGAGTCGCTCGGGCACGCGGTCAGCCGCCTGATCCGCATCCGCTACGGCGCCGTGACCCTGCCGCGCGGCCTGCGCCGCGGCGTCTGGATGGAGCTCGACGCGCGCGACGTGGCGCGCCTGACCGAGGCCACGGGCATGGACCGCACACTGGAGTCGCGCGCGCGCCAGTTTCAGCCGCCTGCGCCACCCAAGCGCCAGCCGTCGCGGGGCCGCAGCCAGGGGCCGCGCCCGAGTGCGCCCAAATGGGTCGATGGCGCGCCCATGCCGCCCAACACCGGTCGCACCGGGCGCACGGGGCGCCACACCGACCGCAGCAGCGCGCGCGGTGGCCCCAGCCCCGGTGCCGGTCCAAGACCCAGCCCCGGCCTCGGCTCCTCAGGCCCCAGGCGCGGTGCCGCGCGCGGCCCCAAAGCCGGCCCAACGCGCTGAGAGCGGGTTAAAATCCCGCGCTTGCCCCATTTTCACTTCCAAGATTTCATTCAGGACACCCCATGGCCCTCGAGCGCACCCTCTCCATCATCAAACCCGACGCCGTTGCCAAAAACGTGATCGGCCAGATCACCAGCCGCTTCGAAGCCGCTGGGCTCAAGGTCGTGGCGGCCAGGCTGGTGCAGCTTTCGCGCGCCGAGGCCGAGCAGTTCTACGCCGTGCACCGCGCACGCCCGTTCTTCAAGGACCTGGTGGACTTCATGGTCTCCGGCCCGGTGATGATCCAGGTGCTCGAGGGCGAGGGCGCGATCGCCAAAAACCGCGACCTGATGGGCGCCACCGACCCCAAGAAAGCCGCTGCGGGCACCATCCGCGCCGACTTTGCCGACAGCATCGACGCCAACGCCGTGCACGGCTCCGACGGCCCCGAGACCGCCGCCGCCGAAGTGGCGTTCTTCTTCGCTGGCCTCAACGTCTATACCCGCTGACCATGCAATGACGGCCAATTTGCTCGGTTTCGACCTCGACGGGTTGGCCGCCTTTTGCGAGCGGCTGGGGGAAAAGCGCTTTCGCGCCGTGCAACTGCTGCGCTGGATCCATCAGCGCGGCGAGGCGCGCTTTGCCGAGATGAGCGACCTGGCGCGCAGCCTGCGCGACAAGCTGCCCGGGCTGTGCGAAGTGCGTGCGCTGCCGGTGCTGGCGCAGCACGAATCCGCCGACGGCACCATCAAGTGGTTGTTCGACGTCGGCGACGGCAACGCCGTCGAGACCGTTTTCATCCCCGAAGACGGGCGCGGCACGCTGTGCATCTCGAGCCAGGCCGGCTGCGCCGTCGGCTGCCGCTTTTGCAGCACTGGCGCCCAAGGCTTCAGCCGCAACCTGAGCACGGCCGAAATCGTGGCCCAGCTCTGGTTTGCCGAGCATGTTTTGCGCCGCCAATTGGGCCACCAGGGGCACGGTTCGAGCGAGCGCGTGATCAGCAACGTGGTGCTCATGGGCATGGGCGAGCCGCTGCAAAACTACGCCGCGCTGCTGCCGGCGCTGCGCCTGATGCTCGACGACCACGCCTACGGCCTGTCGCGCCGGCGCGTCACGGTCTCGACCTCGGGCGTGGTGCCGATGATCGAGCGCCTGGCCGCCGACTGCCCGGTGGCGCTGGCGGTGTCGCTGCACGCGCCCAGCGACGCACTGCGCGACGATCTGGTGCCGCTGAACCGCAAGTACCCGATCGCCGAACTGCTCGACGCCTGCCTGGCATACCTGCCCCGGGCGCCGCGCGACTTCATCACCTTTGAATACTGCCTGCTCGACGGCGTCAACGACCAGGACGCGCACGCCGAGCAGTTGCTCGCCCTGCTGCAAGGGCACCGCGGGCAAGGCGTGCCGAGCAAGGTCAACCTGATTCCCTTCAATCCCTTCCCCGGCTCTGGCCTGCGCTGCTCCAGCCGGGCCCGGGTGCAGGCGTTTGCGCAGCGGCTCAACGCCGCTGGGCTGGTGACCACGGTGCGCAAGACCCGCGGCGACGACATCGACGCCGCCTGTGGCCAACTGGCCGGCGAGGTGCAAGACCGCACCGGGGCGGCCGAGCGGCTGGCGCGTCCGCGACCAGCCGACGCAGGGCAGGCCGGGCGGGTGCAGACCGACTCGGTCCAGCCCATCGTCTGGCAGCCGCGCAGCGAGGCCCTGCCATGAGCCGCGCCCAGCCCCTGGCGCCTTTGTGGCGTGCCGCGGCCCTGCTGCTGCTGGCGTTCGGCTTGGGCTTGGGTTTGACGGCCTGCGCCAGCCCGGGCGGCACCAACCAGCCGACGGCGCTCACCGTGGGCACCACCGAGCCCACCGAGGCCCAGCGCCGGGCCCAGATCCGGCTCGAGCTGGCCGCCGCCTTTCTGGCAAACAACCAGCCCGCCGTGGCGCTCGAAGAAGCCAACCGCGCCGTGCAAGCCGACCCGAGCCTGGCAGCGGCGCACAACCTGCGCGCGCTGGCGCTGATGCAGCTCAACGAGCCGGTGCTGGCCGAGCAGAGTTTGCAGCAGGCGCTGCGGCTGGCCCCGCGCGACGGCGACAGCTGGCACAACCTGGGCTGGCTGCAGTGCCAGCAGCAGCGCTTTGCCGAGGCCGAGCAATCGTTTGCGCAAGCCCTGCGCGCGCCGGCCTATGCCTCGCCGGGGCGCACCTGGATGGTGCAGGGCATCTGCCAAGCGCGTGCGGGTCAGGCCGCTGTGGCCATCCAGAGCCTGACGCGCGCCTTTGAGCTCGACCCCGCGCAACCGGTCACGCTCTACAACCTGGCGCTGCTGCACCACCAGCGCAACGAGAGCGAGCGCGCCCGCTTCTATCTGCGTCGCTTGAACCAGACCGAGTTTGCCAATGCCGAATCGCTCTGGCTGGCGATCCGCGTCGAAAACCGCCTGCAAAACCGCGAGGCAGCGCAGCAGCTCGCGCGCCAGTTGCTGCGTCGCTTCCCCGATTCGCGGCAGGCCAATGCCTACGAGCGAGGGGCCTTCGATGAGTAGCGAGCCACGCCCGCAGCCATTGCCTGGCTCTGCAGACGCGCACCCGGGGGGTGCAGCGCCCGATCGAGCGGCGCTGACCGTGCGCCAGGTGCGCGAGCGCGCCGGCCTGCGTGTGGAGGCCTTGGCGGCCATGCTCAAGGTGCCGGTGCGCCAGCTCGAAGCGCTCGAGGCCGGGCGCTACGACGAGCTGCCCGACCCTACCTTTGCGCGCGCGCTGGCCGCGAGCGTGTGCCGGGTGCTCAAGGCCGACCCCGGCCCCATTCTGGCCTCCTTGCCTGCCTTGACCCGGGTGCGCCTGGGCGAACCCGAGAACGCCCTGCACACGCCCTTGCCCGGTGCAACGGCCAGCACGGTGCTGGCGCGTGCCGCCAGCGCTCCGATGCAGCGTGTGAGCGCACCCGTGGCGGTGGCCTTGTTCTTGCTCGTGGCAGCGCTCACCCTCTGGTTCCTGCTGCCCCAGCCGGCGCCCGGGCCGGCACGGCCCGGCGCCGAGCCGCAACTGGCTGCTCAGGCCCCTGAAGCGGCCCAGCCCGATGTGCCGGCTGCCACCCCGACGCCTGCGCCTGCGCCAGCGGCCCCACCGGTGCCGCGTCTATCGCCTGTGCCTGTGCCCACACCCACCACCACCCCTGCCCCCACACCCGTCCCCGCAGCCGTCCCCGCAGCCGTCCCCGCAGCCGTCCCCGCAGCCGTCCCCGCAGACCCCACGGCTGCCAGCGCCCCGCTGGCCGCACCGGCCGCCGCGCAGCCCGAGGTCTTGCGCCTGAGCGCCGACCAGACCACCTGGGTGCAAGTCACCGGCGCCTCGGGTCAGGTGCTGTTGCAGCGCAGCCTGCAGCCGGGCGAGTCGGTGGTTTTCAACCACGACCTGCCGCTGCAACTGGTCATCGGCCGCGCCGACGCCGTGCGCGTGAGCGTGCGCGGTGCCCCCGCCGACCTGAACACCGTCAGCCGCAACAACGTCGCGCGCCTGCAAGTGAGGTAAAGCCCTGTGAACCCGAACACCGACCGGCTCTGTGCCGACGTTCCCCCGCCGCTGCCCGAAATCCCGCGCCGCAAAACCCACCAGGGCATCGTGCGCTGGGGCGCGCACCGGGTGGCGCTGGGTGGCGACGCGCCCGTGCGCGTGCAGTCGATGACCAACACCGACACCGCCGACGCCATCGCCACCGCGATCCAGGTCAAGGAACTGGCGCAGGCCGGCTCGGAACTGGTGCGCATCACGGTCAACAACGACGAGGCCGCGCGCGCCGTGCCGCACATCCGCGAGCATCTGGACCGCATGGGCGTGGTGGTGCCGCTGATCGGCGACTTCCACTACAACGGCCACCGCCTGCTGCAAGACTACCCGGACATGGCGCAGGCGCTGTCCAAATTCCGCATCAACCCCGGCAACGTCGGCAAGGGCGACAAAAAAGACAGGCAGTTTGCGCAGATGGTCGAGGCTGCGCTGCGCTGGGACAAGCACATCCGCATCGGCGTCAACTGGGGCAGCCTGGACCAAGAGCTGCTGGCCGATCTGATGGACCAGAACGCGCGCCGTGCCCAACCCTGGTTGCCGCGTCAGGTGATGATCGAAGCGCTCATCAGCTCGGCCCTGCAGTCGGCGCAGCAGGCGCAGGCCATGGGCATGGCGCCGGGCGACATCGTGCTCTCGTGCAAGGTCAGCGGCGTGCAAGACCTGATCGCGGTCTATCAGGAGCTGCATCGGCGCTGCGACTACCCGCTGCACCTGGGCCTGACCGAGGCCGGCATGGGCGTGCGCGGCACCGTGGCCTCGACCGCGGCGCTGGCGGTGTTGCTGCAGCAGGGCATCGGCGACACCATCCGGGTTTCGCTCACGCCGCAGCCGGGCGAGTCGCGCACCCAAGAGGTGGTGGTGGCGCTCGAGATCGTGCAGGCGCTGGGCCTGCGCAACTTCGTCCCCAGCGTCACCGCCTGCCCCGGCTGCGGCCGCACCACCAGCACCGTGTTCCTCGATCTGGCCAAGCAGATCGATGATTACCTGCGCAGCTCCATGCCGCAGTGGCGCGAGCGCTACCCCGGCGTGGAAAACCTCAAGGTGGCGGTGATGGGCTGCATCGTCAACGGCCCCGGCGAGAGCAAGCACGCCGACATCGGCATCAGCCTGCCCGGCACCGGCGAAGCGCCGGCGGCGCCGGTGTACATCGACGGCGAAAAACGCCTGACGCTGCGCGGCGACGGCATCGCGGCCGAGTTTCAGCAGATCGTACAACACTACATCGAACAGCGTTTTTCCTCCCATGCCTGAACTTTTGCGTGCCGTCAAAGGCATGAACGATATTTTTGCGCCCGCTTCCGGCCACTGGGAGTGGCTCGAAGCCCGGGTGCGCGAGCTGATGGCGCGCTACGCCTACCGCAACGTGCGCACGCCGATCGTCGAACCCACGGCGCTGTTCGTGCGCGGCCTGGGCGAAGTCACCGACATCGTCGAAAAAGAGATGTACTCGTTCGAGGACCGGCTCAACGGCGAGCAGCTCACGCTGCGCCCCGAGGCCACCGCCGGCGTGGTGCGCGCGGTGCTGGAGCACAACCAGCTCTACGACGGCCCCAAGCGCCTGTACTACCTCGGGCCGATGTTCAGGCACGAGCGCCCGCAGCGCGGCCGCTACCGCCAGTTTCACCAGGTGGGGGCCGAGGCGCTGGGCTTTGCCGGCCCCGACGTCGATGCCGAGCTCATTGCCATGGCGGCCGACTTGTGGGCCGAGCTGGGCCTGAGCGACATCCGGCTCGAGCTCAACAGCCTGGGCCAGCCGCCCGAGCGCTTGGCACACCGCCAGGCGCTGATCGCCTATCTCGAGCAGCACGCGGCGCAGCTCGACGACGACGCGCGCCGGCGCCTGCACAGCAACCCGTTGCGCGTGCTCGACAGCAAAAACCCAGACCTGCAGGCGCTGATCGAGGCGGCCCCGAAGCTGATCGACTACCTGGGCGCGCAGTCGCTGGCGCACTTCGAGGCCTTGCGCGCGCTGCTCGACGCACTGGGCATCGGCTACCGCATCAACCCGCGCCTGGTGCGCGGGCTCGATTACTACAACCTGAGCGTGTTCGAGTTTGTCACCGACACCCTGGGGGCGCAGGGCACGGTGTGCGCGGGCGGGCGCTACGACGGCCTGCTGGAGCAGATCGGCGGCAAGCCGGCACCCGCCGTGGGCTGGGCGCTGGGCATGGAGCGCATCCTCGAGCTGCTCAAGCTCCAGGGCAAGCTGCCGCCGCCAGCGCGGCCCGACTGCTACGCCGTGGTGCCGCAGCCCGAGGCCATGGCGCAGGTGCTGCCCCTGCTGCGCCAACTGCGCGCGGCCGGGCTGGCGGTGCAGATGCACGCTGCCGGGCCCGAGGGCCTGAGCGGCATGAAGGCGCAGTTCAAGAAAGCCGATGCCAGCGGCGCGCGCTACGCGCTGGTGTTTGGTGCCGCCGAACTCGCCGCCGGCCAGGTGGCGGTCAAGCCGCTGCGCGCCGACGCCCCGGGTGCCCTCACCGAGCAGACCCTGCTGCCGCTGGCCGCAGCCGGGCAGTGGGCGGCGCGCTTGCGCGCCTAGCTGGCAGGCGGGGGCGGGGGCGGGGCGGCAACTGCTGCAGCCAGGTGCGCGCCTGTCGCCTTGTCTGCAGCCCATCTGGAGTGCTGTGCCCGCTGATTGGGCCAGCGCCTACAATCGGCACCCAACAGGGTCGCAAGCCGGCCCAGCCCCGCCGCACCTCAGCGTGCGGCACCGATTTTTTTGCTCGCGCAATTTTTGCAAGCTCACCGCCATGGCGAAAACCTTTGACCCGCACGAAGAAGAACAACTCGACCAGCTCAAGCGCTTCTGGGGCCGGTACGGCAGCCTGATCACCTGGCTGCTGGTGGCCGTGCTGCTGGCCTTTGCCGGCTGGAACGGCTGGAACTACTGGCAGCGCCAGCAGGCCGTGGAGGCGGCGGTGCTGTACCAAACCCTGGATGAAGCCGCCGGTGCCAACGACACCGAGCGCGTGCGCCAGGTCTGGGCCGACATCCAGCAACAGGTGCCGCGCACCGCGCAGGCCCACCACGCCGGCCTGCTGGCCGCCCGCGCCCTGCAGCAAGCCGATGCGCTCGACGACGCGCGCCTGGCGCTGCATTTCGTGCGCGACCACGCCAGCGACCCCGCAGTGGTGGCGGCAGCCCGCCTGCGCTTGGCGGCGCTGGAGCTGCAAGCCGGGCAGCACGAGGCCGCGCTGCAAGCCCTGGGCGCCGACATGCCGCCCGAGTTTGCCGCCCTGGTCGCCGACCGGCGCGGCGACGTGCTGCTGGCCCAAGGCCAAACCGACGCCGCCCGGCAGGCTTATCAGCAGGCCTGGGCAGCGATGGACGAGGCCGTGGATTATCGGCGCGTGATCGAGGCCAAGCTCAATGCCCTGGGCGTCGATCCCACCGCCCCGGCCACGCCGGCTGCCCCGGCGACGCCAGCCGCCCCCCAGTGACGGAGACACCGCAGTGAACCCAAGCACCCCGCTCAAGCCGCAAAACGTCGTGCCCAGCGCCCTCTCTCACCCCCTCGCTCGCCCTTTGGCGGCGGTTGCGCTGGCTGCCGCCCTGGCGCTGAGCCTGGCGGCCTGCTCCTCGGCCCCAGAGCGCCCGACGCCCACGCCGCTGGCCCCGCTGGTGGCGTTGCAGCCCGCCACCCAGGTCTGGAACACGGCCATCGGTGCCGTCGATCCGCTGCTCACCCCGGCCGTGCACGGCCAGACGCTGCTGCTGGCCAACGCCGCCGGCGCCGTGCTGGCGCTCGACGGCGCCAACGGCCAGCTGCGCTGGCGGGTCGAATTGGGGCAACCCCTGTCGGCCGCCGTGGGCTTCGACGGCCAGACGGCGGCGGTGGTGACGCAGGACAACGAGCTGCTGGTGCTCGACAGCCGCGGCGTGCAGTGGCGCGCGCGTCTGCCGGCGCGGGTGCTCACGGCCCCGCTGGTGGCCGGGCAGCGCGTGTTCGTGCTCGCCAACGACCGCAGCGTGCACGCCTTCGACGCCCGCAACGGCGCCCCGCTGTGGCAGCACCGCGGCCGCACCGCCGACGCGCTGGTGCTGCAACAAAGCGGCGTGCTGCTGCCGGTGGGCGACACCTTGGTCGCCGGCCTGGGCGGGCGGCTGGTCGGTTTTGATCCGCTCAATGGCCGCATCCGCTGGGACGCGGCCATCGCCACCCCGCGCGGCGTGAACGAAATCGAGCGCTTGGTCGATCTGGTCGGGCGCAGCGGCCGTGTGGGCGATCAGCTGTGCGTGCGCGCCTTCCAGGCGGCGGTGGGTTGCGTCGATGCCGCCAGCGGCCGCCTGGTCTGGACCCAGCCCGCCGACGGCGCCGTGGGCCTGAGCGCCGACGCCGAGCGTGTCTATGGCGTCGAGCGCAACGGCCGTGTGCTGGCCTGGCGCCGCGACGGCGGTGCGCGCGCCTGGAGCACCGACGCTTTGTTGCACCGCGGCCTCAGCGCCCCCCTGGCCGCAGGGCGCTCGATCGCCGTCGGCGACGCGCAGGGCTTCGTGCACCTGCTGGCGCGCGACGACGGCACCCTGCTCAACCGCCTGAGCACCGACGGTTCGGCCATCGTCGCCGGGCCGCTGCTGCTGGGCAACACCTTGGTGGCGGTGACGCGCAACGGCGGCGTCTACGCCTGGCGGCCCCAATGAAGCCGGTGCTGGCGCTGGTCGGGCGGCCCAATGTCGGCAAGTCCACCCTCTACAACCGCCTGACCAAGACGCGCGACGCCATCGTCGCCGACCTGCCCGGCCTGACGCGCGACCGCCACTACGGCAGCGCGCGGCTGGGCAAGCGCGAGTTCATCGTCATCGACACCGGCGGCTTCGAGCCCCGGGCCGAGGCCGGCATCTACCGCGAAATGGCCAAGCAGACGCGGCAGGCGGTGGCCGAAGCCGACGTGGTGCTGTTCGTGCTCGATGCCCGCGCCGGCCTGAGCGCCCAAGACCACGACATCGCCGACTACCTGCGCAAGCTCGCCAAACCCTGCCTGCTGGTGGCCAACAAGGCCGAAGGCATGCAAGGGCAGGCGCAGTGGAGCGAGTTCTACGAGCTCGGCCTGGGCGAGGTGCTGCCGGTTTCGGCGGCGCACGGGCAGGGCGTGCGCGACATGGTCGAGGCGGCGCTCGACCGGCTGGCCGCAGCCACCCCGGCCGCGCCTGGCGCCGCAGCGCAAGCCGACGCCGACGCCGACGGCGTGATCCGGCTGGCCGTGGCCGGGCGTCCCAACGTCGGCAAATCCACCCTCATCAACGCCTGGCTGGGCGAGGAGCGGCTGGTGGCCTTCGACCAGCCCGGCACCACGCGCGACGCGATCGCGGTGCCGTTCGAGCGCAACGGGCAAAAGTTCGAGCTCATCGACACCGCCGGGCTGCGCCGCAAGGGCCGGGTGTTCGAGGCCGTGGAAAAATTCTCGGTCGTCAAGACGCTGCAGGCGATCGAAGGCGCGCACGTGGTGCTGCTGCTGCTCGACGCCAGCCAGGGCGTGACCGAACAGGACGCGCACATCGCCGGTTTCGCGCTCGACTGTGGCCGTGCGGTGGTGGTGGCGCTCAACAAATGGGACGCCCTCGACAGCTACCAGCGCCAGCAGTTGCAGCGCTCGATCGAGAGCCGCCTGGCTTTCCTGAAGTTTGCCTCGATGCACACCATTTCGGCGCTCAAGCGCCAAGGGCTGGCGCCGCTGTGGCCGGCGATCGCACAGGCCCACGCATCGGCCCACAAAAAAATGCCGACGCCGCTGCTCACACGCATCTTGCAGGAATCGGTGGCCCTGCAAGCGCCCAAGCGCAGTGGCATCTACCGGCCCAAGATGCGCTACGCGCACCAAGGCGGCATGAACCCGCCGGTGGTGGTGATCCACGGCAATTCGCTCGAAGGCGTGTCCGAGAGCTACCGGCGCTTTCTGGAAGGGCGCTTTCGCAAGGCCTTCGACCTGGTCGGCACGCCGCTGCGCATCGAGTTCAAAACCGCGGCCAACCCCTATGCCGAGCAATAAAAACCCCGCGCACACCCCAAGCGCCGTCGGCTGTGGTATCTTCCACGGTTCCGAAACTCTACATTGAACACGGAACATATCGTGAGCAACAACAAAGGCCAACTCTTGCAGGACCCATTTCTGAACCAGCTCCGCCGCGAGCACGTTCCAGTGTCCATCTACCTCATCAACGGCATCAAGCTGCAGGGGCAGATCGAATCCTTTGACCAGTACGTGGTGCTGCTGCGCAACACCGTGACGCAGATGGTCTACAAGCACGCCATTTCCACCATCGTGCCGGGGCGTCCGGTGCAGTTCTCGGCCAGTGCGCCGACCGATGAGGCCTGAAGACCTGGAACCTGTTTCGTTCCTGCCTGCGCCTGCGGCGGCCCCTTCGGGGCCACCCCGCCTGCGCGCTCCTGCCGCCTCCCACCCAAACCAAACCGGCCCCGCCAGCACCCAGCCTGGGGTGATTCTGGTGGGCGTGGACATGGGGCAGCCCCACTTCGTCGCCGAACTGCTCGAGCTCAGCGAACTGGCGCGCACGGCTGGCTACCGCGTGCTGGACCGGGTGGTGTGCAAACGCCGCGCCCCAGACCCGGCGCTGTACGTCGGCTCGGGCAAGGCCGACGAGATCAAGGCCTTGGCGCTGGCCCATGGGGCCCAGGAAATCCTGTTCGACCAGGCCCTGAGCCCGGCGCAGCAGCGCAACCTCGAGCGCCACCTCGAACGGGCCGTCAACGACCGCGTGCTGCTGATCCTCGAGATCTTCGCCCAACGCGCGCGCAGCCACGAAGGCAAGTTGCAGGTCGAGCTGGCGCGGCTGCAGTACCTCAGCACCCGGCTGGTGCGGCGCTGGTCGCACCTCGAGCGCCAAAGCGGCGGCATCGGGCTGCGCGGCGGCCCGGGCGAGACCCAGATCGAGCTCGATCGGCGCATGATCGGCGAGGCCATCAAGCGCACGCGCGAGCGCCTCGAGCGCGTCAAGCGCCAGCGCAACACCCAGCGCCGCCAGCGCGACCGCAGCGGCACCTTCAAGGTCTCGCTGGTGGGCTACACCAACGCCGGCAAATCGTCGCTCTTCAATGCGCTGGTCAAGGCGCGCGCCTACGCCGCCGACCAGCTCTTTGCCACCCTCGACACCACCACGCGCCAGCTCTACCTGAGCGAGGCCGGGCGCAGCCTGTCGCTGTCCGACACCGTGGGCTTCATCCGCGACCTGCCGCACGCGCTGGTCAATGCCTTTGCCGCCACCCTGCAAGAGGCCTGCGAAGCCGACCTGCTGCTGCACGTGGTGGATTGCGCCAACCCGGCCCACCTCGAGCAGATCGCCAATGTGCAACAGGTGCTGCACGAGATCGGGGCCGATGGCATCGAGCAGGTGCTGGTCTACAACAAGATCGACGCCTTGGCCCCCGAGCTTTTGCCGCAGCGCAGCGTCGATGCCATGGAACTAGACGGCGTGACCGTGGCTCGAATCTTCCTCAGTGCCCAAACCGGCCAGGGGTTGGACGCCTTGCGCAGCCTGCTGGCGCAGCGCCTGCAGGCGGTCTTGCCGGCCGCTGCGCCGGAAGTGGTTTAATGCGGTGCCCACGCGCAGCGTGTGGCCCGGTTTGGGCACAATAGCGTTTCGTTCGACTCATCAACAGCCACCATCCATGAACAGCCATCCCTTGCCCCTGCGCTCTCCCTGGTGGAGCCGCGTGCGGGGCATGTTCAACCTCAACGACCCGCGTTGGGGCCGCGACGACGACGCCAGACCCGGTGCAGCCGATGGCTCGCGTGACTCCTCCCACCGGCCCGACCCCAACCACGACGACCGCCCCGACGACCGCCGTGGCGACGAGCAGCAGCCCGATCCGCGCCCGTGGCAAGGCCGGCCCAGAGGCCCCAACCAAGGCCCGCCCGACCTGGACGAAATCTGGCGCGACTTCAACCGCAAGCTCAACGGGCTCTTTGGCGGCGGCAAACGCCCTGGCGGCGGTGGCATGGGCTCGGGTGGCGACGGCGGTGGCATGCCGGGTTTCAAGGCCCCCACCCCCAAGGGTGCAGGCGTGGTCGCCGGCATGGTGGGCGGCGTGTTGCTGGTGCTCTGGCTCGGTTCGGGTTTCTTCATCGTGCAAGAGGGCCAGCAAGCCGTGGTGACCCAGTTCGGGCGCTACCACAGCACCGTGGGCGCGGGCTTCAACTGGCGCCTGCCGGCGCCGATCCAGCGCCACGAAACCGTGTTCGTCACCACCATTCGCTCGGTCGATGTCGGGCGCGAGGACATCGTGCCGGCCACCGGCCTGCGCGATTCGGGCATGCTCACGCTCGACGAGAACATCGTCGAGATCCGCTTTGCGGTGCAGTACCGCCTCAACGACGCGCGCGCCTTCCTGTTCAACAGCCGCGACCCCGACAACGCCGTGCTGCGCGCCGCCGAAACCTCGGTGCGCGAAGTGGTCGGCAGCATGACCATGGACCAGGCCCTGGTCGAGGAGCGCGACCAGATCGCGCCGCGCGTGCGCGCCCTGATGCAAAGCCTGCTCGACCGCGCCCAGGTCGGGGTCGAGGTGGTGGCGGTCAACCTGCAACAGGGCGGGGTGCGCCCGCCCGAGCAGGTGCAGGCCGCTTTCGACGACGTGCTGGTGGCTGGCCAGGAGCGCGAACGCGCCCGCAACGAGGCCCAGGCCTACGCCAACGACGTGATCCCACGCGCCCGTGGTGCCGCCGCGCGCCTGATGGAAGAAGCCCAGGGCCACAAGGTGCGCGTGGTGGCACGCGCCAACGGTGATGCCGAACGCTTCCGCCTGGTGCAGGCCGAGCACGCGCGTGCGCCCCAGGTCACGCGCGACCGGCTCTATCTCGAGACCATGCAGGAGGTGTTCAGCAACGTCACCAAGGTGCTGATCGACTCGCGCAACAACAACAACCTGCTGCACCTGCCGCTCGATCGGCTGATCCAGCAAGCCGCTGTGGCGGCCCCGCTGGGCGGTGCGGCGGCGGCGCTGCCCGCTGCCCCGGCTCCGGCACCCGCCGCACCAGCGCCCGACCCGCGCGCCCGTGACGCCCAGCGCGCCCGCTAAAGCGACGACACACTGCCATGATGAACAAAATTGGTCTGATTCTGGTCTCCTTCCTCGTGTTGATCGGGGTGGGGAGTTCGATGCTGTTCGTGGTCGATCAGCGCCAGTTTGGCGTGGTCTATCAGCTCGGTCAAATCCAGCGCGTGGTGGTCGAGCCGGGGCTCAACTTCAAGCTGCCGCCGCCGTTTCAAAACGTGGTCTATATCGACCGGCGCCTGCTCACACTCGAGAGCATCGATACCGAACCCATGCTCACCGCCGAGCGCCAACGGGTGGTGATCGACTGGTTCGTGCGCTGGCGCATCTCCGACCCGTCGGCCTTCATCCGCAACGTCGGCCTCGACGAGCGCGCCGGCGCGGCCCAGCTCAACCGCGTGGTGCGCAACGCCTTCCAGGAGCAGGTGAACCGGCGCACGGTGCGCGAACTGCTCTCGACCCGGCGCGAAGAGGTGATGGCCGACGTCAAGCGCGACGTGCTGGAAGCGGTGCGCGGCGCCGAAAGGCCTTGGGGCATGGACGTGATCGACGTGCGCATCACGCGCGTGGACTACGCCGAGACCATCACGCGCTCGGTGTTCGACCGCATGATCGCCGAGCGCCGCCGCGTGGCCAACGAGCTGCGCGCCACCGGTTTTGCCGAGGGCGAACAGATCCGCGCCGACGCCGACCGCCAGCGCGAGGTGTTGCTGGCCGAGGCCTTCCGCGATGCGCAAAAGCTCAAGGGCCAGGGCGATGCCCAGGCCTCGCGCATCTACAGCGACGCCTTCGGCCGCGACCCGGCCTTCGCCCAGTTCTACCGCAGCCTGGAGGCCTACCGCGCCAGCTTCAGAAACCGCACCGACCTGATGGTGCTGGATCCGAGTTCGGAGTTCTTCCGCGTCATGCGCGGCAACGTGCCGGCGGCTGGGCGCTGAAGCGCGGGCCTGGGCGCAGCTCGAAACACGGGCTTTCGGGCAGCACGCTCGGGCCCTGTTGCTAGAATCCGCTCATGCGTCGCAAACTGGTGCTGTTGGTGGCTGTGTGGGCCTTGCTCTGGCAAGGCGTGGCGGGGGCTGGCTTGCCCGCGCTGGCCAAGGTGTCGGCTGACGCCGTCCACGCCGCCCTGCACTGGAAAGACGTGGGCCACCACCACCACGCCGACGGCAGCATCCACGCCGATGCCAGCCAGGCCTCCTTCGAGCACGTGGCGCTGGACGGTTCGCACGTGGTCGCCACCCCTGTGGCCGCGCCCCAGCTCGCCTTCCCCTTGCCCCTCACCGGGCTGCCGCACTACTGGGCCGATGCCCTGCCCAGCCCCTATTCCGACCCTCTGCGACGACCTCCGCGCAGCCTGAGCTGAGCCGTGCCCGCCAGCGCCTGAGGGCGCGCGGCTGCGCACGCTTCGTCTGGCGCTGTATGCCCCATTCGCCTCCAGGCCCCTTTGCGGGCGTGGGGCCTGCGTGGGCCCAGCCCAGTCCGTTTCAGGCTGTAGTACGCAGAGGTTTTTCATGTTTTGCACGTTCCGCTTGCGGGCGCTCGGTGTGGCCGTCGCCCTGGGTGTGGGTGCGCCGGGGTTGTGGGCGCAGACCGCGACCCTGCCCGCGCCCGCACCCTCTCACCATCCCTCGGGCGCGCCGCTTGCGCGCCATTCCGCCCCACTTGGTGTGGCACCCGTTGCGGCTGCCACCGCTGCGGCGCCCCGCCAGGGCGCAGCCGGTGGGGTCTCCAATCAGGGCGCAGCCGGCGCGGCGCAGGCACCCAGTTGGGCGCAGGCGCTCGAAGCGGCGTGGGCGCGCAGCGCCGAATCAGCCGCTGCTGCCGCTGCCGCGCAGGTGGCCGGGGCCGAGCAAGCGGCCGCCCAGGCGTGGCTGCCGGGCGCGCCGGTGTTCGAAGCCGGTTGGCGCAGCGAGCAGTGGCAGCGCCACGCCGGCGCGCGCGAAACCGAGCTGGGGCTGGCGCTGCCGCTGTGGTTGCCGGGCCAGCGCCAAGCCAGTGTGCAGCAAGCCGCTGCCGCTGCTGCCGTGGCCCAGGCCAGTGCCAGCGCCCAGCGCCTGCAGTTGGCGCAGACGCTGCTCGACGCCGCCGCCGCCGTGCAGCAGCAGCGCCTGGCGCTGGCGTGGCAGGCCAGCGAGGTGCAGACGCTGCGCCTGCTGGCCGCCGATGTGCAGCGGCTGCTGGCAGCGGGTGAGCGCGCGCGCACCGACAGCCTGGCGGCGCAGGCCGAGCTGCTGCAAGCGCAGGCGCTGTTGCAGCACAGCCGCAGCGAGCTGCAGCGGGCCGAGCTGCACTGGCAAAGCCTGACCGGTTTGCACGCCGTTGCGCCGATTGTCGCGCTGGGTGTTCCAGGCGAGGCCACAGACCCAGCCGCTGCCCGCATGGATCCAGCAATCGGTGTGGCAGATGCCGGGGCAGTGACAGGCTCTGGGGCCGCCTTGGCTCCCCCAGCCGCCTTGGCCCAGCACCCGCTGCTGCTCGAAGCCGATGCGCGCAGCCAGTGGGCGCTGCGCCAACTGGCGCTGATCGAGCGCAGCCGCCGCGACGCGCCCGAGCTGCAGGCGCGCTGGGTGCAGCAGACCGAGGCCCGCGGCGCCACGGCCACGCAGAGCCTGGGCCTGACGCTGCGCCTGCCTTTGCACAGCGCCGCCCAGCACCCCCCGCGCCTGCATGCGGCCCAAGGCGCCTACGCCCACGCGCAGGCGCTGCAGCAGCAGCTGGAGCGCCAACTGCAGGCCCAGTGGGCGCAGCAGCAGGCGGCGCTGACCGGCCTGCAAGCGCAGATCGTGCACCAGGCGCAGCGCGCCGAGCAACTGCGCGAGCGCGCCGCCCTGATCGAACAATCCTTTCGCAGCGGCGAAACCGCGCTCGCCGACTGGCTGCGCACCCGCGCCGGTGCTGCCCAAGCCGCAGCCGAGCTGCAAACGCTGCGCCTGCAGCAGCAGGTCGCGCAGGCGCGGCTGCAACTCACTCTAGGAATCCTGCCATGACCCCGATGCACCCACCCACCTCGAGCCGGCACCTGAAACACCGCCTGCTGGCTGCGGCCCTGTGCGCGCTGGCGCTGGGCAGCCACGCCGCCCCCGGTGCCCACGGCCCCGATGGCGAGCACCTCGACGCCCCCGCCGCCGCACTGGCCGGCGCCGCTGCGCGGCCGCGCTTCGAGGCCGCGTCGGAATGGTTTGAAATCGTCGGCCGCCTGAAGGCCGAGGGACTGAGCCTGTACCTGAACCAGTTCCAGAGCAGCGAGCCGGTGTTGCAGGCGCAGTTGCACCTGGAATCGGGGGCGCTGCAAGCCACGGCGGCTTTCAGGCCCGAGCAGGGCGACTACCTGGTGAGCGACGCGGCGCTGCTGCAACTGCTGCGCCAACCGGGCCAGCACGCGCTGGTGCTGACGGTGATCGCCGGCGCGCAGTCCGATCTGCTCGAGGGCAGCCTCAACGTGGCGGCGCCAGCTGCCGGCGGCCACGGCCACGAACACGGCTGGCTGCAAGAGCTGGAACTGCCGCTGGCGCTGGTAGGTGGGGGGCTGCTGCTGGCAAGTGGCGGGATTTGGTTTTTGCGCCGCGGCAAGGCCGTGCGTGCGCGCAAGGGAGGGTGATCATGAACGCATTTTTTCGTGCTGGGATGCACCCACGCGCAGTTGTTGCGCTGTGGCGGTGGGCGCTGGCCTTGGCCTTCCTGGCCGCGGGCAGCGCCTGGGCCGCACCGGGCGCCCATGGCCCCGACGGCGAACACCTCGACGCCCCGGGCGCGGCTGCGCGCACCGACGGCCTGCTGCGCCTGCCCGATGGCAGTGTGCAGGTGCCCATGGCGTCGCAGCGCCTGATGGGCTTGCGCACCGTGCTGGCGCAGCCGACGCAAGTGCCGCAGACCACCGAGCTGCCAGGCCGGGTGGTGCAAGACCCCAACGCCGGCGCGCGTGTGCAAAGCCCGCTGGCCGGGCAGGTCGAAGCCGGGCCGCGCGGTTTTCCGTTGCCCGGCCAGCGCGTGCGCGCCGGCGAGGTGCTGGCCTATGTGCGCCATCTGCCCGACCCGCTGGCGGGCGCCAGCCTGCAGGCGCAACTGGCCGAGCTGCGCGCGGCCCAAAGCGTGGCCGAGCAGCGCTGGCAGCGCCTGAGCCGCCTCGAAGGCTCGGTGCCGCGGCGCGAGATCGAAGCCGCGCAGGCCGAGTGGCACAGCCTGCAGGCGCGACTGCAGGCGCTGAGCGCCGGGCAGCGTGCGCGCGTGGCGTTGCGCGCCCCCGTGGGCGGCGTGATCGCGCGCGCCGAGGCGCTGGCCGGACAGGTGGTGGAGGGGCGCGAGGTGCTGTTCGAGATCGTCGATCCGAGGCGTTTGCTGGTCGAGGCCAGCACGGCCGAGGTGGCGCTGGGTCAGCGCATCGCCGCCGCCACGCTGGCCGGCGTGCCCGGTGTGCGCCTCGAGCCGCTGGGCAGTGGCGCCGCGCTGCGCGACGGCCTTCTGCCGCTGCTGTTTCGCGCCCGCCTGAGCCCGACCGGTGCCGGCACGGCGCCAGCCGCCACCACAGCCGCCGCGCACCTGCCGCTGGCGCTGGGCCAGCCGGTGACCGTGATCGTGCAGCGCACCGACACCCTGCAAGGCTTTGTGCTGCCGGCCGAGGCGATCGTGCGCAACCCGGCCAACCAGCCGGTGCTGTGGATCAAGTCGGGCGCCGAGCGCTACATCCCGCAGCCGGTGCAGTTCCGTGCGCTCGACGCCGGCACCGTGGTGGTGCACGCCGGGTTGGGCGCCGACAACCGGGTGGTGGTGCGTGGCGCGGCGCTGCTGGCGCAAATCCGCTGACGCCACGCAAAGGACTGTCATGTTCAATTGGATCGTACGCCACAGCCTGAACAACCGGCTGTTTGTGCTGGTTTTTGCAGCCATTTTGCTGGTCTATGGGGCCCTCACCGCCTGGCGCATGCCGGTCGATGTGTTCCCGGACCTGAACAAGCCGCAGGTCACGGTGCTCACCGAAGCCGGCGGCATGGCGCCGGAGGAGGTCGAGCAACTGGTCACGGTGCCGATCGAAACCGCGCTCAACGGCATGCCCGGCGTGACGCGGGTGCGCTCGGTCTCGGGCATCGGCCTGTCGATCGTCTATGCCGAGTTTGACTGGGGTACCGACGTGTTTCGCAACCGCCAGCAGGTCGCCGAGCGGCTGGCGTGGGTGCGCGCGCAACTGCCAGCCGGGATCAGCCCGACCATGGGGCCGGTGTCGTCGATCATGGGCGAGGTCATGCTGCTGGCGCTGCCCTTGCAAGCGCAGGCCGCAGGCAGCGCCGATGCCGCAGCGCTGGCGGCCATGGAGGCGCGCGCATACGCCGACACCGTGCTGCGCCCGCGCCTGCTGTCGATCGCCGGCGTGTCGCAGGTGATCCCCATCGGCGGCGAAGTGCGCCAGTTGCGCGTCGAGCCCGACCCGCAGCGCATGGCGCAGTTTGGTGTCACGCTGACGCAAATCGAGGCCGCGCTGGCCGGCTTTGCCAGCAACGCCGGCGGCGGTTTCATCGACCGCAACAGCCGCGAGTACATGATCCGCCACATCGGACGCACCAGCCGCATCCAGGATTTGCAGGGGCTGGCGGTGGCCTGGCGCGAGGGGCGCCCGATCCTGCTGCAGCAAGTGGCCAAGGTGCGCTTTGCCGCCGGCATGAAGCGCGGCGACGCCGGCTTCAACGGCGCCCCGGCGGTGGTGTTGAGCATCCAGAAACAGCCCGGCGCCGACACGCTGCGCCTGAACGCGCAGATCGAGGCCGCGCTGCACGAGCTCGAGGCCGGACGCCCGGCCGGGCTGGCCGCGCCGCAGGTGCTGTTCAGGCAGGCCGACTTCATCCAGGCGGCCACCGGCAACGTGGCCGAGGCGCTGCGCGACGGCGCCATCATGGTGGCGATCGTGCTCTTTGCCTTTTTGCTCTCGGCGCGCACGACGCTGATCTCGCTTACCGCCATACCGCTGTCGCTGGCGGCCACGGCGCTGGTGTTTCACTGGCTCGGGCAGACCATCAACGTGATGACGCTGGGCGGCATCGCCATCGCCATCGGCGAACTGGTCGATGACGCGGTGGTGGATGTGGAAAACACCTTGCGCCGCCTGAAGCAAAACCGCTTGCTGGCGCAGCCGCAGCCGGTGATCGAGGTCGTGCGCCAGGCCAGCATCGAGGTGCGCACCGGCATCGTCTATGCCACGCTGATCGTGGTGCTGGTGTTCGTGCCGCTGTTTGCGCTGCCGGGCATCGAGGGGCGGCTGTTTGCGCCGCTGGGTGTCGCGTACATCGTCTCGATTCTGGCTTCGATGGCGGTGGCCATGACCGTCACGCCGGTGCTGTGCCACTGCCTGCTGCCGCGCATGAAGCGGCTGACGCACGGCGACAGCCCGCTGGTGGCGCGCCTCAAGCGCGGGGACGAGCGCTTGCTGCGCTGGTCTTTTGGGCGCACGCGCCTGCTGCTGGGGGCGGCCTTGGTGGCGGTGGCGCTGGCGGCGGCGAGCGTGCCGTTTTTTCCGCGCGCCTTCCTGCCGGCCTTCAACGAGGGCTCGCTGACGCTGGGGCTGCTGATGCAGCCCGGCACCTCGCTCGAGGAATCGAACCGCATCGGGGCGCTGGCCGAGACCCTGATCCTGCAGGTGCCCGAGGTCACGCACGTGGGGCGGCGCACTGGCCGCGCCGAGCTCGACGAGCACGCCGAGGGGGTGCACGCGGCCGAGATCGACGTCGGGCTGGCGGCCAGCGCGCGCGACCGCGAGGCCGTGATGGCCGACCTCCGCGAGCGCCTGGCGCAGCTGCCGGTGCAGGTGGCGGTGGGGCAGCCGATCTCGCACCGGCTCGACCACCTGCTGGCCGGGGTGCGGGCGCAGATCGCGATCAAGGTCTTTGGCGACGACACCGACACCCTGCGCGGCCTGGCGGCGCAACTGCGTCAGGAGCTGGAGGCGGTGCCGGGGCTGGTGGATCTGAGCGTCGAAAAACAGGTGCTGATCCCGCAGATCACGCTGCGCATCGACCACCAGCGGCTGGCGCAGACCGGCCTGTCGCCGGGTGAGGCGGTGCGCGTGCTGCAAGCGCTCACCGACGGCGCGCACGGGGCCGTGATCGTCGATGGGCCGCGGCGCTTCGAGCTGGTGCTGCGCCTGCCCGACGGCGCGCGCAGCCCGCAAGACCTCGAGCGCCTGCTGATCGACACGCCCGCGGGCAGCGTGCCGGTGTCGGCCTTTGCCACAGTGGAGGTGGGCGACGGCCCGAACCAGATCGGGCGCGAGAACGGCCAGCGGCGCATCGTGGTCTATGCCAACACCGACGGCTCCGACATGGCGCGCATCATCGCCGACGTGCGCGGCGTGATCGCGGGCAGTGCGCTGCCGCCGGGGGCCTTCATCACGCTCGAGGGCCAGTTCCAGGCGCAGGAGCAGGCCACGCGGCTGATCGCCGGTTTGTCGCTGCTGTCGCTGCTGCTGGTTTTCATGGTGCTGTACTCGCGCTACCAATCGGCCCTGCTCACCGGCATCATCATGCTCAACATCCCGCTGGCCCTGATCGGTTCGGTGCTGGCGATGTGGATCGCGGGCGTGGCGCTCTCGGTGGCGTCGATGGTGGGCTTCATCACCCTGGCCGGCATCGCCAGCCGCAACGGCGTGCTCAAGATCAGCCACTACATCAACCTGTGCAAGTTCGAGGGCGAACGCTTTGGGCCCGAGATGGTGGTGCGCGGCTCGCTCGAGCGCCTCACGCCGGTGCTGATGACGGCGCTGGTGGCGGCCTTTGCGCTCACGCCCCTGCTGCTGGCGGCCGATGCGCCGGGCAAGGAGATCCTGCACCCGGTGGCGGTGGTGATCTTTGGCGGGCTGGTGAGTTCGACCCTGCTCGACACCCTGCTCACGCCGGTGCTGTACCTGCGCTACGGGCGCGAAGCCACCGAGCGCCTGGTCAACGAGACCGACACCAGCCGCGCCGATGCGGCGGTGCAGGAGTCGTATTGAACCCAGGCCCGGCCGCAGCCTGCCTTGATTCACAATCGCGTCGTGAGTCGGTGCTCGATGCGGCCAACCCCCCCTTTTTTTGGAGAATGAGATGCAAAAACGCCATGCGATCGCGGCCCTGCTGGGCCTGTCGATGATCGGGATCAATGCCCACGCCCATGGCGCGCCCAAGCCGCAGCACGGCGGCGTGGTGCAGGTGGCGGCCGATCTGGGCTTTGAGCTCGTCGGGCGCGGCGCGCAGGCGCAGATTTTTGTCGATGACCACGGCAAGCCGTTCAACGTCAGCCAGATGACGGGCCAGCTCACGGTGCTGCAAGGCGCCACGCGCACCCAGGCCGCCCTGAGCCCAGCCGGGCCCAACATGCTGCAAGCCAATGTGCAACTGGCAGCCGGCGCACGCGCCGTGGCGACCCTGAATCGGCCGAATCAGCCGGCGATCACGGTGCGCTTCGTGCTGCCCTGAAGCGCGCTCAGCCCTTCAGCCCGCCGCCTGGCGCCCAGGCGTGCTCCATGCGCGCTTGGGCCGTTGGCTTGGCTACTTACTTGTCGCCGTTGCCGTTCACCGCTTCGCTGTCGCGGCTCAGGCCCGCGGTCTGGTTGAAGCCGGCGTCGACGTAGGTGATTTCGGCCGTCACACCGGCGGCCAGGTCGCTGAGCAGGAAGGCGGCGACGTTGCCTACGTCGTCGATGGTGACGTTGCGGCGCAGCGGCGCGGCGCTGGCGGCAATGCCGAGCAGTTTGGAAAAGTCCTTGATGCCGCTGGCGGCCAGGGTCTTGATCGGGCCGGCGCTGATGCCGTTGACGCGCACGCTGCGCCCGTCGGGCAAGCGCCCCACGGCTTCGGCCAGGTAACGCACGCTGGCTTCCAGGCTGGCCTTGGCCAGGCCCATGGTGTTGTAGTGCGGCACGGTGCGCAGGGCACCGAGGTAGCTCAGCGTCAGCAGGGCGGAGCGGTCGTTCAGGTAGGGCAGGGCGGCCTTGGCCAGCGCCGGGAAGCTGTAGGCGCTGATGTCGTGCGCCACGCGAAAGGCCTCGCGGCTCAGGCCGTCGAGCAGGTTGCCGGCGATGGCTTCGCGCGGGGCAAAGCCGATGCTGTGCACGAAGCCGTCGAAGCGCGGCCAGTGTTGGCTCAGGTCGGCAAACAGGCGCTCGATTTGCGCGTCGTCGCCCACGTCGCAGTCGAACACCAGGCTGGAGCCGAACTCGGCCGCAAATTCGGTGATGCGCTCCTTGAAGCGCTCCCCAACGTAGCTGAACGCCAGCTCGGCCCCCTGGGCGTGGCAGGCGCGCGCAATGCCGTAGGCAATCGAGCGGTTCGACAGCAAACCCGTGATCAACAACTTTTTACCGACCAAAAAACCCATGGGTGTAAACTCCTGTAAATGTCGGGCAGAATTGTCGCATGAGCCCGTTGCCCTTGTGTCTGCCATTGCGCGCGTGCGCCGCCTGCCACCAGGGCTGGGGGCGCGCGTCTGCAGGCCGCTGGGCCTTGCGGCTGGCGCTGGCTGATCGGGCGCGGTTCGCTTTGCGCGTGTACGCCTTGCCGTCTCAAACCCTGCTGGCGCTTTTGGCCTTGCTTCTGGCCCTGACGCTGTGGCTGGCCGCCGCGCCCGCTGCGGCGGCCAACACGCGCGCCCACGGCGGGCAGGCGGCGCAGGCAGTGTTGCAGCCCCATGCAGCCAGCCATGCCTGGGCGCAGTTTGGCGACGTCGCCCTGCCGCCTGGCTTTGCCCACTTCCCCTACGTGAACCCGAACGCGCCGCGCGGCGGCTCGATCACGCTGGTCTCACCCACGCGCATCACCACCTTCGACAAGTTCAACCCTTTCACGCTCAAGGGCACGGCACCGCCGGGCATGGGGCTGCTGATGTTCGAGTCGCTGCTCACCCCGACGCTGAACGAGCCCACCACCGCTTACGGCTTGCTGGCCGAGTCGGTGCAGGTGGCGGCCGACGGGCGCTCGGCCACCTTCCGCTTGCGGCCGCAAGCGCGCTTTCACGACGGCTCCCCGGTGCTGG
Organism: Pseudomonadota bacterium; assembly: GCA_041694945.1. Lineage (GTDB taxonomy): Bacteria > Pseudomonadota > Gammaproteobacteria > Burkholderiales > Burkholderiaceae_C > Serpentinimonas. The sequence goes on from JBGFRU010000028.1 coordinate 23,761, forward strand.
CCGAAGACGTGCGCCACTCCTTCGAAACCCTGACCAGCCCTCAGGCAGCGCCGCAGTTGCGCAGTTTCTTTCGCGAAATCAGCGCCGTGCGCGTGCTCGGCGAGCGCCTGGTGCGTTTCGAGTTCGCGCGCGCCAACGCCGAACTGCCGCTCATCGCCGGCTCCATCCCCATCTTCAGCCGCGCCTGGGGGCTGGAAAACGGCCAGCGCATCCCGTTCGATCAAGTCATCCTGCAGCACCCCATCGCTTCCGGGCCGTACCGCATCGCGCGTGTCAACTTCGGGCGCGACATCACCTACGAGCGCGACCCGAACTGGTGGGCGGCCGACTTGAACGTGCGCCGCGGCATGTTCAACTTCGACCGCATCACCTACACCCTTTACCGCGACCCGACGGCGCAGGTGCAGGCCTTCAAGGCCGGGGAGTTCGATTATTTGCAGTCTTTCATCTCGCGCGAGTGGGCGCGCACCCTGATCGGCCCGCCGTTCGACCGCGGCGAGCTGATCAAGCGCGAGCTCGAGCACCACAACGCCGGCGACTTTCAAGGTTTTCTGATCAACACCCGGCGAGCCCACCTGCAAGACGCGCGCGTGCGCGAAGCCCTCACGCTGGCGATGGACTTCGAGTGGATGAACCGGCAGTTGTTCTTTCGCTCCTTCGAGCGCGTGCGCGGCTTCTTTGTCGGCAGCGACTTCGAGGCCCAAGGCCTGCCGCCGCCCGACGAGCTGGCGCTGCTCGAGCCGCTGCGCGCGCAACTGCCTGCTGCGGTTTTCGCGCAGCCGGTGCCGCTGCCGCCGGTGATGCGGCTCGAACTCGACTCTGGCCAGACCCTGCGCGACCGCCTGCGCCGGGCACGCGACTTGCTGGCCGAAGCCGGCTGGCGCTACCGCAACGGTGCGCTGCGCAACGCCCAGGGCGAGCCGTTCGTGATCGAGTTCCTCGACAGCGGCGGCGGTATGGGCCGGGTGGTGACGCCGCTGCAAAACAACCTGCGCCGCCTTGGCATCCGGGCCGAGTACCGGGTGGTGGACTTTGCCCTGCTGCAGCGCCGCCTCGACGCCTTCGACTTCGACCTCACCAGCGTGCGCTGGCTCGGCAGCCAAGCCCCCGGGGCCGAGCTGCTGGACCGCTTTGGCTCGGCGGCGGCGCGCACCCCGGGCGCGGGCAACCTGATCGGCGTGCAAGACCCGGCGGTGGACGCCTTGCTCGAACACGCGCTGGCGGCGCGCACCCGGCCCGAACTGAGCGCCGCGCTGCGCGCGCTGGACCGCGTGCTGCGCCACCAGCACCTGGTGATTCCGCATTGGTACTCGAACCGGCACCGCATCGCCTGGCGCGCCGGCCGCTTCGAGCAACCCGTCACGCTGCCGCGCTACTTCCAGGCCGAAAGCTGGGTGCTGGCTACCTGGTGGGCCAGCGCCGAAAACCGGGCGCAGGCGCAGCGGGGCCGGTAGGGGGAAGTGATGCCAAGAATTTTCGACAACATAGAAAAAACATTGCTACCTGCTCTGCAGGAAACGCTCAAGGTGGCCGAAAGGGCTGACTTTTGTGTCGGCTACTTCAACCTGCGCGGCTGGCGGCACTTGGCCGGTCACGTTGACCGGTGGGCGGGCGGAGCAGGCCAATGCTGCCGCTTGTTGGTGGGTATGCATGTCACCCCCAGCGATGAACTTCGGCAAGCCCTGCGAACGCGCGACGGTGACGATGGGCTCGATAATCAGACCGCGCTGCGCGAGAAACGACGCATTGCGGAGGAATTTCGCCAGCAATTGACTTTTGGCTCACCAAGCAATGAAGACGAAGCCGCACTGCAACAACTTTCGCTGCAGATTCGTACCCAGAAGCTGGTCGTCAAAGTCTATCTGCGCCACCCGCTGCACGCCAAGTTGTACCTGCTGCACCGGCAAGATGTCAACAACCCGGTCACCGGTTTTCTGGGTAGCTCCAACCTTACGCTGGCTGGCCTTGCCAAGCAGGGGGAATTGAACGTCGACGTGCTGGAGCACGATGCCTGCAACAAGCTGGTGCTTTGGTTTGAAGATCGCTGGCGCGACCGCTGGTGCATCGACATCTCGAAAGAGCTGGCCGACATCATCGACGAAAGCTGGGCCGGCGAGCGGCTGGTGCCGCCTTACCACGTCTACCTCAAAATGGCCTTTCACTTGGCCCAGGAGGCTCGCGCCGGCTTGTCCGAGTTTCGCATCCCAGCCATTTTTGGTGCCACGCTGTTCGACTTTCAAGTTGCTGCGGTCAAGATTGCTGCGCACCATCTGAACAAGCGCGGCGGCGTCTTGATCGGCGACGTAGTGGGTTTGGGCAAGTCGATGATGGCCACCGCACTGGCCAAGGTATTCGAGGACGATTACCACACCGAAACCCTCATCATCTGCCCCAGGAACTTGGTGTCGATGTGGGAAGACTACGCCCACCGCTATCGCTTGCACGCCAAGGTGTTGCCGCTGTCCAAGGTGCTGACCGAACTGCCGGAGAAAACCCGGCGTTACCGCTTGCTGCTCATTGATGAATCACACAACCTGCGCAACAAGGAGAGCAGGCGCTGGAAAGTCATCCGCGAATACATCGAGCGCAACGAAAGCCTGACCGTGCTGCTGTCGGCCACACCCTACAACAAGACCTACCTTGACCTTTCTGCGCAACTGGCTTTGTTTTTGAATCAAGATGCAGACATCGGCATCCGCCCGGAAAAGCTGCTGGCCGAGTTGGGTGGCGAGCACGAATTTGTCCGTCGCCATCAATGCGGCGTACACTCGCTGGCTGCCTTCGAGAAAAGCGACATTCCCGACGACTGGCGCGACCTCATGCGTCTGTACATGGTGCGCCGCACGCGCGGCTTCATCATGCAGCACTACACGCGTGTTGACGCGCGCGGCAAATACCTGCGGTTCGCGGATGGCCGCAAATCCTACTTTCCCAAGCGTCTGCCCAAGAACCTGAGCTTCACGATAGACGACGCGAACCCTTCCGACCCCTACGCAAGCCTGTACAGCGAGCCGGTGCTGCAAGCGGTGAATGCGCTCATTCTGCCACGCTACGGATTGGGCAACTACATCACCCCCTTGCCGAAGACGCCACCGACGGCGCAGCAAGCGAAAATCATCGAGGGGCTTTCGCGTGCCGGTACGCGCCTGATGGGCTTTTGCCGCACCAATCTGTTCAAACGCCTGGAAAGTGCCGGCCCGGCGTTCATTTTATCCATCGAGCGCCATATTTTGCGCAACCTCATCGTGTTGCATGCCATCGAGAACGGCCTGGATATACCCCTGGGCACGCAGGGCGCAGAACTGCTGGATACACGCAACTTCGACGAAGACCCCGACAGCTTGCTGGCGCAAGACAACGAAGACGATGAGTCAACAGACCCCACAAGCAGCATTGGTTTTCGCAACGAGGCCGACTACCGCGCGCACGCCGCCCAAGCCTACCAAGCCTACAGCAGTGCGCTGAAAAGCCGCTTCAAATGGCTCCCGGCTGCGTTGTTCATCGCCGAGTTGGCGCAAGACCTGCGTTCCGATGCGCTATCCTTGCTGGCGCTGTTGCGCAGGTGCGGCGAGTGGAGGGCCGAAGCCGACACCAAACTGGCAGCGCTGGTCGACCTCATCACGCAGCGCCACCCGAAGGAAAAATTGCTCGTCTTCACCCAGTTTGCCGACAGCGCCCGCTACCTCTATGCACAATTGGCTGCGCGGGGCATTGAACAAGTGGCGCAAGCCACCGGGCAGATCACAGACCCGACTTCTTTGGTCTGGCGTTTTTCACCGCAATCGAACGGCAAGCGCGAGCAGATCAAAGAAGCTGACGAACTTCGGGTGCTGATTGCCACCGATGTCCTCTCAGAAGGCCAGAACCTGCAAGACGCGCACATCATAGTCAACTACGATCTGCCTTGGGCCATTATCCGCCTGATTCAGCGTGCCGGTCGTGTTGACCGTATTGGCCAGCAGGCCGACGCCATCCTGTGCTACTCCTTTGTGCCTGCCGACGGCGTGGAGCGGCTCATCAAACTGCGCGCTCGGGTCAAGCAAAGGTTGATCGAAAATGCCGAGGTGGTAGGCTCTGACGAAAGCTTCTTCGATGACGACACCGAAACGCAACTGATTCGCGATCTTTACACCGAAAAGAACGGCATCCTCGACGACGACGGCGACTACGAGGTTGACTTGGCTTCCTACGCCTATCAAATATGGAAAAATGCCACGGAAGCTGACCCCGCACTGGCCGCCAAGATCGAGGCCATGCCCAATGTGGTGTATGCCACCAAGGCCTACGCGCCACACCCGGCAGCGCCACGAGGCGCTCTGATTTATATGCGCAGCGCGAATGGCAACGACGCACTGGCCTGGATGGACGAGACCGGTAGGCCGGTCACGCAATCGCAGCTCACCATACTCAAGGCAGCCGCCTGCGCGGCAGATACCCCGGCTCTGCCACGCACCGAGCAGCACCACGCGCTTACCCAAAAAGGGCTGGAGCATATCGCGCAAGAAGAAAAGTCATTTGGCGGTGCCCTGGGTCGCCCCACGGGTGCGCGCTTCAAGGCCTTCGAGCGCCTCAAACGTTACCGCGCAGGGCTGGGCGAGGGCAGCGCGCAGCGGCGCGATATGTTCATCACCGACGAATACGTGCGCCGCATCGACCGGGTGCTGGAGGAAATCTACCGCTACCCTCTGTACCAGTCGGCCAGCGACACGCTGAAGCGCCAATTGAAATCCGGCATCGACGACCACCAGCTCGCCGAACTGGCCTTGGCCTTGCGTGAAGACGGGCGCTTGTGTCTTGTGGATGAGCTTGAGCAAGAACGTGAACCACGGCTCATTTGCTCGATGGGGCTGGCTTGATTATGGACAATTTACAAATCTCGCGCTTACGTGAATGTATCCAGGCTTTTGATTTCAAAAACCTGTTTATCAACGAACTGGGCTGGTCGCAGGCAAAGAGTGCAAAAACCATTGCACTGACTGCTGCCAGCGGCCAAGCGTCTACTGCCTGGCAGGCAACGCCGATTGCCGAATTGTCCGGGATTGTGGTTTTTCTGGTTGCCGCTGCTGGCAACTGCCCGGGTCTGCCTGATCGGGCAACGCGCGCAGATATTCATGCCCGCTTATCTGAAATTGCCCACGAAAACCTGATTATCTTTATCGACCAGGTGCGGGAGCCGAGACAGAGTTTGTGGTTGTGGGTCAAGCGCGATGGTACCAAGCGATACCCGCGCGAGCATATTTACGTCAAGGGGCAGCCAGGCGATTTGTTTGTATCGAAAATCTCGGGCATTGTCGTTGATATCAGCGAATTCGACGAACGCGGACAGTTCCCGCTGGCGCAGCTTGCCGCTCGAATGAAAGCGGCGCTCGATGTTGAGCGTGTAACGAAGAAATTTTTTCATGAATTCGAAACCGCGCACCTCGATTTTCTTGAACGCATTCAAGGTATACCGGCAGAGCGCGACCGGCGCTGGTATGCCTCAGTGCTGCTGCACCGCCTGATGTTCATCTGGTTTCTGCAAAGAAAGCACTTTCTCGATGGGGGAAATGTAAATTACCTGATCGACAAGCTCGCCCACACCCGGCAACAGGGCAGCAACCGCTATTACGATGACTTTCTGAAGCCGTTGTTTTTCGAGGGCTTTGCCAAGCCGAAGCACGAGCGCACAGCGCAAGCGTGCAACTTGCTCGGTGAAATCAAGTACCTCAACGGCGGCTTGTTCCTGCCGCACCGCATCGAACAAGATTACCCCGGCATACAGGTTGATGATCAGGCCTTCGAGAACCTGTACCAACTGTTTGGGCGTTATTCGTGGAACCTCGACGACAGCCCGGGCGGCAAGGACGACGAGATCAACCCGGACGTGCTGGGATACATCTTCGAGAAATACATCAACCAAAAGGCATTCGGTGCCTACTACACGCGCCCGGAAATCACCGAGTACTTGTGTGAACACACCATTTATGCCTTGATCTTGCAAAAGATCAACCAGCCCGCGCTACCTGAACTCAATCTGCCCGCGCGCCAGTTCGACAGCGTGCCCGACCTGCTGGTGAAGCTCGACGCTGAATTGTGCCGGGATTTGCTGTTCAAGGTGCTGCCCACACTGACCCTGCTTGATCCAGCCTGCGGTTCGGGTGCGTTTTTGGTGGCGGCCATGAAAACGCTCATCAACCTGTATGCTGCCATCGTTGGGCGTATCAAGTTCCTGAACGACCCGGTGCTCACGGCCTGGCTCAAGCAAACCGAAGCCGAGCATACGAGCATACACTATTACATCAAGAAGAGCATCATCACCGACAACCTGTACGGTGTTGACATCATGGAGGAAGCGACCGAGATTGCCAAGCTGCGCCTGTTTCTGACCCTGGTGGCGTCTGCCCGGTCGGTGGACGATCTGGAGCCGCTACCGAACATCGACTTCAACATACTGGTCGGCAACTCGCTGGTCGGTTTGACGCACGTGAACCCCGAGGATTATGAAAAAGGCCAGACGCAAGACTTGTTTCGGCAAAGCTACCAGCAGATATTGGAAGAGAAAAACCGCCTGATCGACCAATACCGCCACGGAGCAGAGGTTTACGGCGAAGACCTGCGCTTGTTGCGCGACAGCATCGACGAGCGCAAGCGCGAAGCGCAAGCGCGCCTGAACGATCTGCTGCTGCTGGAGTTCGTACAATGTGGCATCAAGTTCGAGCAGGCCACCTGGGATGCCGCCAAGAAAAAGCCAGGCAAAGCGGTCAAGCGCGCGCTCAAAATTGCAGACATCGAAGCCCTGCACCCATTGCACTGGGGCTATGAGTTCGACCAGATCATCCAGCAGCGCGGAGGCTTCGACGCCATCCTCACCAACCCGCCCTGGGAAGTTCTCAAGCCGCAGGCCAAGGAGTTTTTCGCCGAACACTCCGATTTGGTCACGAAAAACAAGATGTCCATCAAGGACTTTGAGAAGGAGCAAGCCAAACTGCTGCGCGCGCCAGAAGTCCGCAGCGCCTGGCTGGAGTACCTTTCCCGCTTTCCGCACCTTTCTGCATGGTTTCGCGCTGCTCCACAATTCAAGCACCAGTCAGCCATGGTGGGCGGCAAGAAGACCGGCAGCGACATCAACCTCTACAAGCTGTTTACCGAACAGTGCTTCAGGCTGCTGCGCGCGGGTGGCAAGTGCGGCATCGTCATACCCTCTGGCATCTACACCGACCTCGGCGCCAAGGGCTTGCGGGACATGCTGTTCGACCATAACCAGATTACCGGTTTGTTCTGTTTCGAGAACCGCAAGGAAATTTTTGAAGGTGTTCACCGCAGTTTTAAATTCGTCGTTTTGACCTTCGAGAAAGGCGGCAACACCCTGCGCTTTCCGGCTGCTTTCATGCGCCACGATGTGGCCGAGTTGGCGGGTTTCCCGCGCGAACTGGGCCTGCCCTTGGCGGTAGACCTCGTTCGTCGGCTGTCGCCCGACTCCGCTTCGGTGATGGAGTTCAAGTGCGAAACGGACATTCGCATTGCTGAAAAGATGCTCAAGTTCCCCTTGCTGGGTGCAGCCATTGCAGGAACCTGGAACCTGCGCCTGAGCCATGAGTTTCACATGACCAACGACAGCCACTTGTTCAAGAGCGTGCCGGGGGCAGGGCGGCTGCCCTTGTTCGAGGGCAAGATGATCTGGCAGTTCCAGGCGGATTATGATAATCCGCGCTATTGGGTGGATGAGGCGCAAGGGCGCTTGGCAGTTTTGGGGCGGCGCCAGGATGATGGGCAGGCAATGGACTACCAAACCTACCGGCTAGGGTTTCGCGACATTGCTGCAAACACGAACGAACGCACGATGGTCGCAGCCATGATTCCTCCCGCCTTTCATGGCAACAAGCTGCCGACCGTCAAGGTTTTTGATGACACTGGAAATCGAGCAATTGACAGTCCAACCCTGTTATTCATTTGCGCCATCTGGAACAGCTTCATTCTTGACTGGATGCTGCGCCAAAAAGTAAGCACCACGCTGAATTTCTTTTACATCTACCAGTTGCCTGTGCCTCGTTATGGTCCGAATCATGCCCAATTTGCTCCCATTGTTGACCGCTCAGCACGCCTTACTTGCACCTCGCCCGATTTCGAGGGTCTTGCCCAAGAGCTGGGCTTGAGCCCGCAATTTTGCGGCGTGACCGCGCCCGCAGAGCGCGCTCGTTTGCGCGCCGAACTCGATGGCCTTATCGCCCACCTCTATGGTTTGAGCGAAGCAGAGTTCGCGCATGTGCTGTCCACTTTTCCGCTGGTCGCTGAACCGGTTAAAATCGCTGCACTCAACGCCTACCGCGATGCTGCCCAAGGCATAATCTCATGACCAAGCCCGCCCAAGCGCTGCTGCACCGTTTGCGCGTGCGCAATTTCAAGGCTATCACCGACAGTCGGGTGCTCAAGCTCGGCGCGCTTACCGTATTCATCGGCCACAACGGCGCGGGCAAATCCAGCCTGATCGAAGCGCTGGAAACCTGGCAGGCCATCGTTCGCAACGGTCTGGATGTGGCCATGCAACGCTGGTTTGGCATCGAACATGCGCGCCACAAGGGCCAGCAGGCCAAGCTGCGTTTGGGCGCTCCCCTCAACCCTATCGCTTTTGAACTTGCGCTGGGCACTGCGCCGCACAAGGCTATCCGGTTAAGCCTGGTGGTGAACAGCGACCCTGCCGCCAACCAGATGTTCATCGCCGATGAGCAGATCACCTTCCCCGACAAGACCTCCATGGAGCGCGACCTGCTGGGGGCTGGGCAGACCTACGGCAAGGGCCGCTCAATACTGAGCGCGCCTGATGCTGAATTGGCAGAAGTTGCTGACCATATTCGAGATTGGCAATTCCTCAGCCTGGTGCCGGATCGCATGGGCTTGCCTGTCCCCCAGCAACGCACCGTTGGCGGTGTACGCTTGGCGCGCGACGGCTCGAATGTGGCCGACTTTCTGCTCGACCTGCGGCGGCAGAGCCAGCAAGCATTCGACGGCATCGTGGAAACCATGGCCTACGTGCTACCCTACGCCAAGGACATACAGCCCGCTCTCACATCTTCCGAAATCGAGCGCAAAGCGTGGCTGCAATTGACCGAAGCGGACTATAAAGTACCGGGCTGGATGCTCTCCAGTGGCACGCTGCGTCTGTTGGCCTTGCTGGCCCTGTTGCGCCACCCCAAGCCGCCGCCGCTGATCGTGGTGGAAGAAATTGAAAACGGCCTCGACCCGCGCAGCATTCATCTGATGGTGGAAGAAATCCGCAACGCGGTACTCAACGGTACGACCCAGGTGCTGCTGAGCACCCACTCGCCCTACCTGCTCGACCTGCTGACCCTGGAGCATCTGGTTATGGTGGAGCGCGACGCGAACGGAGAACCCGTTTTCCGCCGCCCCGCTGACGACAAGGCACTGGCGCAATGGGCTCAGGATTTTGCCCCCGGCAAGCTCTACACCATGGGCAACCTGACGAGATGCCGCCCATGAAAATCGGCTTCATCTTTGAGTGCGGCCCGGAGGGCGCTGACAAACAGGTGTGCGAATATCTTGCGCGTGCGATACGTCCTGGAATCACGCCCGTATCGCGCACGCTGGACAACAAGCCCAGGCTGTTTCAGGACTGTGGTCTGGTGGCTGCCAAACTGCTGCAAGAAGGGTGTGAGCGGGTGTTGATCGTCTGGGACTTGCGCCCGGCCTGGCCCGACAAGCAGCGCAAGCCCTGTCGCAAGCTTGAGCGCGAGGCTATTCTTGCGGCGGTTGAGCAAGCGAAAATTGCTGGTTTGCCAGTATTTCTCGTGTGCATTGAACAGGAGCTGGAAAGCTGGCTCCTTGCCGACGAGGCCAAGCTGTCTGTCTACCTCTCAACCCAGTCGCACCGTTACGCGCCCAAGCGGGTGCGCAGGCCGGATCACATAGTCAACCCGAAGGCGGTGATGATGAACCATTTCAGAACAGCGCGCGGTTGGCTGTACGAGGATCGCACGCACGCAGTCAAAATCTTGCAGTCTGGCGTTCTCGACTTGCGCAAACTGCGGCGCTCGCCTACTTTTTCGCGCTTTGAAGCCAAGCTGCTGGCGGCTATTGCTTGACGGGCTGATTTTGTCCGGCCAGCGAAACCGGTACTTCTTTATCCCTGGCGCTGGATAATGGGCTTGAGGAAGCAAAATAGTCAAAATAAATCATGGAGTTGGCGATTTTCTTATTATCCTGCAGCCCGTTCCCGCCGCCTTGCCGACTCGCTGCACCCGGCGCGTCGGCGCTGCAGTCGCCGTGCGCACGGTAGGCGCTGCTGTGCTAAGCCGCCACACGAACCGGTTCCACTAGGTTGCGGGCTGTTCCATCCAAGAAGTGCCGCTTGCTCAAAAAGTGTGTAGCTTGACCTGCTGTGCAGGGCTCTGAGGGCTGCATGACCGTGCCGCTTGTCCTTGCAGGAGAGGGCAGGATGAGGGCACGGATTCGGGGTTGAGACTGGCGCATGGTATCAGTAGATGATATAGTTCGGCATGAAGCGCGATGCCGCCATCGATACCCTGCTTGATCTGAACGGGTCCATCCTCGACCAGGGAAACGGCTATTGGATCAAGCTGGAGGCGTGGCGCGTCGAGGCATCCGACCAGATTCCGCACGGCATCCGCTATGCGCTGACGCTGCATGAACCGTATGGCAAGCGCATCCTGGGTTACGACAACGCCCATGCCGTCAAGCCGCCCAAGAAGTTCAAGTACGCCGGACGCATCTTGGCGTTCGACCACAAGCACCGGCACGCATCGGACAAGGGCGTGCCCTACGAGTTCAAGGATGCCCAGCAGTTGCTGTAAGATTTTTTCGCAGACGTAGATCGCGTCCTGTTGGAGGTAAGCAAGCCATGAAATCCATCGTCATCGGCATCATGCCCCAAGACCAGATTCGCCAGCGCGTGCTGGCCATTGCGCGCGGTGACTACAAGCCCAAGCCGAGTGAGCCAAAGATCTGGTTCACCTCGATGAAGTCCTTGGCCGAGGTGTTGAGCGACGACAACCGCGCCTTGCTGCGCATCATCGCCGCGACCGAACCCGAATCGATCTCGGCCTTGGCCCAAACCACCGGCCGCAAGCCGGGCAATCTGTCGCGCACGCTCAAGACCATGTCCAACTACGGCATCGTCGATCTCAAGCGCGAGCGCAACCTCGTGCGCCCCGTCGCCAAGGCCACCGAGTTCCGGATTGTGGCGGCGTAGTGTTTAGACTGAAATGCGCCCCCGCAGCGCCAATTTTTCCCGCAAGCGCACGAGCGGCATGGGCCACACACGAGGCCACGCGCATGGCAGGCCGCTGTGCTAAGCTGCGGCACGAAGTCGCTCCCCCAGGGCGCAGGCCACGCACCTTGTTTTGACCATGTGGAGCTACATCCTCAAGCGCTTGCTGCTCATGATCCCGACCCTGTTCGGGATTTTGCTGCTCACCTTCGTTATCATCCAGTTCGTGCCCGGCGGGCCGGTGGAGCAGATGGTGGCGCAGATGCAGGGGCGCGAGCTCGGTGGCGAGGTCGGCGCGGGTGGCGGCGCGGGGCTGGGCGGGCGCCAGGGGCTGGACGAGGCGCAACTGGCGCAAATCCGCGCCCTGTACGGCTTCGACTTGCCGGCACACGAGCGCTTCATCCAGATGGTGGGGCAGTTTCTGCGCTTCGACCTTGGGCAGAGCTTTTTTCATCACCGTTCGGTCTGGGAGCTGATCGTCGAGCGCTTGCCGGTGTCGATCAGCCTGGGGCTGTGGACCTTCCTGATCAGCTACGCGGTTTCGATTCCGCTCGGCATCGCCAAGGCGGTGCGCGCCGGCAGCCGTTTTGACACCGTCACCAGCATCGTCGTGCTGGTCGGTTTTGCCATACCCGGCTTTGTGCTGGGCGTGGCGCTGCTGGTGATTTTTGGCGGCCAGTTGCAATGGTTTCCGCTGCGCGGCCTGACCTCGGCCAATTGGCACGAGCTCAGCCTGGGGGCGCAGATCGTCGATTACCTCTGGCACATCACCCTGCCGGTGACGGCCAGCGTGGTGGGCGCCTTTGCCATCACGACCATGCTGACCAAGAACGCGCTGCTGGAGGAAATTCGCAAACAATACGTGCTCACCGCGCGCGCCAAGGGCCTGAGCGAGCGCCGTGTGCTATACAAGCACGTGTTTCGCAACGCGCTCATTCCCATCGTCACCGCCTTCCCGGCCGCCTTCGTGGGCGCCTTTTTTGCCAGCGCGCTGCTGATCGAAACCCTGTTCTCGCTCGAAGGGCTGGGGCTGCTGGGCTTCGAGAGCGTGCTGCGGCGCGATTTTCCGGTCGTCATGGGCACGTTGTACCTGTTTGCGCTGATTGCGCTGGTCACGCGCCTGATCAGCGACTTGTGCTATGTGTGGGTAGACCCGCGTGTCCGTTTTGATTGAAGCCCCCGCAGCAGCCCCTGCTGCTGCCACCGCCTTGCCGCCGGCGGTGAGCCCTGGGCGGCTGGCGTGGTGCCGCTTTCGCCGCCACAAGCTGGGCTTTTACAGCCTGATCCTGTTTTTGCTGCTGTTCGTGCTCAGCCTGGGCGCGGAGCTGATCGCCAACGACAAGCCGCTGCTGGCGCGCTACGAGGGGCGGCTGCACGCGCCCTTGCTGCACAACCCGCCCGAGACCGCCTTTGGCGGCGACTTTGAAACCCCGACCGACTTTCACGACCCCTTCATCCAGCGCCAGTTCGAGCAGCCCGGCAACTGGGCCATCTTCCCGCCGATCCGCTTTCACCACAGCTCGATCAACTACTTCGCACCCGAGCCGCACCCCTCGGCGCCGAGTGCGAGCAACTGGCTCGGCACCGACGACCGCGGGCGCGACGTGGCGGCGCGGCTGCTGTACGGCTTTCGGCTCTCGGTGCTGTTTGCGCTTGCGCTCACGGCGGTGGGCGTGCTGCTGGGTGTGCTGGCTGGTGCCATCCAGGGCTACTACGGCGGGCGCGTGGACTTGGTCGGGCAGCGTTTCATCGAGGTCTGGGGCTCGATGCCGGAGCTGTATTTGCTGATCATCTTTTCGGCCCTGTTCGAGCCCGGCTTGCTGCTGCTGCTGGTGCTGCTGAGCCTGTTTGGCTGGATGGGCCTGAGCGACTACGTGCGCGCCGAGTTCTTGCGCAATCGCCAGCTCGACTACGTGCGCGCCGCGCGCGCGCTGGGCTTGAGCGACTGGCAGATCATGCGCCGCCACATCTTGCCCAACAGCCTGACGCCGGTGGTCACGTTCCTGCCCTTTCGCATGAGCGCGGCCATTCTGGCGCTGACCGCGCTCGACTTCCTGGGCCTCGGGGTGCCGCCGGGCACGCCCTCGCTGGGCGAGTTGCTGGCGCAGGGCAAGAACAACCTCGATGCGTGGTGGATTTCGCTCTCCACCTTCGCGGTGCTGGTCATCACGCTGCTGCTGCTGACCTTCATGGGCGACGGTCTGCGCGACGCGCTCGACCCGCGCAAGGCGCAGCGCTGATCCGAGACACCCAAATGCAGCCCCAGCCCCAGCCCGCCATCCCCTTGCGCAAGCCCGAGGCGCAGCCTACCGAGCCGACCGGCCCGGACGCGTTGCTGCGCGTGCGCGACTTGCGCGTGGCCTTTGGCGGTGTCGAGGTGGTGCATGGCATGGCTTTTGCGCTGCACGCGGGCGAAAAGCTGGCGCTGGTGGGCGAGTCGGGCTCGGGCAAAACCGTCTCGGCGCTGAGCCTGCTGCGCCTGTTGCCCGAAGCGCAGGTGAGCGGCAGCGCCGTGCTGCACGGGCGCGACTTGCTCACCTTGAGCGAGCGTGAGCTGCGCGGCGTGCGCGGCGACGAGGTGGCTTGCATCTTTCAGGAGCCGATGACGGCGCTGAATCCGCTCTACACCATAGGCAACCAGATCGCCGAAATCCTGACCCTGAAAAAGGGCCTGAGCGAGCGCGCCGCGAGCGCGCGCGTGCTCGAGCTGCTCGATGCAACCGGCATGCCCGAACCCGCGCGCCGCGCCGCCGCCTACCCGCACCAGCTCAGCGGCGGGCAGCGCCAGCGCGCCATGATCGCCATGGCCATGGCGAGCGAGCCGCAGTTGCTGATTGCCGACGAACCGACCACCGCGCTCGACGCCAGCCTGCGCCTGCAGATGCTGGAGCTGCTGGGCGCGCTGCAGCAGCGCTGTGGCATGGCGCTGCTGCTGATCACGCACGACCTGCACCTGGTGCGCCAGTTCGCCGACCGCGTGCTGGTACTGGAGCGCGGCCATCTGGTAGAGCAGGCCAGCAGCAGCGCCTTGTTCGCGCAGCCGCAACACCCCTACACCCAGCGCCTGCTCAACAGCCGGGCGCAGCGCAGCGCGCAGCTCGACGCCGAGGCCCAAGAAAGTGCAGCGGTGCTGGAGGGGCCAGGGGCTGGCCCCGCACCGGTGCTGCAGGCGCGCGCGCTCAGCGTGGCCTACGAGGTGCCGCGCCCGGGGCTGGCGGGTTGGTTCAAGCGTGGCCGCTTCGAGGCCGTGCGCGCCGTCGACTGCGTGCTCGCCCCTGGGCGCACCCTGGGCGTGCTGGGCGAGTCGGGTTCGGGCAAATCGACCCTGGCGCTGGCGGCGCTGGGCCTGCAGCCGCATTCGGGCCAGTTGCAGATTCTGGGCCAGAGCTGGCCGCAAGGGCGCCGTGGCCGCAGCGCGCCGACCGTGCGTGCGCTGCGCCAGCGCGTGCAAGTGGTGTTCCAGGACCCGTTCTCCAGCCTGTCGCCGCGCCTGAACGTGGAGCAGATCGTGGGCGAGGGCCTGAGCATCCACGCGCCGCAGCTCGACGCCGCGCAGCGCCGCGCGCGCGTGCTGCAGGCGCTGCGCGAAGTGGCGCTGCTGCCCGAGGCACCGCAAGCCGAGCTGCAGCGCTGGTTGCAGCGCTACCCGCACGAGTTTTCCGGTGGCCAGCGCCAGCGCATCGCGATCGCGCGCGCGCTCATCCTGCAGCCGCGCTTGCTGGTGCTCGACGAGCCGACTTCGGCGCTGGACGTCACCGTGCAGCAGCAGGTGCTGGAGCTGCTGCTGCGCCTGCAGCGCCAGCACGGCCTGAGCTATTTGCTCATCACGCACGACCTGGACGTGATCTGGGCCCTGGCGCACGAGGTGCTGGTGCTGCAACAGGGCCGCGTGGTGGAAAGCGGGCCCGCCGCGCAGGTGCTGCGGGCGCCGCAACACCCCTACACGCAAAACCTGCTGCGCGCTTGCGCGCCCTTGCTGCCGGCCAGCGCCGCCTCATGAGGTGCGATGCCAAGCGCGGTGCCGTCAAAATCGGCCAGCGCTTGGGGCAAATTGGGGCTTTCAGGCCATTGCGGGCCGCATTCTTGGCTATCATTCGCTGTCATGCGTTACCGTTTTTTGATCAGCCCTTGACCCTTCCATGAAACCTGCCCCGCCAGACCCGGACGCGCCGCCGCGCATCGACTTGGCTGCTCCCTGGCGCTGGCTGGCGCTGGGCTGGCACGATTTGCGCACCAACCCAGTGCCAGGTTTGGTGCATGGTGCCGTGGCAGCGGCCTTTGGTTGGCTGCTGTTGCAAGTGGCGCAGGGGCAGTTCTGGTGGCTGATGGGCGCTTTTTCGGCCCTGTTTCTGCTGGCGCCGTTGTTTTTGGTCGGGCTGTTGCAAGTCAGCCGCCAGGCGCAACTGGGGCGGCGCGTGGGGCTGGCGGCGGTCTGGCAGCTCTGGCGCAGCGTCGAACCGCGCCTGGTGCTGTTTGGCGTTCTGCTGGGCTTGGCCGGCATGGCCTGGGTGCTGACCTCAGCCGGGCTGCTGCTCGTGCTGGCCTCGCAGCCCATCAGCAACCTGGACGACTTTATCCAGCACGTGGTGCTGGCGCCGAACGACTGGCTGTTCGAGCTCTGGCTGATGGCGCTGGCCTTGCTGGCGGCACCGGTGTTTGCCTCCAGCGTGGCGACGCTGTCCTTGCTCATCGACACCGCGCAGCCCTTGCCGGTGGCGGTCGCGCACAGTTGGCGCGTCGTGGCGCTGTATCCGGCCGTGATGGCCTTGTGGGCGCTGCTGATCGCGCTGCTGGTGACGCTGGGGCTGTTCACCTACCTGCTGGGCCTGATCGTGCTGCTGCCCTGGCTCGGCCATGCCACCTGGCACGCCTATGTTGAACTCAAACGCGCCGGCAGCTTTGGTTTGCCTGGCTCCTGGGGGGGCGTGAAATGACGCCACCCGGTACCGTACTGGGCTTTACCGAAGCCCAAATCGCTCAGTTTGGCCTGACCATAGGCTTGGGCGGCTTCATTTTGCTGATGCTGGTGATCGTCTTCAAACTGGCGCGCGAATCGAAGGCGGGCAAGTTCGGCACCTTCATCCTGCTGCTGGTGCTGTCGTTTGGCATCGTCGGTTTTCTGGCCAAAAGCGTGATCAAGTGGTTCATTGACAAATAGCTCCCCTGACTTGGCAGCTGAGCCTGCACCGTGCACATGAACCGAACCCATTTCGAATTGCCCGACCTGCTTCAGGATGAAACCCTGGAAATCGGGCAAACCGGTCTGATTTGCAGCGCCGACGGCTGGGGCGAGCAAACCGTTTCGGGCCTGTTGCTCGACTTCGATCAGTCTGCCCGCCTGATCAAAATCCGGCCGACGGCACAGCCGCGCAGCCTGAGTTTGAAGTTCAACCAAGTCAAGCGCCTGAAAATCGACCCCCGTCCGGGGAGTGCGGGGCAGCAAAGCCACACCGATGCGCACAGCCTGGATCTGCTGCACGCCACCCATTCTTTTCTGGTGTCCTTGCGCGACGGCGCGCTGTACTCTGGCATTTGCTTGGGCTACAGAAAAACCGAGCAGGGCTTGTGGATTTTTCCCAAATCCGCGCTGGATGGCGAGCCGCAGCGTGTATTCATACCCAAAAGCGGCATTTTGCGCTTCGAGTTGCGCACCGGGCAGGAAAGTCAGATCGCCGACACCGACTTTGCCCAAACCGTGCTGCACGAGTGGTCGCATACGCAGCCGCTGGCACCGGTGGCCGGCGAGGCGCCTGCGGTGGTGGAAACCTTGGCTGATTTGCAGCGCGCCTTGCAACGGCAGGCCAGGTTGCAGCCGGTGCCCGTCGGCGAGGCGCTGGTGGGGTTGGGCAAAATCACCTCAGAGCAGCTGGCGCAAGTGCTGCAATGGCAGCAAGCCGACCAAAGCCGGCAACCGCTGGGGCAGCTGTTGCTCGATAAAGGTTTGGTGTCTGCAGCCGATCTGCAAACCGCCTTTGCCCGCAAAATGGGTTACCCCTTTGTCAACTTGCACAAGTTTCCGATCGATGCCACGGCCTTGCGCCGCGTCCCCTTTGCCTTGGCACAGCGCTTGCAGGCGTTGCCACTGGTCGAGCAGGGCGGGGCGTTGGTGGTGGCGATGCTCGACCCGCTGCAGTTTCGGGTCATCGATGATCTGGAATTCACGACCCAGCGCAAGATTTTGCCGGTGGTGAGCGTCAGCGCCGAAATTGGCGCGTGCATTCAAAAAGCCTACCGCGAGGTGGGTTTGAGCGCATTGTCCAACGCCACGGCGCACCCTTCAGGCGGCGCTGTCAGCGCCCGCCCCGGTCCGACCCAAGCGCCACAGGATGCGGTGCAGCTGGCGGTTGAACTGGCCGGCGGAGCCAAGGACGATGCCGAAGAAAAGCCGATCGAGCAGTCCGACAACACCTTGGTGCGGCTGATCAACTCCATGATCGCCGAAGCGCACCAGCAAGGGGCCTCCGACATCCACATCGAGCCCTATCCGGGGCGCCAGAAATTGCAGATCCGCTTTCGCATCGACGGCCAGATGCGCAACTACCTCGAGCTGCCGGCCAACTACCGCAACGCCTTGGTGGCGCGCATCAAGATCATGTGCGACCTGGATATCTCCGAACGCCGCAAGCCGCAGGATGGCAAAATCAATTTTGCCAAGTTCGGTGGCTTGCCGATCGAGTTGCGGGTGGCCACCGTGCCGACTGCGGGCGGGCTCGAAGACGTGGTGTTGCGGCTGCTGTCTTCGACCAAGCCATTGGCGCTCGAGCAGCTGCAGCTCAATCCCCGCAATCTGCAGCGTTTCGAGGCCTTGGTCGAGCGCCCCTACGGCTTGTTTCTGTGCGTCGGCCCGACCGGCTCCGGCAAGACCACCACCTTGCATTCGGCGTTGCAGCGCATCAACACCCCGGACCGCAAGATCTGGACCGCCGAAGACCCGGTCGAAATCACCCAGCGTGGTTTGCGCCAGATACAGGTCAATGCCAAGATCGGCTGGACCTTTGCCGCGGCTTTGCGCACCCTGTTGCGTGCCGACCCGGATGTGATCATGGTGGGCGAAATCCGCGACCAAGAAACGGCTGAAATCGCCATCGAGGCTTCGTTGACCGGGCACTTGGTGTTTTCGACCCTGCACACCAATTCGGCCGCCGAAACCGTGGTGCGCCTGATCGATCTGGGGGTCGATCCCTTTTCCTTTGCCGATTCGCTGCAAGGAGTGTTGGCGCAGCGCCTGGTGCGGCGCTTTTGCAAGCATTGTGCTGTCGAGCAGCCGCTCGAGAGCGCCCAGATCGATGAGCTGCTGCGCGACTCTACCAAGCCATGCTGCCGGCCACGCACCCCTTGCGCCAAGGCCAGGCCCTGCTCGACGAATGGCTGCAGGCTTACGCCAAGGATGGGCATCTGCACGTGCGCACGGCCCCCGGTTGCGAGCATTGCGGCCACACCGGCTATGCGGGCCGCTTGGCCCTGCACGAGCTGTTGTGCGGCAGTCCGGACATGCGACGCCTGATTCAAACCCGCGCGCACCCGGCCGAGATTCAACACCTGGCGCTCGAGGAGGGCATGCGCACCCTGCGCCAAGACGGCATCGAAAAGCTGCTGCAGGGCCTGACCAGCCTGTCCGAGGTGCGTTCCAACACCGTGGGTTAGCCTTGACTTTTTCAGCAGCCCCGGGTCACCGGGGGCTCCAGCTCGGTGGCTGTGGCTGACGCCTGTAGCTGGTGGCGCGCCAGTTCCAGCTTGGCGATCGCCATGCGGTGCACTTCGTCGGGGCCGTCGGCCAGGCGCAGGGTGCGCTGGTTGGCGTAGCTTTGCGCCAACACGAAATCTTGCGACACGCCGGCGCCGCCGTGCGCCTGGATCGCCCAATCCAGCACCTTGCAGGCGACGTTGGGGGCCACGATCTTGATCATGGCGATTTCGGCCTTGGCGACCTTGTTGCCCACCGTGTCCATCATGTAGGCGGCCTTGAGGGTCAGCAGCCGCGCCTGCTCGATCAGGCAGCGCGCTTCGGCGATGCGCTCGTGCCAGACCCCCTGCGCCGCCAGCGGCTTGCCAAAGGCCACGCGCTGCGTCAGGCGCTGGCACATCAGCTCCAGCGCGCGTTCGGCGGCGCCGATGGAGCGCATGCAGTGGTGGATGCGGCCCGGCCCGAGGCGGCCTTGGGCGATCTCGAAGCCGCGCCCGGGGCCGAGCAGGATGTGGTTGGCGGGCACGCGCACCTGCCTGAGCTGCACCTCCATGTGGCCGTGCGGGGCGTCGTCGTAACCAAACACCGTCAGGGCGCGCTCGATCTGCACGCCGGGCGCATCGGCTGGCACCACGACCATCGACTGCTGGGCGTGCCGGGGCGCCTGCGGGTCGGTTTTGCCCATCAGGATGAAGACGGCGCAGCGCGGGTCGCCGGCACCCGAGGACCACCATTTGCGCCCGTCGATGACCAGTTCGTCGCCGTCGCGCTCGATCCGGCATTGGACGTTGGTGGCGTCGGACGAGGCGACTTCGGGCTCGGTCATCAGGAAGGCCGAGCGGATGTCGCCGCGCAACAAGGGGTTGAGCCAGCGGTCCTTGAGCGCCTCGCTGGCGTAGCGCTCCAGCGTTTCCATGTTGCCGGTGTCGGGGGCGGAACAGTTGAACACCTCGGGGGCAAAGCCGACACGGCCCATGATCTCGCACAGCGGGGCGTACTCGAGGTTGCTCAAGCCCTCGGGCGCGCGTGGGGAATTGGGTAAGAACAAGTTCCACAGACCGGCGGCGCGGGCCAGCGGCTTGAGCTGTTCGACCAGTGCGGTCGGCTGCCAGGGGTTGCCACGGGCACGGTTGGCGGCCACCTCTGCCATGAAGCGCGCTTCGTTGGGGTAGATGTGGGCGTCCATGAAGGCTTGCAGGCGCGCTTGCAGGTCTTTGACCTTGGGGCTGTAATCGAAGTGCATGAAAGCTCCTCTGGGTGGGCGGGGTGGGCGGGGGCAGATCAGGCAGCGCGCGCGGCAAAAGACCAGGCCAGCTCGGCCAGCGGCCGCGCTCCGGCGCCGGACTGGCGCGCCTGGGCGCTGGACGCGGTGCCGGCCTCGACCCGTTTGGCGATTCCCTGCAGGATCGCCGCCAGCCTGAACAGGTTGTAGGCCAGAAAGAAATTCCAGTCCTGTTGCAGCGCATGGGGCGCGTAAAAACCCGTGCTGGCGCAGTAGCGCTCGATGTACTCGCGCTCGCTGGGGATCCCCAGCGCGGGCAAATCGAGCCCGGCGATGCCGCGAAACAGCCCTGGCTCGATGTGCCAGGCCATGCAGTGGTAACTGAAGTCGGCCAGCGGGTGCCCGAGGGTGGAGAGCTCCCAGTCGAGCACTGCCAGCACTTGGGCCTGCTCGGGGTGGAACACCAGGTTGTCGAGCCGGAAGTCGCCATGCACCACGCACACGCGGCTGTCGTCACGTGCCAGCGCTGGGATGTGGCGCGGCAGCCAGTCGATCAGGCGCTCCATCGCGGGGATGGGCTGCGTCACTGAAGCCTGGTACTGCTTGCTCCAGCGCGCGATCTGGCGCTCGAAGTAGTTGCCGGGTTTGCCGTAGTCGGCCAGTCCCACGGCCTGCACATCGACCCGGTGCAGCGCCGCCAGCACGCGGTTCATTTCCAGGTAGTGGGCGCGCCGTTGCGCCGCGCTCAGGCCGGGCAGGGCTTGCTCCCAGAGGATGCGGCCGGGCACGTATGCCATCAGGTAAAAGGCGCGCCCGATCACCGTTTCGTCCTCGCACAGCAGGTCCATGCGCGGCACCGGCACCGCCGTGTCGGCCAGCGCGCTCATGAGGCGAAATTCGCGCTCGATGGCGTGCGCCGAAGGCAGCAGCTTGGCCGCCGGGCCCGGTTTGCTGCGCAGCACCCAGTCGCGTTGCGCCGTGCGCAGGCGGTAGGTGGGGTTGGACTGGCCGCCGGGGAATTTCTCGATCTGCAAAGGGCCGGCAAAGCCGGGCAGATGCGCATGCAGCCACGGCTCCAGCGCGCTGGCATCGAAGGGCAGATCGGCAGCCGGTGCGCCGGGGGCCGAGTCCGCTGCGGCCAAGTCGTGGGAGGAGGGGTCGATCATGGCCGCTGGGTGCATGTCAAGGGCTTCAGTGTTCGGCGGCGGCGATGCGCAGCAGCGCGCTGCGGTCGCACACCACCAGGCCGCCGGGTTCGATGCGGATGGCTTGCTCGCGCTCCATCGATTTGAGTTCTTGGTTGACGCGCTGGCGCGAAGCGCCCAGCATCTGCGCCAACTCTTCCTGTGCCAACTGCAGCCCGATGCGGGTCTCGCTGGCGTTGGCCAGGCAGGGCACGCCGTAGCTGCGCGACAGGTGCAGCAACTGCTTGGCCAGCCGGGCGCGCAGGGGCAGGGTGTTGAGGTCTTCCACCAGTCCGAACAGGTTGCGGATGCGCCGCGCCTGCAGGCGCAACAGGGCCTCGTAGAGCTCCACGTGCTGCGACAGGATTTTTTGGAAATCCTTGCGCGCCACGCACAGCAGCGAGGTGGGCCCGTGGGCGTAGGCGTCGTGGGTGCGGCGCTCGCCGTCGAACATCGCAATCTCGCCAAACCAGACCCCGGGTTCGACGTAGGTGAGCGTGACCTGCTTGCCCGCCAGCGAGGTCGAGCTCACGCGCACGGCGCCCTTGCTCACCGCCGACCATTCGGTGGGCGGGTCGCCGCGGGCGGCGATCAGGTCGCCGTCCTGGAAGCGTCTGACGAAAGCGCATCGGAGGATGTCGTGCCGCAGTGAGGGTGAAAGGGTGTTGAACCAGCGACCGCTGTTGATCGCTTCGCGTTCCTGCATTGTCAGAATCGGTTCGTCCATGGGCTGTCTTGTGGGTGACTGGGGGCTGTGCGAGGTGTCGCCGGGGTGACCGCGCGGGTGGGTGCACGCAATGTTTGCGCCCATCGATAGACATGAAATGGGGGGCGGGGGTTTCATGTGCCAAAATGAGCGCCGGTGAACGAAACAAGCACGATCAAAACAAGGATTGGCAGATGATGAAGTTGGCGCTGGGCAGCGCGCTTTTGGTGGCGGTCACGCAAACGCTGGCGACAGGCTTGGGGCCGACCCAAGGCGATGTCATTATCGGTCGTCCCTTCGATATTCTGGTGCAAACCCGCGTCGAGCCCGGTCAGGGCTTGGCCGACTTGTGCCTGCAGGTGCGGCTGCAGTATGGCGAGTCGCAAGTGCCGGACGCGTCGCTGAGCACCAGCTTGCAGGGCGCAGGGGCTGGGGGTGAGGCCCTGCTGCGGGTGCGCAGCACCGAACCCATCAACGAGCCGATCGTGACCTTGGGCCTGCAGGTGGGCTGCCAAACGGTGTTCAGGCGCACCTACACGCTGCTGGCTGACTGGATTGCGGTGCCGGCTGTTGCGGCAGCCGGCCCAGCCGCTGCCGCCCTGGCTGCCCCGGCGCCTGTGCCCAGGCCCGTGGCCAACGGTGCGCCAGCCACCCAGGCCGCGGCCGCCGTGGTGCCGGCAGCGCCACCCCCTGAGCAAACCCCGATCCGCCTGAGCGCACCCGCAGCGCGCCCTGCGGGCCTGGAGCGCTTGCGCAGCAAAGCGCCGCCCCGCCTGGCCCCAGTGCCTGCCGCCGCGCCGGTTGCGCTCGCCACACCCGCCACCACGCCGGCCCCGCCGCCGCCGCTGGCTGCTGGCGCGCGCCTGCAGCTCGACCCGATCCCGATGCCGGCGCAGGCGCCACCGGTGGTGGCGGCTGCGCCCGAGGGCACTGCGGCTGCTGCGCTGCCCGATGCTCCCTTGGCCGAAGCGGGTGCAACCCAAGCCGCCCTGACCGCCCAGGAGCAGGAGTTGCTGGCGCTGCGTGCCGAGCAGGAGCAACTGCGCCTGGCCCTGCAAAGCACCCAAGCCCAGTTGTTGCAAATCCAGGCCCAGGCCCAGGCCGGTGTGCCTGCGGCGTGGCTGTACGGGTTGGGCGCGTTGCTGTTGTTGCTGCTCGGCGGCGCCTTGTATGCCCATCGATCGGGGCGCTTGCTGCTTGCGCGCCCGCCCACAGCCGCGCCGCCGGCACCGTGGTGGGAATCCACCTTGCCCGGTCAGCCCACCCAGCCCAAGCCGGGCCTCGAGCCGTCGCCACCCATGGCTGCGCCTGCGCCAGCGCCAGTCGCGGTGCCCGAGCCCGGCGGCCCAGGCCACGACGCCGAGACCACGCACCCGGCTGCCCGCGCTCAAACCCCTGCGCTGTCTGCGGTCGGCGCACCGGCGGCGGCTGCACCGGCCGTCGCACCCACCCGGACTCCTGCAGCGCTGTCTTCGGACTGGCTCGATGCCGATGCGGTCACCGGGCTCGAGGTGGCCGAAGGCCGGGCCTCGATGTTTGCGGAAGTGCCTGTGGCGGTGCTCGATCAGCGTGCCTTGGTCGAGGCCTGGCAGCAGGCCGAGTTTTTCGAGTCGATCGCCCAGCACACCCAAGCCATGGAAGTGCTCAAGGCGCTCGTGGCTGGGCATGCGCGAGCCAGCGAGGCCCCCTACCTGCGTTGGTTGGTGCTGGCTGCGCAGGCCGGCGACGCGTCCGAGCTGGCCGAGGCCACGCGTTTTTACGAAAACCACTTCCAGCGCATGGCGCCGCGCACCGAAGCCATCCTGGCGCAGCGCGGGCTCGAAGACAACGTGGCGCTGCTGCAAACCCTGCAGGCGCAGTGGCCGCAGTCGGCGGCAGCGGTGCTCATCGAGCGCGCCCTGGCCTCTCAACCCGGTGAGCCCGGTGGCGAGCTGACGGTGCGCACCCTCGCGGCTTTCGACGATTTGATCACCTTGGCCGACGTGCTCGATGCCGTGCTGAATCCACCCATGCCCATGCTCGATCTGGGCTTGGCTCCGGCGCCATCCGAGCCAGCGGCCCCGGCGGCCCCGGCGGCCCCGGCGGCGGCCTCAAAGCCCGACTCGATGTCGATCGATTTCGACCTCGGGCAGTTGGATTGGGGTCAGGGCAAAGCCGCTGCCAAACCCGATCTGGACCCAAGCGCTCAGCGCTGATAGTGCAGCGACCCGGGGTTGACGATGTGGGTCGGGGTGCCTTTGATGTAGTTGAGAATGTTGTCGAACGCGGCCGAAAAATACTGCTCGTAGCTGTTTTGCTCGACAAAGCCGATGTGCGGCGTGCAGATGCAGTTTTCCAGTCGCAGCAGGGCATGCCCCTGCAAGATCGGCTCGGACTCGAACACATCCACCGCCGCCATGCCGGGCCGGCCGCGGTTGAGTGCGGCCACCAGCGCATCGGGCTGGATCAGTTCGGCGCGCGAGGTGTTGACCAGTAGGGCCGTGGGCTTCATCAGGCTCAAATCCTCAAAGCTCAGGCAGCCCTGGGTGCTGGCCCCAAGGCGCAGGTGCAGGCTGAGCACATCCGACTGCGCCAGCAGCTCGGCTTTGGACGCGGCGGCCTCGTAGCCGTCGGCGCTGGCCTGCGCGCGCGCGGCTTCGCTGCCCCAGACCAGAACCCGCATCCCAAAGGCGCGGCCGTAGCCAGCCACCATGCGCCCAATGCGGCCGTAGCTCCACACCCCCAGCGTTTTGCCGTGCAGCACCATGCCGATGCCAAAATTGGCCGGCATGGAGGCGGTTTTGAGGCCCGACTGCTGCCAGACCCCGTGCTTGAGGTGCGCCACGTAATGCGGCAGGCGGCGCATGGCGGCCAGAATCAGCGCCCAAGTGAGCTCCGCCGGGGCCACCGGCGAGCCTTTGCCTTCGGCCACCGCCACCCCGTGTTCGGTGCAGGCATCGAGGTCGATGTGCGGCCCCACGGCCCCGGTTTGGGCGATCAGGCGCAGCTTGGGCAGCTTGTCGAGCAGCTGGCGCGTGATCTGGGTGCGCTCGCGGATCAGTACCAGCACCTGGGCGTCGCGCAGCCGCACCGAGAGCTGGCCCACGCCCTTGATGGTGTTGGTGTACACCTTGGCCGGGTAGGGTTCGAGCTTGGCGGCGCAGGGCAGCTTGCGCACGGCGTCCTGGTAGTCGTCGAGGATCACGATGTTCATGGCGGCTATTGTGCCCGGCCTGCACGGCGGCTTTGGCTGCGGCGGCTGCGGCTGCGGCAGCAATAACGGCACACCGCGCGCGCTTGGGCGTTTGGGCTTAACATCGTTGCCCATGTCCAGCCTGCAGCTTTCTGTCGCCCCCGCCCCCGCCCTTGCCGTGCCTTGGCGCGCCGATGCGCGCGTGATGGGCCTGGTCGGACTGGCGCACGGCAGTTCGCACTTTGGCCACCTGCTGCTGCCGCCGCTGTTTCCGTTGCTGATGCTCGAGTTTGGCCTGTCGTTCACCGACGTTGGCCTGCTGATGACGTTGTTTTTTGCCGTCTCCGGGCTCGGGCAGGCGGCTTCGGGCTTTGTGGTCGATCGCGTGGGTGCGCGTCCGGTGCTGTTTGCCTCGCTGCTGCTGTTCATGGGGGCTGCCTTGCTGGCCTCGCAGGCCAATGGCTATGCGGCGCTTTTGCTGGTGGCCGCGCTCGCCGGCCTGGGCAACGCCTCTTTTCATCCGGTTGATTTTTCGATCCTCAATCAGCGCGTGTCGGCGTCCAGGCTGGGCCACGCCTACAGCGTGCACGGCATCAGCGGCAACTTGGGGTGGGCGCTGGCGCCGGTGTTTCTGGTGGGTTGGTCGATGCTGCTGGACTGGCGCAGCGCCTACCTCGCCGCCGCCGGGTTGTACCTGCTGGTGTTTCTGCTCTTGTTCTGGCAGCGCCAGCACCTGCAGTCGGAGGTGCTGCGCCGCCCGGTGGGTGCAGCGGCGGGCAGCGACCTGGCGTTCATGCGCCAGAGCGTGGTCTGGTGGTGTTTTGCCTTCTTTTTGCTCACCACCCTGACGCTGGGTGTGGTGCAGAACTACTCGGCCTCGATCCTGAAGGCGCTGCATGGCGTCAGCCTGCAGGCCGCCACGCTGACGCTGAGCGCCTACATGGTGTGCGGGGCGCTGGGCATGTTGGCGGGCGGTTTTGTGGCGGCGCAGGCGCGCCGCAGCGATTGGGTGGTGGGGGCTTCGATGGGTGCCGGTGCGTTGCTGCTGCTGCTGGCCGCCAGCGGCTGGCTGGGCGGCACGGGCACCATGCTGCTGCTGGCGGCCACGGGTTTTGCGGTCGGTATTGCCGCGCCCAGCCGCGATCTGCTGATCAAGCAGGTCACGCCCAAGGGGGCCACCGGGCGCGTCTATGGCACCGTGTATTCGGGCCTGGACGTGGGCTTTGCCATCGCGCCGCTGATTTTCGGCGTCTTCATGGACCGTGGCTGGTACGCCGCCACCCTGGCCGGTGCCGGGGGGGTGCTGCTGCTGTCGATCGGTGTCGCGCTGGGGGTGGGGCGGCGCAGCCCGCTGCGGCCCCAATAGCCTTGAGCCATGGCCCCGAGCCGTGGCCCCGAGCTGGGCGCGCCGTCACCTGTTCGCGGGCGCGCTCGCCCTACCCGACGACTCCCACGCCGCGCAGGCGGCCTCGAGCAGCCCCGGGCCTTCGCACGCCAGCACCCGGCGCTGCGGCAGGCTGCGCAGCCAGGTGAGCTGGCGTTTGGCCAGTTGGCGCGTGGCGGCGGCCCCTTGTTCGGTCAGGGTGGCGAGCTCGGCCGGTGTGAACTGGCTGCGCCCGCTGGCCTCGAGCGCATCCAGCGCCTGCCAGACCTGCCGGTAGCCGACGCTGCGCAGGGCTGGCAAGCCCAGGTGCAGATCGGGGCGCTGGCGCAGGGCACGCACCTCGTCGATCAGCCCGTGCTCGAGCATGGCGGCAAAGCGCAGGCCGATGCGCTGGTGCAGCCAGGCGCGCTCGAGCGGCTCCAGCGCCAGCAGCAGGCCCGGCTGGCCGTCGATGCGCAGCGGCTGCGGCCCGGCTGCGGTGGAGGCACGCAGCGCGCGGGTGTGAAACGACGACAGCGGCCGCCCGCAGGCGCGCCAGACTTCGAGCGCGCGCCCGATGCGCTGCGCGTCGTTGGGGCTCAGGCGCGCCGCGGTGGCGGCATCCACCGCGGCCAGTTGCGCGTGCAGCGCCGGCCAGCCCAGTTGCGCCGCTTCGGCCTCCAGCGCGGCGCGCAGCGCCGGGTACGCGGCCGGCATGTCGTCGAGGCCCTCGAACAGCGCCTTGAAATACAGCAGGGTGCCACCCACCAGCAGCGGCAGCCGGCCGCGCGCGCGTATCTGTGGCAGCAGGCGCTGCACGTCGGCGACACAGGCCGCGGCGCTGTAGCTCTGGCTTGGGTCGAGGATGTCGATCAGGTGGTGCGGCACGGCGGCGCGCTCGGCGGCGCTCGGTTTGGCACTGCCGATGTCGAGCCCGCGATAGACCAGCGCCGAGTCGATGCTGATGATCTCGAGCGGGTACTGGCGCGCCAGCGCCAGCGCCAGCGCGGTTTTGCCGCTGGCGGTGGGGCCGGCGATGGCCAGCCAGGCCGGCGCTGCGCTGCCGGGGCTGGCGCTGGGGCCCGAGGCGCTGGGGTTCATGGCGCGCGCACGGGATGGGGTGGGGCCGGTGCGGGCTCGCCAAAGCGCTGCACCAGTGTCCAGGCCACGGTGGCGATCAGCACGCTCCAGAACCACAGCCCGTCGGTGAGCGGGCGCACGCTGGCGCCTTCGGCGCCGGTGGGCATCTGCGCCGCCAGATAGGTGCCCGTGGCAAACGCCACCATCATCATCAAAAACCCGCTCAGCGCCGACGCCGTGCCGGCAGCGTGTGGGAACGGCCCCACGGCCCCGCTCTGGCCGCAAGGCTGGTGCATGCCGTGTGCCAGAATGAAAAGATAGTAAGGCAGCATGATTGCCCAGACGCTGTGCCAGCCCAGCCAACCCAAGGCGCCGATCAGGCTGCCGCCGCAAAGCGTCAGGGCCCCGGCCACGGCCACGGTGCGGCGCAGCCCCAGACGCACGATCAGGCGTCGGCACAGCACCGTGCCCACAATGTACACCGCCGACATCGAGAACATCAGCAAGCCATACTCGGTTTTGCTCAAGCCCAGCGCGTTGATGAACACGAACGAGGAGCTGGCCAAAAACGTGAACAGACCGGCGTACGAGGCGCCAAGCAGCAGCGCCCAGGCCCAAAAGGTGGGGTGGCGCAAAATCACGCCCCAAGTGCGCAGCAGCACCGCCGGGCGCAGCGCCTGAGGGTTGGGCTGGCGCAGGCTCTCGTCGAAGCGCCACAGCACCAGCGCCAGCACGGCGGCCCCGAACAGGGCCAGCACGCCCAAGGCGGCGCGCCAACCCATCCAGTCCGACAACAAAGCGCCCAGCGGCGCGCTGATGCAGGCCAGCACGCCCAGCCCGGTCAGGCCCTTGGACATCATGCGTGCGCCCTCGAGCGGGGCGTAGAGGTCGCGCACGATGGCGCGCGCGCCCATCACCGCCGCACCCAGCGCGGCGCCCTGCACGACGCGCCACAGCACCAGCTGCTCGACGTTGGCGGCAAACACGCTGCCCACCGAGGCCAGCGCGTACAGCGCCAAGCCCGCGAGCAGGATCGGGCGCCGGCCATGGCGGTCTGAAAGCGGGCCCCAAAACAGTTGCGAGAAGCCAAACGCCAGCAGCAGCGCCGACAGCGTGAGCTGCGCCTGGTGCATGGTGGCACCCAGGTCGAGCGTGAGCGCCGGCAGCGCCGGCAGGTACAGGTCGGTGGTGAGCGGCTGCAGCCCCAGCAGCAGCGCCAGCAGCAGCACCACCAGCCCAGCGGGCATGGGGGCAGGCGGCGGCTGCCGGGCCGGGCTCAAATCACCCCTTGGGCCAGCATGGCGTCGGCGACCTTGACAAAGCCGGCGACGTTGGCGCCGTCGGTGTAGCTCACCGAGCCGTCGGCACGCGTGCCGTGGCGCACGCAGGCCTCGTGGATGCCGACCATGATGCCGTGCAGGCGCGCATCGACCTCGTCGCGGTCCCAGTTCAGGCGCATGGCGTTTTGGCTCATCTCGAGGCCCGAGGTGGCCACGCCGCCGGCGTTGCTGGCTTTGCCTGGGGCGTAGAGCACGCGTTCGGCTTCGAGCAGGCGGATGGCGTCCATGGTGGTGGGCATGTTAGCACCCTCGGCCACGCACTTGACGCCGTTTTTCAGCAGCGTGCGCGCGTCGTCGGCGTCGAGCTCGTTCTGCGTCGCGCAGGGCAGGGCAATGTCCACCGGCACAGTCCAAGGCTTGACGCCGGGCTCGAAGCGCGACCCGGTGCGCCGCGCGTAGTCGCTCACGCGGCCGTAGAGGTGGTTCTTGACCTCCATCAGCTCGGCCAGCTTGTCGGGCGTGAAACCGTCTTCGTCGATCACGCTGCCGCTCGAGTCCGACACCGTCACCACTTTGGCCCCCAGCGCCATGGCTTTTTCGACGGCGTACTGGGCTACGTTGCCCGAGCCCGAGACGCTCACACGCAGGCCGTCGAAGCTCAGGCCTTGGCGCTTGAGCATTTCCTGGGCGAAATATACCGTGCCGTAGCCGGTGGCCTCGGGGCGGATGAGCGAGCCGCCAAAGCTCAGGCCCTTGCCGGTGAAGACGCAGTCGGCGCGGTTCGAGAGCTTTTTCATCATCCCGGCCATGAAGCCGACTTCGCGCCCGCCCACGCCGATGTCGCCCGCGGGCACGTCGGTGTCGGCGCCGATGTGGCGAAACAGCTCGCTCATCAGTGCCTGGCAAAAGCGCATCACCTCGCCCGGGCTCTTGCCCTTGGGGTCGAAGTCGGCGCCACCCTTGCCGCCGCCCATGGGCAGGGTGGTGAGGGCGTTCTTGAAGGTCTGCTCAAAGGCCAGGAACTTGAGGATCGACAGGTTCACCGAGGGGTGAAAGCGCATGCCGCCCTTGTACGGGCCGATGGCCGAGCTGTGCTGGATGCGGTAGCCGCGGTTGACCTGCACGTCGCCGTGGTCGTTGACCCACGAGACGCGAAACATGAGCACGCGCTCGGGCTCGACCAGCCGATCGAGCAGCCCCTGCTCGGCGTACTTGGGGTGTTGCTGGATGAAGGGCCACAGGCTCTCGACGACCTCAGTGACGGCTTGCAAGAACTCGGGCTGACCGGGGTTGCGCTGGCTGACTTGGGCGAGAAAATCGTGCGCGCTGGCGTATTTCATGACGGGATGGTGGTGGTAGGGGGGATGGACTGGCAAAGCGCACCGATTTTGCACCAAGTTCGTGCCTGATTGGGCCCCAACTGGCCCCATGGTGGTGCGCTCGGGCCGAATCGGCCGCGCTGCGGCCCTTGGTCCGCTTGAAAAAGGTGCGCAGACCTCTAACGTCCGCGCAAAAACAGGGCGTCGAGCGCTTTCAGGCTCAACTGGCGCCAGGTCGGGCGGCCGTGGTTGCACTGGTCGCTGCGCTCGGTGGCTTCCATCTGGCGCAGCAGCGCGTTCATCTCGGGGATGCTCAGGCGCCGGTTGGCGCGCACGGCGCCGTGGCAGGCCAGGGTGGCGAGCAGCTCGTCGCGGGCGCGTTGCAGCAGCTGGGTGCCGCCGTGTTGCTCGAGCTCGGCCAGCACACCGCGCGCCAGCGCCACGGCGTCGCCTTGGGCCAAGGCAGCGGGCACGGCGCGCACCGCCAGCGTCAGGCGCGACAGGGGCTCGATCTGCAACCCGAGTCGTTGCAACGCCTCGCGCTGCGCTTCGGCCGTGGCCAGCTCCAGCGCGGTGGCGGCAAAGGTGGCCGGGATCAGCAGCGGCTGGCCGGGCAAGGTGGCGGCGGCGGCGTTCCACTGGCGCTTCAGGCCCTCATAGACGATGCGCTCGTGCGCGGCGTGCATGTCCACCAGCACCAGCCCGTGGCGGTTTTGCGCCAGGATGTACACCCCATGCAACTGCGCCAGCGCCTGGCCCAGCGGCCAGTCGGCGTCGGTGGCGTGCTCGGGTTGCGGCTGGCGCAGAGCGGTTGCCGCTGCATCTGCCCCTTGTGCGGCTTGCGTTGCTGCGGCGCCGTCTTGGGCTGCGCTCGGCGGCCACGACCCGTAGGCGGATGAGGGGGCGGCTGCGGGCGGGCGCGGCCACAGCGCGGCGATGTCGCTCACCTGCCGCCCAGCCAGGCCGCCGGTTGCCGTGTGCTCGGGCCAGGCGCGGGCGCTGGGCCACGAGGCCAGATCCAGCCCGGTTTGCGCCGCCGTTGCCAGGCTGGGTGGCGCTGCGGGGTGCCATGGGGCGCTGGCCGGCGCCGCCGGGGTTGGGGCCGGTTGCGGCGCGCGCGGGGCCGCCAGCACCTGCTCCAGCGCTTGCCGCACCGCCTGGTGCACGGCGCGGCCGTCGCGAAAACGCACCTCGATCTTGCTTGGGTGCACGTTCACATCGACCCGCGCCGGGTCCAGCTCCAGCAGCAGCACATACACCGGCTGGCGCTGGCCGTGCAACACGTCCTCGTAGGCGCTGCGCACGGCATGGCCGATCACCCTGTCGCGCACGAAGCGGCCGTTGACGTAGCTGTATTGCTGGTCGGCGCGGGCGCGCGCCACCTGCGCCAGCCCGGCGCGGCCCCAGACGCGCAGGCCGTCGCCGCGCCAGTCGAAGGGCAGGCTGTGCGCCAGAAAATCCTCGCCCAGCACGGCCGCCATGCGCGGCGCCAGCGCCTCGGTGCCGTCGAGCGCGGGCGCGCCAGCGGGCGGGTGGGCACCGGACTGAGGGGCGGGGTGGGCGCGCCATTGCTCGATCAGCTTGCCCTCGTGCCAGATGGCAAAGCCGACGTCGGGCCGGGCCAGCGCGTGGCGGCGCACCGCCTCGACGCAGTGCGCCAGTTCGGTGGCGTCGCTTTTTAGGAACTTGCGCCGCGCCGGGGTGGCGTAAAACAGCTCGCGCACCTCGACCGTGGTGCCGACGCTGCGCGCTGCCGGCTGCAGCTCGCCCGTGCGCCCATGCAGCAGCCAGCCGTGGGCCTCGGGGGCCTCGGCGCTGCGCGAGCACAGGCTCAGTTCGGCAATCGAGTCGATGGCGGCCAGCGCCTCGCCCCTGAAGCCCATGGTGGCCACGGCTTCGAGTTCCGCCAGGTCGCGCACCTTGCTGGTGGCATGGCGCTTGAGCGCCAGCGCGAGATCGTCGCGCGCGATGCCGCTGCCGTCGTCCTCGACCACGATCAGGCGCACACCACCGGCTTGCAGCCGCAGCGTGAGCTGGCACGCACCGGCGTCGAGCGCGTTGTCGATCAGCTCGCGCAGCACCGAAGCCGGGCGCTCGATCACCTCGCCGGCGGCGATCTGGCTGATGAGCGCGTCGGGCAACTCGCGGATCGGTCGCCGCGGCTGGGTGCGGGGGCTGGCAGCAGGGGCGGCGGCGGGGCGGTCAAAGGGGGCGGTGCTCACGCCGGTCATTGTAGGTGCGGGGCGCATGCCATGAGCGCCCATGGGTGGCATCAGTCAGGGCCAGGCTGCGCCACCCAAGCCTGCGCCCCGACTGCCAGACCCTAGTGTGGCGTTGCGCGCTATCCGGAACATAAAACCGCGCCTTTTCGTCCCTGCTGTCGTTGCAAATCCGCGCCATAGTGGCACTATGGCTGTGGTTTGCGCCTAAGCAGGGCCAAAAATCCATCGGTTTTATTTGTCCCATCAAGCGCGCACCACCACACTAGCGGCCAGCCGGCTCAGAGCCAGCGCCTGACGGCACTTTTATACGCTTCGTAGCGCGCGCCAAACAGCGCCGCCAGGGCGCGCTCCTCGGGCGCGATCTGAAAGCGGTTCAGGTACAGCACGAACAGCGGCGTCAGCGCCAAGGCCAGCGGGTTCGACAGGTAGGCCGCCCACGCCAGCAGGCACAGCAGTTGGCACAGGTACATCGGGTTGCGCGAGAGGCGAAACGCGCCCCCGGTGACCAGTGCCGTGGTGCGCATGGGGTGGTTGGGGTGGATGGTGGTGCCGGCGCGCCAGCAGGCGGCCACGGCCACCAGGCCGATGGCCAGGCCCAGGCCAAGCAGGGCGGCAGCCAAAGCAATGCGCCAAGCCCAAGGCAGCGGCGCCACCCACATGGGCGCCAGCCACATCAGCAGCGCCAGCAGCAGCGCCAGCGCCGGGGGCGGGAGCTTGAGTTCGAGCCAGTGCATGGTGGCAAAAAACCGTGCAGCAGGCTGTGCCTTGGAGCCGCTCAGGCCGCCGCCGTCACGACGGCGGTGCCGCTGGCCGAAACCATGAGCATGCCGTTGCCTTGGCCCATCACCTCGTAGTCCAGATCGACGCCGACGACGGCGTTGGCTCCCAGTTCCTGGGCGCGTTGCTGCAGCTCGGCCAAGGCGATGTCGCGCGCTTTTTGCAGCTCGCGCTCGTAGGTGGCGGAGCGGCCACCCACCAGGTCGCGGATGCCGGCAAACAGGTCTTTGAATACGTTGGCGCCCAGGATCGCTTCGCCCGTGACCACGCCGCAGTAGCGGGTGATGCGCTGGCCTTCGATGTGGGGGGTGGTGGTGACGATCATGCAAATGCTCCTTGGGGCGCGCCCAGCCTGTGACCGCGACATTATGGCCCGGCCGGTGCAGGCCGACAAGCGGGCCGGAGCCAACCCGCCTTGCCGGTAAAATTCCCCTTTTCGACTGTCCCCACTCCACCCATGTCCGCTTGGCTGCTGCCGGATCACATTGCCGACGTTTTGCCTTCCGAGGCCCGGCACATCGAAGAGCTGCGCCGCGCCCTGCTCGATGCGGCGCGCGCGCACGGCTACGAGTTGGTGATGCCGCCGCTGCTCGAGCACCTCGACTCGCTGCTCACCGGCACCGGCGAGGCGCTCGATTTGCAGACCTTCAAGCTGGTCGATCAGCTCTCGGGGCGTACGCTGGGCCTGCGCGCCGACACCACGGCCCAGGTGGCGCGCATCGACGCGCACCTGCTCAACCGCAGCGGCCTGACGCGGCTGTGCTACTGTGGTCCGGTGCTGCACACCCGCTCCGAGCGGCCGCTGGCCAGTCGCGAGCCGCTGCAGTTTGGGGCCGAGCTCTACGGGCACGCCGGGCCCGAGGCCGATCTCGAGGTGATCGAGCTGGCGCTGGCCTGCCTGCGGGCCGCAGGCATGCGGCGCCTGGTGCTCGACTGCGGCGACGTGCGCATCGTCGATGCCCTGCTCGATGGGCTGCAACTGCCCGCCATGCTGGTGCAGCGCCTGCACGCCGCGCTGGCGGCCAAAGACGTGGCGACGCTGCGCGAGGCTGGGGCCGCTCTGCCTGCGGCCACGCTGCGCGCCCTGTTGGCCCTCACCGAGCTGCATGGCGACGCCAGCGTGCTGGAACAGGCCGAGCGCGTGCTGCCGCCGTCGGCGGCGCTGCAGCGCGCGTTGGCCGATCTGCGCCGCCTGGCACAGTCGGTGCAGCAGGCGCAGGCCATGTGCCAGGACGGGGAGCATGCCGCCGGCGCTGCGCACGCACCGCACCGCGCAGCAGCCAGGGCGGCCATCGACCTCGACCTTGGCTTTGACTTGGCCGACCTGCGCGGCTACGCCTACTACACCGGTCTGCGCTTCTCGATTTTTGCCGCCGCCGACCCCGGGCAGGTGCCGCAGGAACTGGTGCGCGGCGGCCGCTACGACGAGGTCGGGGCCGTGTTTGGCCGCTGCCGCCCGGCGGCGGGTTTCAGCCTCGACTTGAAAGAGCTGGTCGCGGTGCTGCCGCGCCCGGCGCCACAAAAAGCCATTTGCGCCCCCTGGGGCCACGATGCCGCGCTGCGCCGCGCCATCGCGGCCTTGCGTGCCCAAGGCGAGGTGGTGCTGTGCGCCTTGCCCGGCCACGAGCACGAAGTCGAAGAATTCGAGTGCGATCGCGCCCTCGTGCCCCAGGATGGGGCCTGGGTGCTGCAAGCGCTGCCTCCCTCCCCATGAACCCGTCCCCCTCCCCCTCCACCTGCCAGGCTTGGCACCAAACCCTATGAGCGCATCCCCCTTTCAGGCCCGCCCCGGCCGCAACGTGGTCGTCGTCGGCACCCAGTGGGGCGACGAAGGCAAGGGCAAACTGGTCGATTGGCTCACCGAAACCGCGCGCGGCGTGGTGCGCTTTCAGGGCGGGCACAACGCCGGCCACACGCTGGTCATCAACGGCGTAAAGACCGCGCTGCACCTGATTCCCAGCGGCATCATGCGCGCCGGCGTGGTCTGCTACGTGGGCAACGGCGTGGTGCTGTCGGCGGGCAAGCTGCTCGAAGAAATCGCCGGCCTCGAGCGCGCCGGGGTCGAGGTGCGCTCGCGCCTGCGCGTGAGCGAGATCTGCCCGCTGATTTTGCCCTTTCACGCCGCGCTCGACGTGGCGCGTGAGTTGGCCAAGGAGCGCGCCGGCACGGCCAAGATCGGCACCACCGGGCGCGGCATCGGCCCGGCCTACGAAGACAAGGTGGGGCGGCGCGCGCTGCGCGTGCAAGACCTGCGCCACCCCGAGCGCTTTGCCGCCAAACTGCGCGAGCTGTTGGCCTACTACAACCAGCAACTGGCGGTGCTGGGCAGCGCCGAGGTCGATTGGTCGGCCCACGCTTGGCTGCAAGGCCAGCCGCTGGCCGCCTTCATGCAGGGCGGGCAGATGCAGTTCGAGCCGCTGCTGGCCCAGGCGCAACAACACGCGGCGCTGCTGGCGCCCATGGTGGCCGACGTGTCGCGCGAGCTCAACGACGCGCACCGGCGCGGCGTGAACCTGCTGTTCGAGGGCGCCCAAGGCACCTTGCTCGACGTCGACCACGGCACCTATCCGTTCGTGACCTCGAGCAACTGTGTGGCCGGCAACGCGGCTGCGGGCGCCGGCGTGGGGCCGGGGATGCTGCATTACGTGCTCGGCATCACCAAAGCCTATTGCACGCGCGTGGGTGGTGGCCCGTTCCCGACCGAGCTCGACTGGCAGACCGAAGGCACGCCGGGCTGGCACATGGCCACCGTGGGCGCCGAAAAAGGCACCACCACCGGGCGCGCTCGCCGCTGCGGCTGGTTCGACGCCGCGCTGCTCAAGCGCTCGGCGCAGGTCAATGGCCTCAGTGGCCTGTGCATCACCAAGCTCGACGTGCTCGACGGCCTGAGCGAGCTGCAGCTGTGCGTGGGCTACCGGCTCGACGG
Source organism: Pseudomonadota bacterium (assembly GCA_041694945.1). Classification (GTDB taxonomy): domain Bacteria; phylum Pseudomonadota; class Gammaproteobacteria; order Burkholderiales; family Burkholderiaceae_C; genus Serpentinimonas. The sequence goes on from JBGFRU010000028.1 coordinate 59,917, forward strand.
CGAACTGATCGACCTGCTGCCGCTGGGCGCCGACGAGATCGCGCGCTGCGAACCGATCTACGAGACCCTGCCTGGCTGGAGCCAGCCTTCGGCCGGCGTGACGCGCTACGCAGACTTGCCGCCCAACGCGCAACACTACCTCAACCGCATCGAGGCCGTGACCGGGGTGCCGATCCACGTCGTATCGACCAGCCCAGACCGCGACCACACCATCTTGCTGCACCATCCCTACCACGGCGCGGCGGCGTGAAACCAGGGCAGATTCCGGGGGCGGTGGTGGGGCAGATGGGCACGCCCGAACCGGAGCCCGAGCCGACTGCGGCGCCGCACCAAAGCGCTGCGGGCTTGCAGGCGGCGACCGCGCTCATCCACCACCCCTACCAGCCGCCAGCGGGTTTCGAGGCCCTGCCACCGGGCGTGTTCAAGGCCTCGACGGTGTTTTTTCCCAACGTGGCGGCGCTGCGCGCGCGCCAGTGGAAAGACAAATCGGGCTACACCTACGGCCTGCACGGCACCCCCACCACCTTCACGCTCGAGGAGCGCCTGGCCACGCTCGAGGGCGGCCAGCACTGCCTGCTCTGCCCCAGCGGGCTGGCGGCGCTGGCGCTGGTCAATTTGACCTTCCTGCAGGCCGGCGACGAGGTGCTGCTGCCCGACAACGCCTACGGCCCCAGCAAGGAGCTGGCGCTGGCCGAACTGCGCGCCTATGGCATTGGCCACCGCGTCTATGACCCGATGCAGCCGGCCGACCTGGCGGCGCAGATCGGCCCGGCCACGCGCCTGGTCTGGCTCGAGGCGCCGGGATCGGTGACGCTCGAATACCCCGACCTGCCGGCGCTGATGCAGGTGCTGCAAGCCGCCAACGACGTGCGCGCCGGGCAGGGCGGCGGGGGCAGCAGCGGGCAGGCCGCAGCAGGGCAGGGCAGCGATCGAGCCGCAGCAGCCACCCAAGCCAACCCCGCCGCCACCCGGCCGCGCCAGATCCTGAGCGCGCTCGACAACACGTGGGGCGCGGGCATCGCCTTTTGCGGTTTCGACTTTGGCGTCGATGTGGTGCTGCAGGCCCTGACCAAATACCCCAGCGGCGGCGCCGACGTGCTCATGGGCTCGGTGGTCACGCGCGCGGCCGCGCTGCACCGCCAACTGCTGCACACCCACATGCGCCTGGGGCTGGGGGTGGGCGCCAACGACGCCGAACTGGTGCTGCGCGGCTTGCCCACCCTGCACCTGCGCTATCGGGCCCAGGACGCCAGCACGCGCACGCTGGCGCACTGGTTGCAGGGCCAGCGCGGTGTGGCGCAGGTGCTGCACCCGGCGCTGCCCGCATCGCCCGGCCACACGCACTGGCAGCGCGACGCCCGTGGCGCCGCCTGCTTGCTCAGCCTGCTCTGGCAGCCGCACATTCGGCCCGAGCAGATCGACGCCTTTTGCGACCGGCTGCGCCTGTTTCGCATCGGTTACAGCTGGGGCGGCCCCGTCAGCCTGTGCGTGCCCTACGACCTGCCCGCCCTGCGCAGCCGCCCCTCGCCGCTGCGGCCCAGCCCAGCCCAGCCGCAGCCGCCAGCACACGGCCCGCGCCTGGTGCGCCTGGCCATCGGGCTCGAAGGTGTGGTCGACCTGCAGGCCGACTTGGCGCAGGCGCTGGAAGCGCTGGATTAGAACCAGCGGTGCCGCTCAACCCCGCGCCAGCAGCGGGCGCAAGTGCGGCCAGACCTGCTCCAGGATGATCGGCTGCGCGGCTTCATTGGGGTGGATGCCGTCGCTCTGGAACAGCGCCAGCGGATCGGCGGCATCAGCCACGCCGGCGAGCATGAAGGGCATGAGCGCCGCCTGTTCGGCCCGTGCCACATCGACATAAATCTGACGCAACTCCTGCCTGAAGCGGGCACCAAAATTGGGCGGCATGTCCATGCCCAGCAGCAGCACGCGCGCCCGCGCCGCGCGGCTGGCGCGGGCCATGGCGCGCAGGTTGTCGCGGGTTTGCGCCAGGGGCAGGCCGCGCAGGGCGTCGTTGGCGCCCAGGGCGATCACGACCAGCACCGGCTGCTGCGCGCCCAGCAGCGCCGGCAGGCGGGCACGCCCACCGGCGGTGGTCTCGCCGCTGATGCTGGCGTTGAACACCTGCACCCCGGCTGGCCCCTGGCGCTCGAGCCGCTGTTGCAGCAGCGCCACCCAGCCGCTGCCCCGGCGCAGGCCGTATTCGGCGCTGAGCGAGTCGCCCAACACCAGCACGCGCCGGCCGCCGCCAGGGCGGGCGGGCCGTGCAGGAGTGGCCGGAGTGGCTGGGCTGGCCGGGGAGGCTGGAGTCGCCGGGGTGGCCGGCCTTGAAGGGCTGGCCGGGGTGGCCGGGGTGGCCGGGGTGGCCGGGGTGGCCGGGTTCGCGCGCGCCCAGCCGGCGGCCCCGCAAAGCCCCAGCAGCGCGGTGGCAGCGGCATAGGCGTTAAAGTGGCGGCGTGTGGTTCCCAAGGCTAAAGGCGGTTTCATGGCAGAGGTGGTGATAGCGGTGCGCAAGCTGTGCAAGTCGGTGGCGGATGCCGCAGGCGAGTTGGAGATTTTGCGCGACATCGAGTTCGAGCTGTTGCGCGGCCAGAGTGTGGCCATCGTGGGCGCATCGGGTTCAGGCAAAAGCACCTTGCTGGCCCTGATCGCCGGCCTGGATACCCCCAGCAGCGGCACGGTGGTGCTCGATGGGCAGGATCTGTTTGCCCTCGACGAAGACCAGCGTGCCGCCTTGCGCGCGCTCAAGGTGGGTTTTGTGTTTCAGAGCTTTCAGTTGCTCGCCAACCTCACGGCGCTGGAAAACGTCATGCTGCCGCTCGAATTGGCCGGGCGCCGCGACGCGCGCGCGGCGGCCACGCACATGATGCAGCGCGTGGGCCTGGGCCAGCGCCTGGGCCACTACCCCAAGCTGCTCTCGGGCGGCGAGCAGCAGCGCGTGGCGCTGGCGCGCGCCTTCGTGGTGCGGCCGGCGGTGCTGTTGGCCGACGAACCCACCGGCAGCCTCGACTTTGCCACCGGCGAGCGCGTGATGGAGCTGATGTTCGAGCTCAACCGCGAGCACGGCACCACGCTGGTGCTGGTGACGCACGACCGCGCCATCGCGCAGCGCTGCCAGCGCCTGATCACCGTTGAGGCTGGGCGCTCGCTCGAGGTCGCCGACGCACCGGCTTGAGCGGCTGGCTCAGCGCGCAGGGCCGACAGGGCTGGCGGATAATCGGCCCCCTATGTCTGCAAACAAAGTGCTGTTCGGTTTCCATGCCGTCGGGGTGCGCCTGAAAACCGCGCCGGCCTCGGTGATCGAGGTTGTATACGACCCCACGCGCCGCGATGCGCGCATGAAGGCCTTTCTCGAGCGCGCGCGCGAGGCCCATGTGCGCCTGATCGAGGCCGATGCTTTGCGCATCGCCAAACTGGCCGGCAGCCACGGCCACCAGGGCGTGGCGGCGCGGGTGCTGGCGGTGCCCAGCGCACGTTCGCTCGACGAGCTGCTCGAGCGCCTGGAGGCGGCGGCTGGCCCGAGCAGCCCCACCCCCCCCAGTGCTGCGTCCGCTCCCGGTGTTTCGGACCCGGCCGCGCCCCCGGGCGCAGCCCCCGAAGGCCGCAGCGCCCACGCACAGCCGCTGCTGCTGGTGCTCGACGGTGTGACCGACCCGCACAACCTCGGGGCCTGCCTGCGCGTGGCCGACGGGGCCGGGGTGCACGCCGTGATTGCGCCCAAAGACCACGCCGCCGGCATCAACGCCACCGTGGCCAAGGTGGCCAGCGGCGCCGCCGACACCGTGCCCTATTTCATGGTCACCAACCTCGCACGCACCCTGGGCGAGCTCAAGGAGCGCCACATCTGGGTGGTGGGTGCCAGCGATCAGGCCAGCAAGACGCTCTATCAGACCGATCTGCGCGGCCCGCTGGCCCTGGTTCTGGGGGCCGAGGGGCACGGGCTGCGCCAGCTCACGAGCAAGAGCTGCGACGCGCTGGTGCGCATCCCCATGCACGGCGCGGTCGAGAGCCTCAACGTCTCGGTGGCCAGCGCGATCTGCCTCTACGAGGCGCTGCGCCAGCGCGCACCACCACACTAGGGCGCAGTCGCTGGCAGGCCAGGGTGCGTGCCTGAGTGGGCGCCCATGAGCGCTGCCGGCAAGGCGCAACGCACACAGCCGCAGCCCATGCTTTGGCGCGCATTTGCAACGCCGCCGGCGGTGCGTTGGGGCGGCAAGGCGGGCTTGACCGATTGCCTGCCAGCCGGTCAGGGCCGGCGGCTGCGCTGCAGCGCCTGGGCCACCTCGAGCACCAGCGCCGGCCCGCGGTAGATCAGGCCGCTGTAGAGCTGCACCAGGTCGGCGCCGGCTTCGATCTTGCTGATCGCGTCGGCGCCGCTCAGAATGCCACCCACGCCGATGATCGGAAAGTGCGGCCCCAAGCGCTGGCGCAGCGCGCGCACGACCGCGTTGCTGGCCTGCAGCAGCGGCGCACCCGAGAGGCCACCGGCCTCGTCGGCGTGCGCCTGGCCCTGCACGGCGCTGCGGCTCAGGGTGGTGTTGGTGGCGATGACACCGTCCATGCCGTGGCGCAGCAGGGCGGCGGCGATGGCCTCGATCTGCTCGGCCTCCAGGTCCGGCGCGATCTTGATGAACAACGGCCGGTGCACGCCACTGGCGGCGCCCAGCTCGGCACGGCGCTGGGCCAGGGCGGCCAGCAGCGACTCCAGCGCAGCGTCGCTTTGCAGGGCGCGCAGGTTTTGCGTGTTGGGGCTGGAGATGTTCACCGCCACGTAGTCGGCATGGGGGTAAACGGCCTCCAGCGCGGTGAGGTAGTCGTCGCTGGCGCGCGCGATCGGGGTGGCGGCGTTTTTGCCGATGTTCAGCCCCAGCACCAGGGCCGGCACGGCGCCATCGGTGCCAAGCGCTCCACTCGCACTGGGTGTGCCGTCGGCGCCGCCGGGTCGTCGGGCACGCAGATGGCTGCGGCGCACATTGGCGACGAAGGCCGCCAGCCCGTCGTTGTTGAAGCCGAGCCGGTTGATCAGCGCTTGGCTCTGGGGCAGGCGAAAGATGCGCGGTTTGGGGTTGCCGGCTTGCGCCAGCGGCGTCACGGTGCCGACTTCGACCAAGCCAAAGCCCAGCGCGCCCCAGGCGTCGATGCAGCGCGCGTTCTTGTCCAGCCCGGCGGCCAAACCGACGCGGTTGGGGAAACGCAGCCCGGCGAGCGTGATCGGGTCGGCCACGCGCGGCTGCTGGAGCAAGGCGCGCAGCGGGCTGTGTTGCAGCCGCTCGAGCTGCGCCAGCGCGAGGTCGTGCGCTTTCTCGGCGTCGAGACGGAACAAAAAAGGGCGCAGGAGCGGGTAGGGCAGCAGTGACATGGCGATAATGCGGTTCTTGTAAAAGTGTGCGGGGCCGTCGGGCCGGCGCCATTGTCCCAGATGCAGTCCCAAATGGGCCGGTCAGATTTAGGCCCGGCCAGCTCCCCAGAGCCCATGCAACCCGCGACCGAGCAAACACAGGCACCATGAACCAAGACCAACTCAAAACCCTCGTCGGCCAAGCCGCCCTGCAGTACGTGTTGCCGGGCGAGTATGTGGGCGTGGGCACCGGTTCGACCGTGAACAAGTTCATCGACGCCCTCGCCAGCCTCAAGGGCCAGATCCGCGGGGCAGTCTCCAGCTCCGAGGCCTCGTCCGAGCGCCTGCGCGCGCACGGCATCGAGGTGATCGACGCCAATGCGGTCGACGCCCTGGCGCTCTATGTCGATGGCGCCGACGAGATCGACCCCAGCGGCTGCATGATCAAGGGCGGCGGCGCGGCGCTGACGCGCGAGAAGATCGTGGCCGCGCTGGCCCAGCGCTTTGTGTGCATCGCCGACCAGAGCAAGTACGTGCCGGTGCTGGGGCGCTTTGCGCTGCCGGTCGAGGTGATCCCGATGGCGGCGCAGCAGATCGTGCGCCGCTTTGCCGCTCTGGGCGGTGTGGCCAGGCTGCGGCTGCAAGGGGGCGAACCCTTGCGCACCGACAACGGCCAGCACATCCTCGACGTGACCGGGCTGCGCATCCAGGACCCGCTGGCCTTCGAGAGCGAAGTCAACAACTGGCCGGGCGTGGTCTGCGTGGGCGTGTTCGCGCACCAGAAGGCCAGCGTGTGCCTGCTGGGCACGCCCGAGGGCGTGCAGACGCTGACGTTCTGAACGCTCAGGCGGTTGCCGGTTCCAAGGCGTCCGCAGCCCAGTCCGCAGCCGCCATGCCCTGATGGCGCAGCAGCGCGTCGATGCGCGGCTCGCGGCCCCTGAAGGCCTTGAACGATTCCAGCGCCGGGCGGCTGCCACCCACTTCGAGGATGGTCTGGCGCAGGTGGCGGCCGGTGGCTGGGTCGAGCACGGTGCCGCCATTGAGAGCGGCGGCTTCCTCGAAGGCGGCGTAGGCGTCGGCGCTCAGCACCTCGGCCCATTTGTAGCTGTAGTAACCGGCGGCGTAGCCACCGGCAAACACGTGGCTGAAGCTGTGCGGCATGCGCTGCCACGGCGGCGCCTCGAGCACCGCCACTTCGGCGCGCACCTGCGCCAGCAGCGCCATGTAGTCGGCGCTGCCATCGGCGGCCAGCGGCGCGCCGCCGCTGTGCAGCAGCAGGTCGAACAGGGCGAACTCGACCTGGCGCAGCGTTTGCAGCCCGCTCTGGAAGTTTTTCGCGGCCAGCATCTTGTCGTAGAGCGCGCGCGGCAGCGCGGCGCCGCTGTCCACGTGCGCGCTCAGGTGGCGCAGCACCTCCCACTCCCAGCAGAAGTTTTCCATGAACTGGCTCGGCAGCTCGACGGCGTCCCACTCGACGCCGCTGATGCCGGCGACGTCGCGCTCTTGCACCTGCGTCAGCAGGTGGTGCAGGCCGTGGCCGAACTCGTGGAACAGGGTGATCACGTCGTCGTGCGTGAGCAGGGCCGGGCGGCCGTCCAGGCCCTCGGCAAAGTTGCACACCAGGTGCGCCACCGGGGTTTGCAGGCCGGCGCCGTCGGGGCGCAGCCAGCGGCAGCGGGCGCCGTCCATCCACGCGCCGCCGCGTTTGCCGTTGCGCGCGCCGGGGTCGAGATAAAAGTGCGCGATCGGGGTTGGGGCGGCGGCGCTGCCCGCGGCCCCAGGGCGCTCGATGCAGAAAAACTGCACGCCGGGGTGCCAGGTGGGGGCGTGGTCGGGCCGGATGCGGACCTCGAACAGGGTTTCGATGAGGCCAAACAGCCCTTCGAGCACCTTGGGCGCGGTGAAATAGGGTTTCACTTCCTGCTCGCTGTAGGCGTAGCGCGCCAGCCGCAGTTGCTCGCCGATGTAGGTCCAGTCCCAGGCTTGGGGCTCGGTCAAGCCGAGCTGCTCGGCGGCAAAGGCGCGCATATCGGCCAGGTCGCGCTGCGCCCAAGGGCGCGCACGCGCCGCCAGTTGGCGCAAAAAGGCGCTCACCTGTTCGGCGCTGTCGGCCATTTTGGGCGCCAGCGAAACCGCTGCGTAGTGCGGGTAGCCCAGCAGCTGCGCCTCTTCGTGGCGCAAGGCCAGTATCTGGCTGATGAGGGCGCTGTTGTCGTGCTGCGGCGTGCTGCCCAGCTCGCTGGCGCGGGTGGCGTAGGCGCGGTAGAGGCGCTGGCGCAGCTCGCGCTGGCGGGCAAACTGCATCAAGGGCAGGTAGCAGGGCAGCTTGAGCGTGAGCAGGTGGCCGGCGGCGTGGCCGGCGGCCTGTGCTGCGGCGCGGGTGGCGGCCAGCACGTCGGGCGGCACGCCGTCGAGCTCGTCGGTGCCGGCCAGGTATTGCCAGGCGTCGGTGGCGTCGAGCAGGTTTTCGCTGAACTTTTGCTGCAGCTCGGCCAGTTGCTCCTGGATGGCGGCAAAGCGCTCTTTGGCCGCGCCCTGCAGCTCGGCGCCGCCGAGCACGAAGCCGCGCAGCGCCAGCGTGCGCGCGCGCGCCTGTTCGGGTGTCAGGCGCGCCGGGTCCAGGGCCTTGTAGCGCGCGTACAAACGCTCGTCGCAGCCTAGGCCGGTCCAAAAGGCGGTCACTGGGGCCAGCATGGCGTTGTAGGCGGCGCGCAGCTCGGGCGTGTCGGCCACGGCGTTGAGGTGGCTGACGGCGCTCCAGGCGCGCTCCAGGCGCTCGGTGGCCACGTCGAGCACCGCCGACATGCGCTGCCAGTCGGGCGGGAAGTCGGGGGCCGTGACCTGTGCCAGTGCGGCCTGGGCCCGTTGCAGCAGCTGCTCGATGGCCGGTTGCACGTGCTCGGGCCGGATGGCGTCGAAGCGCGGCAGACCGGCGCCGTCGAGCAGCGGGTTGGGGGCGGCCGTGGCGGCCGTGGGCGGGGTGGGTGGCGAGCCGGTGGACATGAGCACCCTTCAGCGCGCCTGGCTGGCCTTTTTCACGCTCACCGGCCCGGAGGGGCGTGCGCGCTTGACCAGGCCGCCGGGCGTGAGGCGCTGGTTGCCCAGCACGCGCACGGTTTTCACTTCCGGGCGCTGGCCGCCCTTTTTGCTGTATTTGAGCACCTTGTATTCGCGCGGGCCGGGTTTGCGCTCCTCGTCTGGGGCGGGGTTGGCCTTGTCCTTGGGTGGCAGTGGGCGCCACAGCACCAGCAGCTTGCCGATGTGCTGGATCGGGGCGGCGTTGAGCTCGGCCGCCAGCGTGTGCAGGTAGGCGTCGCGCTGGTTGCGGTCGTCGTTGAACACGCGCACCTTGATCAGGCCGTGGGCTTGCAGGGCGGCCTCGACGGCTTGTGTCACGGCAGCGGTCAGGCCCTCGTTGCCGATCAGCACCACCGGTTCGAGGTGGTGCGCGTTGGCGCGGTGAATTTTTCGGGCGGCAGGAGTGAGTTCGATTTGGGGCATGGGACAATTATCCCCGCATGAAGGTCAAAACACAAAGCAAGAAGGTCAATAAGGCCTGGCTGCATCAACACACCAACGATCCGTGGGTCAAGCGGGCCCAAAAGGAGGGCTACCGCGCGCGCGCCGCCTTCAAGCTGCAAGAAATCGACCAAACCCTGCAGCTGGTGCGCCCCGGCCAGTGCATCGTCGATCTGGGTTGCGCGCCGGGGGCCTGGTGCCAGTACCTGCGCCGGCGCCTGGCGCCGGGCGGGGCCGCAGTGGGCTCGCTCAAGGGTCGCCTCATCGGCATCGACCTGCTGCCCATGGAGCCGATCGAGGGCGTGCAGTTCATCCAGGGCGATTTGGGCGACGCGCAGGTGCTGGCGCAGCTGCACCAGGCGCTGGGTTTGCTAGATGCGGCTGCGCTGGCGGCCGCCCCAGCGGTCGGCGCTGCGCCGCGCGTGGTCGATCTGGTGCTCTCAGACATGGCGCCCAATCTGTCGGGCATCGAGGGCGTGGATGCCGCGCGCAGCGTGCATCTGGTCGAGCTGGCGCTGGATTTTGCCCAGGCCCAGCTCAAGCCCGAGGGCGCGCTGGTGGCCAAGGTCTTTCATGGCAGCGGTTACGAGGGCCTGGTGCAGGCCTTCAGGGCGGCGTTCAGGCAGGTCAAGGTGATCAAACCCAAGGCCTCGCGCGACAAATCGTCTGAAACCTTTTTGATCGGGCTTGGTCTTAAAGCCACAGCATAACGTGGCGCTATCCGCGTCATGCAGATGGATTTCATGCAGCGCCGTGCGCGGGGGCTTGAAAGCCCTAAAATGATGCCCATGTGCAGCGCAGTGTCAGAGTCGGAATTAAGCAGGAGTTTGCCTTGAACAACCAGTGGTTTGCCAAAGTCGCGGTGTGGATGGTGGTGGCCATGGTGCTGTTCACCGTCTTCAACCAATTCCAGGGGGCGCCCACGGCCGGGGCCGCGCCCATCGCCTACTCCGACTTTCTGGAGCAGGTGCGCGCCAACCGCATCCAGAGCGCGACCATCCAGGAGGGCGCCAACGGCACCGAGATCACCGCCGTGACCACCGACGGCCAGCGCATCCGCACCCAGGCCACCTTCCTCGACCGGGGTCTGATCGGCGACCTGATCGCCCACAACGTGCGCTTCGACGTGCAGCCGCGCCAGGAAGCCTCGCTGCTCATGACCATTCTGGTCAGCTGGGGCCCGATGCTGCTGCTCATCGGCGTCTGGATTTATTTCATGCGCCAGATGCAGGGCGGCGGCCGCGGCGGCGCCTTCAGCTTTGGCAAGAGCAAGGCGCGCATGCTCGACGACAGCGCCAACACCGTCACCTTTGCCGACGTGGCCGGCTGCGACGAGGCCAAGGAAGAAGTCAAGGAAGTGGTCGATTTCCTCAAGGACCCGGCGCGCTTCCAGAAACTGGGCGGGCGCATTCCGCGTGGGCTGCTGCTGGTCGGGCCGCCGGGCACCGGCAAGACGCTGCTGGCCAAGTCCATCGCCGGCGAGGCCAAGGTGCCGTTCTTCAGCATCAGCGGCTCCGACTTCGTCGAGATGTTCGTCGGCGTGGGCGCGGCGCGGGTGCGCGACATGTTCGAGCAGGCCAAGAAAAACTCGCCTTGCATCATCTTCATCGACGAGATCGACGCCGTCGGGCGCCAGCGCGGTGCCGGCCTGGGCGGCGGCAACGACGAGCGCGAACAAACGCTGAACCAGATGCTGGTCGAGATGGACGGCTTCGAGACCAACCTGGGCGTGATCGTCATCGCCGCCACCAACCGGCCCGACATTCTGGATGCCGCGCTGCTGCGCCCAGGGCGTTTTGACCGCCAGGTGTATGTCACGCTGCCCGACATCCGCGGCCGCGAGCAGATCCTCAATGTGCACATGCGCAAAGTGCCCTTGGGCACCGACGTGAGCGCGGCCATCATCGCCCGCGGCACCCCCGGCATGAGCGGCGCCGACCTGGCCAACCTGTGCAACGAGGCCGCGCTGATGGCGGCGCGGCGCAACGCGCGCCTGGTCGAAATGCAGGATTTCGAAAAGGCCAAGGACAAGATCCTCATGGGCCCGGAGCGCAAGAGCATGGTCATGCCCGAAGAGGAGCGGCGCAACACCGCCTACCACGAGTCCGGCCACGCCCTGATCGGCAAGCTGCTGCCCAAGTGCGACCCGGTGCACAAGGTCACCATCATCCCGCGCGGCCGCGCCCTGGGCGTGACCATGAGCCTGCCGGAAAAAGACCGCTACAGCTACGACAAGCACTACATGCTGAACCAGATCAGCATGCTGTTCGGTGGCCGCATCGCCGAAGAGGTGTTCATGAACCAGATGACCACCGGCGCCAGCAACGACTTCGAGCGCGCCACCCACATCGCGCGCGACATGGTGATGCGCTACGGCATGAGCGACTCGCTCGGCCCCATGGTCTATGCCGAAAACGAGGGCGAGGTGTTCCTGGGCCGCTCGATCACCAAGACCACGCACATCAGCGAAGAGACCATGCGCAAGGTCGATGTCGAGGTGCGCCGCATCATCGACGAGCAGTACGCGCTGGCGCGCAAGCTGATCGAGGACCACGCCGACAAGATGCACGCCATGGCCAAGGCGCTGCTGGAGTGGGAAACCATCGACAGCGAGCAGATCGACGACATCATGGCCGGCAAACCGCCGCGCGCGCCCAAAGACTGGACGCCGCGCAACCCCAGCGTGGGCGGTGGCGGTGGCGGCGGCTCGACTGCGGTCAAACCCGAGGCGGCTCCTACTGCGGCGTGAGTTCCCCGTCCAGCCGGGGCTGGGCCGCAAGCGTGGCGGGCAACGGCGCCACCGGCACGGCGGCAGAGGCGGGTGGCTGCGTCTGGCAGACCAGCCGCTTTGCGCTCGACCTGGCGCAGCCGCGCGTGATGGGCATCCTCAACCTCACGCCCGACTCGTTTTCTGACGGCGGCCTGTACCTGACCCCCAGCGCCGCCTTGCGCCATGCCGAGCGCCTGCTGGCCGAGGGCGCCGATGTGCTCGACCTCGGGGCCGAATCGACCCGGCCCGGCGCCACGCCGCTGCCGCTCGAGGCTGAGCTGCAGCGCCTGCTGCCACTGCTGCGCGAGCTGCGCGGCTGGCAGGTGCCGCTTTCGATCGACACCTACAAACCCGAAGCCATGCAAGCCTGCCTCGACGAGGGGGCCGACATCATCAACGACGTCTGGGCGCTGCGCCGCACGGCCGGCCCCGGCCCGGATGGCCTTCCGGTCGGCCCCAGCGCCGAGGAGGTGCTGGCCCGGCACCCCAGCTGCGGCGTCTGCCTGATGCACATGCATCTGGAGCCGCAGACCATGCAAAGCGTGCCCATGAGCGGCGACGTGCTGCCCCAGGTGCACGATTTTTTGCGTCAGCGCGCCCGTGCGCTGCAGGCGCGTGGGGTGGCGCGCGCGCGCATCGTGCTCGACCCCGGCATCGGCTTTGGTAAAACGGTGGCGCAAAACTTTGCCCTGCTGGCGCGCCAGAGCGAGCTGCTGGTGCTGGGCTACCCGTTGCTGCTGGGGTGGTCGCGCAAATCGTCGCTGGGCGCCGTCACGGGCTGCGCGCAAGCGGCCGAGCGCGTGCACGCCAGCGTGGCTGCGGCGCTGCTGGCGCTCGAGCGTGGGGCGCGCATCGTGCGCGTGCACGACGTGGCGCCGACGGTGCAGGCCCTCAAGGTCTGGCAGGCGATGCGAGAGCAGGCGCGATAATCCGGATCTTTTGGGGCAGGACGGCACCGGCATGAGCAGCAGACAGTACTTTGGCACCGATGGCATTCGCGGCACCGTGGGCCAGCCGCCCATCACCCCCGATTTTGTGTTGCGGCTGGCCCATGCCGTGGGGCGCGTGCTCAGGCGCCAGCAGTCGCACCCCAAGGTGCTGATCGGCAAAGACACGCGCATCTCGGGCTACATGCTGGAGTCGGCGCTCGAGTCCGGGTTCAACTCGGCCGGGGTCGATGTGGTGTTGCTCGGGCCCTTGCCCACGCCGGCGGTGGCCTACCTGACGCGGGCCCAGCGCGCCAGCCTCGGGGTGGTGATTTCGGCCAGCCACAACCCCTTTGCCGACAACGGCATCAAGTTTTTCAGCGCCCAGGGCAGCAAGCTCAGCGACGAGTGGGAGCTCGAGGTCGAGGCCGCGCTCAGCCAGCCGCCGCAGTGGGCCGCTTCGGCGCAGTTGGGCCGCACGCAGCGCCTCAACGACGCCGCCGGGCGCTACATCGAGTTTTGCAAGAGCACCTTTGGCACCGAGCTGACGCTGCGCGGGCTCAAGATCGTCGTCGATGCCGCGCACGGCGCCGCCTACCACATCGCCCCCAAGGTCTTTCACGAGCTCGGGGCCGAGGTGATCGAGATCGGTTGCCAGCCCGACGGCTTCAATATCAACCACGAGGTCGGGGCCACGCACCCGCAGGCGCTGGTGCTGGCGCTGGCCCAGCACCGCGCCGACCTCGGCATCGCCCTCGATGGCGACGCCGACCGCTTGCTGCTGGTCGATGCCCAGGGCCGACTCTACAACGGCGACGAGCTGCTGTATCTGCTGGCCGACGACCGCCTCGGGCGCGACGAGGTGGTGCCGGGTGTGGTGGGCACGCTCATGACCAACATGGCGGTGGAGCTGGCGCTGCAAGCCAAGGGCGTGCCGCTGCGGCGCGCCGCGGTCGGCGACCGCTACGTGCTCGAGGAACTGCAGCGCCAGCGCTGGCAGCTCGGCGGCGAGGGTTCGGGGCACCTGCTGATTCTGGACCGGCAGACCACGGGCGATGGCATCGTCGCCGCCTTGCAGGTGCTGCAGGTGTGCGTGCGCAGCGGCCAGTCGCTGGCGCAGCTGCTGCAGGGCCTCGAGCTGTTTCCGCAAACCCTGCTCAACGTGCGCCTGCAGCCTGGGCAAGACTGGAAAACCGACGCCGCGCTGGCGCGCACGCTGGCGCAGGCCGAAGCGGCGCTGCAGGGGCAGGGGCGGGTGCTGATACGCGCCAGCGGCACCGAGCCGCTGCTGCGCGTGATGGTCGAGGCGCGCGAAGCCGCGCTGGCGCAAGGTTGGGCCGAACGCCTGGTGGCCAGCCTGAGCGAGCGCAGCGCCACCTGAACGCTGGCGAGCGCGGCCCTGGGTATGCGGGTTTACGCGGGGTTGTCATATTTCGGGGTACGGGCCGTTCCATAATTGAACGTTGTGGCCTTTCAGGGAATCGTAAACCAGACGCATGAGCACCACACCGCCCCCCAAGCACGGTTTTTTGGACCGCGACCAAAGCATACTTGCCTTCAACGAACGCGTGCTCGACCTGGCCCGTCGCCCGGCCGTGCCCATGCTGGAGCGGTTGCGCTATCTGACCATCGTTTCATCCAACCTCGACGAGTTTTTCGAGGTCCGTTTTGCGCCGCAGCTGGCGGCTTTCATGGCCAACGAGCAGCGCGGCGCCATCACGGCGCAGAGCTTTCGCGAAGTGGCGGCCAGGGTCCATTCCCTGGTCGATCTGCAATACCTGATTCTGAATGAGGAATTGCACCCGATCCTGGAAAAGCGCGGCGTGAAAATCGTACCGCACAGCGAGCGCACGCCGGTGCAGCGGCGCTGGGTGAGGGAATACTTCGCCACCGAGGTGCAGCCACTGCTGCTGCCGGTGGGGCTCGACCCCTCGCACCCCTTCCCTCAGGTGGCCAACAAGTCGCTCAATTTCATCGTGCGCCTGGCCGGGCGCGACGCCTTTGGGCGCGAAAACGAGGTGGCGATCGTCAAGGTGCCGCGTTCGCTGCCGCGCTATCTGCGCATCCCCGGCACGCGCATGAGCAAAACCGCCTGCTTCATCTCGATTTCGAGCCTGATCCGCTCGCATCTGGGCGACTTGTTTCCGGGCCGCACGGTGACCGAGTTCTCGCAGTTTCGCGTCACGCGCCACTCCGATCTGGCGGTCGATGAAGAGGAGGTGAAAAACCTGCGCACGGCCATGCGCCTGGGGCTGCAGCACCGCCACTACGGCCAGGCGCTGCGGCTCGAAGTCTCGGCCGGTTGCTCCGAATTCTTATCCGATTTTCTGCTGCAGCAGTTCAACTTGCCGCCCGAGTGCCTGTTTCGCGTCAGCGGGCCGGTGAATCTGGTGCGCATGACGCAGCTGATCGACCTGCTCGAGTTGCCTGCCCTGCGCTTCGAACCCTACTTGCCCGGCTGGCCCTCGCAACTGGTGCCGGGGCAGTCGTTTTTTGAGCGCCTCAAAACGGGCGACGTGCTCATCCACCAGCCCTACGAGAGTTTCGATGCCGTGCTGGCGTTTTTGCGCGAGGCGGTCGAAGACCCGCAGGTGCTGGCGATCAAACAGACCATCTACCGCACCGGCAACAAGGGCGAGATGGCCGAACTGCTGCGCGAAGCGGTGCGCCGCGGCAAAGAGGTCACGGCGGTGGTCGAGCTCAAGGCGCGCTTCGACGAAGAGGCCAACATCAACCAGGCCGAGCGGCTGGAGTCGGTCGGGGCGCAGGTGGTGTATGGCATCGTGGGGCTCAAGACGCACGCCAAGATGCTGCTCATCACGCGGCGCGAAGAGGGGCGGCTGGTGCGCTATGCGCATCTGTCCACCGGCAACTACAACCCCGGCACGGCGCGGCTGTACACCGATTTCAGCTACCTCACGGCCGACGAGGCCCTCACCAGCGACCTCGACCAGGTGTTCTTGCATCTGGCCAGCCAGAGCCGTCTGCCCAAGCTGCACAAGGTGCTGGCGGCGCCGTTTTACCTGCACAAAGGCATGCTCGAGCGCATCGAAGCCTGCGTGGCGGCCGCCAGACAGGGGCAAGAGGCGCGCATCATCCTCAAAACCAACGCCCTCACCGACGAGCCGCTGGCCCGCGCGCTGGCGCACGCCTCGCAGGCCGGGGTGCAGATCGACGCCATCGTGCGCGGGGCCTGCATTTTGCCGGCCGGGGTGCCGGGCTACACCGACAACGTGCGCATCCGCTCCGTCATCGGGCGCTTGCTCGAGCACTCGCGGGTGTTTTACTTCCGTCATGGCGAGCACGAGGAGCTGTGGCTGTCCAGCGCCGACTGGATGAACCGCAACATGCTGCGCCGCGTCGAGCTGGCCTGGCCGGTGACCGACCCGGCGCTGCGCCAGCGCGTGATGGAAGAGGGCATCCACCAGTACCTGCACGACAGCCGCGACGCCTGGCTGCTGCAACCCGATGGCAGCTACGCGCGCGCTGGGGTGCACCAAGGGCGCGGGCGCAACCCGCTGCACTCGGCCCAAACCAACCTCATGACCCGTCACGGGGGCAAAGGATGAACATGGACTTGATCCTCTGGCGCCACGCCGAAGCCGAAGACCTGGAAGAAACCGAAGACGGCTGCGGCGCCGACCTGTCGCGGCGCCTCACGCCCAAGGGCGAGCGCCAGGCGCTGCGCATGGCGGCTTGGCTCGACCGCCAGCTGCCCGAAGGGGTGCGCGTCTATTGCAGTCCCGCAGTGCGCACCGAACAGACCGTGATCGCGCTCGGGCGCAAATACAAGGCGCGCGACGAACTGCGCCCCAATGGCACGGTCGAAGAGCTGCTGCAACTGGTGCAGTGGCCCGACGCGCGCCAGCCCGCCTTGGTCGTCGGGCACCAGCCGACGCTGGGCCGCACCGTGGCCCGGCTGCTCGATTGGCGCGAGGAAGACTGCTCGATCCGCAAGGGTTCGGTCTGGTGGCTGCGCCAGCGCGAGCGCGATGGCCGTGCGCAAACCGTGATCGTGACCGTGCAAATGCCAGAGCTGCTCTGAACCGATCGGCCAAGCGCAATCAGCGCAGATCCAGGTCCAGCGCCCAGTGCGTTTTTTGCCAGGCCAGCGCTTCTTCTTCCAGCAGCCAGGCCGATTGCGGATAGCGCTTGGACCAGCCCGGCACCGAGCTGAACTTGAAGCGGTTGGCATTGTATCCCAGCCGCAGGGCAGCGCTGTCGGGGTCTTTGCGGGCATGGCACAGCAGCACCGCCAGCCGCAGGCACAGCAGCTGCTTGGCAAACAGCTCTTCTTGCAGCTCGGCTTCGACCTTGCGCAGCTTGCCGCGCTGGCCCAGCACCAGGCGGCTCATGCGGTGCAGCTCGGGCAGCGAAAAGCCCGGTGCGTCCACGTGGTCGAGGATGTAGGCCCCGTGGCGGTAGGATTGCTCGTGCGAGATGTGGGTGCCGATCTCGTGCAGGCGCGCCGCCCAGTCGAGCTTGCGCGAGTAGCGGCCGTTGAGCGGGTCTTCGTCGGCCACTTGCGCAAACAGCCGCACCGCCAAGGCGGCCACGCGACCGGCCTGGGCCTGGTCCACGGCGTAGCGCGCACCCAGCCAGCGCACCGTGCGCTCGCGGACGTCGGTCTGGTCGCTGCCGCGGTCGATCAGGTCAAACAGCGCGCCCTGGCGCAACGCTCCATAGGAGCGGTGCAGCGCCTGCAGATCAAAGAGCTCGAACAGCGTGTGCAGCACGCTCAAGCCGCCGCACAGCACCGGGCGCCGGTCGTCGCGCAGGCCCTCGAGGCGCAGCTCGCTCACGTTGCCGGCGCGCAGCAGGCGCTCGGTGAGCCAGTCCAACCCAGGGCGGGTGATCACGTCGGGCTCAAAACCGTTGAGAGCCAGTATTTCGCACACCGCGCCGGCGCTGCCCGATGAGCCATAAGCCAGCTTCCATTCGGCAGCGGGAAAGGTGTCCAGGGCTTCGTCGAGCACCGCCTTGGCCGCGATCACGGCGGTGCGCAGCATGGGGGTGGTGAACTGGCCACGGGCAAAATAGCGCTGCGTCCACGACACCGAACCCAAGCGGTACGATTCCAGCCGCAGCGGCTCGTAGCCCAGGCCCAGGATGATTTCGGTCGAGCGCCCACCGATGTCGATCACCAGGCGCCGCTCGTCCGACTGCGGCAGCAGGTGCGAGGCGCCCTGATAGATCAGCCGCGCCTCCTCATGGCCAGAAATCACATCGATGGCAAAACCCAGCACCGCCTGCGCCTTGCGCAAAAAATCGTCGCGGTTGCGGGCCTCGCGCAGGGTTTGGGTGGCCACGGCGCGCACCTGGGTTTTCTTGAAGCCTTGCAGGCGCTCGCCAAAACGCGCCAGGCACTCCCAGCCGCGCTCCATCGCCGCCAGGCTCAGGTTTTTGTACTCGTCGAGCCCGGCCCCCAGGCGCACCGGTTCCTTGATGTAATCGACCCGGGCCACATGCCCCGAGTCGTAGCGGCCGACCTCGAGTCTGAAGCTGTTCGAGCCCAAATCCACTGCCGCCAAAAGGGTTCCGTTGTCCATAATGGTATGTACCTATTCGGGCCAAGCATACCACTGGCAGGGCAGGCCCCTGAAGCTCGGGCCCCACGGCGCCGCCCAACCTGAGCGGCGGCATGCCGCAAGCGGCGTCAATCCCATGCTGCAGCCAGCTAAAATGGCGCAATCACCCCGGTGACACACCTCGGTCTCCGCGCACCAAGCACCCAGCACCAGGCACCCAGCCTATCGAGCCCATGCCCGCCTCCCAGGCCCATCCAGCCCTTCCAGCCCAAGCTGCCCAGCCCGGTCCTGGCGGCGCTTGCAGCCCTTGGCGCGTGTGCGTGGCCCCGATGCTGGACTGGAGCGACCGCCACTGCCGCACCCTGCACCGCCTGCTCACGCGCCACACCAGGCTCTACACCGAAATGGTGACCACCGGCGCCCTGCTGCATGGCGATGTGGGGCGGCACTTGCGTTTTGACGCCGCCGAGCACCCGCTGGCCTTGCAGCTCGGGGGCAGCGAGCCCGACGATCTGGCCCGGTGTGCGCGCTTGGGGCAAGCGTGGGGCTACGACGAGATCAACCTCAACTGCGGCTGCCCGAGCCCGCGGGTGCAGCGCGGCGCCTTTGGCGCCTGTCTGATGAGCGAGCCGCAGCGCGTGGCCGACTGCGTGCGCGCCATGCGTGCGGTGGTCGATGTGCCGGTGACCGTCAAGCACCGCATCGGCATCGACGCGGAGCAAGGCTACGGCTTTGTGCGCGATTTCGTGGGCACGGTGGCCGAAGCGGGCTGCACGGTGTTCATCGTGCACGCGCGCAACGCCTGGTTGCAGGGCCTGAGTCCCAAGGAAAACCGCGAGCTGCCGCCGCTGCGCTACGAACGGGTGCACCAACTCAAGCGCGATTTTCCGCAGCTCACGCTGGTGCTCAATGGCGGCCTGCAGAGCGCGGCGCAGATGGCCGAGCAGTTGCAACACGTGGATGGCGTGATGGTGGGGCGCAGCGCCTACCACCAGCCGTGGCGGTTGCACGATTGGGACGCGCAGTTCTTTGGCGCCAGCCACCCGGCCCCCAGCCGCGACGCGGTCGAGGCCGCCATGCTCGACTACATGGAGCGCCAGGCCGCCGCAGAGGGCACGCCCTGGTACGCGATCGCGCGCCACCTGCTGGGCCTGCGCCACGGCCAGCCGGGGGCGCGGCGCTGGCGCCAGGTCTGGAGCGACCATCGGCTCAAACAGCAGCCCGCACGCCACGTCTGGCAACTGGCGCAGCAGGCTTTGCACGCGGGTGTGGGCGAGCAGGGCGCGGGCCCCGAGCCGGCCTTGTCTGGGTGCGCGCCGACCTCTGCCCCCGATCCCGCTCTCACCCCCGCTCCCGCCTACAGCACTGCCACCTAGCAGGGCATCGCCGCCGCGGCGTGCACGCCGGCGCGCCAGCGCCTATGATCGCTCACTTCAATCATGAGCATATCAAGCCCCTACGCCCCAGCCCAGGCCCCAGCCCAAGCGCCCAAGCCCCTGAGCAGCTACAAGCCCTATTGGGCCAAGCGCTTTGGCGTTGCACCTTTTTTGCCCACCAGCCGCGCCGAGATGGAGCGCTTGGGCTGGGACAGCTGCGACGTGGTGTTGGTCACGGGCGACGCCTATGTCGATCACCCCAGCTTTGGCATGGCCGTGATCGGGCGCGTGCTCGAGGCCCAAGGCTTTCGGGTGGGCATCATCGCCCAGCCCGATTGGCACAGCGCCGAGCCCTTCAAGGCGCTGGGGCAGCCCAATCTGTTTTGGGGCGTGACGGCGGGTAACATGGATTCGATGATCAACCGCTACACGGCCGATCGCAAAATCCGCTCCGACGACGCCTACACCCCCGGCAACGTGGGCGGCAAGCGCCCAGACCGCGCCGCCATCGTCTATAGCCAGCGCTGCCGCGAGGCCTACAAAGAGGTGCCCATCGTGCTGGGCGGCATCGAGGCCAGCTTGCGCCGCATCGCCCATTACGATTACTGGAGCGACCAGGTGCGGCGCTCGATCGTGGTCGATGCCAAGTGCGATGTGCTGCTCTACGGCAACGCCGAGCGCGCGCTGGTCGAGATCGCGCACCGGCTGGCGCGGCGCGAGCCGGTGGCACAGATCACCAATGTGCGCGGCACCGCCTTTGTGCGCCGCAGCAGCGCGCCGGGCTGGGTTGAGATCGATTCGACCGAGGTCGATCGGCCCGGCCGCGTCGAGGCACACCTGAGCCCCTACCTGAGCACCAGCGAGCAGGCGCAGGCGCGCGGCGGCTCGTGCAGCCAAGCCGAAGCCGGATCAGAGCAGACTGATGCTGCCTCAGCCACCGCAGCCGCCTCAGCCACCGAATCAGCCGCAAACCCCGTTGCCGCCCAAGCCCCCACCAGCGCCGTGATCGCCTTTCATCCGCCGCTGGCCCAGCGCGCCAAGGCCCCCGAGCGCGCGCGCAGCGTGATCCGCCTGCCCAGCTACGAGCAGGTGCGCGCCGACCCGGTGCTCTACGCCCACGCCAGCCGCGTGCTGCACCTCGAGACCAACCCCGGCAACGCGCGCGCGCTGGTGCAGGCGCACGGCAGCGGCCCGGGGCTGCGCGATGTCTGGATCAACCCGCCGCCCATTCCCTTGAGCAGCGCCGAGATGGACTGGGTCTTTGGCCTGCCCTATGCGCGCAGCCCGCACCCGAGCTATGCCGATGCGCAGGGCCGCCACGACGGGCCGACCAAAATCCCGGCTTGGGAGATGATCCGCTTCAGCGTCAACATCATGCGCGGCTGCTTTGGCGGTTGCAGCTTTTGCTCCATCACCGAGCACGAGGGCCGCATCATCCAGAGCCGCTCCGAAGACTCGATCGTGCGCGAAGTCGAGCAGATCCGCGACCAAGTGGCCGGCTTCACCGGCGTCATTTCCGACCTCGGCGGCCCCACCGCCAACATGTACCGGCTCGGCTGCAAAAGCCCCGCCATCGAGGCCGCCTGCCGCAAACCCAGCTGCGTCTATCCCGGCATCTGCCCCAACCTGCACACCGACCACCGGCCGCTGATCTCGATCTACCGCCGTACGCGCGCGCTGCCGGGCATCAAAAAAGTGCTGATCGGCTCGGGTCTGCGCTACGACTTGGCGGTGCTCAGCCCCGAATACGTGCAGGAACTGGTGCAGCACCACGTGGGCGGCTACCTGAAAATCGCGCCCGAACACACCGAAGGCGGGCCGCTCTCAAAGATGATGAAGCCCGGCATCGGCAGCTACGAGCGCTTCAGAAAGATGTTCGAGCACTACAGCGCCGAGGCGGGCAAAAAGCAGTACCTGATTCCGTACTTCATCGCCGCCCACCCCGGCACCAGCGACGCCGACATGATGCAGCTGGCGCTGTGGCTGAAGAAAAACGGCTTTCGCGCCGACCAGGTGCAGACCTTCTACCCCAGCCCCATGGCCAGCGCCACCGCCATGTACCACAGCGGCCTGAACCCACTCAAGGGCATCCACCGCGACGCGCGCGCCGAACGCGTCGATGTGGTCAAGGGCGACAAGCGGCGGCGTCTGCACAAGGCCTTTTTGCGCTGCCACGACCCGGCCAACTGGCCGCTGCTGCGCGAGGCGCTCAAAGCCCTGGGACGCGCCGACCTGATCGGCAATGGCAAGCAGCACCTGATCCCAAGCTTCCAGCCCGCCGGCGCCAGCACCTACCAGAGCCCGCGGCGCAGCAATTCCACCCCGCCCGCCGCCGCCAAGCCAGTCGCCAAAGGCCGCCTGCTGACGCAGCACACCGGCTTGCCGCCCAAGGCGCAAGCGCCAGCGGGGGCACAGGCGCCAGTGCGCCGCCGGGCCAAGGTTTAGACCTGGCTCTACCCACCAAGGCCGCCATGGAGCGCGGCTTACAACAATCAGGCTGCCGGGGGTGTTGTGCCCACACCGCCCGGTGGCGCAGTTTGCAAACGCGCCAGCAATTCGTGCATGGCGGCGACGAAGGATGCGGACTGATGCACGATCATGCGCGCCTTGTCGAGCGGGATGGGGTCGCCCTTGTAATCTGCCTCCAGACGGATTTCCTCAGCCCGGTTGAAAGCCTTGCCGAGTTCGACCGGAACCAGACCGGTTTTGACCAGATGCAAGCCGAAAGCCGTGATCAGACCGCTATGGGTTTTGGCGCAGTCGCTTGACATGCCAATTGCCATCAGCACAGCACGAGCCGCGTCGAACATCGCGTAGTACGCACGGTTGCAAGCGCCGTCAGGGTCCTCGAGGCTCAACAATGCGTGGGCCGATGTGCATGCCCGGCTGGCCTTGTTCATCAACCCCGCCGGATTCAAAGGCGCGCTCACAGGCGCACCCCTTCACGGGCGATGTTGTGCAGCAGGGCCGGGTTCGAGTAGGCGTCCGGATGCTCCCACTCCTCGGTCCAGACAGGGAGCGGTGAGATTCGGATTCCGGTTTCCAGCATGACGTCGTAAGCCAGATCGGCCAATGCCAGCTTGGTGTCCAGGTAGGGTTCGGGGCGGCCTTTGAGCAAGACCGCCACATCGGCATCGCTGCCCGGCGCGTGCGTGCCACGCGCCCGACTTCCGTACAGTATGGCTGCGCTCAAGTCGTAGCGGCGCGCGACCAAGCCCACAAAAGCACGCGTGGCGCATACCGTGGCATGGTCGACTTGAGCGAGGGATTGCATGATGACCAGATAGGACGTTTCATTTTAGCTGGTCTGCGCTTCCAGCTTGACGCATCCCCGCCACCTGCACCGGCGCGGCCGTGCGCCGCAGCAGCTTGAGCGCGAGCTTGCGCAGCTCTTCCAGCACCAGCACGCTGGCGGCCACGGCGGCCGAGAGCAGCCAGTCGTGCAGGCTCAGGTCGGTGGTGTTGAAAAAGGCTTGCAGCGGGCCCCAGTGCACCACCAGCACTTGCAGCCCCACCACGGCCACCAGCGACATCCAGAGCCAGCGGTTGCGAAACAGCTGCCGGTTGAAGGCGCTGCCGTGTTCGTTGCGGGCGTTGAACAGGTTGAAGAACTGGAACAGCACAAAGGTGGTGAAAGCCAGCGTGAGCGCGTAGGTCTCGCCCTTGGGCTGGGCGTACCAGAACAGCCCCAGCGTGCCGACCGTCATGCAAAAGCCAAAGAAAAACAGCTGCGCGATGCGGCTGCCGCTCAAGATGCGGGCATCGGAGCGGCGCGGCGGCTCGTCCATGACGCCGGTGCGCGGCGGCTCCACCCCCAGGCTCAGGGCCGGCGGGCCGTCCATGATGATGTTGACCCACAAAATCTGCACTGCGGTAAAGGGCGTGGGCAGCCCGATCAGGCTGGCGCCGAGCACGGTCTGCATGGCGCCGATGTTGGTCGAGACCTGAAAGCGCACGAACTTGACGATGTTGTCGTAAATCGCGCGGCCCTCGCGCACGGCGCGCACGATGGTGGCAAAGTTGTCGTCGGTGAGCACCATCACCGCCGCTTCCTTGGTGACTTCGGTGCCGGTGATGCCCATGGCCACGCCGATGTCGGCGTGCTTGAGCGCTGGGGCGTCGTTGACGCCGTCGCCGGTCATGGCGGTGACGTGGCCGTCGGCCTTGAGCGCCTGCACGATGCGCACCTTGTGCTCCGGCGCGACGCGGGCAAACACCGCCACCCGGTCGATGCGCGCCGCCAGCGCCTCGACGCTGAGCGCATCGAGCTCGCGGCCCTCGATCACTTCGCCGTGCAGCCCGAGCTCGCGCGCGATCGCCGCCGCCGTGATGCGGTGGTCGCCGGTGATCATCTTGACCTGGATGCCGGCGTGCTGGCACAGGGCGATGGCCGCGCGCGCCTCGGGGCGCGGCGGGTCGATCAGGCCCACCAGACCCACGAAAGTAAGGTCTTGCGCGTGCTGCATGAGCTCGCCGGCGGGGTCGAAGTCGCGCGCCGGGATGGATTTGCTGGCCACCGCCAGCACGCGCATGGCCTGGCTGGCCAGGCGCTCGTTCTCGCTCTGCCAGTAGGCGGGGTCGAGCGCGGTCTCGCCGACGTCCTCGGCATCGAGCTGGCGGCTGGCGCGGGTGAGCAGCACGTCGGGCGCGCCCTTGACGCACAGGCGCACCCACTCGCCGTCGTGGTGGAAGGTGGCCTGAAACTTGTGTGCCGAATCAAAGGGGATTTCGGCGATGCGCGGGTTGTGCTCGGCCAGCGCCTCGGCATCGATGCCGCCCTTGGCCGCCAGCGCCAGCAGCGCGCCCTCGGTTGGGTCGCCGATCAGGCGGCCATTGCGGATGCGGCTGTCGTTGGCCAGCGCCGCCGGGTGCAGCAAGGGCCTGAAGTCGGGCAGGGCGGCGGCGTCGGCGGCATCGGCGGCCCCGATCTGGCCCGCCGCGCCGTAGCCCTCGCCCGACACCGTGTAGCGGCGGCAGCGGTAAACCAGGCTGCGCGCGCTCATCTGGTTCATGGTCAGGGTGCCGGTCTTGTCGGAGCAGATCACGGTGGTGCAGCCCAGCGTTTCGACCGCCGTCATGCGCTTGACGATGGCGCGGTGCTGCGCCATGGCGTACATGCCCAGCGCCAGCGTGACCGTGAGCACGGCCGGCAGGCCGTCGGGGGTGGCGGCCACCGCCAGCGCCAGCGAGGTGAGCAGCATCTGCGCCCACGGGTCGCCGCGCCACAGGCCCAGCGCAAAGATGATCGTGACCACGATGGCAGCGATCAGCACCAGCTTGTGCGCCAGCCCGTCGATCTGCTTTTGCAGCGGGGTGGCGCCGCTTTCGGCTTGCGCCAGCATGGTGGCCAGCCGCCCCATTTCGGTATCCATGCCGGTGCCGGTGACCAGCAGCTCGGCACGCCCGCGCGTGACGCCGGTGTTCATGAACGCCATGTTGATGCGGTCGCCCAGCGCCGCCGCCGGCGGCGCCACGAAGGCCGCATCCTTGCCCACGGCGTGCGACTCGCCGGTGAGCGCCGATTCGTCGATCTCCACATTGTGCGCCACCAGCAGGCGGCCGTCGGCCGGCACGCGGTCGCCGGCTTCGAGCAGCACCACGTCGCCGGGCACGATCTGGCTGGCGTCGATCTCTTCCACGCGCCCAGCGCGGCGCACACGCGCCTGGGGGGCTAGCATGTTCTTGAGCGCGGCCAGGGTTTTTTCGGCCCGGTACTCTTGCCAAAAACCAAGCACGGCGTTGAAGCACACCACCACCAGGATCACGGTCACGCTTTTGATGTCGCCGATGAAGGCCGCAATCACCGCCGCCACCAGCAGGATGATGATCAGCATGCTCTTGAACTGATCGAGCAGCCCGCGCCACAGCGGCCGTGGCGGCGGCTCGGCCAGCCGGTTGGGGCCGTGGCGCTGCAGGCGTGCGTTGGCCTCGGACGCGCTCAGGCCCTGCGCCGGCTCCACCTCGAGCGTGCGCGCGCAGTCGGCGCTGCTGCGGGTGTGCCAGTGCGGCTCGTTCGCCTCGGGTGCGGGGTGGGTGGGTGCGGCGGCGCTGCCGACCAGGTCGGGTGACGCAGGCGGTGAGGGAGGCGTGGGGCTGGCGCTTGGGGTGGGCATGGGTCTGGTCACAAGTCGGGCGGCCGCTGCCGCCATGGCGTGCGACCATGATAGGCGACAAATCAGCGCCCCATATGACCAACCCCGCAGCGCGCTCGGATGCCCGCACGCCCGGGCTCGGGTCAGATCGTCAGGCCGCCGCAGACCTCGAGCACCGCTCCGTTGACGTAGCTGGCCTCGTCGCTGGCCAAAAAGGCATAGACGTTGGCGATTTCTTCGGGTTGCGCCAGGCGGCGCAGGGGCACGCGCTGTTCCATGTCCTTGAGCACCTTGTCGGGAATGGTGTGCAGGATCGGCGTGGCCACAAAGCCCGGTGCCACGGCGTTCACGCGCACGCCCTTGGGGCCGAGCTCGCGGCTCCAGGTCTTGGTGAAGCCGATCACGCCCGCCTTGGTGGCGGCGTAGTTGGTCTGGCCAAAGTTGCCGTACAGCCCGACCACGCTCGAGGCGTTCAGAATCACGCCCGCGCCCTGTGCCACCATGGCATCGGCCACCGCTTGGCTGCAATGAAACACACCGCGCAGGTTCACGTCGATGACACGGTCAAACTGCTCCAGGCTCATCTTTTGCAGCCGCGCGTCCTGGGTGATGCCGGCGTTGTTGACCAGCACGTCGATGCGGCCAAAATGCTGCAATACCTCGGCCACCAATGCATCGACCTGGGCACGCTGCGTCACGTCGAGCACGCGCCCCAGCCCCTCGGCGCCCAAGGCCTGGCACTGCGCCAGCACCTCATCGACGGCGCTTTGGCGCAGGTCGCAGACCACCACGCGCGCGCCTTCGGCGGCGAACCTGAGCGCGGTGGCGGCCCCGATGCCTTGGGCGGCACCGGTGATGAGGCAGACTTTGTTTTGCAGGCGTTTCATGGGCGTACACAAGAGGGGGAAGTGAAACAAGGGCGCCAAAATAGCACACCGGGCTTGCGCCGGGCTGATGCGCTGCCCCCGCCGCACGCCATCGACGGTGCGCCCGCTTCGCCTTCAGGCGTGGTCCTCCCCGACCAGCGCGGCCCTGCCTCTACAATGGAGCACGGCTGGAGCAAGTCACAAGCCTTCCTGCCCCGTGTCAGGCCTTCGTCACCCTTCCCACTGCCCAGAAAGCCCGCAACGTGCAAGACCCCCAGGCTTCAGAAGCGAGCGCGCCCGGCCAGTCGCCGCGCGTGATCAAGAAGTACCCCAACCGCCGCCTCTACGACACCGAGGCCTCGGCCTACATCACGCTGGCCGAAGTCAAAGAGCTGGTGATGCGCGTGCAGCCCTTCGTGGTGCGCGACGCCAAGAGCGGTGCCGACCTGACGCGCAGCATCCTGCTGCAGATCATCCTGGAGGAGGAAAGCGCCGGCGTGCCGCTGTTTTCCGAAAAGCTGCTGGCCAACCTGATCCGCTTTTACGGCCACTCGATGCAGGCCAACATGGGCCATTACCTCGAAAAAAACCTGCAGATCTTCATGGACGTGCAGCAAAAAATGGCCGATCAGGCCAAAGACCTCACGCCCGAGCTGTGGCAGCAGTTCGTCAAGGCGCAGGCGCCGCTGATGCTGGGCAACTACTTCAACCAGTCGCAGCATGCGCTGGCGCAGATGCAAGAGCAGATGCTGGCGGCGTTTGGGCTCAAGCGCTGAGGGGCTCATGGGCGCACAGGCACAAAGGCCGATTGCGCCCCGTCGCCTGCACGGCTGCTGCGGTGCGCCCGAAGCTGAGACAATCCGGGGATGACTGCAACCCCAGATGTCTCGACCCCACCAGCCGCCCGGCCTGCGCCCAAGGTCGGCTTTGTCAGCCTCGGCTGCCCCAAGGCCTTGACCGATTCCGAGCTGATCCTGACGCGCTTGCACGCCGAGGGCTACCAGACCAGCAAGAGCTACCAAGGGGCCGATCTGGTGATCGTCAACACCTGCGGCTTCATCGACGAAGCGGTGCAAGAGAGCCTGGACGCCATCGGCGAGGCGCTGGCCGCCAACGGCCGGGTGCTGGTCACCGGCTGCCTGGGCGCACGCCAAGGCGAGGGCGGCGCCAATCTGGTGCGCCAGATGCACCCCGCAGTGCTGGCCGTGACCGGGCCACACGCCACCGACGAGGTGATGCAAGCCGTGCATCAGCACCTGCCGCCGCCGCCCCACGACCCGTTTCTGGATTTGCTGCCGGCGCGGCCCGCTGCGGCGCTGGTCGAGGGCGTGGGCGTCAAGCTCACGCCGCGCCACTACGCCTACCTGAAAATCAGCGAAGGCTGCAACCACCGCTGCACCTTCTGCATCATCCCCTCGCTGCGCGGCGATCTGCAAAGCCGCCCGGTGGGCGAGGTGCTGGGCGAGGCACGCAAGCTGTTTGAGGCCGGGGTCAAGGAGCTGCTGGTGGTGAGCCAAGACACCTCCGCCTACGGCGTCGATGTGCAGTACCGCACCGGCTTTTGGGACGGTCGGCCGATCAAGACCAAGCTGTTTGACTTGGCGCGCGCCCTGGGCGAGCTGGCGCGGCCGCACGGGGCCTGGGTGCGCCTGCACTACGTGTACCCGTATCCGCACGTGGACGAGATTTTGCCGCTGATGGCCGATGGGCTGGTGCTGCCCTACCTCGACGTGCCGCTGCAACACAGCCACCCGGACGTGCTCAAGCGCATGAAGCGCCCGGCCAGTGGCGAGCGCAACCTCGAGCGCATCCAGCGCTGGCGCGAGCGCTGCCCCGAGCTGGTGCTGCGCAGCACCTTCATCGCCGGTTTTCCGGGCGAGAGCGAGGCCGAGTTCGAGCACCTGCTCAGCTTTTTGGCTCAGGCCCAGATCGACCGCGCCGGTTGCTTTGCTTACTCGCCGGTGCAAGGGGCAGCGGCAAACGCACTGCCCGGTGCGCTGCCCGATGCCGTGCGCCACGAGCGCCGGGCGCGCTTCATGGCGGTGGCCGAAGGCGTGTCGGCGGCGCGGCTGCAGCGTCGCGTCGGCGCCACCATGCAGGTGCTGGTGGACCAGGCGCTGAGCCTGGGCAAAAAAGGCGGTGTCGGGCGCTCTTATGCCGACGCGCCCGAGATCGACGGCGTGGTGCGCCTGCTGCCGACGCAAAAAGCCAGCCAGAGCTACCGGGCAGGGGAGTGGGTGCGCGCGCGCATCGTGGCCGCCGAGGGGCACGATCTGGTGGGGCAACTGCTTTGAAGCCTGTGCTGGCGCTGGCACACGGCGAGCAGGCACAAAAAAACCTGCACTTGAAAAGGATTCAAAGTGCAGGTTTTGTGCAATGCTTGGTGCCCAGGAGAGGACTCGAACCTCCACGCCTCTCAGCGCTAGTACCTGAAACTAGTGCGTCTACCAATTCCGCCACCTGGGCTTTCAGATAAGCCGTTAGTATAGCATGACCCAAACGAGTGTAAAAACCGCGTGAAAGAAAAAATCCAAAACCCGCTCCTGACCGAATTCGACGGCGTGGTGCATGGCCACCGCGACGGCCACGGCTTCGTGCAGCGCGACGACGGCCAGCCCGACCTCTACCTCTCGCCCAACGAGATGCGCGCCGTGCTGCACCGCGACCGCGTGAAGGTGCGCATCATAGGCTACGACCGGCGCGGCCGCCCCGAGGGGCGCGTGACCGAAATCATCGAACGCTCCAGCGCGCCCCTGATCGGCCGCCTGCTGCACGAGAACGGGGTCTGGCTGCTGGCGCCAGAAGACAAACGCTACGGCCAAGACGTGCTCATCCCCAAGGCCGCGACCGGGGCGGCGCAGCCGGGGCAGGTGGTGGTGGTCGAGCTCACCGAGCCGCCGGCGCTGTTTGGGCAACCGGTGGGGCGCGTCAAGGAAGTGCTGGGCGAGATCGACGACCCGGGCATGGAGATCGAGATCGCGGTGCGCAAATACGGCGTGCCGCACCAGTTCAGCGAGGCCGCGCTGGCGCAGGCGCGCGCCTTGCCCGAGCAGGTGCGCGCCGCCGACCGCAAGGGCCGCATCGACCTGACCGACGTGGCGCTGGTGACGATCGACGGCGAGGACGCGCGCGACTTCGACGACGCGGTGTATTGCGAACCCGCCCGCGTCGGGCGCGGCAAGGGCTGGCGGCTGCTGGTGGCGATTGCCGACGTCAGCCACTACGTGGAAAACGGCAACGCGCTCGATGCCGACGCCTACGACCGCGCCACCTCGGTCTATTTCCCGCGCCGCGTGATCCCGATGCTGCCGGAAAAGCTCTCCAATGGCCTGTGCTCGCTCAACCCGCAGGTCGAGCGCCTGTGCCTGGTGTGCGACATGCTCATCACCGCCCAAGGCGAGGTGCACGCCTACCAGTTCTACCCGGCCGTGATGTACAGCCATGCCCGGCTCACCTACACCGAAGTGGCGGCGATCCTGCAAAACACCCGCGGCCCGCAGGCGCAGCAGCGCGCCGCCCTGGTGCCGCACCTGCTGCACCTGCACGAGGTCTATCGGGCGCTGCTGAGCGCGCGCCAGCGCCGCGGCGCGGTGGATTTCGAGACCGTCGAGACGCAGATCGTCTGTGACGAAAGCGGGCGCATCGAGAAAATCGTGCCCCGCACGCGCAACGAGGCCCACAAGCTGATCGAGGAGAGCATGCTGGTGGCCAACGTGTGCGCCGCCGAGTTCATCGCCCAAGGCAAGCAGTGGGGGCTGTACCGGGTACACGAGGGCCCCACGCCCGAGAAGCTCGAAACCCTGCGCCAGTACCTCAAGGCCCTGGGGGTGGCGCAAACGCTGTCCGACGAGCCGCAGCCCAAGGATTTTCAGCAACTGGCCGCCGCCACCCAGGAGCGCCCGGACGCGGCGCAAATCCACCAGATGCTGCTGCGCTCGATGCAGCAGGCCATCTACACCCCGCACAACAGCGGCCACTTCGGGCTGGCTTTTGAGGCCTACACCCACTTCACCAGCCCGATCAGGCGCTACCCCGACTTGCTGGTGCACCGCCTCATCAAAGCCATTTTGGCCGAGCGCAGATACCGCCTGCCGACGCTGCCCACACCGGGCGAGGCGCAGGCCAAGCTGGCCAAGCGGTTGTCGGCGCGCGAGACCGCCGTCAGCGCCGCCACCGCCGAAGCCGCCAAGGCGCGCAGCGCCGAGGCCTTGGGCTGGCAGGCGGCCGGGCTGCACTGCAGCGCCAACGAGCGCCGCGCCGACGAAGCCAGCCGCGACGTCGAGGCCTGGCTGAAGTGCAAATACATGCGCGAACACCTGGGCGAAGTGTTTGGCGGCGTGATCAGCGCCGTCACCAGCTTTGGCCTGTTCGTGACGCTCGAAAACCTCTACGTCGAAGGGCTGGTGCACATCACCGAGCTGGGCGGCGACTACTTTCGCCACGACGAAACGCGCCAGGAGCTGCGTGGCGAGCGCACCGGCATCCGCTACGCCCTGGGGTCGCGCCTGAATGTGCAGGTCAGCCGCGTCGATCTGGACGGGCGCCGGATCGATTTCAGGCTCGTCAACCCGGACGCCGACAGCCCCCGTGTGCAGCGCGACAAGGCCGCCGAGGCGGGCGCGACGCGCAAGGGCAAACAGGCACGCGACGCCGCATCGGCTGAGGCACAATACGCCCCCAAGCGCACGCGCAGCAAGGCGGTGCGCGAGGTGTCCCGAGCGGCGGCTGCGCCAGCAGCCCCGGCCACCCGGGGCACGGGCAAAACGAAAAAGGGCAAACGATGAAAATCAGCCCCTTGGGCCTGTACACAGGACTGCGCTAACCATGTCCGCGCTGCTTTTCTTGCTCGACACGCTGTTTTTTTTCCTGGTCGCGGCGGCCTTGCTGCGGGCCTGGATGAACACCCGGCGCATGCGCATGACGCAGCAGCCGGGCCCGTTCGTGATGGCGCTCACCAACTGGATCGTGCAGCCGCTGCGCAGGTCTTTGCCGCAGGTCTGGGTGCAGTCGCGCTTCGATGTGGCCAGTTTCATCGCCGCGGTGTTGCTGGCGCTGGTCTATTCGGCGGCATGGCACTCCCTGCTCGGTGCCGGCTTGCTCGGGCCGCAGGGCATGGGGCAGGCCGCGCAACTGTTCAGCATCCCGTGGGTGGCGCTCCACTTCATGCTGCGCACCGTGTTGCAGGGCCTGATGGTGGTGGCGCTGGTGTACGTGGTGCTGTCGTGGGTGCAGCCGCAGGCGCCGATTCAGTACACGCTGGGGCACCTGCTGCAACCCTTGCTGGCGCCCATCCGGCGCGTCGTGCCCACGGTCGGCGGGGTCGATTTGTCGGTGCTGCTGCTGATCGTGCTGCTGCAGGTGGTGCTGATTTTGATCGCCTGAGCCGGTGCGGCAGGCCCGCCTGGGCATGACGCAAAGGATAAGAACACGATGGCTCAGAACAACAGCGCCAGGAACGGCACGGCCAAGAACGGCAACGGCGGCCAGCTCGGCTTCGAAGCCGAACTCTTCAAGGCCGCCGACAAGCTGTGCTGGGCTACGCCGTAAGCAACCGAGGAGAACGCGCGTGTCATTGCATGTCGAACACTTGCGCCGCACGGCGGACACCTTGGAAGAAGCCATTGCTCGGCTGGCCGCCGTGCAATCGGAGCAAGACACGCTCTACGACCTGTTTCGCAACGCTGTGGTCAAGAGCTTCGAACTGTCGCTGGAAACTACCGGCAAGCTGTTGCGCAAGGCGCTGAAACTCTACGGCGGCATTCCCCGCGAAGTGGACAAACTGGTTTTCAAGGACTTGTTTCGCCATGCTGGTAAACACGGTCTGCTGGACGAAGCCGCCATCGAACGCTGGTTTGCCTACCGCGCCAACCGCAACACCACCGCGCACGACTACGGTGTCGGCTTTGCCAACGAAACCCTGAAGCTTTTGCCCGCCTATTTGCAGGACGTGCGCACGCTTGCCGATGCCTTGCAGGAGTTGTTCGATGCCCAGACGTAACATCAGCGGGTTGCAGATGAAGGCCCGGCATCTGGGCATGTTGCGCGCGCTGCTGGCGCAACAAGTGCCGCAAGCGGAGGTCTGCGCCAACGGCAGCACGGTGAATATGCTCAATCCTGACGGCTTGAAAATCCCGCGCTTTGCTTTGCCGCCGCACGAACTCTGCGAAACATTCGATGTCGTCGCCGCGCCGTTACGATTGAAAGCGCAAGCCAATGTTGAGCAGATGGAAACCCTCGCCGCCCTGCGTGACACGCTACTGCCGCGCCTTATCTCCGGCCAATTGCGCATCCCCGATGCCCAACGGATCGAGGAGAAAGCGGCATGACGCCGGAGCAACTGCGCAGCCTCACCGCGCAGGGCGAATCCGCCACCCTCGAATTCAAGAAATCCACGGCTGAAGTGAAACCAGACTCCACGACTCATTCAAGCCGGCGTTATCTGCACGTTGTAGCCTATGCTCTGCAGCCGTTTGAGCAGGCGGTTGGCTACTTTCTGGGTGTTGGCTTGGTCAA